>CAZTOU010000018.1:0-93137 GCA_964615365.1 uncultured Spirochaetales bacterium
GCCTCCTTCACTCACGCCCGGATGCGCTCGACGTTGAGAACGCCCTTCACCCGCTCGATCTCCTTCATCACCTTGTTCAGCACCCGCACGTCCGTGATCCAGAGATCGAAGCTCTGGGTGGCGGTGCGATCCGGGTGCGTGGCGACCCGCGCCGCTCCGATGTTGACCCCCGCGGCGGAGATCGAGCGCGTGATCTCCGCCAGGAGTCCGGGCGCATCCCGCGAGGTCACGCGAATCCGGATGCGGTGGGAGACATTGGCATCGGTGTCCCACTCCACTTCCATGCGGCGCTCGGGATCCAGCTCGAAGGTCACCCGGCAGTCCTTCCGGTGCACGGTCACGCCCCGCCCGCGCGTCACGAATCCGATCACCTCGTCGCCGGGAAGCGGCGAGCAGCATCGCCCGAAGCGGACCAGCACGTCCGCTTGCCCATCCACACGGATCCCCGTGCTCGAGGGTCGCGGTTCACGCCGGAACAGATCCCGAAGCTTCCGCGTCTTCGGCGGGGCGTCCCGCACCTCGTTCGCCTTCCAGTCCGGACGCAGCGAGCGAACCACCGTCGATGCGGCGATCTTTCCGTAGCCGATCGCGGCGAAGAGATCTTCGACACCGCCTCCCACCTGCTTCTGAGCCACCTCGTCCAGGCCGTTTGCCTCCAGCAGTCGGGGCAGGGAGAAGCCGGCACGCCGCAGCTCCCGTTCGAGGATTCCCCGGCCCAGCTCACGGCTCCGGGTGTTCTCCGCAGCTCGAACCGCGTGACGGATCCGGCTGCGCGCCTTGGCCGACACCACGAACTCCAGCCAGTCCTTGCGCGGGTTCTGGGAGGCGCTCGTCAGCACCTCCACGGTGTCCCCGTCCGCCAGCTTGTGACGCAAGGGCCGCATCTTGCCGTTGACCTTGGCTCCCGAGCAGCGCGCGCCCACCTCGCTGTGGATCGCGTAGGCGAAGTCCACGGGCGTCGCCCCGGCGGGAAGGTTGATGACGTCTCCCTTGGGCGTGAACACGAAGACCTCGTCGGGAAACAGGTCGACCTTCACCGCGTCCAAGAACTCGTTCGGGTCCTCGAGCTCGCGCTGGCGCTCGAGAAGCTGACGCAGCCAGGCGAACTTGGCGTCGTCCTTCTGCTCTCCGCCCTGGCCCTGCTTGTATTTCCAGTGGGCGGCGACTCCCAGCTCCGCGTCCCGATGCATCTCCGCGGTCCGGAGCTGCATCTCCATCCGCTCTCCGTGCGGGCCGATCACGGTGGTGTGCAGGGACTGATACCCGTTGGGTTTGGGAAGCGCGACGTAGTCCTTGAAGCGACCGGGGACCGGCGGCCAGATCGAGTGCACCAGCCCCAGCGCCGCGTAGACCACCGGGCTCACCCCATCCAGAACGATTCGGAAGGCGATCACGTCGTAGATCTCGTCCAGGGTGAGTTCCTGCGTCTCCATCTTGTTGTGGATCGACGCGAGATCCTTGAGGCGTCCAGTGACCTCGGCGGCGAAGCCGGCGGCCCCGAGATTCTCGGAGAGAATCGCCTTCACCTCCTCGATGTATCGCTCGTGCTCCTGATGGCGCCCCTTGAGCCTCCCCTCCAGATCCGCCGCGACGCTCGGGTGGAGGATGCGGAAGGCCAGATCCTCGAGCTCGCGCATCATCCAGTTGACCCCGAGCCGGTGGGCGAGGGGCACATAGATGTCGAGAGTCTCCTGGGCGATGCGGCTCGCCTTCTCCTCGTCCATGTAGTGGAGGGTGCGCATGTTGTGGAGCCGGTCGACGAGCTTGATCAGGAGGATGCGAATGTCCTTGGACATCGCCACCAGCATCTTCCGGAAGCTCTCGGCCTGGCGCTCGCGGAGGGAGGTGAACTCGATCCTCGAGATCTTGGTGAGTCCCTCCACGAGGAAGGCGACCTCCTCGCCGAAGAGCCGCTGGATCTCGTCGAGGCTGGTGAGGGTGTCCTCCACGGTGTCGTGGAGCAGCCCCGCGACGAGGGTCACGTCGTCCACGCGCATGTCCACGAGGATTCCGGCCACCTCGAGGGGATGGACGAGGTAGGGCTCCCCGGAGTGCCGCACCTGGCCGTCGTGGACCTTTGCCGTGAACACGTAGGCGCGCTGGAGGAGCTCGAGATCGCAGTCCGGATCGTTCTCCAAGGCGCGATCTGCGATGTCGTTGAAGCGAAGCATGCCGGACTGGATTTCCTTTGGAAATCGGTACCTTGGGCGAGAATAGCCGACCGGCTGCCGGCCCTCAATCAGGAGCCGAAGTCGAAGCGTCCCGCGAGCCGGGACACCACCTGCGGCGTCCCGAAGCGCACCTTCGCGGAGATCGTATCACCGGAGCGCTCCGCCTGGATGATTTCGCAGACCTCGGTGACGGCGACCTCCAACTGGTCGTTCACGACGGCGTAGTCGAAGTCGTGGACCGCCGGCAGCTCCGAGACCACGATCTCGAGTCGGCGCTTCACCTGTCGCTCGTCGTCCGTGCCCCGCCCCCGGAGGCGCCGCGACAGCTCCTCCATGGAGGGCGGAAGCAGGAAGAGAAACCGCGCGTCGCTTCTCCTCGCGCGGATCTGGCGGGCACCCTGCACCTCGATCTCCAGCAGCAGGTCCTTCCCCCGGCTGAGCGGACCCTCGAGGGAGCTCCAGCTTGTCCCGTACCGGTTCCCTCCGTACTCGGCGTGTTCGACGAAGGCGTCCTCGTCCACCAGGGCGCGAAACTCCTCCGCGGTGACGAAGTGGTAGTCGACTCCCTCTCGCTCCCCGGGACGCTTCCTGCGAGTGGTGTGGGAGACCGAGAACTCGATCTGCGGATCCCGCTCAAGCACCATGCGGCAGACGGTGGTCTTCCCGGTTCCGGAAGGTGCCGAGACCACGAAGGGGGTGCCGCGGCAGTCGGCCATGGCGGTCAGTCCGTATCCGGGGAGACGAACCCGTCCTGGGTCAGGCGCGTCGCGATGGTCTCCGGGTTGACCGCGGAGAGCACCACGTGGTCGCTGTCCGTCACCAGGATCGAGCGGGTTCGCCGCCCCTGGGTGGCATCGACCAGCTTGCCGCGCCCGGCGGCCTCTTCTCGGAGGCGCCGCATGGGAGCGGACTGCGGCGAGACGATCGCGATCACTCTCGCGGCCACCACCATGTTGCCGTAGCCGATGTTGAGCAACCGCAGCGGTGATCTCTCACTCAACGTTCTGCACCTGCTCTCGGATCCTTTCGAGCTCCGTCTTCAAGTCGATGACTCGATGGGCAATCGGCGCGTCGCCCCCCTTGGAGCCGAGGGTGTTGGCCTCGCGACCCATCTCCTGAAGCAGGAAATCGAGCCGACGCCCCACTGGCTTTCCCGCCTCGGCGCGGAGAAGCGCCGACTTGAACTGCTCGATGTGGCTTCGGAGGCGCGCCAGCTCCTCGCTCACGTCGAGCCGGTCCGCCGCGATCACGATCTCCTGGTGCAGACGCGCCTCGTCGATGAGCCCGGTCTCCTGGCGGAGCTGCTCGGTCCGCTTCCGCAGGCGCTCTCGGGCCGATTCCTGAACCGAGGAGGATCGGGACGCGATCTCCTCCACCAGCGAAGCGGTGAGCTCGAGCCGTTCCCGGAGCTCGCGCTCGAGGAGCCCGCCCTCGGCGACGCGCATCTCCTCGGCGGCCGCGGCGGCCTCGTCGATGGCCGCGAAGAGAGCCGCGTCGAGATCCTCGGCCTCGAATTCTTGATCTGCCAGACGGGAGACGCCGGGCAGCGCGAGGAGCGCTGCGACGTCCAGGGATCCGCCGACTCCTTCCACCCGCTGCAGGGCCTCGGCGGCTCCCACGTACTGCTCCGCGAGATCGAGATCGACCTCCAACCGCGTGTGGACGCTGCTGCCGCTCCCGATGCCGATCGATACCTCGACCTTGCCGCGCCCGAATCTGCCCTGGAGGTGTTTCTTGACCCCCAGCTCCCGATCGCCGAGAAATCGGGGCAGGCGAATCGAGAGATCCAGATGGCGGTGATTCAGCGTCCGGATCTCGACGCCGAAGTCCACCTGCTCCACCGCGAAGGAGGAACGCCCGAAGCCGGTCATGCTGCGAATCACGACGCGCACCTCGCAGCCCGGGCGGCGGCGATGGATTCGGGCAGGAGGCCCAGGATCTCCTCGGGAGTCGCGGTCGCGGTTCCGACCTTGCCGACCACCACACCGGCTGCGGCGTTCGCCATCACGGCGGCCTCCAGGAGGGTTCCCCCCGCGAGTCGTGCCAGCGCGAGGGCGGCGATCGAGGTATCGCCCGCTCCCTGGACGTCGAAGACCTCGCTGCGGGCGATGGGAACGTTCACGGGGGAGGCGTCGCCCTCGAAGATGGTCATCCCTTCGGCGCCCCGGGTCACCACGACGTCGCTTCCACCCAGGCTGCGGCGCAGCCGCGCGACGGCCCGCTGGAGCTCCGGTTCGCTCTGGATCCGTTTCCCCGTCAGGGCGGCGACCTCGCGGAGGTTCGGCTTGAACAGATCCGCTCCCCGGTAGGGAGCCACGGACGTCTTGGGATCCACGGCCACCGGGATCCCCGCCTCGCCAAAGCGGCGCATGGCGCTGCGCAACACCCTGGCTGGCAGCATCCCCTTCCCGTAGTCCTCGAGGATCACCCCGCGCACTCCGGGCAGCACCGCATCCACCGCCCGAAGCAGCCGGCGGGAGGCGGCGGAGGAAATCGGCTCGTCGGTCTCCCGGTCGAAACGGATCATCTGCTGGGAGCGCGCCTCGACCCGCGTCTTGCGGGTGGTCGGGCGGTCTCCGACGCGGACCATGCCGCTCGGATCCACGCCGAGGTCCTTCAGCAGGTCGACCACCCGGTCGCCGGCGCGATCCTCTCCGATCACGGCGCAGACGGCGCATTCCGCCCCCATCGCGACGACGTTCCGCGCCACGTTTCCGGCACCGCCGAGTGCGAGGGACTCACGAGTGACGTGGACGACGGGGACGGGAGCTTCGGGGCTCACGCGGTCCACGTCGCCCCACAGGTACTCGTCCAGCATTACGTCGCCCACCACCAGCAGGCGCAGCCGCCCGAAGCTCGCGAGCAGCCTCTCGAGGCGTCGCTGATCGAGACGACCCATCAGCGGGCGAGGCCCCGCTCTTGAAGCTCCCGAGTCGCCTGATCGATCCTGTCGTCGGCGCTCTGGCTGCGCAGCCAGGCCAGCAGCTCCGCGACGCCATCGGCGAGATCGACCTTGGGCTGGTATCCGAGCTCGCCCTGGATGCGGCTGATGTCCGCGTAGCAGTGGCGGATGTCTCCGGCCCGGTACCTCCCGACCACCTCGGGTGGCTCGTCGACGCCGAGCTGCTCGCCCAGCAGCTCCGCAACCTGGAGGATCGACGTCGCCCGCCCGGTCCCCACGTTGTAGACCCTGCCGTCCGCCGCCTCGGCTTCCATGGCCAGGAGATTGGCCCGCACCACGTCGGAGACGTGGACGAAGTCCCGCGTCTGGAGCCCGTCCTCGAAGATCATCGGTCGGTTCCGGTTGAGGAGACGCGCAGAGAAGATCGCCATCACGCCCGTGTAGGGGTTCGAGAGGGCCTGCCGGGTTCCGAAGATGTTGAAGTAGCGCAGGGCAACCGCCGGAATCCCGTAGGCGGCGCCCACGGAGAGAAACATCTCCTCGTGATCCCGCTTGGTCACCGCATAGATCGAGGTGGGGAAGAGCGGCTTCTCCTCGGGTGTCGGAATCGGCTCCAGCGAGACGCCGTCCGCGTCCTCGTGCTCGTAGCGGCGTGCCTCGAGGTCCTCCTCCGAGCGAAGGGTCGGGTGAACCACCTCACCCCCGGCGCTGCGATACGCGCCCTCGCCGTAGATCGACATGGAAGACGCCACCAGCATCTTCCGAATCTGGTCCCGGCGCGCCACGATCTCCTCGAGTAGGACCGCCGCACCCAGGGAGTTCGCGGAGACGTAGCGCGTCATCTCGTACATGGACTGGCCCACGCCCACGATGGCGGCGAGGTGGAAGACGATCTCCACCCCCGAGAGCGCACGACCCACCGCGTCCGGATCCCGGACGTCACCGACCTGCAGCTCCGCGCCTGAGTTCAGGTAGTCGGGCCGCTTCGCTGCCTCGCCGTGCACCTCCTCGTAGAGATTGTCGAGGACCCGCACGTCGTGACCGTCCATCAGGAGCGCGTCCACCAGGTGCGATCCGATGAACCCCGCTCCTCCGGTAACCAGAATCTTCACGCTTCGCCTCCATCCGCGCTCTCGTGCCGCAGGCGGGCGAGCCCCTCACCCTCCGGGCAGCCCCGCAGGTGCCAGCGCAGCACCTTCCAGTCCTGCAGCCATCGATCGCGACCGCGACCATAGACCAACGCCGCGGGGATTCTCCACACGACGTAGAGAATCGCCTTCAGGACCCGCAGGATCACCACCAGGAGCGCCAGAAGCGGGCCTCGGTTCTTTCGGAAGAAGAGATACAGAGATCTGTGGTACTCGATCCGCGTCTCGGCGGGAATCTTCTTCTTGGTGCTCGCGCCGAAGATGTGGATCACCTGAGCGTCGGGGATGTGGACGACACGCCACCCCGCGCGCGCGATCTGGAAGCACCAGTCGGTCTCCTCGAGAAAGAAGAAGTAGTCCTCGGGCAAGAGCCCCACCGACTCCAGCACCTCCCGCCGCACGAAGAGACAGGCCCCCAATACCGCCTCCACCGGAATCGGTGCCGGATGATGGTAGCGCTTGGAGGGATAGCGACGCGGGAACAGGGTTTCGAGGGCCCCCTTGGGAAGAATCTCCGTCGTCAGGCCGGGGAAGTTGTGGATGCAGTTCTGCTTGCTTCGATCCGGGTTGAGCAGCTGCAACCCCGCGGCGCCGACCTCGGGATGCGCATCCAGATGGCGCACGCATCTCTCGAGCGCATCGGGGAGCACGACCGTGTCGCTGTTCAGCAGCACCGCGTGCCGACCCTTGGCGCGGCGCAGCCCCACGTTGTTTCCGGCGGCAAAGCCGATGTTCTCCGGCAGCGCGATCACCTCGGCCCAGGGATGGCGCTCGCGCACCGCGGCGACACTGCCGTCGTGCGAGCCGTTGTCGACCACCAAGGTCTCGGTCTCGATTCGCCCCTCGTCGGTGCGCGAGAGGATCTCGCGGTGAATCGACTCGAGGCAATCGAGAAGCACCTCCTTCGCGTTCCAGGTGACGATCACGATGGAGAGGTCGGTCATGGCGTGGCACTCGGAGAGGAGCTCGGCACCGTGACGACTTCGCCTCGAAAGCGCTGCGCCCCGCCGTCCGAGAGCGCCGGGAGCGCCTCCTGCGCAACGCGCTCGGCGGAGACGCGAGTCATGCAGCGATGGTCGATGGGACATTCTCGCAGATAGCAGGGGCGACAATCCACGTCCGCGCAGAGGATCTTCACTCGCTCCAAGTTGAGATTGGTCTTCTCGAGGGCCGTCGGTCCCATCACCACCACACAGGGAACGCCGAAGGCCACGGCGATGTGACGAGCGCCGGCGTCGTTGCAGATCAGCACCCGGGAACGTCTCACCACCGCCTTGAGCGCGCCCAGGCCGAGCTCCCCGGTGAGATCCAGCGCCGGCCTCTTCATCGCGGAGCGCACCTCCCCTGCGAGCCTCCGCTCGGCCGGCGTTCCCACCAGCACCACCTTTGCCCCCGCCGCCGCCAGCGCATCACCGACCTCGGCGAAGGCGGTGGGGGGCCAGATCTTGGAGGGCCCGTAGGAAGCCCCGGGCGCCAGGAGCGCGATCACGTCGCCCTCGCGCGCGCCGCGCTCCTCGAGCTTCTGCCGGGCCTCAGCGTCTTCGGCGTCGGTCACGTGAAGCTCGAGCTCGGTACCCCGGGAAGAGCAGCCGACCGCCTCGACCAGCCCGAGGACGTGGGTCTCCCGGGCGATCAGGATCCGGCGCCCCCCCTTTCTCGGAGGGGCGACGCGCCGATGCAGCAGGGCGCCCCGGCCGTTTCGCCGGTACCCGACGATGCAGCCGACCCTGGCCAGCCTCATCAGCAGGGCCGAGGAGAAGGAGTCGGGCAGACAGACGCCGAGATCGAAGCGTCGCGCCCGCAGGGCCCATCCTTCTCGAAACAGGGCGGCGGCTCCCTTCCCGTACGACTCGAGCGGCAGCACCTCGTCGAACCAGGGCGCTCCAGCGACGAGGGGCAGCAGCTCGGGGCGCAGGTGGAGCGTGAGCCTCGCCTCGGAGAACCCGGAGCGCAGAGCGCGAAACCCGGGTGTGGCCATGATCACGTCGCCGGTCCAATTCGGACCCCGAACGAGAATCTCCTCCGGCTGCGCCATGGCTCTAGTCCCTCCGCACCGGCGGAGTCTCACACTCACCTCTCGTACTCGCCAGGAGATCGAGGGCTGCATCGGCTACCGCATCGGGGGGGATCACCCTCATGCAGGTCGCCGCAGCGCAGCCCCGGCGGCAGGGATTGCAGTGGATCTGCACCCGAACGGTTCGGGAAGGGGCGCTCGGATACGGCGCGTTCTCGACCGGATCGGTGGGCCCCAGGATCTGGACGACGGGGGTCCCGACCAGGGAAGCCACGTGCATCGGACCGGTATCCCCGCCGATGTAGAGGCGCGAGAGCGAGAAGAGCGCGGCCAGGTCGGTCAGCGACGGCGTGTCCGGAGCGACCCGAGCGGCGCCGCCCGAGGCGGCGACGATGGCTGCCGCGAAGGCGCGGTCATCGCGAGCGGGACCGCAGCTGACCACCGAGGCGATCCCCTCCCGATCGGCCAGGGCCCGCGCCACCGCGGCGTAGCCGGCCACCGTGTAGCGCTTGTGGGGCGTGGCGTCGCTGGTTCCCGGGTGGATCGCGACCGGTGCCGGCCCCGGCCCCAGGGCCTTCCCCACCCGCTCGAGGGCCTTCGGATCCAGGCGCAGCGGCCGCGGGTCGGGATCCGACTGGAGGGCCAGGAAGCGCACCAGAGCCTGGTTTCGCTCGAAGCGGCTGATCCTCCGCGGATCGATCCGGGCGCGATCGGTCGCGAACAGGAATGCCAACTCGCGGGCGAAGGGACGCGCGTAGGTGACGCGTCGGCGCGCCCCGGAGAGACGCCCCAGGATTCCGCTCTTCAGAATCGAGTGGAAGTCGAGGACCAGATCGAAGTGGTGGGCCCGAAGCTCCCGGAGGAAGCGGCGGGCGACCCGCCCGGCGCTCACCAGGTGCCATCCCCGCAGAGAGTCCCGGAGCGGACCCCGGGGAAACAGGATCACCTCGTCGACCCAGGGCTGCCCCTCCACGACGCTCGCGGAGGCGGGCTCGAGCAGCCAGGCGATGTGGGAGCCGGGGTAGGCACCGCGCAGGGAGGAGACCGCGGGAAGCGTTCGCACCACGTCGCCCACGGCTCCGAGGCGAATCACGAGAATCCGATCGGCCTGCGGGAGGTCGGAGAGTGGATTCGTGCAGGTGGCGATGACGAGCCTCGCGGAGGGGGATTCCCCCGGGTAGGATAGTCTGCCATGCGGGCACCGCGCATCCTCTCCCTGTACGTCCTCCGAGAGATCCTGCTCTACGCCGGGCTCGGCCTGCTGGTGATCGGATCGATTCTGGTCACCCAGAACCTGCTTCGGCGGCTCGATGACCTGGCCACTCTGGGGTTCGGCGCCGCCGATACCTTGGCAATCCTGGGCTGCGTGGTGGGGATGCTCACCGGCTACGCCGTTCCCATCGCCTTCCTGTTCGGCGTCCTGGTCGCCGTCGGCCGGATCTCCGCGGACTCCGAGGTCACGGCCATGCGCACCCTTGGAATCAGCCTCGGTCAGTTCGCGATTCCCTCCCTTCTGCTGGCTCTGCTCACCTCCGCCGCCACCGGCGTGCTGCTCTCCGAGGTGGAGCCGCTGGGGCGCAGCCGGCTCCGGTCCGTCTTCAACGAGATCGCCGCCCGAGGCGGAATCATCGAGGCCGGGAACTTCAACCGGCTCGATCGAGCCGAGCGGCGTCTGCTCTTCGTGGAGGGGCGCGACGAGCAGAACCAGCTCACCGGCGTCCTGATCTCGGACCGCACCGACCCGACCCAACCCTTCACCGTCGTCGCGGAGCGCGGGCACTTCTCCTTCGACTCGGAGACCGCGAGCGCCCATCTCAGGCTCCAGGAGGGGGACATCCACTTCGAATCCGGCGACGACGCGCAGGATCAATACCGGCGTATTTCCTTCACGGACTTCGACTACGCCGTCGACATGAGCGAGATCCTCGGCTCCGGCCCCTCGCGGGTCCCGCCCAAGGAGATGCGCACCGGGAGAATCCTCGAGGTGCTGGAGTACTTCGACACCCACGGCCGGCCGCCCAGAGAGGTGCGGGTCAAGGCGAAGGAGCGCTACGAGGTCCAGCTCCACCGCCGGCTCGCGCTCCCGGTGGCTCCTCTGCTCTTCGCGCTGATCGGGATTCCGTTGGGTCTGCGCCGCTCCAAGGGCGCGCGGTCGTGGGGTGTGCTGATCTGCGTGGGGCTGGTCTTCGTCTACTACTCGCTGCTGTCCTTTGGAAGCCTGCTGGCGAAGGACGGCACGCTCTCCGCGGCCGTGGCCATGTGGCTGCCGAATACCGCCTTTGCGGTCATCGCGATACCTCTGCTGTATCGCGCGCGCCGTGCAGAAATCTGAGGCCGCACCGCCGGGGTTCCGCTGTCTCTCGATGGGTCGCGTCTCCCTCGTCGTCGATCCCGCCCTGGAGGAGGCGCTGCGCAGCCTCTCCCTGGATTCCCCCGGCGCGATCGATCGGCTCTTCGCCCGTAGCGGCGGCGCCACGGGTCGCGCCGAGACCGCCCTGGTCGAACCGCCGGGATCGACGGACAAGCTGGTGCTTCGCCGTCTCCTTCACGGCGGCCTGCTCGGGCCGCTCTTCGGCTCGGCCTTTCTCGGGCTCCGCAGACCGCTTCGCGAGCTTCGCGTGACGGCTCTGCTCCGGAGTGCCGGAGCGCCGGTCCCCCGGCCGGCCCTGGCGCTGGGAAGAAGGATCGCAGGTCCCTTCTGGGAGGCCGTGGTGGGCACCTATCTCGAGCCCGACGCCGTGGACGCGCTGTCCTTTCTCGAATCCGCGCCGGAGCCTCCCCGATTGCTGCGGGTCGCCGAGGCGGTGGGAAGCGCGGTACGCCGCTTTCACGACCAGGGAGGCCGGCATGCCGACCTCCACGTGAAGAATCTGCTGGTCCGTGAAAGAGACGGCTCCGCCGAGTGCATCGTCATCGACCTGGACAAGGCCCGGATCACTCCCGGCCTCACTCCAGGCGAGCGAATGGCGCAGATCATGCGCCTGTTCCGGTCTCTCTTGAAGCGAGGCGTGTTGGAACGCGTGGGCTCGCGGGGCTGCTCTCGGTTCTTCACCGCCTACTGCCGCGACGATCGGCCGCTGCGGCGAGCCCTCTGGAAACGAGTCGACCGGGAGCTCCGAAAGGTCGCGATCCACAAGCTCGGCTACGGGCGGCCGCAGTAGCGAACCGCTGAGAAACGCGGGCTAGGCGACTTCCGTTAGCGCTGCATCGCGGCCAAGTGGCACAAGCGGGTCTCGCCAACGTCCGATAACGTCGAATCTGTAGACTCCCGCGCAGAGATTGGCAATGCGGGTGTGTTCTCTCCCAGGTAGCGCCAGCAGGCGGTCGGCGGCTTTTGCCATGCGCAGAACAGATGTGATTCCGGGCATTTTCCTCTGCCTCACCTGCGCGGTCTCGTTGCTGCCGGTGTGGGCATGCGGCGGAGGAACCGAAGGCGGCGCCACGGCCCGCAACCTGATCCTGATCTCCATCTGACACCCTCAGGGCGGACCATCTGGGGTGCTACGGGTACGCCCGGGACACTTCGCCCGAACTCGACCGGGTAGCCAGGACGGGGGTTCTCTTCGAGGACGCTTCGGCAGCGGCTTCGTGGACGTTGCCCGCGCACATGTCGATCCTCACCGGCCTGTACACGCGGACTCACGGACTGGACGGTCTACGGAAGGCCGCACGGACGGACCTGCCGCTTCTCGCCGAAGTCCTGGCCGAGAACGGCTTCTCCACCGGCGCGTTCGTCAACGTGCGTCTGCTCGATGCGAAGCGCGGCTTCGGCGGCGGCTTCCAGGTCTACGAGAGGATACGGAACGTCGGGCGTCCTCGCGGATCCACCCCACGGATGATCAAGGAGGCGAGCGAGTGGATTCGCAGCCAACGCGGAGGGCGCTTCTTCTTGTTTCTTCACCTGTTCGATGTGCACAGCGATTTCGACGCGCAGCCGCGTTACCAGGTCCTGTTCTCGCACGACTACGCTGGCAGCGTCGACGGCTCCACGGCCCAGCTCAAGGCCTATCGAAGGGGCCAGCTGGCGGAGACCTGGGACGAGGACGATGCCCGTCGGCTGCGGGATCTCTACGACGCGGGCATCCGGCAGCTGGACGATCAACTGGTCGGCTTCTTCCGATTCCTGGACCAGCAGGGGATCGCGAAGCAGACGCTCGTGGTCGTCACGTCCGACCACGGCGAGGAACTCCTGGACCACGGCGACGTGCTTCACGGGAGATCGCTCCACGAGGAACTCGTCCACGTGCCGCTGATCATGAGCGGCCCCGGAGTCCCCGCCGGGCTGCGTGTCTCGGGTGCCGCGTCCCACGTGGACATCGTGCCGACGGCGCTCGCGCTGCTCGGCATCGCGATCCCGCCCGATCTGGATGGTCGGGATCTGAGCCCGGCCTTGCGGGCGCCCTCGCGCTGGGAGTCGAATCGGCCCGTCTTCGCCGAGGCGGACCTCTGGATGGCCATGGAGGAGGGCAACTTCAGGCGGTCGGTGCGCATGGAACGCTTCAAGCTGCACTACGATCACCTGACGGGATCGAAGACCGTCTTCGATCTGGAGAAGGGCCCGGCCGAGAGCAACGACGTCTCCCAGGACGAGCCGGCCCGCACCCGGGCGCTCTGGAGCGAGCTCGAGCGGTTCATGCAATCCAGCCAATCGGTCGAGGAGACGCTGGAGCTCTCTCCCGAAGAGCTGGAGCGCCTGGAAGCACTCGGCTACATGTGAAGTCTGGAATTGACCCGGTCTTGTGGACACCTCAGGGGCTAGCATTGAGGTGCCCACAAGATCGGGGAAGTCCACGTCGCGTTGAAGAAGAACGTGACATCCCAATGAAAGCCGCCTCGCCACCACACCGCCTGAGTCAGCTCGACCCCGAAAAGGCAAAAGGCAAAAGGCAACGCCATCCCTGTTGAAATTCGCGGCGCTCGGACCCGGGCACGCCACAGGCGTGCCAGCGGGTTTCAGGTCAGCATGCCGCGAACCAGCGTCTCGCACTGCTCCTGGTCCATGTACCTCGGCACCGCGTAGGTGCCGTGGGCCTCGGCGAGGGCGCGTTCGGCGATGGTGGGAATGTCCGGAGCGCGAAGCGCATCCAGGCCTTCCGGGATCTGCATGTGCCGGTTCAGCTCGCGGATCTCCGCGATGAACCGACCGGCCAGCTCGCGGTCACCCTCTCCCTTCGTACCGAGCTCCGCAACGGCGGCGAGCTCGGCGAGCCGCGATGCCGCCGCCGGTGCGGAGTAGTCCAGCACGTGCGGCAGGATGATGGCGTTGGCCAGCCCGTGGGGCGTGTGATACATGCCGCCGAAGTTGTGAGCGATGGCGTGCACGTAGCCGACCAGGGCGCGAGTGAAGGCCAGGCCCGCATAGGTGGAGGCGAGCGCCATGCCCTGCCGCGCTTCCCGGTCGGAACCATCGTCGTAGGCGCGTCTCAGATGACGGAAGATGAGTCGCACGGCAGCCCTCGCGAAGCCGTCGGTCTCTGCGTTGGCGATCGTGGAGACGTAGGCCTCGACGGCGTGCGTCAGGGCGTCGATGCCGGTGGCTGCGGTGATCGCCGGCGGCAGGCCGAGCATCAGGTCCGGATCCAGGGCCGCCATCTGCGGGACCAGCTTCGGGTCGGCGACGGCCCACTTCCGGCGCGCCTGCGTGTCCGTGACGATCGCCGCGACCGTGACCTCCGAGCCGGTACCCGCCGTGGTCGGCACCGCGAAATGGGGCAGCAGCGCCCCGCGGATCTTGAAGTTGCCGATCAGCTTCTCGATCGGCTTGCGCGTCGACGCCCGCGCCACGATCACCTTTGCCGCGTCGATCGGCGAGCCGCCGCCCACCGACAGGACGGCCTCGGAGCGGGTCTCGTCGAACAGCGCGAGCCCGGCCTCCACCTGGGCGTAGCTGGGGTTCGGCTCGACGCCATCGTAGACCGAGCAGTCGACGCCCGCGTCCTTCAGTGCCGCGAGCATCGGCTCGACCAGGCCGAGCTTCATCAGCACGGCATCAGTGACCACGAGCAGGCGACGCGTACCCATCTCGGCGATCGTCCGGCACAGCTGCTGGGAGGAGCCGGGGCCGGTGAACAAAAGCGGCCGCGGCAACTTCAGCACGGTGAGCAGCCCATTCGTCAGAAACACGCTGGTGCGGTAGAACGGCCTCTTCCAGGTACTCATACGATTCGTCTCCCTTCTCTGCAGCGCGGCGGTTGCGACAAGAATCCGGGCGGGCAGCGAGCTCCACTCGGATCCGAATCGGCAACTCCCCCGAGTGCCGTGGGTTGCCCCGAGTAGCTTAGGCGACGTGGCCGACCCGGTCTGCGGCGACCTCCGGGCGACCCGGCGTCGCTGCCACGTGAGCATGGGCCGCCGCAGCCTTCGCAGCGGACGCGGAAAAAGCCCCAGCAGAGAAGGCCGCAGTCGAGGAAGACGCGGAGGTCGCGATCCACCGGCTCGGCTACCGGCAGCCGCAGTAGCCGGTGAGATGCGGGTCTAAGCGAGTTCCGTGAGTGCTGCGTCGCGGCCGATCGGCTTCTCGCGCAGCCGATCCTCGAGCCACTCGCAGAGGGGGCCCGGCTCTTCCACGACCATCTCGATGGAGAGCACGCGCACGTCGGCCTTCCCCACCCAGGACGGCAGGATCTTCACCGCATCCTTCTCGGTGGTGAGCCAGACCGGTGCTTCCTCCTCGAGGCCGAGGAGATCGCGCTCCCGATAGCGGTGGTGGTCGCGGAAGCATCGCTCGCGGATCACGCGCGCTCCCAGGGATTCGACGGTGCGGCGAAAGGAGCCCGGCTGGGCGATGCCGGACAGGAGCCCCACCTCGAGACCCGCGAGACTCTGGGGGGGGCCGCACTCCGCGCCGGTGAGCTGGCGAAGCGCGACCGGGTGGCGCCTAGCTGCGACGCGAAGCGCGTCCGGCGCGAGCCGGTCGAGAAGAGCCTGGTCTGCTTCGTGCAGCGGACCGTCGATGACCACCAGAGCGTCCGCCAGGCGCAGCGCTCCCGGGAACTCCCGGAGCGGTCCCCGGGGAACCACCCGGCGGTTCCCGAGACCGGCATTCCCGTCGAAGCAGAGGAGATCCAGATCCCGAGCCAGCCGGTGGTGGTGGAATCCGTCGTCGAGGACGAGAATCTGCGCGCCGAACGCCGCGACCGCCCGCATCCCCACCACGTCGCGATGGTGTCCCACCAGGACCGGAACCCCGGGTGCGTGGGCCGCGAGCAGGATCGGCTCATCCCCGGCCGCCTCGGCGCTGCTGCTCAGGAACCGCCCGTCGGAAACCACCTCGACCGGCTCCCGACCCCGGCGACCGTAGCCGCGGCTGGCGAGCACCACGCGATGGCCGCGCTGGTGGAGCGCCTTCGCGACCCACGCGGCCATCGGAGTCTTCCCCGAGCCGCCGACCACGAGGTTCCCGACGCTCAGCACGCGACACCCGAGCTGGGTGCGCCGGAGCAGTCCACGAGCGTAGAGAGCGCGGTGGACGCGGGCCCCAATCCCGTAGGCGAGGGAGAGCAGGTCGAGAGGCAGGAGCGCCAGTCGCCGCGCCGCGGACTCGTCGTGCAGATCGAACCAGCGCGGACGCCTCATCCGACCCGCCCCCACCCGTCCCGCGCGCGCACGATCAGCTCCGCGGCACGCTCCGCGGCTCCGCGGTGCCGCTCGAGAGCCTCTCGGCCGGCCTTCCCCCGTGCGCTCCAAGCGGCCGGATCTCGAAGCGCCTCGATCGTTCTCCGGGCGAGATCGGCCCCGTCGGCGACGCGGTATCCCGCGCCGCTCTCGAGGGCGAGGACCGCGGCCTCCCGGGCGTTCTCGGTGTGGGGCCCGAAGAGAACCGCCCGTCCTTCGAGAATCGGCTCGAGCAGGTTGTGCCCTCCGACGGGGACGAGAGTTCCTCCCACGAAGGCCACCGCGGCGCGCGTGAAGAGTCCGGGGAGCTCGCCCAGGCTGTCGAGGAGCAGCACCTCGCCCTCGGCCAGGGGACGGGATCCGGGCCGGCTGCGGAGCCGGACCGACCGTCCGGAGCGCTCTGCCAGTGCCTCGGCAGCGCCGAACCGCTCCGGATGACGCGGTGCCAGCACCAGCGCTGCGCGCAGCCCCGCCCGTTCCACGGAGGAGAGAACCTCCAGAACCTCGGTCTCCTCGCCCTGGTGGGTGCTCCCTGCCACGATGAGCGGGACCTCGCCGAGCACCGGCCTCAGATCCGCAGCCAAGCTCGCCGACTCCCCCGGCGGCTCGAGCTTCAGGTCTCCCGTCACCTGCACCGTCTCCGGGATCGCTCCCAGGGCCAGGAAGCGCTCGGAGTCGGCGGCGCTGCGGGCGCCGATCGCCGCGATCTTCCGCAACAGCGGCCGTAGCCAGCGCGCCACGCGCCGGTAGCGGGGAAAGCTCCGATCCGAGATCCGCCCGGACACCACCACCACCGGAACCCCGCGGCGACGGGCGGCCGCGATCCAGGAGGGCCAGAGCTCGGTCTCGACCAGAGCCAGGGCCGAAGGCCGCACCCGCCGCAGCGCGGCCTCCGCGGTCCAGGGGTGGTCCAGAGGAGCCAGGGCACAAGGTATCTGGGGACGGAGGCGTCGCAGAAGATCCCTTCCGGTTGGCGTCATCGTCGACGCCACCACGTCCTCCCCGGATTCCCGGAGATGATCCATCAGCGCGGTAGCCGCGCGAATCTCTCCGACGCTCGCTCCGTGCACCCAGATCGCACCCGGTGGGTTCTCCGGTCGCCGCCCGCACCGCTCGGGCAGACCCGCCCGCCACGAGGATCGCAGCGCCAATCCGGCGAGACCCACGGGAAGACCCGCCAGCGCCGCGAGGGCGGCGAGGCTATGCGCCACCGGCCCCACAGGCCATCTCCTCCGCAATCGCCGCGGCGCGCTCGGCCGCGCCACCCGAGCCGAGACGTTGGCGGACGCGCGCCAGCTGTGCGAGCTGCGCTTCGCGCGTCGGGCCCCCGAGCAGCTCGATGAGGGCGAGGGCGAGCCGCTCCGGTCGCGCCGTCTCCTGGATGAACTCGGGCACCACCTGGGAGCCGAGAATCAGGTTCGGCATCGTGAGCGAGGGAAGCCGGACCGCGCGCCGGGCCAGGAAGGCGGTCAGGGGACTCACCCGGGCCGCCACCACCATCGGAGTTCCGAGGAGAGCGATCTCCACCGTGACGGTACCCGGCTTGGCGAGAGCGACGTCGGCGGCGCGGATCAGCTCGTAGGTGCGCCCCTCGAACACCTGCATCGAGAGCAGCGACGGAAGCCCGGCCCGGGCGATGCTCTCTTCGACGCTGGCCCTCGGAATGGTCGGGGCGACCCCGATGGCGAAGCGCACGCGCGGGTCGCGGACGTGCACGGCGCGGGCGGCCTCGAGATGAAGCGAGAGGGCGTCGCGTACCTCGTTTCGACGACTCCCCGGAAGCAGCACGACCAGAGGTCCCCCGGGATCGATGCCGAGGGAGCGCCGCATCTCCTCGCGGGAGAAGTGCTTTGCCATCCCGCCGAGGCGATCCACGAGGGGGTGGCCGACGAAGTCGACCCGCAGCCCGGATGCCGCGTACACCTCTCTCTCGAACGGGAAGATCACCGCCATGCGATCGACTCGGCGCGCGATCTTTCGGATCCTCCCGCGGCGCCACGCCCAGACCTGCGGGCTGATGAAGTACAGCACCGGAATCCCCGCCTTCTTCGCCCGTCGCGCCAGGGGGATGTTGAAGTCCGGCGAGTCGACCAGGATGACGAGATCGGCGCCGCTGGTGGTGAGCGCGCGGTTCATCCGGCGCCATGCGGAGAGAATCCGTCCGGCATCTCCGAGCACCTCCACCAATCCACCGATGGCCAGCTCTCGCTGATGGACGACGAGATCGACGCCGGCCTTCTCCATCTCCGTGCCGCCCAGCCCCAGCAGGCGCGCGTCGGGGACACGCCTCCGGAAGGCCTCGACCAGGGGCGCGGTGTGCAGCTCTCCCGACGCATCGCCGGCCGAGAGGAGCAGGGTCGTCATCAGAGGTCGTCGAAGGGCTGCATCGCATCGACGACGCGCAGCGCGGTTCGAAGTGCGGCGAGGCCCTCGTGCGCCGCACCGGCGCGCACGCTTCGGCTTCGCACCGCCTCGATGAAGGAGTGGAGCTGGGACGACAGCGCGTCCTCCGGGTCGATCTTCAGCTGCTGCAGATCGATCTCCGGTCTGCCGTTCGGCCCCGACTCCTCGCGGCGTGCGATCAAGACCGCCTGCTCGAGGAAGTCGATGGAGAAGTAGCCCTCACGCTGGAAGAAGCGGATCCTGCGCATCTGCTTGAGTGAGACGCGACTCGCGGTGAGATTCGCCACGCATCCCCCCGGAAAGCCGATCCGCGCGTTGGCGATGTCGACCCGGTCGGTGATCACGGGGACACCGACCGCCTCGATGCGGTCCGGCTCCTCGCCCACCAGCCGCTGGACGACGTCGAGATCGTGGATCATCAAGTCTCGCACCACGTCGACGTCGGTGGCTCGACCGGGAAAGGGTCCGAGGCGATGGGACTCGACGAATCGGGGACGGCGGATGGAGGCCGCCACCTCGCGCATCGCAGCATTGAACCACTCCAGGTGCCCCACCTGGAGGATCCGACCGCCGTCCCGAGAGAGGGTGAGGAGCTTTTCGGCCTCGGGGAGCGTCGCCGCGATGGGCTTCTCGATGAGCGCGTCGACGCCGGCGCAGAGGACTTCGCTCACCACCTCGTAATGGTTGACGGTGGGCACCGCGACGATGGCGGCGTCGATCTCCGCGAGCAGATCCCGAAAATCGAGCACCGCGCGGGTCCCCGACTCCTCCGCGATCTCGGCGACGCGATCCGCGTCCGGATCCGCCACCCCGACCAGGACGACGGAGGAGTCATCGGCCGCGAGTGCGGACACCTTCGCGGCATGCAGCCGCCCCATGTGGCCGACGCCGATCACCGCCAGGCGGAGCGGGCTCACGGGGCCTCCTCCCAGATCGGGTGTTCGGCGTCGATGCCCACCACCGCGATGCCGTGCTCGTCGGCGACTCGCGCGAGCTCCTCCCGGTCGAGAATGACGGTGCTTCCCGCCTCCACGGCGAGCACCCCTGCATCGCACTCGACCAGGGTCGCCAGGGTGTCCGTCCCGACCGTGGGTACGTCGAACCGAGGGTCCTGTCCCGGCTTCGCGACCTTCACCACACAGGCCCCCTTCTCCCCCAGAGCGCAGCCGCGCCGGATCGCGGCATCGGTTCCCTCGATCGCCTCGAGCGCCAGCACCGCGCGTCCCCGGACCACCACCGTCTGGCCGATGTCGAGGTCCCCGATCACCTTGGCAATCGGCCACCCGAAGGCGACGTCGCGACGCTGCTCCTCGGTGAGCGAAATGCTTCCGATCGGCCCCACCGGAGCGCAGAGCTCGGGCGCCAGATCGACCTGCCCGCGCAGGGTGAAGCCCTCTTCCTCGAACGCCTGCGCGACCGAGCCGAGGATCGAGTCGTCCCGGCGATCGGCGAGGTCCGTGATCAGGGCGAGCGCCCGCTCGTCCGGACGAACGGCGGACGGATCCTTCCACAGAAAGGTCTTGGAGACCTTGCCGGCCATCACGACCTCTTCCACCCCCGCATCGCGAAAGAACTCGAAGATGCGGTTCAGCTCGCCGAGGTAGAGCCAGGTGAGCGCGTCGACCTCCGCCTCGAGTACGGGATCGCTGAACCTGTGAAGGGCCACCGCAGCCACGCGATGACCCCTGCGGCGCGCTCCCCGCGCCACCTCCAGGGGGAAGCGACCGGTTCCGGCAACGAGCCCCACGGTGGTCGCCAAGAGCACCCCCCTCCGGGCTAGCGGCAGAAGCCGCGCTCCGAGCTCTCGAGGAAGTGGAGGAGCCGGGCCACCTCGTCGCTCTCGAGTTGCTCCGACCGCAATCGTTCCAGGGCGGGCTCGAGCCGCAGCTTCGAGCTGAAGAGGATGTGAAAGGCGTGCTTGATCTCCGCCCGGACCTTCGTTGAGAATCCGCGGCGCCGGAGACCCACGACGTTGACACCTCTGACGCGCGCACGCTGGCCGGAGACCAGGGAGAAGGGTGGCACGTCCTTGGAGAGCCCCGACATCGCCGCCACCATGGCCGATTCGCCGACGCGCGCGAACTGGTGGATCCCGCAGAGGCCGCCCACCACGGCGTGGTCCTCGACGACCGCGTGTCCACCGAAGGCGCAGTAGCTCGCGATGATGCAGTGGGAGCCGATCTGCGTGTCGTGGCCGAGGTGGACGCCGTTCATGATGAAGTTGTCGTCGCCGATGCGGGTGCACCCGCCACCCCTTTGCGTCCCGATGTGTATCGTCGCGTGCTCCCGGATCACGTTGCCCCGGCCCACCAGGAGCTCGGTCGATTCTCCGCTGAAGCTCTTGTCCTGGGGCTCCTCGCCGAGCACGGCGAAGGGAAAGATCCGTGTCCCCTCGCCGATGGTGGTCCGTCCGCAGACGTGGGCGTACGGGCGCAGCTCGACTCCTGCGGCCAGCTCGACCTCGGCACCGACGACCGCACAGGGGCCGATCACCACCTCATCGGCGATCTTGGCTCCGGGCTCGACGACTGCGCTGGGGTGGATACCGGCCACTAGCTCTTCTTGTCGAAGCGCTTGACCACCTGATCGGTGATGTCGATCGCCTCGCGGCTGTAGATCACCCCGAGCGCGTCACGGGCGATGATCAGAGTGAAGCCCTCCTCCTTGCCGATCTGCTCGACGATCTCGGCGAGCTTCGCTCGCAGGGGCGCCTCCAGCCGGCCCTGGTCGATCTTGAGCTGACCCTGGAGCTCCTTGATCTTGTTGTCGATCCGGTTCTTCAGCTCGGCGAGCTCCACCTGCTTCTCGAAGAGAGCCTCGTCCGAGAGCACGAACTTCTTCCCCTTGAGCTCCTCCTGGAGCTCCTGGAAGCGACTCGCCAGAGGCTGGACCTCCGCCTCCGCCTCCCGCTGTTTGCGGGAGAGCTCCTCCCGGGCGGCCTTTCCCTCCTCGGTGGAGTTCACGGCCTGGTCCACGTCGACCACTCCGATCTTGATGGGCGGGTCTTGCGCTGTCGCGGCCGGACCCAGCAGGGCGACCAGGGCGAAGACCAGGAATAGCTTGCTGCCACGCATCATCGCTGATTGTCTCCTTGGACCGGCGAGCCGTCGCGACTAGAACGAGGCGCCGCCGACCGAGAATTCGAAGACCGTAGAGTCCTCCACCTCCAGCTTGTCGAGGGGGAATCCCAGGAAGGCCTGGAGGGGACCAAAGGGGGAGAACCACTGGACACCGAACCCGGTACCATAGCGCCACTTCCCGACGTCCAACAGGCTCTCGTTCTCCGCGAAGGCATTCCCCATGTCCAGGAACAAGATACCCATCAGGCCGAGGGACTCCGAGATCGGGAAGCGGTACTCGATGCTCGCCGAGAAGAACTTGTTCCCCCCGACCACGTCGGTCTCGTCGAGGTCGTCGAAGTCGCCGATTTCCTCGTCGAAGAGGCTGTTGCACTTGCCGTCGCCATCGCCCTGCTGGTTGATGAACGTTTCCTCTCCGTCGAAGCAGAGACCGTCGAAGGTACCCGCAGTGGTCCCCGTCACCAATCGCCCCACCGGGGTGAAGCTGCCTCCCAGGCCGAGGAGGCCGGTGCGCTTCAGGATCGCCCGCCGCGGACCGACGGAACGGGCCTTGTAGCCGCGTAGCTGGAAGGTCCCCACCCCGCCCAGGAAGTACCGCTCCGTGAGCGGCAGCTTGAGATCCGTGTCGATGTCCCCGAGAGCCTGGACTTCGCTGGTCGGATCGGGCTGGGAGTAGGAGGGGAAGCTGTAGTCGCTGACTTCGTTGAAGGGCAAGGCGTAGCCGAGCCGCGCGCCGAGAACGAAGGTCGATCGATCCCGAAGGGGAAACCAGCGCGGAAACCAGCCGGGGGGCCTGAAGAACCCGGTCCAGCGCCCCTCGAAGCGAATGAATTTGGAGAACCCCCCGAGCCCGGCGAGCTCCACCAACCCGCCCACGATGCGCCCGCGGCTCGGCGCCACCCGGTCGTCGCGAGTGTCCTTGCGGTAGGCGACGCCGAGGATACTCGTACTCGTCCGGCCCTCGAGAAGCTCCCGAAAGATCACCGAGGCCGCGTTGACGCCGGTGTCCTGCCTGACCTCGCGGCTCGCGAAGCTGTAGCGGACGGAGCCGCGCGACACGTGCTCCTCGTCCAGGAAGTGGCCCAGTGTGAACTCGACACCGCTTTGCTCCTGCGCGAAGTCCTCGAAGTTGATGTTGGTTGTGAAGATCGTCGAGGACAGACTGAAGCTCGATCCCATGAAATAGGGATCGACGAAGGAGAGGTAGAAGCGATCGCTCTCCCCGCCGAAGTCGATCGCGATCGTCCCTCCGTAGCCGCGCCCGAAGAGGTTGTATTGGGAAAGCATGCCGCTCACCACGAAGCTGTCCTGCGAAGAGAATCCGGCGCCGAAGCTGAGCGATCCGGTCGGTTTCTCCACCACCTTCAGGCCCAGATCGAGCTGATCGGGGTAATCGGTCTGCTCGGGCTCGAAGTTCACCTCCTCGAAGAAACCGAGCCCCCGGATCCGATTCCGGCTGATCTTGATGGCGCGCGCCGAGTAGAGCTGCCCCTCCACCAGGTTCATCTCGCGGCGGATGACCGGATCGATGGTCGTGGTATTCCCGGTGACGTCGATCTCCCGGATGAAGTAGAGCGGACCCTTCTCGACCTCGAAGGTGACGTCGACGCGAAGCTGCTCTTCGTCGATCAGGGTCTGGGGGTTCACGGTCGCGAAATAGAAGCCCCGGTCCGTGTAGTAGTGTTCGAGCTCCTCGACGTCGTCGGTCAGATAGGAGCGGTTGAACGTCTCTCCTTCCCTCAGGTTGAGCCGCCTCCCCAGGGTCTCCAGATCGACCGTCTCGTCGCCGGCGACGTCCACCTTCCCGACGCTGAAGCGATCGCCCTCGACGATCTCCACCTGGACCAGGAGACCATCTTCGAGGGTCTTGACCTCGGGCTCTCCCACCTCGACGTGGAGGAACCCGGCATCCAGGTATCTCTGCTGCACCCTCTGGAGATCCTGGAGGAAGACCGGCTCCGAGTAGGTACCGGAGCGGTCCAGAAAGCGGGTCGCGTGGGACCACCAGCGCCAGCGCCTGGTGTTGAGATCGCCGGCGAGCTCCTCGTCGCCAAAGTGCTCGTTGCCCTCGAACTCGATGCGCCGCAGCCGCAGCTTCTCGTTCTCGGCCACCTCGAAGTGGATCGCCACCGCGTCGCTCGGGAGCTCCTCGATCTCGTAGCGAACCTTCGCCAGGTAGTAGCCCTCTGCCCGGTAGAGAGCCTGGATCCGCTCCCGATTCTCGTAGAGGAGCGGGTAGTCGAGGGTGGAGCCCGTGGTGAGGGTGAGAGAATCCCGGATCTTCTCGGTATCCAGGCTCTCATTGCCGGTGATGGAGACCTGACGGACCACGGGGTTCTCCTCGACCTCGAAGATCAGGATCCGTCCGTCGATGCTCTCCTCGCTGATCACTCGAACATTGCGGAAGAAGCCGAGGGCGTAGACCTCGCGAACGTCGTCGCCGATGCGCGCACGGCTGAAGGAATCTCCCGGCTGCGTGAGAATCCGGGCGCGGATCGCGTTGGCCTCGATGCGGCGGTTGCCCCGAACCTGCACGCTTGCCACCCGGTCGGCGCTCGGCGCGATCTCGCCGGCGGGAATGATCTGCTCGGCGGCGACGACCCGGAAGGTCACCGTGACTCCCTCGCGCCGCCGTTCCGTTTCTACGGTGGCGCTGGCAACCCCCGGGAGAGCGCGCAGCCGGACGAGATCGTCCCGAATCGCCGCGCTCTGGTACTGGTCACCGGGTGCGGTATGAACCGCCTCTCGGGCGGCGTCCCGCAGCGCCGAGATCGCATCGACGTGGACTTCCGCCACCTGGGCTCTCGGCGAGACGGTTCCCACCAGCTCGAGCACGCGGTCCGCCAGCTCGTTGATTCGGTCGAGGAGCTCGCCGTCGTCGTCCGCCGTGAACGCCATGGTGTCGGTGGCGACGTTGCTGGCGACCGGCGTCACCCGCACGTCGAGGCTGTAGTGGCCGGCGAGCTCCGTCAGACTGCCCACCACGACGAAGTCGGCCCCCAGCTCGACCGCCAACCTCCGCACCGCCGCCTCGGTCCGCTCCCCGGCGTAGGCGACGAGGGATTCCCGGACCGTGACCGCTTCGAGGACCTCCACCCGGCCGCTCGCCTCGAGCCGCGTCGCGAGCAGGTCGGCCAGGGAGTCCTCCAGGTAGTCGAGGGGCTTGTCGCTGTGCACCCGGAAGGGGAGCACGGCCACCACCACCCGGATCGGCGCGGAGCCGTGCACCGCGGGCGTCGTGGCGGCGGCGCGGCCGGCGGGAAGCAGCCCCAGGAGAAGCAGTGCGGGGAGCAGCCCGGCGATCAGCTGGCGATTCGGACGCAAAGAATCCCCCCCCAGACGCGAAGCCGCGTCTCCCACTCCCTTGGAGGCGGCATTCTACTTTCCAGCCGCCTCCGAGGCAAGGCTGCGCCAAGCCGATTTCCCCTTTTCTTACGCAAGGTTAAGACCAGATGACGGGCGGACCTCGCAGCGAGAGCACCGAGAATGAAGCAGATTCGCGATCCCCGGACCGAGGCACGCCGGAGGCGTGCCGTGCGGGCAGGGCGGCTCTGCCGGCCGCTAACCCGCCGGAATTGCGGCCGGCTCGAGGCGGCCATCCACCAGTGTCACGGCCCGACCCAGCCGTCCCGCCAGGGCGGAGTTGTGCGTCACCACCACCAGGGCGGTGCTGCGCTGCTCGTTCAGCCGCAGCAGGAGATCCGCCACCCGCTCTCCGGTCTTGGGATCCAGATTTCCGGTGGGCTCGTCGGCGAGGACCATCCGCGGGCCGAGAACCAGCGCCCGCGCCACCGCGACCCGCTGGCGCTCACCACCGGAGAGCTTCCCCACCGGATGTTCGAGTCGGTGATCCATCTCCACCTCGCCGAGGATCTGCGCGGCGCGCTCTCGCATCGCGGCGAAGTCCTCGTTCCGCAAGAGACCCGGCATCATCACGTTTTCCAGCGCGTTGAACTCGGGAAGCAGGTGGTGGAACTGAAAGACGAAGCCCAGCGACTCACTGCGGAAGCGCGAGATCTCGTCGGGGGATTTCTCGAAGACGTCTTCGCCCTCGAAGAGCACTCGACCGGCACTCGGGTGGTCGAGGGTTCCCAGGATGTGAAGCAGGGTGGACTTGCCGACGCCAGACTCGCCGAGGATGGCCAGACGCTCGCCCCGGGCGATCTCGAGGTCCGCCCCGCGCAACACTTCGATGGCACCCTCTCCGGTGATGAAGGACTTGCAGAGATCCGAGACCTGCAGCAGCGGCTCCGACATCATTCGTACCGGAGGGCTTCGGCGGGATCGAGGCGCGACCCCTGCCGGCTCGGGAGCAGCGTGGCCCCCAGGGACAGAACCATGGCGATGGCGACGACGATGGCGACCTGACCGACGTCGATCTCGGAGGGCAGAGTCGAGAACTGGTAGACGGTCGCGGGGAGGGTGTCGATGCCGGTGAGCACCTCGATCTGTTCCTGGACCCAGGCGAGCTGGGTGGTGACCGCGATGCCCGAGATCACTCCGAGCACCGTCCCCAGCAGGCCGATCAAGGTACCCTCGATCGCGAAGATGCGTTCGATGCTCGCATCCGTCGCACCCATCGCCTTGAAGATGGCAATGTCGCTGGACTTCTCCATGATCATCATGATCAGCGTCACCACGATCGCGAAGGCCGCCACCACCATGATCATGGTCAGCAGCACGAACATCATCACTCGCTCGGTCTTGAGCGCCTGGAAGAAGGCGGGGAAGAACTCCTTCCAGTCCCGGGTGAAGAAGGGGCGGCCGAGACCCGCTTCGACCCGCCTCGCCACCTGTCGCGACCGGTAGTAGTCCGTGGTCCGGACCTCGATGCCGTGCACCACGTCCCCGACGCGCCGTAGATCCTGGGCGGCGGCGAGATCCACGTAGGTGAAGACCTCGTCGTACTGAAAGAAGCTGGACTTGAAGACTCCGGCGACGCGGAAGCGCTTGAGCCGGGGCCCCGGACCGAGTGGCGTCGGGGGTCCGCCGAAGGGCGAGATGACGACGATCGGGTCGCCCACGCGAGCCCCTAGCGCCACGGCGAGCTGATTCCCGATCACCATCCCGGGATCCGGTGGGCCCCCGTCCGGGGAGGTGCTGCGCGGCGACAGATCCTCGAGCGCGCCCTCGGAGCCCGGGAGCAGGTCCTCGCGCAGGTCCGTCACCCTCCCGATCGCCTCGGGGTCGATCCCGCGCACCCGCACCCCGATGATCTCGCCCGCGGCGCCCCGGATCATTCCCTCTCCATCGAGATAGGGGGAAGCGCCGAGCACCTCGTCTTCGGCGAGGATCTTCTGGACCACCTCACCGTAGTCCTCGAAGGGGCCGAGGGGACTGTGAACGGTGAAGTGGGCCCGGTTTCCGATGATCTCTTCCCGCCAGGTGCGTTCGAAGCCGTTCATGACCGAGAGAACGGTGATGATCAGCCAAACGCCCGCGGCGACTCCCGCTACACATATCAGCGTGATGACCGAGATGAAGGTCTGCCGGCGCTTGGCAAAGAGATAGCGGGTAGCGACGAACCACTCGGCGGATCCGCGCGTGTCGAGGAAGCCGGCCGCGGCCAGGGGCAGAAGGCCGAGCAGAACCGCCAGCGACAGAACCGAGAGCAGAAGACCACCGAGGCTGAAGATGCCGGGCTCGGGGGCGGAGAGGAATAGGGGGATCAGCGCACCTGCAGAGAGTACGATCGCCACGGTGCGGAGCAGCCGCTCGTCGATCCCCGGCCCCTCGCCACCGCTCTGCCTTCGCCGCCAGCGCAGGCCCACCAGGGCCAGCACCGCCACTGCGGCCGGCGAGACCGCGTAGCCGAGCCGATCGATGCCTCCCACCAGCAGGGCGTAGCCAACGCCCAGCAGCACCGCGCCGGTCATCGCGAGCGTGGTGGGAGCCACGTGTCGGAGGATCAGACCGATCGCGACCTCCGCAGCGAGCACGATCAAGAGCGCACCGACCGCGGAAAGGGCCCAGGCGCGAAGCGCGCCCGGCCAGGGGATTCCCAGGCTGGCCAACGTCTCGACGTCGGCGCCGAGAGCACCGAGGAGCGCCGCCCAGACGACGGTCACGATCGCGACGCTGCGAAGACGGTGAGGGACCCGGGCGAAGCGCTCCAGGACCACCACCGCGGAGCCCACGAAGAGGAGGGTGGTCGCGCAGATCCCCAGTGCGATCGCGACGATGAAGCTGAGTGCCAGCGTTCCGCCGGCGGCGGTGAGCCAGTCCCACAGCTGCGTCTCGAGGAGCGTCATTGCGGCTGCGTCCGGAGGTGGGGGAAGAGGATCACCTCGCGCAGGTTCGACGCGTCGGCGAGAACCATGGTCAGCCGATCGATCCCCATCCCGAGCCCGCCCGTCGGCGGCATACCGTACTCCATGGCTTCCAGATAATCCTCGTCCATGGGATGCGCTTCCAGGTCTCCCTCCGCCGCGGCCCTTCGCTGATCCTCGAAGCGCTCCCGCTGGTCCTCGGGATCGTTCAGCTCGCTGAACGCGTTCACGATCTCCAGGCCTCCCAGGAAGAGCTCGAAGCGCTCGACCAGGCGGGGGTCCCGGACGGAGCCCTTGGCCAGAGGCGAGAGATCCCGCGGGTAGTCGGTGATGAAGGTCGGCTGGATCAGCGTCGGCTCCACGTGATCGGTGAAGAGGTCGTCCACCAGGACCGACCAGGTCGGGGCGTCCCCGGGATCGAGACCGCGCGACCGGACCATGGCAGCGAGGGCCTCGAGGTCGTCGGCCGCGAGGATGTCGATCTGGATGGCGTCGCGAATCGCATCCCGCATCGAGATCCTCGGCCAGTCGCCGGAGAGATCGATCTCGCGCCCCTGGTAGCCGATCCGGGTATCTCCCAGCACCCTCCCCGCAATCTCCTGGATCAGGTGCCGGGCCAGGTCCATCATTCCGACGTAGTCGGTGTAGGCCTGGTAGCACTCCAGCATCGTGAACTCGGGGTTGTGCTTCCGCGAGATCCCCTCGTTTCGGAACACCCGCCCGATCTCGTAGACCCGGTCGAGGCCCCCGATCACCAGACGTTTCAGGTAGAGCTCGTCGGAGATGCGGAGGTACAGGGTCTGGTCGAGGACGTTGTGGTGGGTCGTGAAGGGCCGCGCGGCGGCACCCCCGTAGATCGGCTGCAGCACCGGCGTCTCCACCTCGAGAAAGCCGCGCTGGTCGAGCGTGGAGCGAATCGTCGAGACCAACCGGCTGCGAAGCACGGCGACCTCCCGGGCCCTCTGGTTGGCGATCAGGTCCAGGTGGCGCCGGCGAGATCGAGCCTCGACATCGGTCAGGCCGTGCCACTTCTCGGGCAGCGGCCGGAGGCTCTTGGCGAGCAGATCCGCCGATCGGAGGGCGATGGTGAGCTCCCCCTTCTTGGTGCGCCAGACCGGTCCTTCGACCCGCAGGAAGTCTCCCACGTCGAGCGCCCCCACGAATTCGAAGAGGTCCGCAGAGACGTCTCCCCTGCGGACGCTCACCTGGATGGCGACGCCGGCCTCGGAGATCACGAGGAAGACGAGCTTTCCAAAGGAGCGGATGGCGCGCAGGCGGCCCGCAACCGCCGCGGTGGCCCCCTCGGCGTCGAGGGCCTCCGCCTCCTTTCCGTCTTGGAGGCGCCGGACCTCGGCGATCGAGGTTCTCGGGCCGGAGCGGGCGGGATACGGGTCGATGCCCCCTGCCCGCAGCGCCGCCAGCCGCGCCAGGCGTCTCTCCCGCTCCTCCTCACTCATTTCCCGCTCCGCGAGGCGGCCGAGTTGTGGAGCAGCGTGGCCCGGATGAAGCGATCCAGGTCTCCGTCCAGGACGCCCTCGGCGTTTCCCGCCTCCGCGTTGGTGCGATGATCCTTGACGCGCTGGGCGGGGTGCAGCGTGTAAGAACGGATCTGGCTGCCGAAGCCGATCTCCGCCTGCTCGCCTCTCATCTCGGCCAGCTTCTGCTCCTTCTCGGTGCGGGCTCGTTCGTAGAGCCGTGCGCGCAGCACCTTCATGGCCTGGGCCCGGTTCTTGTGCTGGGAGCGTTCGCTCTGGCACTGGACGACGATGCCCGTCGGCTCGTGGGTCATCCGGACCGCCGAATCCGTCTTGTTGACGTGCTGCCCGCCCGCGCCGCTGGCTCGGTAGGTGTCCACCCGCAGATCTTTCTCATCGATGTCGATCTCGATCGAGTCATCCAGCTCGGGGAACACCGAGACGCTGGCGAAGGCGGTGTGGCGGCGGTGCTGCGCATCGAAGGGCGAGATCCGCACCAGACGATGCACCCCTTCCTCCGTCTTGAGATAGCCGTAGGCGTAGTCACCGGCGAGGGTCGCGGTGACGCTGCGCAGCCCGGCCTCCTCGCCGGATTGGATGTCCAGGATCTCGCTCCTGAACTCATGCCGCTCGGCCCAGCGCAGGTACATGCGGAGCAGCATCTCCGCCCAGTCGGCGGCATCGGTTCCGCCCGCGCCGGAGTTGATGGAGAGAATGGCGTTGGACGCGTCGTGCTCGCCGCCGAGAAGGCATCGCAGCTCCGCCTCGACCAGCTCTTCCTCGGCCTCGGCCAGCTTCTCCGCCGCCTCGGCACGGGTCGAGGCGTCGTCGGCCTCGTCGGCGAGCTCCAGGAGAACCTCGACGTCGTCCAGCATCTCCGCCAGCCGATCGACCTGCGTCAGGTCCCTTTCGAGTGAGCTCTTCTCCCGGAGCACCCGCTCCGCGCGCTCGCGGTCCTCCCAGAGGTCGGGACGGGCGGTTTCCAGCGCCAGGGCCTCGACGCGGCTGCGCAGGGCAGCCTCGTCAAAGGCGCCCCCGGAACTCGCCGAAGCGCTCGCGGGCACGCCGCAACGCTTCTGCGAGCTCGACGGAGTCCATCCGATCCCCGCCCCTGGTCTCAGTCATCTCCCCCTCTCCCGTAGCCATGAGCCGGCACCGAGCGCGAGCAGGCCAACCCAACAGGCCCACGCGAACAGGTTGCCGCGCCGTACGTAGAAACTGTCCTCGACGCCGGGGGGACGAACGGAGACATCACCCACCAGGAAGCCCCGCTCGAAGATCCGCGTCTGCTCCCGAACCCGACCTCGCTCGTCGATCAGCGCCGAGACACCCGTGTTCGCCGCCCTCGCCGTCCACACCCTGCCCTCCGCAGAGCGCATCGCGGTCATGACCAGGAACTGGTATGGCGCACCAGTGCGGCCGTACCACGCGTCGTTCGTGATCGCGAGAAGCACGTCCGCCCCATCACCCACGAACCGCCGAACCAGGTCCGGGAAGAGGAGTTCATAGCAGATGGGAACCCCCACGGTCACGGAGGGTTCCCCGGCTCGGCTACCAGCCCCGGGAAGAATCACGCTACGGGGAGATTCGCCCGCCGAGACGTCCCGAGCGGCGCTCCCGGTCGCAATCGCGCGGATGAAGCGACCGAGGAGGAGGCGAAAGGGGAGGTACTCGCCGAAGGGGACCAGGTGGGTCTTGTCGTAACGGCCGTGGCCCGCGCCGGTCTCGTCGAAGAAGAAGGCGCTGTCGTAGATGCTCACCTCTCCCGACCCGGTGGGCTCCCCGGTCACCGGGTCGAATCCGTCGACTCCCACCGCGCCCACCACGAGGGCGACCCTCTCCGCATTGGCCAGGGCAGCAAGCCGTCCCCACAGGGCGGGATCGGTATCGGGAGAGCCCGGCACCGCCGTCTCGGGCCAGACCACGATCTCGGCCCCTTGCGCCGCCGCGCGGCGCGTGAGCTCGTCGTAGATCCGGAGCGTCTCCAGCGCCCACTCCGGAGACCACTTCACTCCCTGATCGATGTTCCCCTGGAGCACGGCGATGCGCACGGTGGGCCAGTCGGGGGCCGTCCGGAACGCTGCCGCACCGAGCGCATGGGCGAGGACCACCACACCCAGAGCTGCCCACGCTTCCCAGCGGCGCAGCAAGGGCCTGGTTGCGGGTGGGTCACCCAGGAGCCGCCGGGGAAGCTCGAAGAGGTGGCAGACCGCGGCGCCACCGAGCACCGAGAGAAAGGACAGGCCGTAGACCCCCGTCCAGGCCACCAGTGACATCAGCGCCGGGTTCTGGTGCTGGGCGTAGCCGAGGGTCGCCCAGGGAAATCCGGTGAGGGCGAACGACCGCAGGTGGTCCAGCGCCGTCCAGAGTGCCGCGAGCGCGAAGGGCGTGGCCAGTCGGCCTCGCCGGAGCCACGCCGAAGCGAACCCGAACAGGGCCGTGAAGCTCGCGATGTAGGCCGCCAGCAGGATCATGGCGATCACCCCGAGGACCGGCAGCATATGCCCGTAGGTCACCGTCGCCACGCAGATCCAGTGCAACACGGCGGAGTGTGCCAGCAGACCGGCCAGGAAGCCGAGGCGGAAGGCACGGCGCGGCGTGAGTCCAGTGAGCGCGAGGATGAGGAAGAGCGGGGCCAACCACGCGGCGATCCAGCCGAGATCGACGACCGTTCCCAACGCCGGATGGGGGAACGCGAGGAAGGTCGCCAGCCCGTAGGATGCGACCAGCGCGGCGCGGAGTGCGGGCCTCACCCCCCCACGACCGCCCAGAGTTTCTCTTCCGCCGCCTCCATCGCGCGAGCCTCCTCCTCTCGCTGGTGATCGTGGCCGAGCAGGTGGAGGGTGCCGTGAATGAGCAGGCGCGTCATCTCGGTGTCGAGACCGTGACCGAGCGCCGACGCCTGGAGAGCCGCGACCTCGACGTCGATCACCACCTCACCCAGGAGCTCCCCGTGAAACTCGGCGTGTTCGCCTTCCAGCAGCGAGAAGGAGAGCACGTCGGTGGGCTTCCCCTCGTCGCGGAAGCGCCGGTTCAGCTCCATCATCTCCTCGTCGCCGACCAGGGAGATCGAGAGCTCGGACTCCTGGTGACCCAGCTCCCGGAGCAGCGCTTCGGCGCGGGTCAGGAAGAGGGCCCGATCGAAGCGAGGCAGGGACCGGGCCGGCGGCGGACCGGCGACGCGAACCGTCATTCAGGCGCTTCGTCGCCGCGGGCGGGTGGGATCTCGCGCCTGCTCCGGCGGGCGTCGCGACGCTCGTAGGCGCGGATGACCGACTGGACCAGGGGGTGGCGCACCACGTCGGCCTCGGTGAAGCGCATGAAGCCGATCCCCTCGACCCCTTCGAGGACGCGCATCGCATCCACCATGCCACTCAGCTGATCTGCGGGCAGGTCGATCTGGGTGATGTCCCCGGTGATCACCGCCTTGGAGTCGTAGCCGAGCCGGGTCAGGAACATCTTCATCTGCTCCGGCGTGGTGTTCTGCGCCTCGTCCAGGATCACGACGGAATCATTGAGGGTCCGGCCGCGCATGAAGGCGAGGGGTGCCACCTCGATGACGCCCCGGTCAATCAGCCGTGCGGCCTTCTCGAAGGTCATCATGTCGTGGAGTGCGTCGTAGAGGGGCCGGAGGTAGGGATTCACCTTCTCGGCCATGGAGCCGGGCAGGAAGCCGAGCTTCTCCCCGGCCTCCACCGCGGGCCGCGTCAGGATGACGCGCGCCACCTCATGGCGGTTCAACGCAGCGACCGCCATCGCCATGGCCAGATAGGTCTTTCCCGTGCCGGCCGGGCCGACCGCGACGACGATGTCCCGCTCGAGGATCATCTCGATGTAGCGCCGCTGGGAGAGGTTCTTCGCCGCGATGCGGCGTCGCCCCCCGACGCCCGCCAGGACGTCCTGGTAGACCTCCCGGAGCGCGACGTCGGGCTCCTCCGTCATCATGCGGAGCGCCGCGGTCACGTCCCGGGGATGGACCGGACGCCCCTCGCGAACCAGCCCGTAGAGCTCCTCCAGCGCCTTGCGGCCCACTCGGACCTTTTCCTCGGCGCCGATCAGCCGCACCTCGTTGCCGCGAGCGCGCGCCTCGACGCCGAGCTCCTGCTCGAGGATGCGAAGGGTACGCTCGCGATCCCCGTAGAGCACGGCCGCCATCTGGTTGTCATCGAAGATCAGGGTCTGGCGAGTGCTGGCGTCTTCTCGTGCCAGTGGTGACTCCAGGCGGATACCGGCGGCCGTTACTCCTCGGGCGCAAGAACCAGGACCGCATCCCCGCGTCGCACATAATAGTACGGGTGCCGATCGGCGGCCGCCAACGCCTCGGCGGAGAGCCAGCCCCTTGCCGCGAGCTCGTCGAGCTCGCGGGGCCAGTCGCCGGAGGCGAAGCGGTAGGCCTCCACCAGGTTGCGGAGCCGCCGCGTCTCGAAGGTGATCTCCGCCCGGCGCTGTGGATCGCGGTGCAGGGGAGTCAACCCCTCCGAGGGGGCGGGTGCCCCTCCGCTGACGGCGAGCCACGCCATCAGGAAGAGGAACGCGAAGGGTAGTACCGTCCCAGCCAGGCTCAGGCCCACGCGGGCGGGCGCGAACTCTCGCGATCGACGTCGCTTGTGGGTCGTCGCGAGAACCTCCGCGTCGATGGGCTCGATCACTCCCGCTCCGCGGAGCTGGGAGAGAATCCGGGACCCCTCGAAGGTTCCGAGGCGAGAGAGGTCGATGATGCGGCGCACCGGGAGTCGACCGTCGATCAGCAGGAAGAGCTTCTCCGCGAGCGCCAGCGCCTCCGGGGAATCCCCCATCGACACCTCGCGGTAGGCCTCGAAGCGGCCCACCCGCTGGAACACGGTGTCGTCGCGGGTCACCGCCTCATCCATCGCCCGCCACTCGTCCACCATGCGGAGCCCGTCCATCAGGATCTGCTCGGCGGGGAGTCGCTGCGACGGCTCGTGGCGACCGGAAATCTGCTGAGCGTTGAAGTCGAAGGAGCCCCGGTTCATGCGCAGCAGGGTGAAGATCGTCTCCGAGGTCACCAGCTCCTCGATCGACTGAATCTCCTGGCTGGTCAGATCGCCCTCTCGGATCAGCAGCCGTTCGAGGCTCTCCTCTTCCTCCTGGAGGCGCCCCTCCAGCTGTACCAGACGCGCCGGCGTGAGGAGACCGACCCGGACCAGCATGTCACCGAGGGCGGCATCTTCATGGGGGCCGACCGGAGCGGCGCGCACCACCGCTCCTTCGACGAAGCCCATTCGGATCTTGTCCGCGGTGTCCTCGATCTCGAGGATTCCGGTCTTGCGCTGCTGGCCGATGAGCTGGAAGACCTCGCCGATCCCGAAATCCCGGAGGTTCCCCCGCAGCGCGATCGCCATCTCTACGACCTCTCCCGGAGCGCGACGGTCACCGCGATCACCGCGACGTAGGCGAGCGCCGACGCGACCGCCAAGGCGCCGAAGGCGAGGGAGGCACTGCCACCGACGGCCAGGGGGTCGGGCACCACTCCGTCTCGCGCCCACCAGCTGGCCAGGCAGAGCCCGAAGAGCATCGAGCCCAGCAGACCGAGGAGGGGGTGCCGGGAGAGGACACCCGCCGCACCCGGAACGATCAGCGAGAACAGGAAGCGGATCTTCTCGATGCGGGCCTGCCGCTCGCGCAACTCCGTCAGACGGACCATGCGCAGGAAGGGATCGGCGGCCTCCTTGCCCGTCAGCAGCTGCGCGATTCCGGCATAGAGATCCCCCCCGTCACCTGCCTCCGCGGCCCTGCGGAGCAGCGCGGTGCCCCCCAGGCCGGCCAGGAAGGCGAGCGCGACACCGACGGCACTGTGGATCGGGCTCGCGCCCAGCCAGCCCGGCGCAAAGCGACGCCGCAACGCCGACGCGGCCTGCCGGGCTGCCGCCGGATCTCCGAGACGAAGCCGGATCGCCGCAGCCTCCACCGGGAGGTCCGAGACCAGGGTTCCGGAGGAGCCCCCATAGAGATCCGACAGCGCTCCGAGCGCCTCGGGGTCGATGAACTGGGCTTCCTCGAGAACGAGATCCTGGTGATCGAGCCGAATCGCGCGCCCGTAGGCCTGGGAGAGGTTGAACAGCACCGGGACCAGACGGCTATGGTGGGCGGCGGCCTCGTAGAGCTCGATGGCCTCCTCGGTCTGCCCCAGGGCCAGCCGCACGTTGCCGGCGTTGTTGAGAAGGCTGGGCGCGGGGGCGTCGGTCTGGTCGATCAGCGCGGAATAGCGGCGGTCCGCGTCCTCCAGGTTTCCGCGGCGCTTGGCGTGGAGAGCCAGGGCGCGGTCCACCAGGGGATCTCCCGCCGCGGCGCGCCCCAGCCGATCGATTTCCTTCCGGGAGGGCTGCGAGTGCTCGACGGCGTAGACTGCCTCGGCGACCGGATCCGAGCCGAGGGCCACCAGCTCCTCCGCGGCTCGATCGGACAGGGGATGAAGGCCGGCGACCGAGACCACGAGGGCGGTGCCTACCGCGACCCTCTGCCACGAGCTCGCCCGCCAGAGGCCGAGAGCCGCAAAGGCCAGCGCCACCCCGAAGAGCCCCTCGCCCAGGACCGCCGGGATCAGCAGCAGCCCGGCCACGAGTGCCGCGCGCGACATCAGGGGCATGGTGCCGGGCAGCTCGCCGAGTACGCGGGCCAGGGTCATGGCGGCGTTGCCGCCCGCTACGAAGAGGAAGAGCAGGCCTCCGACGAGGCAGGTGGTGACCAGCGCATCGAAGAAGGTGGCGCGGAGCCAGAGAGAGGCTTCCAGGTGCCGGTCCGAGCTCTGGATCGCCTGCCAGCCCTGACCGAGGGCTCCGAAGGGATCCCGCTTCTCGCTCCAGAGAGCGGCTGCGAGGGCACTCCTCGCAGCCGGGAGATCCGGTGCCAGCCGGAATGCCGCCTCCGCGCGCTCCAGGGGCGTCCCGAGGGATTCGTCGAGCAGAAGAGCCCGCGCGGTGCCCTCGAGGTTTGGCCTGCCCGCCTCGAGGGCGGCACCGAGGGTCCTCTCCACCCGGTCCTCCAGGTCGTCGTCCGCCGCGAACCAGGCGCGCGCGACCGGTTCCAGAACCGGATCCGGCGTGGTCGATGACTCGCTCGCCGGCATCCCGATGAGGTCCAGCGCCAGGGCGGGAGACAGTTCCCCCTGGGGAGGCGCCGACGCCTCCGGAACCTCGAGGAGGTCCGGGGGGAGACCCTGAACCGGGGCAGACTGGGACGCGACGGGCGGGGTCCACAGCAGGAGCATCCCGCCCAGCAGAATCGCAGCCAACCGCTGCCTCCTGCTCACGCACTTCTCCTCGGAGGCAGGCATCACGGTGGGTCTATCGGTCGCCGGGAGCACTCGCTGAACCCGCTTTGCAGCGGCGAACGGCGGGTCTGGACCGAATCCCCCCAGATCCCTATTCTCCGGCGTCCCGATCGTCGCGTGGCCCCGTTTTCGTCGCGCGACCTCGGGAGACGGAGTGCACCGCGGATGGCGACACACAGATCTGCCGAGAAGCGCGCGCGCCAGGCTCTCAAGCGAAGGGCTCGCAACCGCAGGGCCAAGAGCCAGGTGAAATCGCACCTCAAGAGCGTGCGCGGCGCGATCGAGAGCGGAGACCGGGAAGGCGCCCAGCAGAAGCTCCGGAGCGCCGAGCGGGCTCTGCGCAAGGCAGCCAGCAAACGGGCCATCAAGAAGACCACCGCCAGCCGGAGCGTCTCGCGCCTCGCCAGGGCCGTCCACCGAGCTGGGAGCTAGCTCCCGAGGAAGCAACACCGTCCCCGTCCACGCTTAGGACGACAGGCCCAGCACCAGCCGTTCCAGGGCGATTTCGGGGGGCAGCGAGCCCTGGCCCTTCAACACCTCGTCAACCTCGTGGATCGCGCGGAGACAGGCGACCAGGCGACGCTGGGAGTAGCGCTTCGCCTGGGACTCGAGCTTCCTGACCATGAACGGGTGTCCGGCCACACGGGCTCCAGAGCGCGAGCGCACCAGTCTGCGAAAGTGCGTCGCAAGCGATCCGAGCATCACGGGAGGCGGCGCGCCGGAGTCGAGCAGACGAGCGAGGACCATGAGGGCATCGGGCGTTCGACCCTCACCGATCGCGTCGGTGAGATCCCAGATCGGCTGCTCGGCCACCTCGCTCACGATCGCCGTCACGTCGCTGCGACGGACGGGACGCCCCGGGCCGGCGTGGAGCGCCGCCTTCTCGAGTTCCTGCCGCAGCATCAGGAGCTGGGGTCCAACGGCCTCGGCCAACGCCTCCGCCGCCCCGGGCTGCAGGGAGATGTCGCGACGCTCCGCCTCCTGCTTCACGAAGGCGATGATCGCGCGCAGGCCTTTCGGCGGATCGCAGGCCACCAGGGCAGCGGGCTCCTTGAAGGCCTTCACCCACTTCGAACGCTTGTCGACCGTCGGCGCGGTCACCACCAGGACCGCGGACGAGGAAGCCTGAACCGCCTCCACCGCGGCCGCGATCCCGTTTTCCAGCGTCTGCGACCGGCGCCCCTTCCCCTCGGGCTGTCGCAGCACCACGAGACGACGCTCGGCGAGCACCGGGAGCGAGCGAACCGCGTCCAGCAGCTCCACCTCGGTGCAGGTGGCACCATCGAGGCGATCGAAGTTGAAGTCGCGGGGCCCCCCGGCCAGAACGGCCTCGGCGATCGCCCGGGACGCGTCGTCGCGGAGCAGCGCCTCGGCTCCAGCCAGGAGATACGCGGGACGAAGCCTCCCGGCGGCGAGCTCACGCTCGAGCTCGCCGGGCGTCACGGAGTGATTCGCTCGTAGAGAGAGTCGTGGAATCGCCCCGCCAGAATCCCGGCGAGGCGCCTGAGCGCCTCCTTGCGATTGGTCCGGGTGACCTCATGGTCAGCGCTGGCCTGGTAGATCTCGGATTCGACCAGCGCGCGGTAGGTGATGGGCAGGGTGGAGCCGTCGGGGCGCTCCACCTGGAGATCGAGGCGCAGGGTGACCCTGAACTCGAGGGCGAACACGATCGAAGAGAAGCTCTGACTGCGGGTCTCGACCCGTTCCACGCTTCCCTTGACGATGAGATCGGCGATCTCGGGATCCGACACCACCTGGAGTGCGCCTCGCCGCAGGAACTCGCGCGTGATCGCGTCCGTGACCAGCGACTCGAGCCCCGGCTCGAAGCTGTTGTTCTCCAGCCCGACGATCGCCACCCGCCGCGCATCCCCCAGTGCGTCCCGATATCGAACGATCTGGTAGCCGCAGCCGCTGCACGCGACCAGCGAGGCCAACACGGAGACGAGCGCCCATTTCACCACGGCAGGGATATACCACAGCGCGGGCCCGAGCACCGGGGCGGGGGAAGGCGCGGCGGCCGGGAAGGCTCCCCGGTTGGGACTCCGTCGGGGACGCGGGCTCGGCCCGGCCCGGACCTGCTAGTCCATCTTGAGCAGGCTCTTCGCGGTGGCGAGCACGCGGTTCGCCTGGATCGGCTTGGTCAAGTACTCGTCCGCTCCGAGGGAAAGCGCACGCTCGCGATCTTCCTTGGCGCCCTCGGTGGTAATCACCACGATGGGCATCTGCTTGAGGCTCTCTTCGGCTCGGATCAGGCTGATCAGCTTGAGGCCGTCCATGACCGGCATGTTGATGTCGACGAGGACGAGATCGTAGTGGTCGCTGGTGACTTTTCGGAGACCATCCATGCCGTCCTGGGCCTCGGCCAGTTCGACCCCTTTGAGCCGCTTGAGCGCGAACACGAGCAGCTGACGCATGGTCGGGCTGTCTTCGACGATGAGAATCCGATGGCGGTGCATGTCCCACTCCCTCCTCCGCCGGCGCGGCGTTGGACGACGAGCTATTTCGTCAAGAGGTCGATGAATCCCTGGATGGTGTTGAGTTTTCGCTCCGACTGTCCGTAGAGCTGCGCCGCGAAGATCGACGTCGCGGCATGACCGGCCAGCAGGGTGAAGAGCTCCTGGTCCAGCGGAGTGAACGAATCCTTCTGGACCAGCAGCTCGAAGATCGCGATCGCTCCCATCGGCCGTTCCCCGATCCGAAGCGGAATGCACACGATGGGCCGTTCCAGATCGTCGGAAGCCGACGCACCATCGCACGTGGTTTCGCCGCTCCTGACGGATTCACCCATCATGCCCGAATTCAGGGGCACCTTCGGAAAGGCGGAGAGCGGCCTCCCCTCGGCGGCAACGGGAGAAAGCTGATCGGTCTTCTCGTCGAGAACGTAGACCGCGAAGACTTCTGCTCCGATCAGATTGATCACGATCTCGATGATGGTCTTGAGCACTTCGGACAGATCGAGGGTCGAGTGGAGCTGGAAGCTTGCCACGTACAGGTTGGCGAGGTTGTTGTTCTCCTCCTCGACCTCCAGATAGCGACCGGCGAACTGCCGATTCTCCTCTTCGATGGCTCTGAGGCGATCCAGTGCGTCCCGCTTCTCGGTCTCGAGTCCCGAGATTCGCGTAACGAGTTCCTCGCGGAGCTTCTCCCATTCCGCGCTGCTCTGGGCCGCGTAGTTCTGGCGCTCTTCGATGTTGGCGAGTCTGTTGCGCAGTCGCTCGTTCTCCTCGAGGAGCTGCTTCGTGAACTCGGCCCCGCGGCTGAAGAGCGACAGGAACTCCTCGGCTCGCGCGAAGGTCTCCCTCTTCTCGTCACTCATGCGAAACCCTTTCGGTGAGTTGTCTTCGATCCACTCCCCCCGATCCCCGACTGGATCGCCGAGGCGATCTCGGAGAGCGGCAGCACCACATCCACCATGCCGGTGCGAATCGCACGCTGAGGCATCCCGAAAATCACCGCCGTTTCCTCCGACTCAGCGATCACGTGACCGCCCTGTTCCTTGACCGCGTACACACCGCTTCGCCCGTCGTCTCCCATTCCGGTGAGCACGACGGCGAGCAGGTCGGAGCCGAAGTGCTTCGCTGCCGAATGGAACATGCGATCGACTGCAGGCGCATACTTGTCGGCGTCCGATCGCGGGGCCAGGCGGGTGACGACCCGCCCTTTCTTCGTCGCGAACTCCAGATGGTTGTCGCCCGGCGCCACCAGGATCTTCCCGGCTTCAGGCTCCTCCCCGTCGTACGCCTCCCGGGCCTGCAGGTTGGTCATGCGATCGAGACGCTGCGCGAATCCCTGCGTGAAACCGCCGGGCATGTGCTGGGAGATCACGAACGCGCAGGGGGGTGGATCCGCGAATGCGCTGAAGATCTGCATTAGTGCCGAGGGACCTCCGGTCGAGGCACCGATCGCCACCACTCGCGAGATCTCCGGTGAAGCCACGGCTTGCGGCACCAGGGAGGGCGGGCTGGAGATCTGGTGGCGCAGCTTGTCGATGCGCAGCTGTCGGATCGCGTGGACCTTTCGGATCAGCTCCCGCTCGATCTGCGCCAGCTCCGGCGTGGCGCGAGGACTCGGTTTCGCGACGAAATCCACCGCGCCCAGCTCCAGCGCCTTGAATACCTCCTGATCGCCGACGCGCCCACTGACCACGATCACCGGCGTCGGCTTCTTGGCCATGATGATCCGCAAGAACGTGAAGCCGTCCATGCGGGGCATCTCGAGATCCAGGGTGATCAGGTCCAGATCGAGCTCGAGGGCCTTTCGAAGGGCCTCCTCACCGTCCGGAGCCCAGCCTACCACCTCGATCAGCGGCGATCTCTCGAGCATTCGAACGATCGTCCGGCGGCTGTATGCGGAGTCGTCGATCACCAGGATGCGAATCGGATCCTGCGCGTTCACCCGTCCGCCCCTTCGGATTCGCTGGTCCTGATCGCGGCGGCGGCGGCCGCGTGCCGGAGGTCCCATCGGGTCTCACCGGCGATCGGTTTCCGGTAGACGAGATCATTGCGCAGATGCTCGAGCTCGAAGGCGTCCGACACTCGGATAAGTGACTCGGAATGCCCGAGAAGCAGATATCCGCCGGGGTAAAGCTTCTCGTTGAAGGTCCGGATCACCTCCCGCTTGGTCTCGAGGTCGAAGTAGATGATGACGTTGCGGCACAGGATCACGTCCATGATCCCCAGCAGGGACATGCACCCTCGGTCGAGAAGGTTCAGACGCGTGAAGACCACCTGTCTCTTGATGTCGTCCGAGATACGCCAGAGACCATCCTTCTCGACGAAGTACTTGTCCCTGATGCGAGGCTCCGTCTCTCGGAACGAGGCCGGTCGATGTCCGATGCGTAGACCCTGAGTTCGCGACCCATTTCGATGCCGGCCTCCAGGGCCAGCATCACGATCGAGTAGGGCTCTTCGCCACTGGAGCAACCGGCACTCCAGATGCTCAGGAGCGATCTCCCTTCGGCCTCGCGCCTCAGTCGAAGCTCGGGAAGGATCTCCTCGAAGAGCGCCCGGAGCTGTTTGCGCTCCCGAAAGAAGTAGGTCTCGTTGGTCGTGAGCTCGTCGACGATGTGGGCCAGTTCCTGATCACCGGAGGTATCCCGACGCAGCATGTAGTGATAGGCGGAGAAGGATCCCGCATCGACTTCGAGGATCCGGCGGACCAAGCGCTTCTCCAGCAGGTATCTCGAATCCTCCGCGAAGTGGAGACCGCAGTATTCGCGGAACAGGTCGGCAAACATGCGGTACTCCGCGTCCGAGAGGACGAGATCCCGGATGTCTTCTCCGACGCTCATGCTCTTCCTAGATCTCCAGCCGCTTGAGCGCGCGAATGATCGTGTCGCGCACGAAGTCGTCCTGCTCCTTGTCGAGCCGGCGAAGGATCGCGGGGACCGCCTGCACCAATCCGCGATCGGCGAGCGTCTGGACGACCTCGGCGCGAATCAACCAGTGCTCGTGAGAGATCAGCGGCAACAGGGCCCGTAGAGCATCGGCGGTGCCGTGGGCTCGGATGCACTCGACGGCGACCTTCACCAGCTCCGGGTCGTCCCGGGTCAGCATACCGGTAGCGAGCTGCGCGACGTCCGGACCTCCCAGGGCGGCGAGAGCCTCGAGGGCAGCCATCGCGACCGGACCCTGTTCCTCCAACGCGACGGATAGAATGATCATGGCATTCGCAACCGAGGGCGAATGCGGATCGCTGTCTCGCACCGTGGCGGCACCCCTTCCCAGCGCACGCATGGCCGCGGCGCGCACGTGGACGTCCTCGTCGCCTGCGAGACTGGCGAGGTCTTCGATGAGCTGGGGGGCGTCCGAGGCGCCCAACGCCGACGCCGAGGCGATGCGCACCGAGGGGGACTCGTCGGCGAGAGCCATCCGCAACTGCTCCGGAACCTCACCGCGCGCCAGACGGGCAAGGGCCTTCACCGCCGCCCGCCGCACCGAGGCGCTCGGATCCGACATCATGAATCCGACGGTTGCGATCTCCTCGGGTCGTCCAACGCTTCCCAGGATCTGCGCGACCGCCAGACGGAACGGCTCCTCGGCCCCCTCCCGACGGCCGCAGAGCAAATCGACGGCCTGGTCGATGACCCCCGATTCCGAGGCATCCTCGGTCCCCGCGATCGCCACGATGGCTTCCGTGACGGCTTCGACCTCTTCTTCCTCGGCTTCCTCCTCGCTCTCCCTCACCACAGCTTCGAGCCGCTGCACGAGAATCGGCAACGCCGACCCCTCACCGCGTCGGCCCAGTGCGCGCAAGGCGGCGATCCGCAGCTCGGCGTCCGGATCCGAAACGACCCTGATCAGCCGGGCTCTTGCTTTGTCCGCCCCGACCCGACCCAGGAGCTCGCAGGCGAGGCGGCGGGAGTTCGCCTCGAGTGACTCCCACGCTTCCTCGAGAATCCCCTCGACGGCACTGCCGGAGCTCTCGAGAGTGGCGATCACCACCTCCTCGAGCGCCTCGTCGTCGCCGGCGAGGAGGATGGGGATCATGGTGTCCGAGCGCTTCAACAGGCCGAAGAGCTGCACCAGCACGAGCCGCGTCTGTAGTCCCGCCGAGGTGAGACGCTCGAGCGCATCGCCAAGGACCCCCGGGGCAGACGCAGCCGCATCGCGGATGCGCACCGTCAATCGATCGGCCTCCGCTGGGTCGGATCGTGCGATCCAGCGCAGAAGGGCCTCGAAGACCGCTTCCCGGCACCTCCGAGAGCTGTCGGCGACTCCCTTCAGCAGCAGCTCGGCGGCATTCGGATCGTCGCTGTGACCGAGCAACGCGTAGGCCGCGGGGCGCAGTACCGAGCTACCGAGGGGATCGACCAGGTCACTGGAAGCCACCGGGGCTTCCATGCGAACCAGTGCACAGAGGGCGGAGAGGCGGGCCAGGTCTTCGTCGTCCTCTCTTGCCAGGGCCAGGAGAGCGGGAACGGCCCCGACGCTCCCCATCGCACCCAGAGCATCGGCAGCCGCACCGCGGACGTTCGGATCGGGGTCGCCCAGCATCTCCACCAGGCGGCCGGACGCGCTCTCATCGCCGATGCCCCCCAGCACGTCGACCACCTGCTTGCGGACATCCACGTCCGGATCGTGGGAGGCGTCGAGCAGAGTGGGAAGGGCATTGCGCCCACAGCGCACCAGAGCCTCCAGCGCCGAGTTGCGGCGGTTGGTGTTGTCACCGTCGCTCAGGGCAGCCACCAGACGGGAGGTCGCATCGGGGAACTCCGGCGACGCCACCAGTCGCTCGACGGCGGCCTTGCGTACCCGCCAGCTCGAATCGCCCAGTCTGTCCACGAGCACGGGAAACGCTTCTGCCACGGGGAGCAGCGTGAGACGCTCCACCGCCAGCCTCCGGATCTCCTCGTCCCCACTCCCCAGGTCCAGCAGGATGCTTTCGCGATCACGGCTATCCATCGACATCCTCACCCCGCTTCGCGCGCGCGTGCTACGCGCAGTAGCTCCTCCACCAGGTAGTCTCGTTCCTGGCAAACCCGCTCGTCGATCCGACTGCGGAAGAGATCCCTGCCCTCCTCCAGATCGGGGCCCATCTTCTCCAGCACAGAGCCCCGTCGGATCGCATCCGCGAACTTCTCGTCGTTGTAGAGGATGATGTCCGAGACGATGATGCGGGCGAGTCGCTCGGCCTTGGCCCTCTCTTCCGCCAGACCATCGTCCTGCTGCACCGCCGGAGGTTCCGGGGGGGCCGCGGAAGCGGGTGGAATCTGCGGCGTGGGCTCCGGCAATGCGGTGGGAGCCGGTGACGCCTGCGACGGGCTCGGTGAAGGCTGCGGAGGAGTCGGCTCCGGAGAAGGAATCGCAACGCGTGTCGTGGGGATCCCCAGCCTCTCGAGGATCGGAATCAGACCCCCGGGAAGATCCGGATCCTCGAGATAGGCGTCCGCTCCGTAGAGCTCATTCGGCTCCCGGCGGTAGCGATCGGTATGATGAATGGATCCGGCGAGAACGACGGTGATCGAGCGCAGGCTCTCGTTGCGCTTCATCACCTCGCAGATCTGGAACCCGTACATCTTCGGGAGCGACGCAGACAGCAGCACCAACCGGGGAAGCTGACGCTGAACCTCCAGCATCGCCTCGACGCCATCGTGCACGATACTGGTGCGGAGTCCGTGCTCCTCGAGCAACGAGGTGGTCTGTTTCGCGAGCTCGGCATCGGGAATCGCCACCAGCACCAGCTGCTCCGGGTCCGCCTCCTCCCGCTTCTGCGGCTCGGACCGGGGCGGCTCCGGCGCAGCGGGTCGATCCACCTGCAGGGACTCCTCCGGCAACTCCGGCGGGCTCGGCTCCTTTTGGGGTGCGGGGACCGGGACGGGTGCGGAAACCGGGACGGGCGGTCGGACGCGGAACACCGCCTCGCAACGCCCGCAACGCATTCGCACCCCCTCGGGCTTCAGCTTCTCCTTTGCGATTCGATACCGCACCGAACACCTGGGGCACGTGGCGATCATGATTCGCTCCCTTGTCCCTCGACGATCGTCATTCGATCCTGAACCTCCGGATGGCTTCCCGAAGCGCCTCCGCCTGCTGCTCGAGACCCCGGGTCGCCTGGCTCATGAGGCTCGAGACATCCTCGTTGGCACGCGTGCGCTCATAGACCTGTTCGAGAAACGACACCGCATGCCGGCATTCTTCCGATTGTCCCTGGAGTGCGGCGTGGATCTTGTCGACGGCGTCCCGCACGCTCTCGATGCTGTCCCGGATCCGTCTGGTCCCGCGCGCCTGCTCCTCGGTGGTGCGATCGGTCTGGTGCGCGACGTTTCGCATGGCCACCGTGCCTCGCATCACCATCTCATTGCCGCGTTCCTGCTCTTCTCCCCCGGCGCGGATCTCTTCGACGCTGCTATTCACCTGGGCCGTCAGATCCGATACGCGGCTCGCGTCATTCGCCTGTTCGCGCACCGCCTGGACGATCTCCTGGATCCGCATTCCGCTGGCGTGCGCCGCGCGTGTGATCTCCTCAAGGGAAGCGCCGGCCTCGGCGGACAGGTCGACGCCGCTCTGGACGCTCTCGGTTCCGCGTTCGATGGCGCCAACCGCGTTGGCGCTCTCCTCTTGAACGGAGCGGATCAGTCCGCCGATCTCCTTGGTGCTGGTCAGCACGCGGTCGGCGAGGTCCTTGATCTCGTCCGCCACGACCGAGAAGGAGCGACCCTGATCCCCCGCCTGAGCCGCAATGATGGCGGCGTTCAAGGCGAGCAGGCTGGTCTCGTCGGCCACCTCATCGATCACGTCGACGATGGCTCCGATTTCCTGGACGCGCTCGCCGAGACCGCGGATCACGGTGTCGGCGCTGCCGGTCGCCTCGCGGATCGCATCCATCCCCGCGATCGTCTGTTGCACCCGCTCGCGACCGCTCTCGGCGAGAGAGACCACCTGGGCGGAGAAGCCGGCGGTCTCGGTCGCGGCGCGCTCGACCTGCTGCATCGAAGCCGCCATCTGGGTCATCGACGCGGAGGTCTCGGCGGCCGCGCCGGCGAGTCCCACGGTGTTCTCGGAGATCTGGCGCGCGCCCTGAATCATCTCCTCGATGGAGCCGCTGACGTCGTTGATCTGACTGGTGAGCGCGGAGGTGGTCTGGTTGAGCTCCTCGCCGGCGGCGCCGAGCTCGAGTATCGTGCTGCTCGCTTCTTCCACGTTCCCGGTCAACACCTGCGCCGACTCTGTGATCCCCGAAATCTGGGAATTGATCGCCGCCATCGAGCCGCTGGCCTGCTTGATTCCCTCGACCTGGTCCCCCGTCACCTTCGCGACGCCGGAGCCCGCCGTCGCGATCGCGGCCGCCTCAGCATCGACACGCACCGCCGCCTCGGCCACCCGACCGATCGTGGCGCGGAGAGAGTCGCTCATCTCCGCGAAGGAACGGGCCAGGCTGCCGAGCTCGTCCTCCGACTCCCGAACCTCTCCCCGGGTGAGGTCACCCGAGGCGATTCGCTTCGCCTCCCCGCGCAGCCACTCCGTGGTTCTGCTGACGTCGTCGGCCATCAGGAACGCCGCGCAGAGCGCGATGGCGAAGGCGGCCAGGAGCAGGAGTCCGAAAGCGAGCTGGACGCGGCCGAGATCGCCGCTGATGTGGTCTCGCGAGGTGGCCGCCACCAGGGCGAAGGTCGGGTCGTCCTCGAGTCGCGACCAGGCGAAGCTGTTGTCCGAGTCGATTCCGAGGCTGGTCCCGGTGAACTCCTCGGAGGCCGTGATCCAACGCAGCTCGCTCGCGGTGAGGGCTCCCGGATCGCCGCTCATGATCTTCCCTGCGGAGAGATCGATGACCAGCAGCCGCCCGGCGATGCCGAGCTGTTCCAGCTCGTCCTTCACCAGGTTGAGGACCGGATCCTGGGGACCGAAGAGGCGTTCGGCCATGCGCTCCACCCAACCGCTCTGCACCCGGGTGCTGTAGGCCTCGATGGGACGAAAGGCGAGGCTGTAGGAGAGGAGCGCCGCCGCGAAGACCGTGGAGACCATCACTCCGCTGACCGCGATCCCGAGCTTGCGGGAGAGCGAGAGTCGATGGATCAGGCTCTGTCGCTCGGTGGAATCGAGCAGCCGCCCCGCCCACCGGTTGCGCAGGGGCGCGACGAATCGCTTGAGGGCGTAGAAGACGAAGATCCCGGTGACCAGGCCGCCCATCAAGGCCACCACGGCGATCGTGAGGGGCGGGCTGCTCGGCAGGTCATCCAGGCGCAGCGTCATCCATCCGGGAATGGTGGCCGCCGCGATGGCCCAGCTCACCTGGGCCGCGAAGAACATCCGGCGCGGGAGATCCGTCGCGGCTTCGAAACCGCTTCGGAAGTGCTCCTCGCAAGCCTCGTCACTCGCCTCGGCGTCGATGCAGGCAACGACCGCGCGATCGAAGCGACAATGCATCAAGGCGTTGGCAATCGCACCGACTCCGCAGAACGTGACGCAACCGATAAAGAACTCGTGCCATTGTTCCGCGGTCAGCCGCAGCAGGGCGAAGAGGTAGGAGATCACGAGGATCGCAGTGCACATCTGGAACAGGATGTTCCCGATCATCAGTCGACGTCGGAAGCTGGATCCGCTGGCAATGGGCGCTTCGTTCATGCTTCGACTCCGCCTTGGGTCAGAGCAGAGCGGTACACGCTCTCGAGGATGCTTTCGAGTGAAAGGACCAGCACCGGAGGTGCGTCGGCTCGGCGCACGACGGCGCGGATCTTGTCGTAGCCGGCGTGCGTGGCCAGGGCCGGCGGTGCATCGACGTCGCCGGCCTCCACCCCGAGCACGTCCACCGCTGCGTCGACGCGCAGGCCGAGAACCATCCCGTCCACCTCCAGGATGGCGATCCGGCACTCGGGCGAATTCTCGGTTCGCTCTCCGCAGAGAACGTGACCGAGATCGATGACCGGGACCACCACACCGCGAAGATCGACGACGCCCTCGATCAACTCGGGCGCTCTCGGAAGGGGCGTCACCTCCTGGGACCGCACGATCTCGCGAATCTGGATCGCCTCTTCATCGACCCGGAGCACCTCCTTCACGGAGTCCACCAGCAGCCCCGTCACGTTTCCAGGATCGCCGTGCAGCACGATGATCCGGTTGCTCCGCGCAGGTTCTCGGCTCCCGATTCCGAGACGACGACACAGGTCGAGGACCTGCACGATTTCGCCGCGGAGCGAGATCACCCCGCGTATCTCCGGAGGGACCCGGGGCATCGGGGTGATCCCCCTGAGTCGAACGATCTCCCGGACCCACTCCACGGGGACCGCGTAGGAGTCTCCGTTCAGGGTGAAGGTGAGAAGATCCCGAAGCAGGCTCTCCTCTTCCTCGACCTGACGACCGGCCGCGGTGAGGGCCAGCGATTCCCAGCCCATCGACTCTTCGCCGCCGGTGGGATTCGTCGTGTCCGGTTGACTCACCCGGTCGTCCTCCCGCGCATCGCATCCTCGACCACCGCCGAGACGTCGATCACCAGCACCGCCCCCTGATCTCCGAACTCCGTCGCTCCGGCGAACCCGCGCACGTTCTGCGCGGGGCCCTGGATCGGCTTGATCACGGTGTCCTGCTGATTCTGGAGACGGTCCACCAGCAGCCCGAGGCGGACGTCTCCAACTCCAACCACGACGGCGTACTGCCTGGAATCCGCCTGCGACTCTCCCAGCGAGAACTCCTCCCGGAGGCGCCGGAGGGGAAGTGCCTCCCCCCGCAGATTGAGGATCTCCCGTCCTCGACTCCTCTGGATCTCGTCGGGTTCGACGAGCAGCGTCTCGCGGACCGAATTGAGGGGAATCGCGAAGCGCTGATCCGCGACTCCGACGATCAGGGCTTGAATGATTGCGAGGGTGATGGGAAGAGTGATGGTGACGGTGGTGCCGCGTTCCCGCTCCGATTCGACGTCCACGATGCCACCGAGTTCCCCGATGTTCGAGCGCACCACGTCCATCCCGACGCCGCGCCCACTGGTCTCCGTCAACTCGGAGCAGGTGGAGAGGCCGGGCGCGAAGACGAGATCCAGCATTTCCTTCTCGGACAGCTCCGCATCGGAAGGAACGATGCCCCGCTCGATGGCGCGCGCGCACAAGGTCTGCGCATCGATCCCCCGGCCGTCGTCCGAGACGGCAATCACCACGTCTTTGCCGCGCTGGAAGGCGTCGAGGCGAATGCAGCCGTCGGTGGGCTTGCCCGCCGCCGTTCGCTCCGCCTCATCTTCGATGGCGTGGTCGAAGGCGTTGCGGACGACGTGCATGAGTGGATCAGCGAGCCCCTCCACGATCAGCTTGTCCAGTTCCGTGTCGGCACCGCTGATCTCCAGACGGACCTCCTTGCTCTGATCGCGGCGCATGCGCCGTACCACCCGCGCCAGCCTTTCGAAGACCTGACGCAGCGGCACCATGCGAACCTGGAGCACGCTGGTCTGGAGACCTTGGATCTTCCGCTCCAGGCCCTTGTGCACCTTCCCGAGCTCGGAACCGATCCGCACGGTCGCCGGTTCGGCGGAGAGGCGATCGGCAATCGCGGCGACCGCGGCGCGCTGAAGCCCCAGCTCACCCACGAGATTCATCAACTCGTCGAGCTTTCGGATGTCGACCCTGACGGTGTCACTGATGGATCGGAGCGACTCGACCTCACCGCGGGTCGCGGTGGAATCATCGGCCGGTCGCGGGCTGACCTTGCTCTCGGCCTTGGGGGCCTCTGGCTGGCTCCGGGAACTCTCGACGCGGCCCGCCGGTCGCCACGCCGTATGCACGGAGGAGACCGGGAGATCGAGATGCGAGGCGAGATCCTCGGTGCTCTGTTCGGTCGCAGTGAGCAGCGAGAAGCGGATCTGCGACTCCGGCGTCTCCCCGGGCGAGGGCAGGGTCGAGAGGACCTCACCCACCTCGCGAATGGCATCCGAGACCTCGGAGAGCCCCTCCTCGAAGGCGAGGATCTCGAAGTTGACCGCGATTACGTAGATCGAGAACCCGCGCCCGATGTTCTCCCGCAGCCGGTGCTCCTCGTACTCGGTGAGGGCGCGGAGCATGGATGAATCGATGTCGAGCTCTTCGAGCTGCCCCGAGCTCTCTTGGGGCGTCACGGTCCACTCGTCGATGCGTGCGATCAGAGCGGAGATCGACTCCGCTGCTTCGTTCTGTGCGGTCTCGTCGCCTGCCTTCTCCAGCATCGTCGCGAAGAGCGCGACCGACTGGTCCAGGAGATCGAGCGCCCTGGAATCGAGTGCTACCCGGCCCATGCGCAGGCGGTCGAGGACCTCCTCCAGGTGATGCGCCAGCTCGCTCATCGCGTCGAAGCCGAACATGCCGGCCAGGCCCTTGAGGGAGTGGGCGGACCGGAAGAGCCGATTCACCAGCTCGGGATCGGCCTCCGACGACGAAGATCCCTGGTCCGCGAGCTGGCCCAGATCCTCTCGCACCTGCTCGAGGATCTCCTCCGACTCGGCGACGAATTCGAGCTGAGCTCTGGAGCGCGTCCCTCCGCTCTTCTGCTTCGCCGCCACGGGCTACCCTTCCCGCTGGGAGCTCGCCAACAGATCGCGAACGATCTGCAGGAGATCATCGGACTCGAATGGCTTGACGAGGTAGGCGTCGGCGCCGAGGCTGAGCCCCTTCTCGCGATCGCGATCCGAGCTCTCCGTCGAGACGATGATCAGTGGAATCGAGCGATAGGCCTCGTTGCCCTTCACGAAGGAGACGAGCTCGAGGCCGTTGATGTCGGGCATGTTGATATCGGTGAGGATCAGGTCGAAGCGCTCCCGCGGCAGCATACGAAGCGCCTCGAAGCCGCTCGGCGCCTCGGTGATCTTGAGCGGTTCTCCCATCTCCTCGAGGGTCGAGGCGATGAGTGAGCGCATGGTCGCTGAATCCTCGACGACGAGGACGCTGTACACGGACCCCTCCTGAAGCTCCCTCTCCGGGAGCAAGAAACCGGCATATCCATCGGTCTCCGTGGGGGTTTTCTTAAGGTGTAGAGACTAGTTTCCCCCTCCCCCGTCGATGGAGCGCAGCCCGATCCACCGAGGGGACAAGGCCCCGGCTCCCTCGCTCGAAGAGGCCCTGCGAAGGATCACCGCGGAGGTCGCGACGGCTCTCGGATGAAGAAGCCCGCGACGGGGCCTCCGCTCGGGCTCAGCCTTCCGCCGCTTCGAGGACCCGTTCCAGCCAGGCCCGATCCAGCGCCAGTCCCGCCTCGTGGAGCACGACTTCCAGCGCGCTGGTATCGCCGATGGGTTCGTCCCCGGGAAGGTTGTCTGCGTAGAGGAGCGCGACGATCTGTTCACCGCTCTCGATCGGTGCGACGTAGGCTTCCCCGGGGATCGCATTGCCGAGCAGGACCGCGAGGCGTTGATCGCCATCGTCCGCGGGCGCCGCGCGCACCGGGCTGCGGCTGTCGAGGACCTGACGGAACCAGGCGGGCTCCCGATGAGGAAGGGTGACCTCGCGAAGGCCCCGCTGGTCGGGACCCCCCGCCTTCTGCAGACCGACCTGTGCGATGCCCTGTGCCGTGTCGTCCCGGATCATGAACATCGCGACTCGGGAGAGGGTCTCCGACGCGAAGTGGAGGACCTGGGGAAGCACCTCTCCCCGGGAGGAAGGATCGCGGATTCGCGCGCTCACCTGCTTGAGTCGGGCGAGGCTGTCCGGCGAGAGCGAGTCTGTCGGAGAGGGCGGCGCATCCGCTGCGCAGTGCCTGGAGGTGCGGGCGACCAGGATGTCGCGCAGACCGGCGGCGTACTCGTCCCGCTGGGGCAGGCAGCGCGGGTCGGCGAGGTGGCTGGCGGTCGGCTTCTCGGCGATCGCATCGGGCCGAGATCCCTTTGCGCGACCGCGGAGCGGATCCTCTCCGGGCTCGACCATCAACACGATGGGCATCTGCCGGGAGTGGGCCCGCAGGCGTTGGATGATCTCCACGCAATCGTTGGCGCCGGAGAGCGGATCGGAGGGCGCGTTGGTCGACAGCACGACCAGCGGCTCCTCCGCGCGAGCCAGGTACTGGCGGATCCGGCTGATGCCCAGCTCGGAACGCTGAAAGATGTGAACTCGGGGGAAGGTGTCGGAGAGGCCCTGCTTCACCCACTCGAGCACGGCGAGATCCGCGTCGATGGCGATCACCGGCGAAGGCGGTCGGGATTCGGGCGCGACGGCACATGGCGGCGCCGGGTCGGGCGCCTCCTCGACCGCGACGAGTGGCTCGGGCTCGAGCATCGGCTCGGCGGTGACGATCAGCTCCTCCGGGGGATGACTCTCCTCGATGGTGACGATCGCCTCCTCCGAAAGAGTCTCGCCCTCGTCGGTGTCGAATTCGCCCTCCCCGTCGAACATGAGTGAATCGCAGGAGGGGTCCTCGTCCGTATCGCCTCCCTTTTCGTCCGCGCGGCGGGTGTAGTCGAGCGCCAGAAACTGGGGGTTGACTCCCGAGCTCGAGAAGGTCTCCCCGTCGACGACGTCGTCGCGGACCTCGAAGCTGAACTCCCCGGTCTCCCAGCGGAACATCTGCATGACCGCGCCTTCGACATTCTCCCGGCGCAGCTCCTCCAGGAGCTCGGCGCTCGAGAGAGAACGGTCGATCAGGACGGTGTCCAGGCCCACGCCCTCGGCGCGAGCCTGTTCCCAGGCGGCGTCCAGCTCGGCAGGAGGCACCGTCTCCGAGCCGGCGACCAGCTCGCGCAGACTCGTCGAATCGCCCTCGCGGAAAGCGCCTCGAATCAGCCCGTCCCGGAAGATGATCCGACCGTTTCCGAGATCGGTTCGCAGGAGCAGCACACCCGACTTTCTGGACAGGCTGATGACCTGCAGGATATCGCCGAGGCCCAGGTCCTCGAGACTGCCGACCAGACTCATCCGAACTCCGATAGGGTGTAGCGTGGAGAGCTTCCCCGCCGTCAAGCAGAAGCCTCCAGAGAACCAATCGGCGGTCGGAGGTGGGACTTGACCCGGATTATTGCCGAGCGCTCCGCCCCTTCCCGGTGTCCTTTGACTCCGCTGCGCGAGTCATCCGGGTGGAGAAGAGGAACCGCTCACGATGGGAATCGGCCTCGGGGAATCGTCTTCCCCGCGGGTGGCCCCGGCCGGGATGGGACGGTGTGACGCCGACGAGGCAGGGCAGCCGCCCCGCGATCGAGCCGGATCGCGAGATCAGAGCCCGAAAGCCGACCCGCCGTCTCCAGGAGGCCGGCCCGCGCCTGGCCGGCTTCCTCCGGCGTCACCCACAGGCTGAGCCGCAGTGCGCTCGGGCGCTCGGACAGGGCCGCGGCGACCCCCTCGAGCACGAGGCCGGCTGAACGGTCGGCTTCGAGGTTCGAGACCGCCTTGCCGGGGAGGGCAATCCCCGCAATCCCCGAGCGCAGCCCGAGGATCCGCTCCGTCGCGTTCTCGGCCACCAGGCGGAGCGTCTCGTCCCTGAACTCGAACCTGGGGCCGAGACCCAACGTCAGCAGCAGGGGAGTCCGCATCCGGCCACCCGTGGGGAAGAGAGCGGCTTCGCCCCGCTCCCCGGTCAACTCCTCCCGCTGGAGGCGGTCCGAGAGGAGCCCGCAGAGGCGCCAGTCCGCCCGGGCCGCGGGCCCGCGAAGCGGGCGGTCGCAGGCGAAGAACGGCGTCACCAGGACGTCGACGACGACCTGATCCAGGCGCACGGTCTCGATTTCGAGGGCCAGGGTCAAGCTCAACCGGAGACCTCCCGGGACACCGAATCCAGAATGCCGTTCACGAAGGCCGGCGACCGCTCGCCGGCGAAGCGGTGCGCCAGCTCCACGGCCTCGTCGATGGCGATCGGCGCGGGCGTATCGGTGTGGAGGATCTCGTAGGCGCCGATCCGCAGCACGTTGCGGTCCACCGCGGCCATCCGATCGAGGCGCCAGTGCTGGCTGTGCGCGGAGAGACGATCGTCCAGCTCCTGGCGCAGACGGCAGACTCCGGTGACGAGCTCCTTGGCGAAGACGCGGGCTCCTTCGGGCAGCTCGAAATGGGCGACCGCCCGCTCGAAGGCCTCCTCCGCCCGCGCCATCTCAGACCCTGCCGTCTCGGCCGTCTTTCGCCGCGCCATGTCGACCGCGTAGAGCACCTGCAGGGCGGCCTCGCGAGAGCGATGGCGGGTGGACGGCCGCGCGCGGGTCACGAATCGTCTCCCGCCGGGCCGGGGGGAAGGCCGTCGAGGACCGGGCGGAGACGCGCCATCTCGATGGCGGCCAGCGCCGCCTCCTCGCCCTTGTTCCCGTCGGCTCCACCGGTGCGGGCCAGGGCCTGCTCCACGTCGTCGGTGGTGAGCACACCGAATGCGATCGGCACTCCGGTGTCGCGGATCGCTTCGCGAATCCCATCGGTCACCGCGCGACAGACGTAGTCGAAGTGGGGGGTGCCTCCGCGGATCACCGCTCCCAGCGCAACCAGGGCATCGTAGCGCCCGGTGTTCGCGAGAGTCCGCGCAGCCTGGGGGATTTCGAAGGCGCCCGGCACCCAGGCGACGTGGACGTCCGACGGAGAGCAGCCGCGACGACCCAGCTCCGCGGTGCAGCCCTCGAGCAGGCGTAGCGAGACCATGTGATTGAAGCGCGAGACGACGATTCCGAAGCGAAGCTCGCTGGCGTCGGAGTCCACCGAATAGGTCCTCACCCGCTCTCCTCATCTCCCGGCATCGCGATGCCGTGAAGGTACAGATCCTCTCCCATGCGCTTCACGCTCCGCACCTCGAACCGGACCCGCGACGAGAGCCTCGGGAGGTGCAGGGCAGCGACGGCGGGCCGCCCATCCCCTCCGATCAGGGCCGGAGCCGCGAACCAGTGTACCTCGTCGACCAGACCCTCCCGGAGCAGTGCAGCCGCGAGGCCGCCCCCTCCCTCGACGAGGAGCGCGGTGAGGCCCTCCTCGGCGAGCCGCGCGAGGGCGGCGGGCAGATCGAGGTGCCTTCCGCGACGCGGAATCGGAAGTACCCGAACGCCGCGGGCTTCCAGGCGTCGCCTGCGCTCCGCGCGCGCTCCTGGCGCGGCGAGAACCCAGGTGGGGGCGGCATCGCAGCCGCGGAAGAGCTGGCGACCGATGGGGAGGGCCAGCCCGGAATCCACCACGACCCGGATCGGCCGCCGCACCACCAGCCCGTCGCGCCGCGCCAAGAGCTCGGGATCGTCCGACCGCACCGTCCCCGAGCCCACCGCGATCGCGTCTGCACGGGCTCGGAGTGCGTGAACCCGTGCCCGCGAGCGCTCGCCGGTGATCCAGCGGGATTCGCCGCGGGAGGTGGCGATGCGGCCGTCCAGCGATGCCGCCAGCTTGAGCGCCACCCAGGGACGTCCCCGTTCGACCCGAGAGAGAAAGCCCCGGTGTTGATAGCGGCAGGCCTCCTCGAGGACTCCCACCTCCACCCGCAGACCGCGGGAGCGGAGACGACGCAGGCCTCGGCCCCCGACCTCGCGGCTCGGGTCCGGGTGCCCGACGACGACCCTGGAGATCCCCGCTTCCGCCACGGCGGTCGTGCAGGGAGGCGTCCGTCCCTGGTGACAGCAGGGCTCGAGGGTCACCGCCAGGGAGGCACCGCGGAGGCAAGCGCGGCCGTGGCGCCTCCGGGCATTCTCCATGGCGACGATCTCCGCGTGCGCGCCCCCGGGGGGGCGCGTGTAGCCGCGGCCCAGAACGCGATCGCCGCGGTAGACCACGGCTCCGACCGGCGGATTGGGAAAGGACAAGCCCTCGGCGCGCCGGGCCTGCCCGAGGGCGAGACGCATGGCCCGCTCCGGAGTCACGCCGCGAGTCTCAGGAATCGCCCTCGGGCTCCCCCTGCCGAGAAGGGGAGTCCGAGGGCGATTCCGCCATCGAGGCGAAGAATGCGGCGTAGTCGCCGGCGCTGGCGAAGCGCCGGAAGACCGATGCGAAGCGAGCCGCCGCCATCGGATCCAAGACCATCAGCTCCTCCAGCACCAGCTGGCCGACGTATTCGGTGCTCACCTCCGCCTCCCCGGTCTCGGGCAGAAGCCTCTCGACGCGGTCCACCAGCCGCTGAACGGCCTTCTCGCTCACCGGACGCTTCGCGCAGGCCTTCTGGATGCTGTGCTCCAGCTTGCCGCGATCGTACTCCTCGCGCCGCTCGTCGCGCTTGATGATCTTCGGCTGGATCTCCTCGATCCGCTCCCGAGTGGTGAAGCGGCGGCTGCACTCGTCGCATTCCCGGCGCCGTCGGATCTCCTGGGAGTCGCGCGTGAGTCGGGAGTCGATCACCCGATTGCTCACCTCGCCGCAGAAGGGGCAGCGCATGGTCAGCCCGCACCGATCCCGCGACCGACATGGATCGGGAAGCGCTCGCAGTGGGCCTCGACCTCCCGGCGTACCGCGGCGAGGGTCTCCTCCTCATCGGGGCTCTCGAGAACGCGAGCGATCCAATCGGCGATCTGAACCATTTCCTCCTCACCCATCCCCTGGGTGGTGACCGCCGGCGTCCCGATGCGGACTCCCGACGTGACCATCGGCTTCCGCGGATCGAATGGGACCTTGTTCCTGTTGGTGGTGATCCCGGCCCGCTCCAGGGCGATCTGGGCGTCGATGCCGGTGAGCTCGCGGCCGACGAGTGAAATCAGGAGGAGATGGGTGTCGGTACCTCCCGAGACGATCCCGATGCCGCGCCGCGCGAGGCCCTCGGCCAGAACCCGCGCATTCGCGACCACCTTCTCGCAGTAGTCGCGGAAGCCGGGGGCCAGGGCCTCCAGGAAGGCCACCGCCTTGGCGGCGATCAGGTGCATCATCGGTCCGCCCTGTCCACCCGGGAAGACCGCGCTGTCGATTCTCTTGGCGAAGGGCGCATCGCAGAGGATCATCCCGCCGCGGGGACCGCGCAGCGTCTTGTGGGTGGTCGTCGCGATCAGCTGGGCGCTTCCGACGGGGCTGGGGTGGACTCCGCTCGCCACCAGCCCGGCGATGTGGGCGATGTCGGCGAAGAGCAGCGCCCCCGCCTCGTCGGCGATCTCGCGAAAGCGATCGAAGTCGATGATTCGCGAGTACGCGCTCGCCCCGCACTGGATCAGCTTGGGACGATGCGCGAGGGCCAGGCTGCGCACCTCGTCGTAGTCGATCCGCTCATCCTCGCGGGAGACTCCGTAGGGAACGATCCGGTAGAGCTTCCCCGAGAAGTTGACCGGGCTTCCGTGGGTCAGATGCCCGCCGTGATCGAGGTTCATGGCGAGAACGGTGTCCCCCACCTCGAGGACGGCCCGGTAGATGGACTCGTTGGCCTGGGATCCCGAGTGGGGCTGGACGTTTATGTGGTCCGCGCCGAAGAGCTCCCGGGCGCGCTCGATGGCCAGGTTCTCGGCTTCGTCGACCACGTCGCAGCCGCCGTAGTAGCGCCTCCCCGGATAGCCCTCGGCGTACTTGTTGGTGGGAACGGAACCCATCGCCTCGAGGACCGCCTCGGAGACGAAATTCTCCGAAGCGATCAGCTGGAGATCGGTCGCCTGGCGCCGCGCCTCCCGTCGCAGCACGTCGGCGACGATCGGGTCGGCGGCGCGGAGGGCACCGAACTCGGTGCGGGTGAGCGCATCGATTCCGGCCACGCGTCGGGTGTGCCGCCCGCCCTCGAAGGGCGTCGCCAGCCATCTCTCGACGATCGCCCAGGCGGTCGAGGGGTCGGTGGTGTCGCCGGCGAGGGCCAACACGTTGGCGTCGTTGTGCTCGCGGGCCTTGGCCGCCGTCTCGACGTCGTGAACCAGTGCGGCGCGGACGTTCGGGAAGCGGTTCGCCGTGTACATCACCCCGAGCCCGGTCCCGCAGATCACGATGGCGCGAGAGGCCTCTCCCGTGGACACCGCGCGTGCGGCGGGCGCCGCGAACTCGGGATAGTCCACCGAATCGGTTCCGTGGGTGCCCAGGTCGCGGACCTGGTATCCCGACGCCTCGAGTCGCTCGCGAAGCGTTCGCTTCAGCGGGAAGCCGCGGTGATCGTTCGCCAGGTAGATCGAATCGCCCATCAGGGCCGCTAGTCTCCGAGCTTGGCCTTCAGGTAGGCGATCGCCGCACCGATGGTCTGGATCTTCTCCGCGTCCTCGTCGGGAATCTCGACGTCGAACGCTTCTTCCATCGCCATCACCAGCTCGACGATGTCGAGAGAATCCGCCCCGAGATCATCGGTGAACGATGCCTCCGCCACGACTTCCTCGCGGGATACGCCGAGCTGTTCCACGATGATCTCGACGACCCGCTCTTCCAGTGCCATATCCTCTCCCCTCAGTCCCCCAGGGCCGCCGCGACATCGGCCACCTCTGACATCGTGCTCGCCCCGAGGCGCTCCAAGCTCCGGTCGATCCGCTTCACCAGCGCGCTGAGCACGCGACCGGGACCGACCTCCAGAGACCGCGTCACCCCCATCTCCGCCAGACACTGTACAGATTCGGTGAAGCGAACCGGAGCCGTGACCTGTCTGCGGAGCAGCTCCGGAACGCGGCTACCCTCGCTGTTGGGCCGGGCCTCGACGTTGGTCACGACCGGAACCTTCGAATCCGCAAAGCGCAGCCTCCCGAGCTCTCCGGCGAGCTTCTCGGCCGCAGACTCCATCAGGCTGCAGTGGAAGGGTGCGGAGACCGCGAGGGGCATCGCGCGTTTCGCGCCGCGGCTGCGGGCCTCCTGACCCGCCAGCTCGACGGCGGCGGCGGTGCCCGAGATCACGGTCTGCTGCGGCGAGTTGTAGTTCGCCGGGGCGACCACCCCCCCCGAGGCGCGCTCGGCGGCGCGGCAGGCCTCGAGCACCTCCTCGGGGCCGCATCCCACGATCGCCGCCATGGCACCCTCGCCATCGGGAACCGCCTCCTGCATGAAGCTGCCCCGGGCGTGGACCAGAGCCACCGCACTCTCGAAGTCGAGAGACCCGGCGGCCACCAGAGCCGTGTACTCGCCCAGACTGTGTCCGGCCACGCAGACGGGGGAGATCTCGGTGATCTCCTCGAGGGCGCGAAGAATCGCGACGCTGGTGGTGAGAATGGCGGGCTGCTGGATCTCGGTGCGTCGCAGCTCCTCCTCGGGCCCCTCGAAGCAGAGCCGCGAGAGCGGCAATCCCAGTACGGCGTCGGCCGCGTCGAAGGTCGCGCGGGCCACAGGAGACGCCTCGTAGGCATCCCGCCCCATTCCGACCTCCTGGGATCCCTGGCCCGGGAAGAGCAGAGCCAGCATCGATGGCTAGTCCTCTTCCGTCTCGATGACGGTGCGTCCGCGGTAGCTGCCGCAATTCGCGCATACGCGATGGGGGCGCTTGGGCTCTCCGCAGGTGGGACAGACCGCTCGCGCAGGCACGCTGAGGGCGTCGTGGCTGCGACGCTTGTTGCGCCGCGACTTTGAGGTCCTGCGCTTGGGAACGATCATCGTTCGATTCCTCCGGTGTCTCGGTCGCGGAGCGCCTGAAGCGCCGCAAAGGGCGAGTCCGGCCGCACCTCCGAGCACTCACACGACTCCGCGTTGCGGTCGGCGCCGCAACGCGGGCATAGACCGCGGCAATCCTCCCGGCACAGCGGCTGCACCGGGAACGCCAACGCGATCACTTCCTCCAAAAAGCTGCCGAGGTCGATCTCACTCCCGCGGAACCAGCCGGACTCGAGCTCATCGCAGAGGACCATCCCATCGCGGGCGAGGGCCGAGGCACCCTCCGGATCGGCGGGAACCCGACTGCCCGCCGGCTCGAGCACCAGCCGGAAGCATTCGCGGATGGGTGCACGATAGCGAGTGAGGCACCGCCCGCACGTCAGCGCGAGCGCGCCCTCGATCCCTCCCTCCAGATAGAGATCTTCGCCCATGCGGTGCGTCGCGACCCGGGCTTCCAGGCTCTTCTCGACCCCCAGGGCCAGCTCCGATTCGGCACCCGTGCGCTCCCGCCACCACGCGGGAGTCACGCTGAAGAGAAGCTCCGTGGGGCTCTCGGTGAGTCGGTCGATGAGGACCTTCACGCTGCGAATCCACCTTCCCTCAAGAGCGAAACCGCTGAAACGACGCCAGGTTGCCTCGATCGCGGAATAGCAGAGCGCACCCGGGAACGCCAACGGGGAAGAGCGAACCCCCGGGGGGTTCGGTATTCTCGGAGCCGATGTCTGGATTTCGAACCCGCTTCGCTCCCAGTCCGACCGGCTTCCTTCACCTCGGAAGCACCCGGACTGCGCTGTTCAACTGGGCCTTCGCCCGACGGCACGGAGGGCAGTTCGTACTCCGGGTGGAGGATACGGATCTCGAACGCTCCACCAGGGAGTCGGAGGCGGCGCTCCTCGAGGGCCTGGAATGGCTGGGGCTGACCTGGGACGAGGGGCCCCATCGCCAGAGCGAGCGGCGCGATCGACACGTGGAGGTGATCGAGGAGCTGCTGGCAAAGGACCGGGCCTACCGGTGCGTCTGTACGCGCAGCGAACTCGAGGAGCGGAAGCGGAAGACGATTGCCTCGGGCGGGAAGTGGACCTACGACGGGCGATGTCGGCAAGCGAACCACGGACCCGGATGCGGACCCCACACCGTGAGGCTCCGGCTCCCGGCAGAGGGTCAGCTGGCCTGGGACGATCTGGTCTACGGCCCGAGCGGTCAGGACGCCCGCGAGATCGGCGACCGGATCATTCGCCGCAGCGACGGGGCCCCCCTGTATCACCTGGCGGTGGTGGTCGACGACGTCGACATGCGGATCGACCACGTGATCCGCGGCGCCGATCACCACAGCAACACTCCGCTCCAGCTTGCGATCTACCGGGCCCTCGACGCCGCCCCTCCGGCCTTCGCCCACGTCCCCCTGATCGTGGGAGAAGGGGGCAAGAAGCTCTCGAAGCGGCGCGATGCGGTCTCCATCGAGCACTTTCGAGAGGAGGGCTACCTGCCGGAAGCTCTCTGCAACTGGCTGGTGCGAATGGGCTGGTCCCATGGCGACCAGGAGATCTTCAACCTCGACGAGGTGGCGTCCCTTTTCGGGCTCGAGCCGGTGGGACGATCGAGCGCCCGGGCCGATCCGGACAAGCTGCTGAATCTGAACCAGCACTACATCAAGACGATTCCGACGGACCTCCTGGTGGAACGCCTCCTGCCCTTCCTGGAAGCGGCCAGCGGGCAACCGGTCTCCCGCGCGCCCGAGCTCGAACGCCTGGCGGACCTGCACCGGGATCGCGCCCGGACTCTCGTCGACATGGCCCGCCTCTCCCTGTTCCTCGTCTCGGAAAGCATCCACTACGACGAGAAGGCGGTGAAGAAGCACCTGAAGCCGGGCATCGCTCCCGCGCTCTCGGATCTCCTCGAACGGCTGACGACGCTGGACGGCTGGAACGAAGAGGCCCTGGCTCGGGTGTTCGACGCGACTCGCGAGGCCCACGGCGGCCTCGCGATGGGCAAGCTGGCGCAGCCGGTTCGAGTGGCGGTGACCGGCGGGGCGGTCTCACCGGGGATCTTCGAGACGCTGATGGTCCTGGGAAGGGACCGCTCTCTCGACCGCATCGCCGCGGCGATAGAGCGGACCCAGCGCGGTTGAGGATCCGGGGAGCCTCTGGTATCCCTCCAGCGGTCCTTTGTGGCGGGTGTGTTCCCCGGTCGTCTAACGGCAGGACGGTAGGCTCTGAACCTATCAATGGAGGTTCGAATCCTCCCCGGGGATCCACCCTCCCGCCGAGGAGCGATCGCCTCGCCAAGGCGATCGCCGGAACGGCGGCAGATGGCGCCTTCACGGCGTTCCCTGGATCCCGGCCGCCTGATCCAATCGTCCCGTCTCCTCCAGGACCCTGGCGAGCTGGCGCTCTGCCGGTGTGTAGTCCGGGTGCGAGCGCAGGAGATCGCGCAGCAGGCGCTCGGCACGCGCCGCGTCGCCGCCACGGAGGCACGCGTCGGCCAGGCGAACGGTGAGGTGCGGATCGCCCATGAGGGCCCCGGCGAGCTCCCGGTGACGTTCGGACTCTGCGAGGCGACCGGTTCGCGCCAGAGCGATCGCCAGAGACATCTGCGCATACCCCATCCCGGGATCCAAATGGACCGCCTCGCCATAGGCGTCGAGAGCAGGGGACGGCTGGCCGGCCCTTTCCCAGGCCACGCCGATCCGGACGCGGATCTCCGCGCTGCCGGGATCACCTTCGCGGGCGCGGCTGGCGTGAGCTGCCGCCCGTTTCAGGTCGCCGCGCGCCGCGGACGCCCACTGCATGCCGACCTGGGCGAGAGACTCGGCGGGATCGATCTCGACGCCTCGACGGTAGGCCGCGACGGCGGCGTCGGTGTTTCCGAGCTGGCGTTGGGTGTCGCCGAGAACCGCCTGGTAGTAGGCGGACTCCGGAGCCAGGCGCGCCGCCGCCTCGATGTGCGGGAGCGCCCGCCGCGGCTGCCGTAATTTCACATGTGTGTAGGCCAGATGGGCGTGGGCGATCGCACTCGAGGGAAGCTCTTGGAGGGCGCGCTCGAGCCGGACCAGGGCGCCCGCGAGATCGCCGGCATCGTAGGCCTCCACGCCGCGGAGGACCGCGGAAAGCGAGGGCAGGCCGTCCTTGGGATCGACCCCGCTGGCCGCGACGGGCTCCGGCGGGATCGCGTAGCCCAGCGCTCGCAGCTGCTCGAGGGATTCCCTGTCGGGAGCGAGCCGCGTCTGTGGCTCGGACTCCCCGATCCGCTCGTCGAGCGCCCGCCCGAGACGCTCCATTAGAGCCTGCACGCGTTTCGGATCGCTCTCGGCGAGATTCTCGAGCTGCGCGGGATCCGCCCTCACATCGTAGATCTCGGGGCGCGGAGCGCGCACCAGGAGATAGCGCTCGGAACGGAGGGCGAAGAGCGGACTCCAGCCCTGCTCGATCCGGGTGGCGAGGGTCTCGGCGTAGGCCACCCGCGCGGGAGGTACCGCGCCCTCGGTCAGGTGCTGGGTCATCGGCTCGCCATCCGCGTCGGCGAGGACCGGAAGGCCGGTGAGGGCGAGAAGCGTCGGCGCGACGTCCACCCCGCGGACCAGGCTCTCGACGACGCGCCCCCGCGGCACGCCCGGCCCTGCCAGGATCAGCGGCACGCGGAGCGCGGCGTCGTAGAGGGTGTAGGAGTGAGTGGGCTCGCCGTGCTCGCCGAGGCTCTCCCCGTGGTCCGACGTCACCAGGATCAGCGTCGGGCCGTGGGATTCCTCGCGCTCGAGATCGTCGAGCAGCCTGCCGAGCTGGGCGTCGACGTAGGCGATCTCCCCGTCGTAGGGGCTCGCCGCAAACCGTTCGGCGAAGGGCAGCGGGGGACGGTAGTCGTGATGAGGATCGTAGTAGTGCACCCAGAGCATGAAGGGATGCGAGGCACCTGCGAGCCACCCGAGGGCGCGATCCGTCACCTCGGCGGCGCTGCGTTCGAGGAAGCCTCCGGCCCCGGGGCGCCTCGAGGTGGTGCCGTCGTCGTAGCTCTCGAAGCCCTGGTCGAGGCCGTACCGGCGCGCCAGCACGACGGCCCCCGTCACGGCTCCGGTCGCGTAGCCCGCCGCCTGGAATCGCTCGGCGAGCGTCTCGATCTCGTCGCGGAGATAGTACACTCCATTGTGTCGAACGCCGTGGCGGGGCGGATCCAGGCCGGTGAGCAGGCTCGCGTGCGATGGGAGGGTGAGCGGGGCCGGAGCGATGGCGGTCTCGAATCGAGCGCCCGCTGCGGCGAGGGCATCGAGCCTGGGCGTCTCTGCGCCCTGCGCTCCGTAGGCACCCAGGTGGTCCGCGCGAAGCGTGTCGATGGTGACGAGGAGCACGTTGGGGCCGGTCGGGAGCGGCCGGCCCTCGTCTCGCCGCGAGGCGTCGATGCGGTTGCACCCCACGAGCGCCAGGATCGCCACCGTTGCTGCGAGCGCCGCGGCGAGCCGAAGGCCCATGAATCCCCCTGGAGAAGCGGTCGGTGGGGGTCCTTTCGGCGGCGATGTCGGCGAAGTTGAGCCTCGGCTGCGTGTCACCAGCACACGCCGTGCAGGCGAATCGGGCTGGGCACGGATCTCCGTCCTAAAGGCACGGCCTCCACCGGCCGATCCCCCTCTGGACGGCTGCGGCACCGTGCAGAAGAGGCCGGAAGTCCTTGCCCATTCTCGACGAATCCAGGAGGAGCAGCGGGAAGCGTGCGCTCCTCGTCTGCCTCGCCCTCGTAATCCTGAACCTGGCCCTGTACGCGCGCGCGGCCTCCTTCGACTTCCTCCGGTTCGACGACGCTCGGATCCTGCTCGCCCACCCCAACCTCTACGACGAGGACTCGCTCTCCTCGAGCTTCCGGGAGATCTTCGTGGACTACTTCCCGCGCGAGGAGCCGCTGCTCCTGCGGGACGTGAGCTGGGCCCTCGAGGCTCGGCTGTTCGGGCTCCAGAACCCCGGTGCCTTCCACCTCGGCAACGTCGTCCTCAATGCGCTGAACGTCGCGTTCCTGTTCCTCTTCCTCCGCCACGCGACCCGGCGCTTCGGTCTCGCTCTCGCGGTGGCCGGCGTCTTCTCGCTGTTGACCGTGCACGTGGAGCCGGTCTGCTGGATCATGGGACGCAAGGACATGCTCGCGGGCTTCTGGATGCTGCTCGCTCTCTGGGTCCAGTCCCACGAGCTCGCCGGGTCCGATCCGCGTCGCAGATGCGCGCTCTACCTGACCGCCTTCCTGTGCACGGTTCTGGCCCTGCTCTCGAAGCTCTCCGCGGTGAGCTTCTTCCTGGTTCTCGGTCTCCACCGGGCCTTCCATCCGTATCTGGACGGAAGTCGCCCTCCGGAGGCTCCGTTCTCGGTCGTCCGAACCCTGCGCGAGGTCGCTCCGCGGATCGCGCCCCACGCCGCCCTGAGCCTGCTCTACTTCGTCTGGTATCGAAGCATCCTCCTCGAGTGGGGCGTGATCGGCTGGCGCGGGCCAGGCGCGCTCGATCCCGAGCATCTCCTCAACCTGCTCCGCTTCACGCCGCTCGTGATCGGCGAGTACCTGAAGCACCTGATCTGGCCGACACAGCTCTCTCTCTACTACCGCTGGCCCAACGTGGAGATCCCGCTCGGCGCCGCAGAGCTGCTGGCGTCCGCGGGCATCGCGGCCGCGCTCCTGTGCGCGACGGTGTACTGCTGTCGGCGCCGGCGCGATCTCGCCTTCCTACCTCCTGACCTTCTTTGTCCTGCTCCTCCCTTGTCTCAACTTCGTCTACGTGGGCTTCTGGCAGGCGGATCGCTATCTCTACCTCGCTTCCTTTTGCATCCTCGCGCTGGCCGGCGTCCTGATCTCTGATCTGCGGGAGCGCTCCCGAGGGCTCCGGTACGCCGCGGCCTTCGCCGCCCTGGTCTTCGCCGTCGGCTCGGGCGTCCAGACCTGGCGGCAGCAGGAGGTCTGGCGCGACGAGGAATCTCTCTGGCTCTACGAAGCCTATCGGGACGAGCCCTCGCTGCTCTCTCTCCAGGCGCTGGCCAAGGCCTATGTGAAGAAGGCCGAGAAGGAGCCGGATCCGGCCCGGCGTCTGCGGTGGATCGAACGGGCCCGCGTGGAGGTGAAGCGCGGCTTCGGCCGCGATCACGAGCTCGGGCGCCAGCAGGGACCTTACAGGACGCCCGACCAGCTCCACCTGTCCCGTCTGCACCTCCTGCGCGGTCGCATTGCGGCCATGGAGGGGGCTCCTCTCGAGCGGCAGGTCGAGCACTACGACGCCGCCTACGCCATCGCACCCGATCGCGAGGGCGCCATGGCGCTCTCGCGCGCGTACTTCAATCTCTCCGCGCGCTCGGACCCGGCGCTCCGCGAGGAGCTGGTGAAGAGGTCCTTTGCCTACTTCACCGAGTTCGTCCGCTTTTCCCAGACCGATCCGCTGCGGCTCGCGCACAGCCGCGCCATGCTCCAGGACAACTACGAGGGACGCTTCCCCTACCTCGACGACGCGATTCGCGAGATGAAACGGGTCTACTTCCAATGACCGCGGCGTTCGCGGCGCCCGACCAGCCGCCAGGAGCTCCGCTTCACCGCTCTTCGCGGAGCCGTGCGGCCTCTTCGCCTCGACCGCTGCGCTCGAGCAGGACGGCGAGTACCCGGCGCGGGGCCTCGAAGTCGGGGTGGCTCGCCATCAAGCCGCGCAGGATCTCCTCGGCGCGGGCGCTCTCCCCCCGCCCGGCCCAGGCGATCGCAAGGCGCACCCGGGAGTCGGCTCGCTCGGCCGCGCCTCCCGCCTGGGAGAGGTGCGACTCCGCCTCCGAGATGTCGCCCACGCGAGCGAGCTCGATGGCGACACCCATGTGACCCTCGGGGTTCGTCGGGTCGAGGGCGAGCGCGGCCCGATAGCTCTCCAGGGCGCGGTCGTACTGCCCGAGACGATCCCAGGTCTCGCCGATGCGAATCCGGAGGCGCGCATCCGTCGGCGCCAGCTCCGCGGCCCTGGCGGCCTCGCGTGCCGCCTCCTCGACGGATCCGCCCAGTGCCAAGCGCCACATCAGTCCCGCGCGGGCATCGAAGATGTTGGGATCGCATTCCAGCGCCCTCTCGTAGGCGGCGACGGCGCCGGCGATGTCGCCCGCGATCAGCCGAACCAGCCCCAGGCGGTTGTGATGGAGCGCCGCCATCGGCAGCAGGCGGGCAGCGGTCTCTGCGTGGAGAAGAGCGAGAGCGAGTTCTCTCTTGTCGATGTAGATGCGCGCCAGGAGGCCGTGGATCTTGGGGCTCTCGGGGAGCTCCGCCAGCAGCTGCTTGGCGTGCGCCTCGGCGTCGTCGAGGCGCCCTAGAGAGTACTCGGTGTCGGCGACGACGAAGGCTTCGATGAAGCGGAGACCGTCCTTGGGATCGGTTCGGCTCGCCGGCACCGGTCCCTCGGGCACCGCGTAGCCGAGCGCGCGGAGCTGCTCGCGCGTCTCGGCGCCGAGGGAGAAACTGGTGGCCTCGCGCTCCGCGGCGAGCACTGCGTCCAGGCCCTGATCGAGGGCGCCCACCAGCTCGGGGTCGGCCTCGGAGGGCTCCTCCAGCAGGTTCGCCAGCTGGCGCGGGTCTTCCCGCACGTCGTAGAGCTCCGCTCGCGGTGCCCGCACGTAGAGGTGGCGATCCGAGCGCATCGCGAAGAGCGGTGCCCAGCCGTGGTCGAGCTGCGTCGCGAGCGTCTCGGAGTAGGCCGGACGCTCCTCGAAGCCGTGCTCTTCCGCCCACATCGGTGAGAGGTCGCGCCCGTCGGCGTCCGCCAGCGGCGCCAGCCCGGCGCGGGCCAGGATGGTGGGCGCCACGTCGATCGCGGACACCACCTCCGGCACGCGGCGAGCGGTGGGAACCCCCGGTCCGCGCACCAGCAGGGGCACCTTGAGCACAGCGTCGTAGAGGGTGTAGGAGTGGGTCTGCTCGCCGTGCTCGCCCAGGCTCTCGCCGTGATCCGAGGTGGCGACCACCAGGGTGCGGTCCCACTCGCCGGAGGTGCGCAGCCCCTGGAAGATCCGCTCGATCTGCGTGTCGACGTAGGCGATCTCGCCGTCGTAGAGGCGCCCCGCGAAGCGCCGCCCGAAGGGAGCCGGCGGCAGATAGGCGGCGTGGGGATCGTAGTAGTGGATCCAGAGGAAGAAGGGTCGCTCTCTCGCAGCGAGCCAGCGCAGCGCGACATCCGTCACCTCCTCGGCGGGACGGTCGGGATAGCCCGTCTCCGAGGCGCGCTGCGAGGACTCCGACCAGTCGTAGAAGTCGAATCCCTGATCGAGTCCGAAGCCGGCATCGAGCACGACGGCGCCCACCACCGCTCCGGTGTCGTAGCCCGCCTCTCGGAAGCGCTCCGCCAGGGTCTCGTGGGAATCGTCCAGCAGGAAGATCCCGTTGTTGCGGACCGCGTGCCTGGGGGGATTCATCCCGGTCATGATCGAACAGTGGGAGGGAAGGGTGAGGGGGGTGGCGGCGATCGAGTTCTCGAACAGCACCCCCTCGTCAGCGAGACCATCGAGGGAGGGAGTCTCGACGCCGCTGGCGCCGTAGGCACCCACGTGGTCGGCGCGCAAGGTGTCGATGGTGATGAGCAGGACGTTGGGCCCGGTCGGGAGGGGCCGTTCCTGGCCGCGGGGAGAGACGTCGATGCGGTTGCAGCCCACCAGCGCAAGGATCACGGAGATTGCGACGACGAGCGCCGCGGCGGGCCGAAGCAGCATGAACCCCCCGGAGAGACGGTCGGTGGGATTCTCTTCGGCTCTGATGTCGGGGAAGTTGAGCCGTAGCTGCGTGTCACGAGCTGGTGGCGAGAAGGTGAACCGGGCTGATCAACACGCCGATGGCTCCGATCGCAATGGCGGGAGCGAACCCGAAGGGGCTCGACCAGCTCCGCTCGACCGCTACCCAGACGAGGCCCAGCACCAGGCCGACGAGCGCGGCGGCCAGGATCGTCTCGATCACCCCGAAGGGTCCGACGAAGGCACCGATCATGGCGAGGAGCTTGACGTCTCCGAACCCCAGCCCCGGGAACCACACCCAGTAGTCGAGGCTGCCGGGCCGCGGAAGTTCCTCGCCCTCTCCCGGCCAGTGATCGAAGCTGCGACCCAGGGCGGTCGAGACGCGAGCGTGGCAGAAGCCGACGATCCAGAGGAGCCCGCCCCCCAGAAGGGCGCCCAGACCCGACTCGCAGAGCGCACCCGGATAGGAGGCGCCCTCCAGCCAGCGCACGGCCGGAACGGCGATCAGCCCTACCAGGAGGCCGCCGAGAGAGATCTCGTCCGGGATCATCCTCTGGTCGAAGTCGATGGCGGCCACGGCGATCAGCGCTCCCGCGAAGGCCAGCCAGAGCGGCGTCATCAAGGAGACGCCCTGCACCGCGATCAGCAGCGCAAAGACGCCCCCGGTCAGCAGTTCGACGAGCGGGTAGCGGAGCGGGATGGGCTCGGCGCAGCCGCGGCAGCGTCCGCGCAGCCACAGGTAGGAGAGGACCGGGACATTCTCCCACGCGGCGATGCGGCGGCCGCAAGCGGGGCATCGGGAGCGCGGACGAACGACCGACTCACCGCGGGGCAGCCGGTGGATCACCACGTTCAGAAATGATCCAATGACGAGTCCGAGGGCGAAGGCGACCCCGCCCAGCGCGCCCGTCGAGAGCAGGGATGCCGCGTCCATGGCCGGGACCTTAGCAGGGGGCCCGCTCCCCGCTCTAGCGGAAGTCGCGCCGCTCGAAGACGATCGAGCCGAGCGCCAGCAGGACGGTCGCGTAGAAGAGCGCGTAGGCCACCGGCAACCAGATCTCGCTGGCGCTGATGGGGAGCTGGTGCACCGCCTGGATCGTCACGTTGAACATCTCCAGATCCGGCAGCACGCGATGCAGCAGCGAGGTCGCCTGCTCGACGGCCGCCACATCGGACTGCGACCCGAGCTCCTTCAAATCCCGGGTCACGTGGCCCACCACGTAGATGCCCGCCGTGAACAGCGACGCCAGCATCGGCGTCGTGAAGGCCGAGAAGAGCGTCGCGACCGCCACCAGCACCGCGAGCTCGACGGCGGCCAGCCAGATCGCCGCGGCGTGTCCGACGTCGAGCGGTGCGCCAGAGATCAGGCTCACCCCGATGAACGCGGTCGCCATGATCGCGACCTGCATCCAGAGCGTCGTCACCAGTCCCAGGTACTTGCCGATCAGGAACTCGGTGCGCGAAACCGGCTTGGAGAGGATGGTGAAGATGGTGCGCCGGTCCACCTCTTTGTGGATCAGCCCGACGCCGACGAAGATGGCGATTGCCGCCCCGAAGAGCCGGATCGAAGCCAGGCCGACGGACTGGAGGATGCGGTCGCTCTCGACGTAGGAGAGGGTCGAGACCAGGATCCCGATCCCGATCAGCATCACTCCGAAGAAGAGCAGTGCGTAGAGGATCTTGTTGCGGATCGCCTCACGGACGGTGTTGGCGGCGATTGCGCTGACCCGCGTGGCCGAGATCATCGGAGCCCCTCCTCTACTCCCTGGTCCCCCTGTGGATCCTCGCTGACCGCGGAGAGGAAGATCGATTCCAGGGAGACGCGGTGCGGCGTCACCGACACGATCTCCGAACCCGTATCCAGAGCCAGGCGGAGCAGGTCGTTGACCTCCTTTTCGGGAATCCGCATCTCGATGTGATCGCCCTGCCCTCGCATCGAGATGCCGAAGCGGTCCTCGATGAGCAGCACGGCATCGGCCGGCAGGCGGGCCAGCACGACGTCGGCCGATCGCTCTTCGGAGGAGAGGAACTCCTCGCTGCTCCCCGCGTAGCGGATCTTCCCCTTGACGATGATCGCCACGCGGTGGCACAGCATCTCCACGTCGGAGAGGATGTGCGTGCACATGAAGATGGTCTTGCCCTCGCCGTTCAGGCGCAGGATCAGATCGCGGATCTCCTTGCGCCCGATCGGGTCGAGGCCGCTCATCGGCTCGTCCAGGAAGACGATGTCGGGATCGTGCACGATGGCCTGGGCGATGCCGACCCGCTGCAGCATCCCCTTCGAGTAGGTGCGCAGCCGGGCGTCGGCGGCGTGGGCGAGGCCGACCTGATCCAGGAGCTCTGCCACGCGGTCGGACCGCTCCCTCGCCGGAACCCCCGAGACCCTGGCGTAGAAGCTCAGGAACTCCCTTCCGGTGAGGAAGTCGTAGAAGCAGGGGTTCTCGGGGAGGAAGCCCACGTGCTTGCGGTACTCGCTCTCCCCGATGTCGTGGCCGAGGACGGTGGCGCGTCCGCCCTGGGCGTGGATCAGTCCCATCAGGATCTTGAGCGTGGTGGTCTTCCCGGCGCCGTTCGGGCCCACGAAGCCGAAGATCTCGCCCCGCTGAACGCTGAACGAGATCCCGTGCAGGACCCGCTTCTTGACCAGACCGAACCCGGGCCGGAAGTCCTTGATGATGTGCTCGACCAGAACGATGTCGGTCATCGACTCCGTCAACATCTCTACCCTTCCGTTTGCTCTTCACCTGCGCCATTCAGGCGCCATCCGCGATTCGTTGCCCGATCCCCGCGCGCGAAGTGCGGCCGGTAGCGTCGCTCGTAATAGCTCGAGACGATCTCGCCGCTCTCCTCGCAGAGGATCCACTCCCAGTCGTGGGGCTCCGGGGGAAGCTCCCGGAGAACCGGGTGGGGACCCGTCAGCAGATCCTCCACCGCCTCGATGTCCTCGCCGTGTCGCCTGCGATAGGCCTCCCGAGCGCCGTCGAGAAATCGGGCGCGCCGCTCGGTCTCGATCTCCTCGAGCATCTTCTCGTACTCGGCCTTCGCTCGGGGGTCATCGGTGTCGGCCAGAAGCCTCTGGATCATTCCGGCCGCCACCTCGATCCCCGCCTTTCCGGCGCGGAGCCGAGCGGCCAGGCCGGCCAGGTAGGGGGGCGAGCCCTCGATGCGCGAGGCCTCCCCGAGCCAGTGGGCAGCCAGCTCGTCCTCCTCCAGATAGTAGAAGTGGTTGAAGCCCAGGTAGAAACGGTTCCGCCACTCGTCGGGGTGATAATCGAGGGAGCGCTCGAGGAGCCGGTTCGCCTGGCGGACGTCCTCCTCGCTCCCGGTGAGCCAGACCGCCGCGAACCGGTAGGGATGGCCCACCCAGGGGTCCACAGTCGTCACCACGTCGACGTAGCGGCCGAGCAGCGTCCCCTCGTCCTCGGGCCGCGCCGCGGAGCCGACGATCTGCACGGCCTGGATCCAGTAGTAGTCGGCCATCACCGCGTGAAAGCCCACGGACGAGAGCTTCGCCACCTCGGGCCGCGGCACGAAGGGATCGCCGAGCTCGCGGCGGGTCTGGTTGGGAATCTGGCTGTGGACGAGCCCCGCGCCGAGAGCCGCGACCGTCAGGAAGATGACTGCGAGGAGGCGAGCTCGGTTCAACGCTGGTGTTCTCCCGTCTTGCGGCGGGACGCAGGCGATGTGCAACCCGCGGCTGGTCGCTCTGGGTGAGCAGGGAACTTATTCGGATCAAATGAGACGCGGCTTTAGGGGGTTTGAAGTGCTGCGACCTGTCCGCGCTTCCCTAGGAACAGCGAGCCGCCCGTGGCGAAATCGCCACGGGCGGCTCGCGAGAGAGACACCGGGCCCTCAGTAGTCGTCGGCGAGGGGAAAGCCACAGGCGCCGGTGGACGGCACCTGACCGACGGTGTTCAAGTGGACGTCGCAGGTGACGGGATCGAAGGGCACCGTGAAGCCCCCGAATCCACTCGGCAACGTGACACCCGCGCCGTCCGGGTTCACGTAGAGGAAGACGGAGACGAAGGTGTCGCCGTCGGTGTCGCCGTAGGCGGCGGCGGTGAAGGCGCCTCCCGCGACTTGGGTGTCGTAGTCGAAGAAAGTCGGGCCCTCGGGCTCCCAGCCGAGAGCGTGGAAGCCAGAGCCGGGGGGGTCCGACGGGAAGAGCCCTCCGCCGGCCTTCCAGTTCGCCTTGAACGAGGTGGGATGGCCTGCAAGCCCCGGCGAGGGGGCTGCCGCGATGAAGCCTCCCGACTCGTGGAAGTAGGCGAGCTGCGCCGTGCGCAGCGCCGCCAGGTTCACCTTGGCCTCGGACCGCTTCGAGCGGAGCTGGTAGAGCTGGAAGCTCGTGACCGCCGTGGCGGCGAGAATCCCGATCAGCGCGATCGTCACCATCAGCTCGATCAGCGTGAAGCCACCCTTGTGTCGACTCGCCCGCCGCGTCGCATTCATCTCGCGTCCCCCGGAGTCAGAAGATGGATGGCGGGAGGGCCGGAGCCCTCCCGCCTTCAGGTTGACCTTTCAGCTAGAAGCGGCTCTGGCCGTCCGCGGCCGAGCACGGACCGGTCGTGTTGAGCAGATCGTTGGTCATCGACACACCGTTGTAGACGCCCGTGCCGGGACAGGCGCCGACCGCGATTCCGGGTCCTCCGCCGGGCGGTGTGTGAACGTAGCCCCACTCATTGTTGGTGCCGTCGCCGTCGATGTCGGATGTTCCATGGACCGTGTAGAGGGTGGGGGTACCGGACGCATAGGACACCTGGTACTGGTAATACACCTCACCCTCGGGGAACCAACCGATGGTGTCGAAGCCCGTTGCGGGAGTGGGCCAGTCGGTCTTGTCGTTCCCCGGGAGCGTCGTGGGCTGCTGAGCGGCACTCACGTAGGTGTTGTACTCGGCGAAGTAGGCCTCTTCGGCGGTTCGGATCCCCGCGATGTTGGTCTTGCCCTCGCCCACGCGGGAGCGGAGCTGGAAGCGGAGGAAGTTCGGGATGGCGATGGCCGCCAGAATCCCGATGATGGCGACCACGATCATCAGCTCGATGAGCGTAAAGCCGCCGCTTCGCGTGTGGAGTCTACGCATTTCTCTGAATCTCCTGATTTCGAGCGCCGCGTCTCGACGGAACGACTTGCTCCCCGGGACTCCACCAGATTTCGGCTCGGCGGCTGCGCTCGGATCGGCGTTCGTCAGGGGAAGTAGCAACCGACGTGCCAATCAATGCGACCTGGCCGCACTGATCGGCAGGTGGCGCCGTTGACCTGAGCAACGAACGGGTTTCTCGAGGATCGAGATTCCCGAGCGGAGGCCGGCGGGCCTGCGCTCGCGGCGGATCGGAGTGACGAAATCCGGCGCCCCGGGAGACGCGTTTCGTCACCCCCGCCGCGCTAGCGATCCAAGGCGGAAGAGACCGCAGCGGCGCCGATCTCCTCCGGCGGGCGCTCGGGGAGCAGGGGCAGCCCGGACTCCAGGCGGAAGCGGTTCTCGGCCGCCACGGCGTCCGCCAGTGTCGGCGCCCAGCCGCGGAGCTTCGCCAGCGCTGCGTGGAGGCCCTCGGCGTCCTGCCGCGCCAGGGCGAGCCGCGCCTTCAGCAGGAGCACTTCCGTCTCGGTGGGCATCAGCGCCTCGGCCCTCGAGAGCCACGCCTCCGTCTCCCCGAGCCGCTCCTCCGTGAGCGCCCGCTTCGCCTTCTGAATCCAAGGCATCGCCCTGGTGGCGCGCTCGCGGTGATCCACCTCGCGAAAGCTCCGGGCTGCCAGCCGATCGCCGGCGGCTTCGGCGAGCTCGGCCATCACCGCATTCACACCGGGCAGCTTGCGGCCTTCCTCCGTATCCCTGAAGCGCCGGAGGGCCTCGTAGGCGGCGCGGATCGCCTCCCCGCCCTCCCGGCTTCGCAGCGCCGCCTTCGCCTCGTACAGGGCGATCTGCGGGAAGCGCCCCCGCTCCGCCTCGGGAATCCGGCGGATCCACTGCCAGGCCTCCTCGGGATCCACTCGATCGAGAACCCGTGCGGCGTCGAAGGCGTCCCGGGGATCGTGCGAGCGCGCATGGGCCAGGGCGAAAGTACGAGCAGCCTCGGCAAACGCTCTCTTCCGGACCTCCTGGTGGACGGCGAGTGTGCGCAACGGCTCGGGCCGGTCGGGGTGCTCCTCGGCGAGCCCCCGCAGCGCCTCGACACCTTGGGCCTCCGTCTCCTCGCGGCGCGTGGCCAGGTCAGCGCGAAGGGTTGCGACGAGGACGGGGTCGAGGTTCTCTGCGTGGTTGCGCAGCAGCCGCTCGAGCTTCGCGGCAGGGGAGTTCTCTCCGGGACCGCGGACGAGCTCCAGCAGCTTCCGGGCGACGGCCGCAACGTCGACGTCTCCCCGCAGCGGGGGAAGCACCGGGGCATCCGGGGCGAGCTTCGCCTCCACCTCTCCGAAGTCGAGATCTCCCCAGCCGTGGCGGCTGACGGCCCGAGTCTCGATGAAAGCGTTGTCGTCGGTGTTGGCCGCGCCCGGCGCGACCGCGGCGAAGTCCGCAGCCGTACCCTCGAAGCGCGCGAGGACATCCTCGACGCGCTCGATCCCGTGGAAGCCGAGCAGCGAGCGAATCCGCGGATCGTCCATCCGCCCGGAGATCTCGGCGGGATCCAGGATCACCGGACGCCGCATTCCGAGCAGCAGGAATGCGGACCGATCCTGTCCCAGGGCGACATCGGCCACCACCGCGCCGGGGAAGACCCGCTCGAAGCTCGCGATCACCGCCAGGAGCATCTCGGGGGTGGTCCGAAAGCCGTTCAGCCACATCGCGAAGACTCCGCCGCCGCGCAGATTGTCCCGGGCCAGCGCGAAGAACTCCTCGGTGAAGAGGTTGGCGGCCCCCATCAGCCAGGGATGGCTCGGCTGCGAAGTGATGACGTCGTAGCTGCCCCCGCCCTGGTAGCGACCCAGCAGGAGTTCGTTGCGTCCGTCGTTCACGCGCAGCCGCACCCGCGGATCTTCCAGCGGATTCCGGCGCCCCTCGTACAGCAGCTCGGCGCCGCGCACCACGCCCTCCTCGAGCTCCACGACGTCGATCCTCGGAATCGGGGTCCGCACCAGGGCCTCGACAGTGTTCCCCCCGCCCAGGCCGATCACCAGCGCGCGCTCCGGAGACTCGGCAGCCAGATAGGGGAGAATCCCGAGAAGCGTCGTGGTCAGGGGAAGATAGGGAGGAGCGAGCATGGATCCGGCTTCGAGGAGACCGTTCGTCAGCAGAGAACGACCCAAAGGGCGCTGGAACACGGTCACCACCGAGTTCCTTCCCTCCAGCATCAGGAGCTGATCCTCGATCGTACGCTGCACGCGGGTGCGGTAATCGGAGAGGTCCGAGAACTCGATCCGCCTTCCGGCGACGGTTCGATCGATCTGGACTCCGTTGAACGAGAAGCTGACCAGGACGAGAACGCCAAGGGCCGCCGCGCTCGCCGACAGGCGCTGGCGTCCACGGCGGGTCTGGAAGCGGAGCAGCACCAGGAGCGCGATCAAGAGCTCGATCTGGATGAGCCCGAAGAGCGTGGCATCCATCCCGAGAGCGGTGTTGGCCCAGAAGCCAATCAGCAGGCTGGCCACGATCGCGCCGACCGTGTTCACGGCGATGGCCATGCCCATCCCCTCCCCGACGGCCTGGGCGCGGTTGGTGTAGATCCGGATCAGGATCGGGAAGGCGGCCCCGAAGAGGAGCGCGGGCAGCAGCACGATTGGTACCACCAACAGGAAGAGGAGGTGGGTGGTGTCGCCAGCGTCGAACCAGGCCAACAAGCGACCATTCGCGTAGGGCAGAAAGGGGACCAGTGCCATGCCGGCGCTCACCGCGAGTGCGATTCCCGCGTGCAGGAGACCGAAGGCGCGAGGGAGGTCGCGGATGCGGTCGACGAAGGGAGAGATGGCCAGGCTGCCGGCGCCGATCCCGAACAGGTACGCGGACAGAACGGCCGCAAAGCCTTGGAGGGTCCCCTCCATCACGATGCCGAAGAGCTTCGACCAGACCATCTCGTAGCCGATCGCCACGAACCCCGAGATCCCGAAGAAGACGAGGAACGCGGCGCGATCGCGGCTCGGCTCTGCGGTCGGCTCACCGGCGCAGGACGCGCCCGCATCCGCATCCCGAGTGGCGACGGTCTGCCGGCCGGCGAGCGCGAACACCCCGGCGGCGATGAGCAGGTTCACCGCGCCGGCCAGGATCACCGACCCGGCCAGCCCCAAGGCGGGGATCAGCCAGAAACCGCACAGGTAGGCGCCGCTCACCGCACCCAGGGTGTTGGCGGCGTACAGGATCGCGCTCCAGCGGCCCAGGGTGCCATCGCTCCCCACGACGCCCCTCGCGACGACCGGGAGCGTCGCGCCCATGGCGACCGTCGGCGGAAGCAGCACGAGGGCCGCCGCGAGAAGTCGGATCATCGCGATCGCGACGGCGCCGTGGTCGGCGCCTACCAGGGCGTAGATGGCGTCCAGCCCCCGGAGCAGTGGCAGCGATCCCAGGGCGAAAGCACCGATGCCCAGCTCGAGGAGCGCATAGACGCGGAGCGGTCTGCTGATGCGCTGGATGCGACGCGCCGCCAGCCAGTTCCCAATCGCCATCCCGCCGAAGAAGACCGCCAGCACCGTTCCGATCGCCTCGGTGGTGGTGCCGAAGGCGAAGCCCAGAAGCCGGGTCCAGATGATCTCGTAGACCAGGGCCGTGAACCCCGAGAACACCAGGGCCAGCGCAGCGGCACGGCGCTTCATTTGCTTCCCTTCGGGGTGTGGCGTCAGCAGCGGGGGCTGGCAGGCTCGCGATTCCCTTGGCGTTTCGGCATCCGCTCGAAGCCGCTTGAGCAGGCTTCAGCCAGGGGATGTGTGGATCTGGCGACGGCCCTTTCCGCGGCGGCGAAACTCCGGCACCCTGCGCCCCGGGATCTCGTCCGCATGTCACCGGAAACCTCGATTCGACCGTGAGTGACTCGACCCGTCGTCCGGCGATCTCCCGTGGGGAGCTGGCGAGGTGTACAGCCGCCGTGCTGAACCACGGCAACCGCCGCAACCCGGACGTGTTGCTGGTCGAGGTCGGCGGACGCCGGATCGTGGTCAAGGACTTCGCGCCGCGCGGCTTCTGGGTACGGGCCACCATCGGGCGCTGGATCACCGCCAGGGAGGTGCGGGCGTTGCGGGCCCTCGACGGCCTGCCGGCGGTGCCGCGTCTGCTGGGCCCGATCGACGCGTTGGCCTTCGCCGTCGAGTACCGCCCCGGGAGACGCATGTCGCGAAAGCTGGCGGGAGACATCCCACCCGAGTTCCTGGGGCGGCTGGAGGCGGCGCTTCGCGAGATGCACCGGCGAGGCGTAGCCCACCTCGACCTGCGCCACCGCAGCAACGTGCTGTTGGGTGAGGACGGCGCTCCGGTGCTGATCGACTTCGGCTCGGCGCTGACCTTCCGCCCAGGGGGCTTCCTCTCCCGCTGGCTGCTTCCCCTGCTCGGGCGGATCGATCTCGCTGCGCTCGAGAAGTGGCGTGTCCGGCTCACTCCCTCGACTTCGGATCCGGCTCGGGCGGGGTAGCGGCGTCGGGAAGCGGGCGCGGGGCGAGACGCCCGATGTAGTGACGGTAGGTCTCGAGAGTGAGCCGCGCGTCCGCCAGCGCGCGGTGGGCGACCGGACCGTCGACGAGGCCGGCACTCAGCGCCGCCTGACGCAGCGAGAGCGCCGGCACCGTCTCGCCTGCCACCAGCGACCAGGAGTAGTAGAGCGTCGCCAGGTCGATCACGTGGTAGTCGAAGGGGTAGGGAATCCCGCAGCTCTTGAAGCCTCGCTCCAGGAACAGCACGTCCATGCGCACATTCTGGCCGGCTGGAACGATGGTCTTCCCCTTCGGAAACAGCGCCGAGACCTCGGTCAGGGCCTGGCGGAGCGGGACCCCGTGCTCTTCCCATTCCTTGGGGTCATAGCCGAAGAGCTCTGCGGCCTCAGGGGTGATTCGATCGGGGCGACCGATCACCTTCCACTCACCGGTCCCGCACTCCACCAGCCGGTAGTCGGTGACGATGACACCGATCTCGGTGATGTCGTGCAGTTCGGGATCGAGACCGCCGAACTCGCAGTCCAGGAAGGCGAAAGCGAATTCGGGCAAACTCCTCGAAGCTCCGTCCTGCTGGCTGGCACTCCCCACCGGAGTCAAACCTGAGTCGAACTCGGGTGGGAAGTCAAAAATCTAGCAGAGTCAATGGGTTGCGAAAGTGCCACTTCGCCGAGGAGATTGGGCGGCCGCTCACGGCTCCTGCGCGCCACGCCTGCGGTGTCGTCGCTCCTGCTACTCCATGTATCCCAGGGCCCGGAGCTGCCGGAGCGTCTTGGCGTCGGCGGGAACGCTCTTCGAATCCTTCTCTGCCCGGCGAATGACATCCTCGGCGATCTCGCGCATCTGCCGTGCGACATGGGGCGGTGGCATCTGCTCCTCCGCTTCGATGGCTCCCCGGGATCCGATGTTGAAGAACCTCACGCGGCCGGTCTGCACCTCCATGATCATCTTCCATGGCTCCAGGATGACCGCCTTCTGGGGTCCGATCTCGGTGATGATCGCCCTCGGTTCGGGCGCCGAAACATCCTCGCCCTTCCGAGGCAGAGCGCTCACTCCCTCCAGGGATGGGTCGGGCTCGATCCCGAACCCATCCAGCACCGTGGGCAGCGTGTCCACGGCCGCACGGTAGCTGGAAACCGAGGCCCGAGGGAATCTGCTCCCCCAGAGGATCACGAAGCTACGCGTGAGCTCGGAATAGAGCGTGTGGCCGTGCCCGAGACCACCGTGCTCGAAGAACTCGTCGCCGTGATCCGAGGTGATGATGATCGTCGCGTCGTCCAACAACCCCTCGGCTTCCAGGAAGTCCAGGAGGTCTCGGATCAACCCGTCCACATAGAGGATCTTCTCGTCGTAGCGAGACTTCGTGTACTCGAGATCTTCGGAGGACAGATGCGGAATGGGCCCGTTCGTGTAGACGTACTTGCCCTCGGTCAGGTGGAACGCAGGCTCGACGTGGGGATTGCCCACGTAGGGGCTGTGCACGTCCATGTAGTGCAGATAGAGGAAGCTCCGTTCGTGTTCTTCCTCCTGCAGGAATGCCTTTGCCGCCTCGTTGAGATCCGCCCCGTCGCAGAAATCCCTGCCGTACAGCCTGCAGTCGTCCTCCCAGTATTGATCGAACCCTTGTGCAAATCCGTAAGCGGCCTTCAACCAGGGATTCGCCACGGCAGCCATGGTGGCGTAACCGGCGTCATCGAAGTACTCGGCCATGGTCTTCCACCCATCATCGAGCACGGGTACAGATCGCGGCACGCGCCCGAAGGAGTTCTGTCCAGGCCAGTATTGAATGCCGTGCTGATAGGGCAACCGGGAGGTGAGGAGAGAAACCGTGGAGGGAACCGTCTGCGGCGCGTGAACGACGACGTTCTCGAGAAAGAGCCCCTCTCGCGCCAAGCCGTCCAGGGTGGGGCTGGTTCTTCTGGGATATCCGTAGCAGCTCAGGTGATCGCGTCTCAAGGCGTCGATGACGATGAGAATGACACTCTCCCGGTTGTCGTCGGTGGCTGCACAACCTGCAAGGGAGAGACCCAGGACACCGACCAGCGCGATCGCCCCTGTCCAGAAGGACCATCGACCGGCCTTAACCATTCACCCCCTCTTCCCGTACGATCGTCGATTCGATCAGCACAGATACCCTATCGGGGGACGAGTAGCACGAGCGGGGCCCGACTCCGTGCGACAACCCAGGATTTGTAGGGGGTCGATTTCCCTGGCGCTCCCAACGGGAGTCGAACCCGTGTTTCAGCCTTGAGAGGGCCGCGTCCTAGGCCACTAGACGATGGGAGCGAAGCGCACGAGCCTAACTGCTGTTGGCTGGAGCTGTCAATTGGGCGGCCACCCCCGCGGCCCGCGAGTCGGGGCCCACGGCAGGAAGGGAATCAGCGCTGGTCGGGCTCGGCCTGGATGCCGCGCCGGACGAGCTTCCAGAGCCTTTCGCGCAGCTGCTCCTTGAACACAGGGTCCGCGTCGATCGGGAACAGGTCGGCCTCCAGGAACTCTTGGAGCTCCTCCGTCGTGAACTCTGCTGCAATCTCGTCGATCACTTCGCGCCTCTGCCAGCCTTTCTGTTCTCTTCGATCCGGTGCGCGCTCCGCCCTCTTCGCCCACCGAGGCACCAGCCTCATCCGCAATCGGGCCCCCGCACTCATGGGCTCATGGTCCAGCCGTGGCCGTTTCGAGCTGCCCGGCCTCGACCAGCAGCCGCTTCACCCGGTAGAGCCCGGAGCGGATCGCATCGCTGGATCGCATGGTGCGCCTCGAGATCTCGCGGATCGGAAGATCCTCCACGTGACGCAAGAAGAAGACCTCCGCCTGCCATTCGCTCACGGACTGGAGGCGGGAATCGATTGCCCGCGCATAGCGATTCATGGCGAGCTGGTCCTCCGGCGTACAGGACCACGCGGGTGAGATCGACGTGAGAGCTTCCGGACCGGCTCGCTCCAGCCGTTCCCCCTGGGTACTGAGCTTTCGGAGGTGATTGTTGACGGTGTTCTTCGCGATCCCGTAGATCCACCCCAGGGGCGTGGAACGCCCCGAGAAGCCGTCGACGGATCGGAAGACCGCCGTGAAGGTCTCCTGCGTGAGCTCCTCGGCATCCGCGTGATTCCGGACCCGCAGAAAGATGAAGTTGTAGATCCGCTGGAAGTAGCGGTCGTAGAGGACGTTGAAATGAGGCTCACTGCCCCGGCGGATCTGCTCGAACAGATGCTCATCGCTGAGCGTGGCAGAAGGGGCGTCGGAGCCAGGGCTGTTGCAGAGCGAAGCAGAGGGCAACGCGCGATCTCCTCGCAACGTTCCCCTACCCAGGATCAGGGCTTACATCAACTAGGTGGCCAGAATTGGCGACTTGTGGCAGAGAATTTCTCCCCCCAGGGGAGAATCTTGGGGCTCGAATTCGGCGATCCGCCAGTGCTCCCGAGGGGGCGATCCGAGAGGGTCAGGCCCCCAGAACCTGATCGAGGCCCGGGGCTGCGCGAGCGATCGCCCGTCGCATCCGGTAGAGATTCGCCTTCACGGCATCTTCCGATTTGCCCAGCGCGCCCGCGATGGAGCGAATCGACTGCCGCCGCAGGTGCTTCAGGTGAAAGATCCGCCTCTGCAGCGGAGTCAGCTCGGTCTGGATCACCGTCTCGCATCGCTCCAGCATCCGCCGGGCGTCGATGACGCGATCCACCCCCACCTCCTTGGTGGCGATCCCCGGGTCGGAGTCTCCGTCGATGACTTCGAATCGCGGTCGGATCCCGCGAAAGCGACGGTTCACCTTGTTCCGCGTGATCCCGAAGATCCAAACCAGGAGGCTCGAGTTCCCAGCGTAGGTGTGCAGGACGCGGAAGACCGTCATGAACACCTCCTGGGTCACGTCCTCGGCCTCACCCGGATCGCCGAGGCGCTTCAACGCAAAGCGATACACGCGGGGGAAGTACACCCGATAGAGCATCTCGAAGTGCTCGCGGCTGCCGGAGAGGATCTCCTGGACCAGTTGGGCGTCGCTCTCCCAGGGCGTGTCATTCGCCTTCGCGCGCCGCTTGCGAGAGGGCGCGGGCGCAGCGCTGGCATTCTCCTTCCGCGTGGGCGGCGCGAGCGGAAGTGCCCGTTTCGGAGCCGCAGGAATCCTCTGGTGGGTGGGGGGGCGATGGGTCCGCAACTGGGTGCTTGCTCCGTGGCGTCCGCGACCTCTCCATCGCGTGGTTGTGGCTTCTCTCAAGGTGGGGACCGTGGTCCCACCGCGAAAGCGAGCAAATCGCGTGCCAGGAGCCCGGGGGATGCTGGAAATAGAACCCAAGTGATTGAAATTATTAAGTTTTCTTTGGAATCAGCGACTGCCGCGTCACTGCGAAAAACACTTCATCGGAGGAAAGGGTTTTCCACTAATGAGGTGAAGCGTTCTCACCCCGGCGCTACCGCGATTCTCAGGGCTCTGGGGTCGCGGAGCCTGCGCCCCTGACGAAGTCGCGAAGCGCCTGCCGGTCACCGCCCGAATTCGCCTGGGGATCGAAGCGGACCGCGAAGCCGGCCACCGGGCGGCTCTGCTGGCGGGCCACGCGGCCCCGCAGCCGCAGAATCGCCGGACTTCCCGGCAGCTCGAGCAGCACCGTGGCGGTCGCCCCGACGGAGGCGGTGCTGGGCGAGACCAGGAACAGGCCATCCTCGGAGAGATCCGTGGTGTACAGGAAGACGTGGCGGTCGGCGTCCTCGCAGGAGGCCTCGATGCGCGAGCGAGCCCTGGGGACGGACCGCCTCTCCGGCCCGGGCCGCGTTCCCGTGTCGGCTACAGCTTTCCCGGAACGATCCACCAGGTTCCCTCCACACGCTCCCAGCGATCCACCCGATCGAGGCGCGTCTCCCAGAATCGAAGCGGGAGCCCGTTCTCGCCGACGATCCGGGTGCTCACGCGAGCCGATCCCGGTCCTTCGACGACGAACTCGACGACATCCAGGCGGAGCGGTCGATTCTGCTCGAAGTGGGATCCCTCCATCGCCTCGGCGAGATCCGCGTAGTAGTCGGAGAAGGCGATCTCGCTGCGAAAGAAGTCCCGAAGCAGCTCGTCACGAAAGGTCGCGAGGGTGTTGAAACGCCGACGGGCCAGACGCGAATAGAAGAAGACGGCGCGCTCGTAGAAGTCGACCACCGCCTCGTCGCTCACCACCTCGATGCCACGGGAGGGATCGCCCCGAAGAGCAGCGTCCCGCTCGGAGAATGGCCAGAGCGATCCCGCCGAGGAGCAGCCGAGTCCCGGACCGATGCACGACACGACGAGGAGGAGAACGAGTGCGACTCTCACTTGCGGCGGGCCCTCCCCTTCTTCTCGCGCTTCGCGTTCCGGAGCTCGACGGCGGCCTGAGCGGCCGCGAGCCGCGCCACCGGCACCCGGAAGGGAGAGCAGGAGACGTAGTCGAAGCCGAGACGGGCGCAGAACGCGATGCTCTCGGGGTCCCCACCGTGCTCTCCACAGATACCGACCTTGAGGGAGGGGCGGACCTCCCGGCCCTTCTCGGCCCCGATCCGCATCAGCGAGCCGATCCCCTCCTGGTCGATGGAGACGAAGGGATCCACCGTCAGGATCCCCTTGTCGATGTAGTCGGGGAGGAAGCGGTTCGAATCGTCGCGCGAGAGGGCGTAGGCGGTCTGGGTGAGATCGTTGGTTCCGAAGGAGAAGAAGTCCGCGCACCTGGCGATTTCCCCAGCGGTGAGCGCGGCCCTGGGCACCTCGATCATGGTTCCGATGGTCGGCTGCACCCGGGTCTTGGGGTGATCGCTGCGCACCTTCTGGATCTCCTCCTCCACCAGCGCTCGAAGACGCTCGAGCTCACCGACGTGCGAGACCAGGGGAATCATGATCTCCGGCCGCACCCGCACCCCCGTCTCGGCCACCTGACAGGCCGCCTCGATGATCGCCCGGGCCTGCATCCGATAGATCTCGGGGAAGCTGATGCCGAGGCGACAGCCCCGGTGACCGAGCATCGGGTTGACTTCCCGCACCTCGTCGATCTTGGCGCGGAGCAGCCCCACGCCGGAGCCCAGCGCGGCAGCCACCTCCTGGATCTCCTCTTCACTCTGCGGGAGGAACTCGTGGAGCGGAGGATCGAGCAGCCGGATGGTAACGGGGTGCCCTTCCATGGCCTGGAAGATGCCGACGAAGTCACCGCGTTGCATGGGAAGGAGCTTCGCCAGCGCGCGCCCCCGTTCCACCGCGTCCGCGGCAAGGATCATCTCCCGGACGGCGAGGATCCGGCTCGGCTCGAAGAACATGTGCTCGGTGCGGCAGAGTCCGATGCCCTGAGCTCCGAATTGCCGGGCGATGCGGGCATCGTTCGGCGTGTCGGCGTTGGTGCGCACCTTCATCCCGCCGATCCGGTCCGCCCACTTCATCAGCTCTTCGAAGCCGCGATCGAGATTCGGGGTAACGGTGCGGATCTCGCCCAGCATGACCTCTCCAGATCCTCCGTCGATGGTGATGAGGTCACCGGCGTTCACCAGCTGCCCCTGCACCTCCATCTTGCCTGCGGCGTAGTCGATGCGGAGCGCCTCGCATCCGGCCACGCAGCACTTGCCCATTCCTCGGGCGACGACGGCCGCGTGGGAGGTCATGCCGCCACGAGCGGTGAGAATCCCCTGGGCGGCGTGCATTCCGTGGATGTCCTCGGGAGAGGTCTCGATCCGCACCAGGATGACCTTGTCGCCCGCCTTCGCTCTGGCCTCGGCCTGGTCGGCGGTGAACACCACCCTTCCGACCGCCGCTCCCGGGGACGCGGGCAGTCCCTTGGCCACGACGCGGCGCTCCACCGTTGGGTCGAGGGTGGGATGGAGCAACTGGTCCAGGGAGTCGGGCTCGATGCGACAGATCGCCTCCTCTCGGTTGATCAACCGCTCCCGAACCATGTCGCCGGCGATCTGCACCGCCGCCCGCGCGGTGCGCTTGCCGCGCCGGGTCTGAAGCATCCAGAGCTTCTGGTTCTCGATGGTGAACTCGAGGTCCTGCATGTCCCGGTAGTGCTTCTCGAGGCGCTTGAAGACGCCCACCAGCTCCCGGTAGGCCTTCGGCATCTCCTCTTCTAGGGTGGGAAGGTGCGACTGATCCGCGCTGCGACTCACCTTGTTGATCGGCTGAGGCGTCCGGATCCCGGCGACCACATCCTCGCCCTGGGCGTTCTTCAGATACTCGCCGTAGTAGACCTTCTCACCGGTCGAGGGGTCCCTCGTGAAGGCGACACCGGTGGCGCAGTCGTCACCCATGTTGCCGAACACCATGGCCTGGATGTTGACCGCGGTCCCCCAGGAATCGGGGATGCCGTGGATGCGGCGATAGCGCACCGCACGGTCATTTCCCCAGGATTCGAACACGGCGCCAATCGCTCCCCAGAGCTGGTCCTGGGGATCCTGGGGAAACGGCCGTCCGGTGTGCTCCTCGATGATCTTGAGATAGGTACCGACCAGGCTGCGCCAGTCCTCGCCAGAGAGCTCCGTGTCGAGGGAGACGCCCCGAGCGTCCTTCAGGTCCTCGAGGCGATCTCCAAAGCGATCGTGGGGGACCTCGAGCACCACCTCACCGTACATCTCGACCAGGCGGCGGTAACTGTCGTAGGCGAATCGCTCGTCGGCACGCCGTGCCAGACCGGCCACCGTCTCTTGGTTCAGTCCCAGGTTCAGGACCGTGTCCATCATGCCCGGCATCGAGACGCGGGCGCCGGAGCGAACCGAGACGAGGAGCGGGGATTCCGGATCGCCAAAGCGCCGGCCCAGGAGCCGCTCGACCTTGGCCATCGCGGCCATGGCCTCCTTCTTGACGGCGCCGCTCAGTCGACCACCGGCCTTCCCGAACTCGCTGCAGACATCGGTGGAGATGGTGAAGCCCGGCGGCACCGGCGCGCCGAGGCGGGTCATCTCCGCGAGATCCGCTCCCTTCCCGCCGAGCAGCTCGCGCATGTCCGTCCGACCGTCGGCCTTCCCGTCCCCGAAGAAGAAGATCCGGCGCTTGCGCCGCGTCGCAGCCCCCGCCTGCCTCTTCCGGGTGGTGCCGCCGCGAGCCCCCGCACCGGCCTTCCTCGGCTTCGCGCCACTCCGTGCTGCCTTCTTGCGCGCCGTCAAGATCAGTCCTCCAGTCTCTCCCGGATGTACGCTTCGAGCCCGTCGACGGCGACGCGTTCCTGATTCATGCTGTCGCGTTCGCGAACCGTCACCTGATCATCCGTCTGCGATTCGAAATCGTAGGTCACGCAGAACGGGGTGCCGACCTCGTCCTGCCGCCGATAGCGCCTCCCGATGTTGCCCGACTCGTCGTAGAACACGTTCCAGCGGCGCCGCAAGGCCGCGGCGATCTTTCTCGCGGGCTCGCCGATCTTCTTCGAGAGAGGGAGGACCGCGACCTTGATGGGCGCCACCACCGGGTGGAGATGCATCACCGTACGGAGCTCTCCGTTCTCGAGGTGCTCCTCCTCGTACGCGTTCACCAGAAGCGCCAGGGTGGTGCGATCCATCCCCACCGAGGTCTCGACCACCGCCGGCACGAAGCGTTCCCTGGTGGTCTCGTCCATCACCGCGAGATCCTTGCCGGAGAACTCGCCGTGCTGGGTGAGATCGAAGGCGCCGCGATCGTGGATTCCCTCGATCTCCTTCCAGCCGAAGGGAAAGAGGAACTCCACGTCCACCGCCTGCTTGCAGTAGTGGGCGAGTTCGTCGTCGGCATGGGGACGGGTGCGCAGCCTTCGCTCGTCGAAGCCGATCTCCCGGTAGAAGCGAAGCCGCGCGTCCAGCCAGTACTCGAACCACTGCTCCGTTTCTTCCGGACGGCAGAAGAACTCGAGCTCGGCCTGCTCGAACTCCCGGGAGCGAAAGGTGAAATTCCGGGGATTGATCTCGTTGCGAAAGGCCTTGCCGATCTGGGCGATGCCGAAGGGAATCTTCTGCCGCGACGCTTCCCTCACCCTCTTGAAGTCGGTGAAGATCGAGCCGCAGGTCTCGGCGCGGAGGTAGGCGGTGGAGGCGGCTTCCTCGGAGGCCCCGATCTGCGTGCGCAGCATCAGGTTGAAGCTCCGCGGCTCGGTGAAGTCGTGCTCCGAGCTCCCTTCCCGCGACGAACAGGGGCCAGCCTCGTCGAGCTGATCGGCCCGGAAGCGCTTCTTGCAGGCACGGCAATCGACCAGGGGATCCGTGAAGTGCTCGACGTGTCCCGAGGCCTCCCAGGTGCGCGGGTGGGCGATGATGGCGCTGTCGATGCCTTCGACGTCCTCCCGGTCGCGAACCATCCGCTGCCACCAGAAGTCCTTCAGATTGTTCTTCAGCTCCACTCCCAGGGGGCCGTAGTCCCAGAACCCGTTGATTCCCCCGTAGATCTCGCTCGATTGGAAGATGATGGCGCGCCGGGCGCAGAGCGAGACGAGATCCTCCATGGAGACTGCGGGGATGCTGCTCGCCTCGGAGTTGGATGTCATCGGGATTCCGCCGTACTTGGGGCCTGCTGGAGCGCTGCACCTCGGGGCTTCCGAGCTGGGAGGTCGGAGTTTCCCTTCGGCCCCGCGGAGTGTCAATCGGTGGGGGACGCAGGGGAGCCGGCGATCGCTGCTCCGGGCAGCATCTTGTCGAGAAAACCCGCGCTACGTAGATCGATTCCGACGTGAAAGCGCAGGAACCGCGCCACCAGACGGCGAGCCTCGCCGAGCGCGGCTCCCCCGAGGGCGAGACGGCTCAGGCGGTCCGGGGAGAGCTCGAGACTCCTCTCCAGGGCCCGCAGCGTACCCAGGTGAATCGGCAGGAGATCCTGACCGGCCTGTTCGCAGCCCGCACAGACCGGACCGCCGTCGGCGATGTGAAACCCCACCTGACCTCCCCTGGTTCCCGTACCCACCCGGGCACCGCATCGGACACAGCAGCGCAGCTCCGGGCGCAGCCCCACCGCGTCGAGTCCGCGGAGCTCCAAGAGGGTCCGCAGGCGCAGATCGGGCTTCTCGGCGTCGAGGGTCGCCAGGGCCGCCAGTGCGAAGTCGAACATCCGCCCGGCATCGGCCCGGGCGCCTCCCTCGGGTGCGAGGCGGTCGAGGAGCTCGAGGAGGTAGCAGCCCAGGGCGAAGCGAGTGGGATCGGTGCGGAGGGCGTGGAAGGTCCGGAGCAGCCGGGCGTGCTCCAGGCGCGCCATGTTGGTGCTGCGCCGCCTTTCCGCCTCGATCCGGAGATGATTGAAGAGATCCAGCGTGCCCGGGAACCGCTTGATGCTGCGGCGCGCACCCTTGGCGATCGCTGTCAGCCGTCCTGTCTCCGGGACCAGCAGATGAACGATCCGATCCGACTCTCCGAAATCGACGCCGCGCAGGAGCAGCGCTTCGGTGTGGATCGTCGGCATCCCGAGAGCCTAGCCCGCATTTCCCACCAGCCCGCTACTCGGAGACGGGAGCCTCAACCGGGCTCAGGGGTTGGGCAGCGGGCACGGCGGTCTCCGGGATGATTCCCCGAGAGATGGCGAGCTCGCGAACGGCGTCGCGCCGGACGTGGCGGGTCTCGGGGACCCCCGCATCCCCCACCAGCTCGCCCGGGCGGGCTTCCACCAGGGTCCAGAGGATTCCGGCCCCGAGGGCGAACAGACAAACGAGGAGAAGCGACGCTGCGGCGTTGGAGAAGCTCGGAAACCTCCTCTTCTTCCCGCGCAGGTCCGGCTCCGCCAGCATCCGCGTGATGGTGTCGTCGGGATCCAGCCCGATCGCGAGGGAGACCGCCCGGACGAAGCCTCGGACGAAGCCGTCGGGCTCTGCATCGAAGGCACCCGACTCGAGCCGCTCCAGGGACCGTCGCGGAATCCGCGTCGCCACCTCGAGCTCTTCGAGGCTGATCCCGCGAAGCTCTCGCTGTCGGGCGATATAGGCTCCGATCGATCCTGAAGTCCCCTCGCCCGCGCTCAGCGCAGGCGTTTCAGATAGTCCTCCGATCGCCTCCCCCATTGCCCATTCGGCTCTTTCGCGGTGGCCGCCGTGAGGTGCTGGACTGCGCGTTCTCGGTTTCCTAGCGAGACGTAGATCTCGCCAATCCGGTAGTTCGCCTCGGCTTCCGCCAGGGGCCCGGGCTCGAGCTCGATCACTCGCTCGAACCACTCCAAGGCCTCGATCGGGAGCCCGGCCTCGTCGTCAAGGATGCCGAGCGCGAGAAAGCTCCGCCAGTGCTCCTCGTTGTATTCGAGCGCCATGAGGAAGCTCTCTCGGGCAGGCTGGGTCTGGCCGAGCCTGTACTCCGCCCAGCCGCGGTTGGTGAGCGCCTTCCATGGCACCGGAAAGGTCGGATCGTCGAGGAGCAGATTGGTGTGCTCGATCGCCTCGGCGTAGCGACCTCTCTGCACGTAGAGGGCCGAGAGGTTGAGCCGCGCCTGCTGGAACTCGGGCCGGATCTCGAGCGCTGTGAGCAGGTGGGTCTCCGTGTCGTCGGGCCGGCTCGAGCGGCGGTAGGCCTCGGCGATGGCCCAGTGGATCCAGGGATCACGAGGGCTGACATCCATCGCCGTGCGGAGCTCGCGAACCGCGATCGCGAGCTTCCCCTCACTCATGTACTGGATTCCCGCGTTGTAGTGGGTTCGCGCCTTCTTGTCCTGGTCGAGCGCGACCTGCGGGTCCGGTGAGGTGGCGCACCCCAGTGCCGTGGCCACCGCGAGCAGGATCCCGAGACCCGTCGAAAGGCGAGCGAAGGAGCGGGTGGAGCTGTGAGTCATGGTTCACCTCGTATCCTGCGGCCCCTCTCTCTCAGTAGGACGAGAGCAGCCGTCGAATCACGCTTGTCTTCTGAGGATCCTCGCCACCGCCCTTGCGGCGCTTCACCAGCTTCAGCCTTCCCAGGACCGCGCCCCGCTTGGAGGGAGACGCCTCGGCGGCTCTCGGGCGCTCCTCTTCCACGGGCTTTGGCGACGGCGGGCCGGGAGCGCGCTGGCGAAACTTGGAGAGGGGAACCGGAGCCCGGTCGATCGTCTCCGGCGCGCCGCCGGTTCTTCCGGAGCCATCCGTCGGGAGGCCGAAGCCGGGGCTCTCCACCTGGCACCCCGCGTCGAGGGGCTGGAAGCCGACCCCATCCCCCTCTTCGGCGGGGAGATCGGCCAGATCCTCGAGCAGGAGCTCCTCGTCGTCGAGGACCTCGGCGTCGAAGCCCAGATCGGGCTCCGTTGTGGGAGGAGGCGGAGCCGCCGCGGCGGGAGCCTCTGGCGCCGCCTCCGGTGCGCCCGACGCCGGATTCATCTGCTCGAGCCAGAGGCCCAGGGCCCGGGGACGAGCCTCCTCCGCGGGAACCGCTTCCAGTTCCTCCTCGTCGAAGAGAAAGCCCATGCTCTCCCCGAACGAGAGCGCAGCGTCGATTCCGACCGCCAGCGAGCTGTGCTCGCGGAGGTCTCCCTCGAGGCTGAAGATAGCCACGGTGCCGTCCTTGAGAGAGCGGACCCCTACTGTCAGATTGGGGCGCCCGTCGGCCTCCTCATGGATCGCGATGGCAGCCCGCGCCGGACCCACCGGGAGCCCCTCGATGGAGACCACTGGCGAATTGAGCGAAAGGCGCAGGCCGTTCAGCCGATCGACCGATAGATCCAGGGGCGCAGTTCGCAGGGGGAAGTACATGCCCCGCTATCGGCGAGGTGGGCCCCCGGCTTGAGGCTCTTTGAGGCGCAGGGGCCGCAGCGAAGCCCTTTCACTACAAACGGTTTCGGCAACTAAGGGGAAAACCCCTCGGACGGAGGTCCTGCCTCCTGAACTTCGCTCGCCGCCCCGGAGCGGGGCGGCGCTTGCTATCCCGCGATTCCGGGGGCGTGCTTGGCGAGGGTCTCGCCGATATCGGCCGGAGAGATGGCGACGGCCGCGCCCGCTCGCTCGAGGGCTGCGATCTTGTCGGCGGCCTTGCCCTTCCCGCCGGCGATGATGGCGCCCGCGTGGCCCATGCGTTTGCCCGGAGGCGCGTTCTGGCCAGCGATGAAGGCGGCCACCGGCTTGGACATCTTCTCCTGGATGAACTCCGCCGCCGTCTCCTCGGCGGACCCGCCGATCTCGCCGATCATCACCACCGCCTTGGTCTCCGCATCGGCCTCGAAGAGCGCCAGCGCGTCGACGAAGTTGGTGCCCACCACGGGGTCTCCCCCGATCCCGAGGCATGTCGACTGGCCGATCCCCAGACGGGAGAGCTGATCCACCGCTTCGTAGGTGAGCGTTCCCGAGCGGGAGACCACGCCCACGGGCCCGGGTCGGGTGATCTGGGCGGGGAAGATTCCGATCCGGCACTGCTCGGGGGTCACCACGCCGGGGCAGTTCGGCCCGACCAGCCGCATCGGAGAGCCGGCCAGCGCAACCTTCGCTCGCAGCATGTCGAGAGCGGGAATGCCCTCGGTGATGCACACGGCGAGGTCGATACCGGCATCGGCAGCCTCGAGAATGGCGTCGGCAGCGCCCGGGGGCGGCACGAAGATCACCGACGCGTTCGCGCCCGTCTCCGCCACGGCCTCTTGCGCGGTCTCGTAGACGGGGATGCCCTCGATCACCTGTCCGCCCTTGCCCGGATGGACTCCGGCGACCACCTGGGTGCCGTATTCCACCGAGAGATTCGCGTGGAACTGGCCCATGCGGCCGAGGCCCTGTACCAGCAACTTGGTGTTTCGATCACAGAGAATGGCCATGTCTACGCCCCCGCTCCGCGCGCTGCCGCGACAGCTTTTTCGCCTGCATCCTGAAGCGTCTCCGCCGGGGTGATCTTCAGCCCGGACTTCGAGAGGATCTCCTGACCCTCCTGCGAGCGGGTTCCCTGCAGCCGGACGACCAGCGGAACCTCGATCCCGACCTCCTTGGCGGCGGCGACCACGCCTTCCGCGATCAGGTCGCAGCGGACGATGCCTCCGAAGATGTTGACCAGGATCGCCTTCACGTTCGCATCACCCAGGATCAGCTTGAAGGCCTGGGCGATCTTCTCCTGGTCCGCGCCCCCGCCGGCATCGAGGAAGTTGGCCGGGTCACCTCCGCAGACCTTGATCATGTCCATCGTCGCCATGGCCAGGCCGGCGCCGTTCACCATGCAGCCGATGTCCCCGTCGAGCCCGACGTAGGAGAGATCGATCTCCTTGGCAGCGCGCTCGCGGGGATCCTCTTCCTCCGGGTCGCGCAGCTCGCGCAGCTCCGGGTGTCGGTAGAGCGCGCTGTCGTCGAAGTTCAGCTTCGCATCCAGCGCGATGAGATCCCCGCTCTTGGTCACCACGAGAGGATTGATCTCGGCGAGAGATGCGTCCTTCTCGACGAAGAGCCGGTAGAGCCCGCTCAGGAAGCCGCTCAGCTGCTTCACCTGGCCCGCGTCGAGTCCCAGCCCCGCGCCGATCTGGCGCACCTGGAAGCCGGAGAGACCGAAGTTCGGATCGACGTGCACGGTCTGGATCTTCTCCGGGGTGCTGGCCGCCACCTCCTCGATGTCCATTCCGCCCTCGGTGGAGGCGATGATGGCGATCTGCTCCGCCGCCCGGTCGAGGAGCATGCCGAGATACAGCTCGCGATCCACCTCGCTCCCGGCCTCGACGTAGACCTTGCGGACGACCTTGCCCTCCGGCCCGGTCTGGTGGGACCTGAGCGTCATGCCGAGAATCTCGCCGGCCAGGGTCTTCACCTCGGAAGTCGACTTGGCGAGCTTGATCCCGCCCGCCTTGCCGCGCCCACCCGCGTGAACCTGGGCCTTCACCACCATTACCGGCGCGCCGATCGCGCGCGCCGCATCCTCCGCCTCCGCGGGAGTGGTCGCCACCTTGCCGGGCGGAACCGCGACCTGATACTCCTGAAGAAGCCCCTTCGCCTGATACTCGTGAATATTCATGTCGGTTCGATTTCGCTCACCTGCAACGCGCCGTACGACCGCGCCGCAGCCCGTGCGGGGCCACGACCCGATCGCTCAGGGCTGAATCTGGTTGACCGGGGTTCGGCTGCTCGATCGCTGCGTCTAGGTGTCGGGAGGGACGACCTCTCGGGCCGCACGGTGGCGGATCGGTTGCCCCTCGGGGCCCGACTTGACCCTGTCGTCAGCAATCATCGGCGCTGGATTTAGCCGATTGTCCGCTTCCGGTCGAGTTTCGGAGGCGGGAGGAGGATCGCCCGGAAGCTCGTCTGGCGGGTTAGCGGCCGGCAAAGCCGCCCTGCCCGCACGGCACGCCTTCGGCGTGCCTCTTGCGGCTGGCCGGCGGGCTAGAGTTGGATCCTCAACGTGCGGTGAGCGTCTCGGCCTCCCGGCGCAGCGAGGCGTGCTTCTCGGGGTCGATCTCGGGAATCGCCAGCTGCTGACCCGGGTAGACGAGGGCGGGATCCTTGATCTGGTCCCGGTTCGCGAGGTAGAGGGCCGGCCACAGTGTGGGGTCTCCCACCGTGATCTTGGCGATGGTCCAGAGCGTCTCGCCCGGACGCACCTCGTGGACCTGCGCTTCGCTCTCGGCGGGAACGACACTCGGGAGCAGCGCGCAGAGCGCCGCGGCAGCCAGCAGCTTTCGCAGTCTCACTGGCCCGCCTTTCGCTTGGCAACGCGAATCCCCAGCTCGTCGAGCTGCTCCTGATCGACCACCGTGGGCGCATCCATCAGCAGGTCTTGCCCCCGCTGGGTCTTCGGAAAGGCGATCACGTCCCTGAGGCTGTCGGCTCCTGCCAGCACCATCGCGATCCGATCGTAGCCGAAAGCGAAGCCGCCGTGGGGAGGTGCGCCGGCATCGAGAGAATTCAGCAGGAAGCCGAAGCGGTGCTCCATCTCGTCC
>CAZTOU010000019.1:0-30046 GCA_964615365.1 uncultured Spirochaetales bacterium
TTTCTACCACATCTTGGGTCTTCGTTCGTTCAGACTTCGTGAATTATCCGGGCTAAGAGGCGGGTTCGGGCGCCTCATCGGCCTCGTCGTCCAGGAATTCGAAGCGGTCGCGTCCCGCCTCCTTGGCCAGATAGAGAGCCCGGTCCGCGCGCTCGAGCCAGGTGCGCATGTCGTCGCCTTCCGCGAAGCGGGCGAGCCGGGCGAGCGCGTCGTGATCGAGCGCCTCGTCGACGGCGACGCCAGCTATCAGGCGTCCGCGCGCGTGGAGTTTCTGCCACCCGAGACCTATGCTCTGCGCCGCATCGGCGAATGGCGCCGCCAACAGCGGCGGTCCGACGTTCGCGTATCGACCTACGGCCTCGATCTCACCGTCATCCGACCGCTCGCGGCAGACGAGCCCGCAGAGGAGAACTTCTCGGTGGCCGACCTCAGCGCTGGCGGCCTGAGTATTCGTGGTGTGGATTGCTTCGAGGCGGGAGAGGAGGTGCGCTGCATCTTCGAGCTACCTGGCGAGCATCGTTTCGATCTGCGCGCCCGGGTGGTGCGGTGCGGTGGCTCTATCGCGAACAGGCGCGCCGCCATCGGGAGGGGAAGCGGAGGCGGGAAGAGCGCTGAGCTCGCCCCCCCCCAAAAAACAAATCACTGGGATCTACGCATTCCTTCCCAGCCACAATCCGAGCTTCGCCCGATCGTGTCGGGAGCGAGTACACCCGATGGTGAAACAATGGAATGGAGACGCCGCCTGCTGGAGCTCCTGGCTCGCGGAGCCCGAACCCAATCCGGGGAGCGTTTCGATCCGGAGCTGATCGTTCGGCTCCACGATCGAATCGAGGCGGATCCCGAGCTCTCCGCCCGGCTCAGCGGGCTCGACAAGCACGGTTTTCATTCCGAGTTCCTGGTGCTCTACGAAGCCGAGGCCGAGCGCGATTCGTAGACGCGGCTGCGACGAGCGGGTCGCCGAGACGGCTTGCCGCTGGTGGATGCGCTCAGGAGCCAGCGCGCTCCGAATCGAGCGCGGTACGCACCCGTTCCAGCAGCTGGATCCGTTGGAAGGGCTTCGGGAGCAGTGACGCCTTCGGGTCTGCGATGCGTTTTCGAAGAGTCGGATCCTCGGTGTAGCCGGACATGTAGAGGACGCGTGCCTCGGGGTGCAGCTGCCTCGAGCGCTCCACCAGCTCCGGTCCATCCATGACCGGCATCACCACGTCCGTCAGGATCAGATCGATGCGCTTCCGCCGCTTGGCGCAGAGATGCAGCGCTTCGGCGCCGTTCTCCGCCACCAGGACCGTGTAGCCCGCCTCCCGCAGGAGCTGGGCGCAGACCTCGCGAACCTGGCGCTGATCCTCGATGAGGAGGATCGTCTCGGACCCCTCGGTGGCCCTGATCTCTCCAGGATGGGCCTCACCGTCTTCCAGGTCGTCGCACGCGGGAAGGCAGACATCGAAGCGCGTGCCGACGCCCGCCTCGCTCTCGAAGGATACGACCCCGCCGCTCGCGCTGGTGATTCCGTGGACCATGAACAGCCCCAGCCCGGTTCCCTCGCTCGGTGGCTTGGTGGTGAAGAAGGGCTCGAAGATCCGATTCCGCATCGGCTCGTCGATTCCACGTCCCGTATCGTGGACGCTCAATTGGGCGTACACCTGACCGGCCGCGTGCCAGTCCCGATCCGAGGGACTCGGATCCAGCCGCGTCTCGCCGGTCTCGATCGTCAGGGTGCCGCCTTCGGGCATCGCGTCGCGGGCATTCGAGACCAGGTTCAGGAGCACCTGCTCGATCTGTGCCGGGTCCGCCTTCACCGGCCTGATTGCGGGGTCCAGCTTGGTGACGAAGGTGATCTTCTCTCCGAGGAGCCTCTCGAGCATGGACTCGACGCGGTGCACCACGTCGTTCAGGTCGATGACCCGGAAGTCGCGCATGTCCCGTTGGCTGAATGCAGAGAGCTGGCGGGTGAGTGTCGCCGCCTCCTGGGTGGCTCCCTCGATCGCCCGGACGCTGTTCCGCAAGGAGCTCTCGGCGCCGAGCTCATTCCGGAGTGTCTCCGAATGTATCGCGATCACCGTGAGCAGGTTGTTGAAGTCGTGCGCAACCCCTCCGGCGAGCGCGCCGAGTGCCTCGATCTTCTCGGATCGCAGCAGGCGCGCATGGCTCTCCTCGAGAGCTCCCTGCATCCCCTTCTCCGGATCTGGTCGATGCGCCGGAGGATTCGGATGCGCCAGCCCACCAGGAACGCTGCAGCGGCGATGGCCGCTCCACAGAGCAGGAGCCTCGGGGTCCGATCGGTCGCTGCGCGCTCGAGCGGGGACAGGTCCTCGGCGATCTGACCCTCGATGGAGAGGGAACGCTGGTGGTCGGTCCCGATCGCGCTCCAGAATTGCGACTCGCGTGCGTTCTGCACGAGGATGACGCCGACGAGTAGGACCGCCGCGGCGCCCATCACCACCACTCCGAGGAGCAGAACCCGGGCTGTGCGTCGAAGTCGGTGCTCCGCGTCGGCCGCCATATCTACCCATCTCTGCTATCGGGGATACGAAGGGCCCACCGATGGTGCTACATGGGTTCCCTGGCGGATTCCCAGAGGCGCTTTATGCCGCGTTTCGCCGCTCCGCGCCACCCGACCCGGTGAGAAATGCGGGCTAACGCCCGGGGGAGCCGGTCATCGGGTCTCGGCCATGTTCAGGAGCGAATCGTGCAGGCGGGAGGCGTGGTTCTCCACGACGGTCGAAGACAATCGCAGCGCCAGATCCGTCCCCTGGCGCTTCAACTCCTCGAAGACTCCGCGGGAGATGTCGAGAAGACCGACTTCGCAGCAGGCGACGGCGCTCTCCCGGTGGGAGGATCTCGTCACCAGTGGAGTGCCCCCGAAGAGATGACCTGGACCGAGCCGGCAGAGCTCCACCCGGCGCCCCCGCTTCGAGCGGGTCTCCAGGACCACGGTCCCCTCGAGGATGATGAAGATCGAGTCGTCTCCGGCAGAGAGCTTCTCCTGTCGGTAGATGTATCCGCCGGAGGGGATGCTGCGGTAGCGGGTGGCGTGTGCGATTTCCATCAGCTCACTGAGCGGAAACGTCTGCAGATCCGAGCTCGTCGACAGGAAGGTGGTGATGTGCTTCGCCGTCTCGTGGACGAGGTCCCAGAGATCGTAGAGGACCGGCCGCGTCAGCTCGGCGAACTGGATGCCGGTGAGAATCGTCTGGTCTCCTTCGATCTCCCGCTGCCATCTCCCTTCGCCCTTCAGCGAGAGCCTCTTGTGGGGAAGCTCCACGGTCACGCTTCGCAGGCTGTCCAGGACGAATCGCGATTGCGTACTGACGCACATCCCGCCCACACTCAGGTCGCGCGACACGGAGGAGAGCTGTCCCATCCCTTGGAGCTCGAGCTCGGTCGGGATGTCGATGGCGACGCGCGGGAAGTCCCGGCGGTCGAAGGGGGTTCGGAGCGATTCCTGCTCTTTGGGCTTCGGTGCGGTGCTCACTGCCCGCCGCCTCCTGCGGAACCAGTGATTTCGCGGACCTGGAACCACTGATTGCGTCGCTCTCGGGAGGATCGGCTGCTGCGATGACGAGTTGATCGGCGAAACCCCCGAGCTTTCGAAGTTTCTCGCCCCAGCAGGACTCGGGGCTTTTCCGGACGCGGTCGCCGTGCTGCGGCCTTTTTGCCCCCCTGCGCTTTCGCGATCCCCGGGGGGGCGAGGATTCGAATCCCGACTTCGATTCAAGTCTTTCCCGTGTAGAGGCGATGAATCTCCTGCTCGCCGGTCATTGGAGCCAGTCAGCCATGAGGAACCGCAGGATTCTGAGTCTCGTCCTGCTCCTGATGGGAGGGCTCTCCCACGGGGGTTACATCTCCGAGACCCTCGGAACCCCCTTCTTCTTCGTGGGTATGGGCTGCTTCGTGATGGCGCTGGTGCTCTTCATCAGCAGCAGGTCGCGCGCGGAGGCGACCGTGTCACTGGAGCCGGTTCCCGTCGCCGAGCCGGAGCTGCCTCCCCCGCCGCCCCGAGTTGCCTACCGGAAGCCGATTCGCCCCGGCTCGGAGCGCGTGGTAGAGATCGACCCCGGGCCCATCGACCCGGACGAGCCGTCGGAGGGCGAGATCGAGCTCACCGAGGTGGACGATCTCCAGGCGATCGAGGGCACCGAGCTGGAGACGGAGGAGGTCGACCTCACCGAGACGGAGGATGACGAGGAGAAGGGGGACCCGGATTTTCAGGTCACCTCGGACATCTCGCTTCCCGTCGAGCTCCAGCACGAGCTGTTGCTCTCGGATCAGCTCGACCGGTTGAAGCGGCTCTTCGACTCGGGAGGTCTGACCGAGGAGGAGTACCACCGGGCCAAGTCCAAGCTCCTGGCCTGAGCCTCCACCTCACCGCGCCCCGGGTCGCCCCGGACTCACCCCTCCGCCATCGCTGCGTCTGCTTCTGCCCGGATTGCATCACTCCTGTCGTCGGGCAGTGAGCCGGACTTGTCTCCCGGGGATCGGGAGTCCAAGATCTGCCTCTGGCCGCGGATGGAGGGGAGGACTCTGTGAGTATCGAGCTGCACTTCGATCCCGGGGATTGGGAACGCCTGGAGCGAGACTGGTGCGCCTGGTGGGAGGGCGAGCTGGAGCGTCCGCTGGTGATGATCGAAGGGAGGGCTCCGCGCTCGAGCGATGGGTCCCCGGAGCTGCCTCCCGAGAAGCTCTTCACCAGCGAATTCCCCCTGGAGACGCCGGTCGACGAGGTGCTGGATCACTATCAGGCGCACCTGGAGAGGAGGTACTTCCACGGCGATGCCTGGCCGCGTTGGTGGCCCAATTTCGGCCCCGGAATCGCGGCCGGTTTCCTCGGAGCGAAGGTGCACCCGGTGCCGGGCACCGTCTGGTTCGAGCCGGCCCAGCAAGGCCCCATCGAGAAGCTCGAGCTCGTCTACGACGCCCGCAACCGCTGGTGGGATCGGGTGAGCACTCTCACGCGCCGGGCGGTGGAGCGCTGGGGGGACCGGGTCACCGTCGGTCACACCGACCTGGGCGGCAATCTCGACATTCTGGCCTCGATGCGCACCACCGAGCAGCTGCTCTTCGACGTCTCCGATGCTCCTGAAGAGGTCGCGCGGCTGGTGGGCGAGTCGACGCGCCTCTGGCTTCGCTACTACGACGAGCTCCACCGGATCATCCGGTGCGGCAACCGGGGAACGACACCCTGGGCTCCCATCTGGTCGCCCGGGCGCTGCTACATGCTCCAGAGCGACTTCGCCTACATGATCTCGCCAGGGATGTTCGAGCGCTTCGTGATGCCCGACTTGGCCGCCTGCTGCGAGGAGCTCGACCACGGCTTCTACCATCTGGATGGCAAGGGTCAGATCAAACACCTGGACACGCTCCTCTCGCTGGAGCGGCTCCGCGGAATCCAGTGGATCCCCGGGGACGGCCAGCCGCAGGCGGAGGGGTGGCTGCCGCTGCTGAAGCGCATCGTCGACGGCGGGAAACGCTGTCAGGTCTACGTCACGGCCGAGGGTGCGCGCACCATCGTTCGCGAAATCGGCGGTCGCGGCTTCGCGCTCTACGTGGTGAACTGGATGTCACCGACGGAGGCGCGGGACTACCTCGGTGAGCTCGGAATCAGCGTCTGAGCCACGCTCGGGCTGCGCCTCCGGCGAACGTCCCAGCCGATCTCGGGAGAACGCTCTGGAACGGAGCCTTTCTGCCGATTCCCTGCCGATTCGACTCAAGCGCGTGAGGGGTGGCACGCGATAGAAGCAGGGTGCCGCTTGTCGAAGCGGCGGGAGGCCAGCCTTGATCCGTCATCGCCTCACCCTCTGCGTGATCGCCCGCGACGAAGCGCACGCGCTCCCGGCCTGCCTCGCCTCTGCGCGCGACGCCGTCGACGACATGGTCGTCGTCGACACCGGCAGTCGCGACGCGACCGACGACGTGGCCCGCGAGCTCGGCGCCCGAGTCGTGCTGCACGATTGGCAGGACGACTTCGCCGCCGCGCGCAATGCGGCGATCGGCGAGGTGGAGGACGGCTACCTGCTGATCCTCGACGCCGACGAACTGCTCGTCGCAGGCGCCGGCGAAGTGATTCGCGCCTCTCTCCAGGAGGACGATTTCGACATCGGTGTGCTGCCGCTCCACCACGCTGATACGCCCCACGCGCCGCCCGAACAGGTGCTGGCCGGCACGCGTCGACTCGGCGACCCGGTGCTCCTGCCGCGGCTGCTGCGCCGAACGCCCGAGCTGCGCTTCGAGGGTCGCGTGCACGAGAGCGTGGGGAGTTGGGCGAGAGGCCGACCCACCCGCACCATCGATGCTCCGATCGTCCACTACGGTGCCTGCCCCGAAGTGCGCGCGGCTCTCGGCAAGGACGCGCGCAACCTGCGGCTGCTCGAGCTTCGTGCGGAGGCGGAGCCCGACGAGCCCGCCGTGCGCGCCTACCTGGCGCGGGAGCTACAGCGTGCAGGCCGTCGCGAGGAGGCGTTGCGCGAGTCGCTGGCAGGCTGGCAGGCGCTCCTCCATGCGCGTGAGCAGGGAGACCGCGCGCAGGATCCAGTGCTGCCGGTGAGCGTGCACGCCCACCTCCTGCTCGAGGCGGGGCGGTTGGCCGAGCTCGTCCGGGTGCTCCAAGACGCAGCCGAGGCAGGATGGGAGCATCCCAATCTCTGGTTCCTGGCGGGTGTGGCCGCCGAGCAGCTCGCGCTCCAGTCCCGCGCAGAGGCGGACTTCCCGGGCGAAGCCGATCTTCTCGGCGAAGCGGCCGCCTGCTACTACCGCTGCCTCGGCGAACCCACTCGCCCACTCCCCGGCGAGCCGATTCCGGGCAGCCGCGGCTGGCAGGCGTGGACGCGACTGGGCACGGTGGACCTCCGGCGCGGCCGGGGTGCGGAAGCCGAGCGAGCGTTCCGGGCCGCTTTGGCGGAACGCCCCGAGCTGATCGAGGCGCGGCTCGGTCAGGCCGAGGCGCAGATCCTGCGAGACCAGCCCGAAGGCGCTCTGGGCCTGCTCGAGCCGCTCACTGCCGAGGGCGACCCGGATGCGTGGCTGCTCTCGGCGCTCGCCGCACTGGCCCTCGGCCGGCATGACGAGGCGATGGTCTTGGGACGCCGAGCGATCGAGCTCACGGCGACACGCGGGCTCTGCGCGCCGCACCGGGATTCGATCCTCCGAGAGCTGGAGAGCGCCTTGGGCGGTCCCCAGGAGACGAGCGCCGCCGTCTCCTCCTCGCATCCGGAGCCGTGCACCTCCGTGATCCTCGCCTGGCCCCGCTACGGGCTGGAGAGCGAGATGGACGAGCTGCTCTCGCAGTACGGTCCGCGCTTCGCGGACCAGCCGGCTCGCCTCTTCTTGGTCCACGACCCGGTTTGCGATGGAGAGGTGGGGGAAGCGATCGCGCAGATCGAGGCCGCATACGACAGGCACTTCTCGGACGGCGTGCAGCTCCACGTCGAGATCCTCAGCAAGCCCGACGCGGACGAGAATCTCGCCGCGCTTCGCGAGTTGGTCGACACCGTGATCGAGCTGCCGGGCTCGCGCAAGGGAGCACGCCGCACTCTCCTCGAAGCGATCTCCTCCCCCCGCTTGGATGCCACGACGGGTCACGAGTGATCCGGGCCGACGGGGCCGACTCACGGTGGCATTGGCGCGAGATGCGCGGGCCGCCGGGTCGCAGAGGTCTCGCAAACGTCGAAAAATCCCTCACACTGGAGGCGGGACCGATCCGAGGAGGGACGCCGTGTCCAGTCGACTTCACCACGCCCTGGTGCTGCTCACCGCCACCCTGATCGCCCCGGCACCGGCTTCGGGCCAGGACGGGGAGTCTCCGCCGCCCGCGGCAGATCCCAGCTCGAAACGCGTGATCCAGCAGGGAGCGGTGGCGGGATTCGCTACCGAAGAGGGTGCCCATATCTGGCGGGGTATTCCCTTCGCGGAGCCGCCGCTGGGCGAGCTGCGCTGGCGCGCGCCGGTTCCTCCCGAGCCCTGGGCGGGGACCCTCGAGGCCGTCGCCTACGGCTCTCCCTGCGTGCAGTTCGCCGGTCCCCGCGCCGCCTTGACCAGCGACGTATCCGAAGGTGAGCCCACCGGCAGCGAGGACTGCCTCTATCTGAACGTCCATGCCCCTCGCTTCGAGCCGGAGGCCGTACCGCGAGGAGCGAAGCGCCTTCCCGTCATGCTCTGGATCCACGGCGGCGGAAATACCATCGGCGACGCGAGGATCTACAACGCCGCCCGCATTGCCCTCGGCCACCGCCTGGTCGTGGTGACGGTGCAGTATCGCCTGGGCGTCTTCGGCTGGTTCGGCCACCGGTCGCTTCGCGGCGAGGGCACCACCGAGGACGACCGATCCGGGAACTACGGCACCCTCGATCTGGTGCGGGCGCTCCACTGGGTGCGGGGGAACATCTCGGCTTTCGGCGGCGACCCCGGCCGCGTGACCGTCTTCGGCGAGTCGGCGGGGGGCCGAAATACCGTCAGCATGCTGCTCTCCCCGCGCGCCCGGGGCCTGTTCCATCGCGCCATCGTCCAGAGCGGCTCCACGCGGACCTCCCCGATGGCCCTCGCCGAGCACTTCACCGACGATCCCGAGCCGGGAGACGAGCGGAGCTCGGGCGAGGTCCTGCTCGAGCTGCTGGTGCGCGACGGCGAGTCGGCGGATCGCGAGAGCGCCAAGGCCAGGCTCGCCGCCATGAGCGACGTCGAGGTGGCCGGGTACCTGCGCGGCAAGGACGCCTACGAGGTGCTCGGCGTCTACGACGGGAGTCGCCTGGCCGGGATGTACTCGATTCCCCAGCTGCTGCGCGATGGCCGGGTGCTGCCCGACGAAGAGGCGATCGACGCGCTCGCCCGCCCGGGTGGCTACAACAGGGTGCCCGTGATTCTGGGGACCAACCGGGACGAGAACAAGCTCTTCCTCGCATTCGTTTCGCCCCACGTGACGCGGCTCCTCGGGATTCCCCTCTGGGTGAACGACGAGCGGCGTTACGACCTGGTGGCGGAGTTCGCGTCGCTCTTGTGGAAGGCCAGTGGAGTGGACGAGCCGGCGGCCGCGATGCGCGGCGCCCAGGGCCCGAGCGTCTTTGCCTACCGCTTCGACTGGGACGAGGAGCCGAAGCTCTTGTGGAGCGACCTCTCGAAGCTTCTCGGCGCCGCCCACGGGCTGGAGATCCCCTTCGTCTTCGGGCACTTCGACTTCGGCTGGGCCAGCCGCATCCTGTTCGACGAGGAGAAGCGGGCGGGGTACGAAGGCCTCTCCAAGAGCATGATGTCCTACTGGGCGGAGTTCGCCTACACCGGGGACCCCGGTCGAGGGCGGAGCGGCAAGGAGCCCCGTTGGAGGGCCTGGGACGATTCCAGGCCGGCGGCGGCGAAGTACCTCGTCTTCGACAGCGAGGAGGGGGGTGGGCTTCGCATGTCTTCCGAGACGGTGACCCAGGAAGAGGCGATCGAACGGGTCGCGAAGGATCCGCGCTTCGAGAGCTGGCGCGAGCGCTGCGAGGTCTACCGGGGGTTCGTCGGGTGGAGCGAGCGGATGGACGAGGAGCGGTACCAGTCGGTGGGGGAGGGTGCCTGCCGGTCCTATCCCCTGGATGCCGACCCCTGGTAGGACCGAGCTCCGGGACCGTCCCGTTCCTCCGCCAGGTGAGAAGATAGCCGGCCCAGGAGAGCGCGACACCGAGGAGGAACAGCCACCAGCAGTACCGTTCCGGGAACTCGGTCGGGGAACCTCCGTGCGCCATGAAGGAGATCTCCCACGTGACCAGAGCGGCATTGATCAGTGTGAGTCCGGACCAGGGAAGGACGAGCTCTCCTCGACGATCCAGGATCAGGTGGACCGAGACCGCTCCTGCGATCCCGATCGCGGAGATCACCATCGGGGCCAGGACCGGCCCGAACCAGGGAACCGGAATCAGGAAGAGCAGATCCCAATCCGCGAGGGAGGCAGGCCAGCCCTCGAAGAGCCAGAGCGCGGCGTAGTAGCTGAGATCCCAGACCCCGAAGACGAAAGCGAAGCTGGCGAGACGTCTCGGTAACGGGCCCTTGGTGAGTGCGGCGACGGAGACCATGAGGAGCAGGGTGCAGAGCTCACGGCCGGCCTCCACTGCCAGCGTGTGGGCATCGACGACCAGGGAGATCGAGTCGTCGAAACCGCCGGGGTAGAGGTGCAATCGCAGATAGTGCGCGACCGCACCTTCGATGTAGCCGAACGCGAGAGCGCAGGTCGCCAGCCAGGCCAGCAGTCCGAGGGGAGAGCGTTCTCTTCCGGAGAGGTCTTCCGCCCTGGGTCCCATGGTGATCCCCGTGTCGATGGGGTGATCTCACGGGACCCGGAAAGCCAGGATAGCCGAGATCCGGCTCGGAGGAAGGGGTCAGGCTCCCTAGGTCGACGGGAAGGTGTATTCGCCGGTCAACAGCCCCACCTCGATCTTTGCCCGGAACAGGCGTTCGTCCGCATCTCGAAGCCTGCGGCAGAGCTCGCGCCCCATGTTCATGTAGATCGTGGTGAACTGCTCGAAATCCCGCCTGGCGACCTGCCAGAGATCACTCGTGGAGAGCTCGATGGCCACGCAATCCTCGTCGGCCAGAACCGATGCACTTCGATGACAGAAATCCATCAGAGCCACCTCACCGAAGCAGTCTCCGGCGTAGAGCTGCCGCAGGAGGTAGTTCTTCCCTTCCCAGCTCTTCATGATCAATACGCTTCCGCGCTCCAGGACGAATGCGGATCGCCCCTCATCGCCTTCCTGGAAGAAGAACTCGCCCTTTCGAACCACGACCTCTGTCGCGCGATCCAGGAGAAGTGCGAGGATCTCATCGGCCACGCCGCCGAAGATGGGCGTATCTCGAATCAGTCGGATTCTTCCATCCATCACCCGGTTCCCTCACGGCTGGTTGGGGGATCTGGCCCATGATACTCCTGCCCGGGCGCCTTCGGGACCTCCAGCGCAATGCCCCGAGAACCGGCCGAGCCTCTCCCTCTGGGGGCCGTGGACGGGTTCGCGGAGCGCGGAAGCCGGACATCGGTCCTGCCCCGGCAGGCCGGACTCCAGACACGACGCCCCGGGTGGTCCAGCCTGGGGCGATCAGCGAGTCCGCTGACGCTCGTGTAGAATCCCGGCAATCCCGAGTCCCGGGTGTCGGAGGCGATCCCCGAACCCGCCATGAGTGCCGTGAAAGATTCCTCTCACCTGGCGTCCGGAGACTTCGCCGGAGCCTTTGCGCTGCTCGCGGAGATGACCCAGGGTCTTGCGGAATCCCTGGACATCGATGCGACCCTGGAGCGAGCGCTGGAGAGGATCGTCGCTCATCTGGACGCCGTGGTGGGCTCACTCTGGCTGATCGACGAGGAGACGGAGGATCTCGTGTGCCGGGCATCGGTGGGAAGCCGCCCCATCACGGGCATGCGCCTGCCGCTCACCCAGGGCGTCGTCGGTCGTTGCGTCCGGGACAACCGCTGCGCGACGGTGCTCGACGTAGAGAAGGATTCGGAGTTTGCGCGAGAAGTGGACGAGCAGTCGGGCTTCGTCACCCGCTCGATTCTGTGCGCACCTCTCTCCTTCTCGGTCCGTCCGCTGGGGGCGATACAGATCGTCAACAAGCGCTCGGACGACGCTTGCTTCTCGGAATCGGACATCCATCCCCTACGGGTGTTGGCCTCCTCTGCTGCGCTGGCGATCGCGAACGCCCGGATGGCAGCGGCCGCGGTCGACCACGAGCGGGTTCGCCGCGAGCTGGAGCTCGCCGCCGAGATTCAGCAGAACCTGCTTCCGTCACCCTTGCCGAGACCCTTTCCGATCCACGGGGTCAATGTTCCAGCGCGGAGCATGTCGGGCGATTTCTTCGACATCCTGCCCTTGGAGGGGGGCCGCATCGCGTTCTGCCTGGGCGACGTTTCGGGGAAGGGGATGAACGCGGCGCTGCTGATGGCGAAGACCGTGAGCCTGTACCGCTGCCTGGCGAAGACGATCGATCGCCCCGGGCGCTTGCTCTCGATTCTCAACGACGAGATCTTCGAGACGGCGACTCGAGGCATGTTCGTCACCATGGTCGCCGGGGTCTACGAGACCCGCGCGGGGCGGATCCGCCTGGCGAACGCCGGCCACGAGCCGCTGCTTCGCCACACCCGCTCCGGGGAATTCGAGGCGATTCCCGCCGGCGCCCCTCCGCTCGGGATCGCGCGGCGCGGCGAGGTTCCCGAGACCGAGGTGCAGCTCGACGGGGATAGCCTGTACACCTTCTCGGATGGACTCACGGAGGCCTGCTCGAAGACCGGCGAGCAGCTGGGGTCCAAAGGACTCCAGCGCCTGATCGCCCGATCCACGCACCTGTCGCTGGCGGGACGCGTCGATGCCATCATCGGATTCGTGAAGGGCCTCGAGCTGCGGGACGACCTCACACTGCTCGCCATTTGCGGCGACTGCGATTGTGTCGATGGGCGTGTAAACGCCGAATGCGTGCTCGCGCTCCGAATCGCAGCGAGCGTGGATCAATTGCGCAAGATCCGCGAGGCGGTTCGCGAGGCAGTCGAGTCCTGCGGCTGCAGCGCCGAGTGCACCGCCGACGTCGTCATGGCGGTGGACGAGGCCTGCCAGAACGTCATCCGGCACGCGTACGGTGGCGATCCCGGTGGCGCGATCGAGCTCATGATCGAGCGCTGTGGAGAGGATCTGGTGATCTCGCTCAGGGACTTCGCACGGAAGGTGGATCCGAAGAAGGTCAAGCCGCGCGACCTCGACGAGATTCGCCCCGGGGGCCTCGGGACGCATCTGATCCGCGAGATGGTGGACTCCGCCGATTTTGTCCGGCCGGAATCGGGGGAAGGGAATCTCTTGCGTATGGTGAAGCGGATTCGCTGAACGGAGCTGGCTCGGGCCGGGGGGGAGCTTAGGAGCACGATGTCACACACGGTGAGAGAGGAACGCGGAAGTCTCGTGGTTTCGTTCGAGGGGGACGTCGATCTCGAGTACTCCCCGACGGCGAGGAAGGTTCTCCTCGACGCCGTGAGCCAGGATCGCAACGTGCTGGTGGATCTCTCCGGGGTCAGCTACATCGACAGCTCTGGCGTGGCGAATCTGGTCGAGGCCTTCCAGATCTCCCGGGAGAAGGGGACGGGCTTTGCGCTGGTCTCGGTGAGCGCTGAGGCGCTGCGCGTCTTCGGATTGGCGCGTCTCGATGAGGTGTTCACGATCCACGAGAGTCTCGAAGACGGTCTCGATGGTGACGCCTAGCGCCGCCGCTTTGCGTCGCGGAGGACGTGGGACGGAGCGCGGTCCGCGGTGCAGAGTTCTTCGTCTTCGTGGCCACGCGCCGAAATGGTGAGCACTGAAGCGGGAGCCGAGAGAGAACGAGTGGTCGAGGTCACCGACCTGGTCACCCACTACGGCTCGCGGCGGATTCTCTGCGGCGTGAGCCTGACCGTCTACCGCGGTGAGATCATGGTGATCATGGGAGGGAGCGGTTCCGGGAAGAGCACGCTGCTGCGTCACCTGCTCGGTCTGGAGCACCCGACCTCCGGCTTCATCAAGCTCCTGGGCCGGGAGATCTCCGAGATGAGCGAGAGGGAGCTCTCCGAGTTCTGCAGGAATCTGGGGGTGGCCTTTCAGGGGGGCGCGCTCATCAGCTCCATGACGGTGGGCGAGAACATCATGCTTCCTCTCCGTGAGCACACGGATCTCGACCAGAAGACCATGGAGATCATGGTTCGCCTCAAGCTCGAGGTGGTGAGCCTGGCCGGCTTCGAGAACCTGATGCCGTCGGAGCTCTCCGGAGGCATGACTAAGCGCGCCGCCTTTGCCCGCGCCGTGATCATGGATCCGGCGATGCTCTTATGCGACGAGCCGTCCGCGGGCCTGGATCCGGTGGTCTCCTCGGCGTTGGACGAGCTGATCCTTCGCCTCCGGGATGCCATGGGGATGACGATCGTCGTCGTGACCCACGACCTCGACAGCGCCTTCCGCATCGCCGACCGGATCGCGGTGCTGGATTACGGCGAGATTCTGACCGTGGGCAGCGTGGAGGAGGTTCGGAAGAGCGACAACCAGCGGGTCCAGGACCTGCTGAACCGGAGATTCGAGGAGGAAGAGCTCGATCCGGACGCGTACCTCGCGAGACTGACGGGTGGAGTGTCGCAATGACCGACCCGACAGGGGAATCCTGAATCGACTAGAGCTCCACGGGGACCGGGCGAACCCCCCAGATCTCCTCGGAGTACTCGCGAATGGTACGGTCGCTGGAGAATTTGCCCGTGTGGGCGGTATTGAGGATCGACATGCGCGTCCAGCGCTCTTGGTCGCGGTAGATCCGGCTCACCCGCTCCTGGCAGCGGAGGTAGGAGCCGTAGTCGGCGAGCACCATGAACGGATCGCCGTCGCGAAGCAGGCAGTCCAGCAAGGGCTGGAACAGCCGCGGCTCCTCGGGAGAGAAGGGGCCGTCGGCGATCTGTTCGATGGCGGTCCGGAGCTCCGGATTTCCCTGGTAGCAGTCCCAGGGGTCGTACCCGGAGGACTTGCGCGTTTCGACCTCCTGGGCGGTCAGACCGAAGATGAAGATGTTCTCCTCGCCGACCTCCTCCGCGATCTCCACGTTCGCTCCATCCAGCGTTCCGATGGTGAGGGCGCCGTTGAGGGCGAACTTCATGTTTCCGGTTCCGGATGCCTCCATGCCGGCGGTCGAGATCTGCTCCGAGAGCTCCGCGGCGGGAATGATGCGCTCCGCAAGGGAGACGCCGTAGTCGGCGAGGAACACCAGCTTGAGACGTCCCGTCATGGCGGGATCGGCGTCGATCACGTCGGCGACGGCGTTGGCGAGCTTGATGGTGAGCTTGGCATGGAGGTATCCCGGGGCCGCCTTCCCCGCCAGCAGCAGCGTCCGCGGGACCGAGCCGTCGTCCCTTCCTTCCTTGATTCGGTTGTGGAGGGTGATGGCGTACAGGATGTTCAGTAGCTGGCGCTTGTACTCGTGAAAGCGCTTCACCTGGCAGCCCAGGAGCGCGTCGGGATCGAAGACCGCGCCCTGCGTCTTCTCCACGTAGTCGGCGAGGCGATCCTTGTTCTTCCGCTTGACCTCTCGCCAGCGCGCCCGGAACTCGGGATCGTCCGCCAACGGCGCCAGCCGCTGGAGGTGATCGAGATCGGTCACCCATTCATCACCGATGGCGTCGGTGATGAGATCGGCCAGCGGCGCATTGGCCTTCTTGAGCCAGCGGCGCGGGGTGATCCCGTTCGTCTTGTTGTTGAAGCGGTCCGGGTAGAGATCGAAGAGGTCCCGTAGCACCCGCTCCTTCAGGATCTCGGTGTGGAGGGCGGAGACGCCGTTCACCGAGTGGCTACCGACCACGCCCAGATGGGCCATCCGCACCCTCTGCTCGTCCCCCTCCTCGATCAGGGAGGCCCCGCTCCGTCGCTCCGCGTCCTCCGGTCGGCGGCGGCAGATCTCGTCGTGAAGCCGCCTGTTGATCTCGTAGATGATCTCCAGGTGTCTCGGCAGCAGCCTCTCCAGCAGGGAGACGGGCCACTTCTCCATGGCTTCCGGCATCACGCTGTGATTGGTGTAGGCGAAGGTGCGGGTGGTGATCTCCCACGCCTGCTCCCATCCCAGACCCTCCCAGTCCAGCAGGACCCGCATCAGCTCGGGAATTGCGAGCACCGGATGCGTGTCGTTGATCTGGATGGCGGCCCGCTCGGGCAACAGGTTCCAGTCGTCGCTCTGGAGGCGAAAGCGGGCGAGGATGTCCTGCAGCGAGGCCGATACCAGCAGATACTCCTGCTGGAGGCGAAGCATCTTGCCCTCCGTGGAGTCGTCCCGCGGGTACAGCACCTTGGTGATGTTCTCTGCGCGCAGCTTGTCCTCGCAGGCGCGCAGGTAGTCGCCGTGGGAGAAGTAGTCGAGGTCGAACTCGCAGGTGGACCGGGTCGAGAACAGCCGCAGCGTGTTCACGGTGTTGTTGTCGTACCCGGGCACCGGCATGTCGTAGGGCAGCGCCAGGACGTCCTGGGTGTCGACCCACCGGTAGCGGCGGTCCCCGTGCTCGTCCGAGTAGGACTCGACCCTCCCGTAGAACTGCACCCGGAAGGTGTGCTCCGGGCGGGCGATCTCCCAGGGGTTGCCCAGTCGAAGCCAGTCGTATGCTTCCTCGACCTGATAGCCGTCGCGGATGCACTGCTGGAACATCCCGTAGTCGTAGCGGATGCCGTAGCCGTAGCCGGGCAGCTCGAGAGTGGCCATGGAGTCGAGGAAGCAGGCGGCCAGCCGTCCGAGACCGCCGTTGCCGAGTCCCGCCTCCTCCTCGATCTCCCGGATCTCCTCCATGTCGTAACCCAGCTCGCGGAGCGCCTGCTCGCATTCGTCGTACAGCTGGAGGTTGATCAGGCTGTTGCCGAGGGAGCGTCCGATCAGGAATTCGAGCGACAGGTAGTAGACGCGCTTCAGGTCGGGATCCCGGTAGTAGGCCCGGCGCGTGGCGAGCCAGCGTTCGATGAGCCGGTCTCGCACCATCCTCGCCAGGGCGACGTAGGAGTCCGCCTTGGTCGCATGGCTCGGAACCTTGGCCTGGGTGAAGGCGACGTGATCGAGGAAGGAGCGCTGGAGGGACCGAACGTCCAGCCCCAGGGGTTCGCCGAGCCCCAGCGGCTCTGCCGCGATCGCTTCCGACAAGCTCATCTTGGAGCGTCCGTCTCGGTCAACAGGATCTCCACCTGTGGAGTTGATCGGCGACCGCGGGGGTGGAGTTGAGGCGCAGCTTCGCCGCCAAGGCCTCGTGCCACCGGGCTTTCACCCCGAGGAAGTGGGGGTTTCGCTGGACTGCCGAGGCCGAAGGTCGCCACCGAGGGGAGATCCCCGCGGCCTCGAGGGCGCAGTCGGCTCTCTCGGCAGCCGCAAGAGCGGGCGGGTGAGATGCGTGGGCTAGACGTTGAAGCGGAAATTGACCACGTCACCGTCCTGGATGACGTAGTCCTTGCCCTCGATTCGCAGCTTTCCGGCCTCGCGGCACCTGGCCTCGCTCCCCTGTTCGACCAGGTCCTGCCAGTGGATGACCTCGGCGCGGATGAAGCCCCGCTCCATGTCGGAGTGGACCTTCCCGGCCGCGCGCGGCGCCGGGGTGCCGCGCGGCACCGGCCAGGAACGGCATTCATCGGAGTTGGCGGTCAGCATCGAGATCAGATCGAGCAGCTGGTAGGCGCTGCGGATGAAGCGGTTCTTCGCCGGCTCACCCAGGCCCAGGGAGGCCGCGAACTCCTGCTGCTCCTCCTCCGGCATCTGGGCGATGTCCATCTCGACCTGTGCGGAGAGCACGACCGCTCCCAGCCCTCGCTGCTCCGCTGCTGTCCCGACGTCGTCGGAGATCTCGTCACCGACGGCATCTTCGGCGACGTTGAGTACCAGAAGCAGCGGCTTCAAAGTGAGAAAGGCGTAACCCGAGATCATCTTCTGCTCTTCGTTGCTGAGGTCCATTCTGCGCAGGGTTCGCGCATCCTCCAGCGTGGCCTGCACCCTCTGAAGCAGCTCCAGCTCTCGCGGGTTGCTGTGGTCCTTCTTCAACCGCGCCACCCGCCCCTCCACCACCTCGAGGTCGGCGAGGATGGCCTCGGTCTCGAGGTCTGCGATCTCCCGCAGCGGATCCGGTGGCTTACCGCCGACGTCGGGAAAGGCGCGCACCACCTGGCAGAGCGCGTCGAGCTTGCGCATGGCGTTGAGCGCCTGGCGGTCGAGTTCGCCTCCCTCCCCACCGGCCAGATCGGTGAAGGCGATCTCGGCGTAGACGCTCTTCTTCGGCTTCAAGACTTCGGCCACCGCAGCCACCCGTGGCTCGGGAACCTTGACGACCCCGATGTTCGCCTTGTCTCGCCGCGTGCCGTAGCCGGTCTCGACCGGGAGACCCGTGAGGGCGCCGAAGACAGTGCTCTTTCCGCTTCCCGCGAATCCGACCAGTCCGATCTTCATGGTGCGCAGGCGACATCATACCAGCGCCAGATCGAGATCAATGGGGCGATATGCCCACGACTCCACACTCGGCCCGATCGGCGCCATACTCGAGGGAAGACGCAGGCCAGACGGAGGAGGAGCGCCATGCCCGAGAATCCTCGCCAGCCCGAACTCACCCGACGCCGGTTTCTGATTGGCGGCACCGTGGCCACGCTCGGGCTCGGCGTCCTCGACCTCGGCCGCTCCGCCAGGGGCGCTCCCACTGCCCCGCAGATCCGCCGCTTCCGGCGCCTGGGCAGGACCGGCCTCGAGATCTCCGACATCTCCTTCGGCTCTAGCCGCACCCAGGACCCGGGAGTGGTTCGCTACGCGCTCGAGCGCGGCGTCAACTACTTCGACACCGCCGACGGCTACCAGGACGGCCGCTCCGAGGAGGCGATCGGCGAGGCACTCCAGGGCCAGCGCGACCGCGTGATCCTCGCCTCGAAGACGAAGGCGGGCAAGCGCACGCCCCGCGCCGAGATCATGAAGGCGCTCGAAGAGAGCCTTCGCCGCCTCCGCACTGACCGCATCGATGTCTACTTCAACCACGCCGTCAACGACGTGGCGCGTCTCCAGAACGCCGAGTGGTTCGAGTTCGTCGATCGCGCCAAGCAGCAGGGAAAGATCCGCTTCACCGGCATCTCGGGGCATGGCGGAAAGCTGGTCGAGTGCCTCGACCACGCCGTCGATAACGATCTCGTCGACGTGATTCTGTGTGGGTACAACTTCGGACAGGATCCGTCCTTCCATCAGCGATTCACGGCGCGTCTCGACTGGGTCGCGGTGCAGCCGGATCTGCCGCGGGTGCTCGAGAAGGCCCACGCGAAGAACGTCGGCGTGATTGCGATGAAGACCCTGCGCGGCGCGCGGCTCAACGACATGCGCCCTTATGAGGAGGGCGGCGCCACCTTCGCACAGGCGGCGTTCCGCTGGGTGCTCTCGAACCCCGACGTGGATGCGCTCGTGATCTCGATGACCAGCCGCGAGGAGATCGACGAGTTCGTTGCAGCTTCGGGAGGCCCCGAGCCGCGCGGCGCGGAGCTGGGCCTGCTGGACGACTACCTCTCCTCGAGTAGCGACGGCTACTGCAACCACGGCTGCAACGCCTGCGAGGCGAGCTGTCCAAACGAGGTCTCCATCTCCGAGGTGCTTCGAACCCGGATGTACGCGACCGACTACGGCGACCACGACTACGCGATTCGGGAGTACGCCAAGCTCGGGGTCGGTGCCGAGGCTTGCGCCTCCTGCTCGCACCGGTCCTGTCTGGGGCGGTGCCCACAGGGGCTGGAGATCCCCCGGCTCACCCGCTCGGCGCACGAGATGCTCGCGCGCGGGCCACGCCGGAAGACCTAGTCTCCGGCCATGGGTGGCCGTCGCGCCACGGTACCGTCAGAATGGTGGTATGACGACTTCGGACAAGAGCCTGGAAGAGGCGACCCGCACGGCGCGCGGGTGGATCCGCGAGGCGGGGAAGGTGGTGGCCCTGACCGGCGCGGGGATCTCGACCGAGTCGGGCATACCCGACTTCCGCGGCCCCCAGGGCGTGTGGACCAAGAACCCGGAAGCCGAGAAGATGGCCACCCTCCAGCACTACATGTCGGATCCCGAGGTGCGCCGGAGGGCCTGGCAGACCCGGCTCGAGATGGTCGCCCGGAATGCGCAGCCCAACTCAGGACACCGCGCGCTGGTGGAGTTGGAGAAGCTGGGCAAGCTCGACACGATCATCACGCAGAACGTCGACGGTCTGCACCAGGATGCGGGCAGCTCGCCCGAGATCATGGTCGAGATCCACGGGACGCTGCGCGAGGTGATGTGCATGCAGTGCGGGGAGCGCGCCCCGATGGAGACGGCCCTGGAGCGCGTCCGCGCCGGCGAGGCGGATCCGCCCTGTCGGAGCTGTGGGGGCATCCTCAAGTCCGCCACGATCTCCTTCGGCCAGAACCTGGTGCATCGGGATCTCATGCGCTCCCAGAATGCGGCGACGAGCTGTGATCTCATGCTCGCGATCGGCACCTCGCTCACGGTGCAGCCCATCGCGCAGGTGGTTCCCATCTCGAAGCGCGCGGGTGCGAGAGTGGTGATCGTGAACGCGGAGTCGACCGCGATGGACGACATTGCCGACCTCGTGATTCGCGGTGCCATTGGCAAGCTGCTGCCGAGACTGACTGCCCCAGATTGACGCAGAACGACTACATCGAGAGGCTGAGCGGATTCTTCGAGCGGCTCGGGTCCCGGTCCTACGATCATCGCTGGATCGTTCTCTCGATCTGTCTGCTCCTGATGGGCGGATGCTTCCTGCTCGCCTCGGGGATCCGCTACGACAACAGCTTCGAGGCCTACTTCCGCCGCGACGATCCCGCCTACATCGCCTACCTGCAGTACCGCGAGGAATTCGGCTCCGACGAGGTCTCCTACATCCTCTACGAGGCTCCGGACCATCCGCACGGCCCCTGGAACCTGGAGGTGATGCGGAAGATCGGAATGCTCACCGAGGCCCTGGAGGAGGAGGTCCCCTTCGTCCAGGAGGTGACGAGCCTGGTCAATCTGGAGTTCCTCGAAGGGGTTCCCGACGGTCTCGAGATCTACGACCTGCTGGAGGAATTCCCCGAGAGCCAGGAGGCCCTGCTCGCGGTCAAGGAGAAGGTGCTGGCGAAGCCCCTCTACGTCGGAGGGATCGCCAGCGCCGACGGCAGGTATGCGGCCGTCATCGCGGAGATGGACCGCTCGAGCATCGATCCGGTGGAGGAGATCCGGGTCGACCCGGAGGGAGGGGACGGACTCGCGAATCTCTATCCCCAGGCGAGCAACACCAGGATCGAAGAGATCCTGGCGCGCCCCGAATACGAGGGAGTCGTATTCCACCACACCGGCGACGTGCCGTTCAACGCGGTCCTCAACGAGATCTCCGCGGAAGAGGGATGGAGCCTTGCCGGGATCTCCATCGCCGTGATCGCGGTTCTGCTCTTCCTCTTCTTCCGCAGGCCCATCGGCGTCTTCGGCCCCCTGAGCGTGGTAGCGCTCAGCATCCTGGTCACGGTGGCGCTGATGGGCGTGCTGAACTGGAACCTGGACCTGATGTTCAACATGCTGCCCACGCTCCTGATCGCGGTGGGCGTGGCCAACTCGGTCCACATCATCTCGGAGTTCCGCGCCTACCACGCCAGCCTGGGCGAACGCAAGGCGGCAGTGCGCCGCACCATGTACCTGATCGGCACGCCCTGCCTGCTCACCAGCCTCACCACCGCGGCCGGCTTCCTGGCGATGCTCGTCGCGCCCATCAAGAGCATCTCCCACTTCGCGGTCTACGGCGCCGCGGGGGTGCTCGCGGCCTTCCTGCTCACCGTCACGCTGCTGATCGTCTTCCTCTCGTTCGGCCGCGAAACGCCCAGACGCGAAGACACCGAGGAGGAGGTCCTCCGGGCGAAGGGGGGGCGGCGCGTGAGCGATGCGCTCGCGGCGGTCGCCCGCTTCGACATCCGCCACCGCCGGTCCATCATCGCCTTCTTTGCACTTCTCTTCGTCGTCTCGGGCCTGGGCATCGCCCAGCTCAGGGTCGATTCGAACTTCCTGAACGACATGTCCGAGGAGGTACCGGTCCGCAACACCACAGCATTCGTCGACGAGGTGATGGGGGGCACGAACAGCTTCGTCTACCTCTTCGACGCCGGGGTCGAGGACGGGATCAAAGAGCCGGCGGTGCTGCGAGAGATCGAGCGGCTCCAGCAGCAGGCCGACCAGCAGACCCATCTCGTCAAGAAGACCTACTCGATCGTCGACGTGCTGAAGGACATCAATCAATCCTTCCACGGTGGCGACCCCGCGCGCCACGAGCTGCCCGACTCCAGGGAGCTGGCCGCCCAGTACCTGCTGCTCTACGAGATGTCCGGCGGCGAAGAGGTGGAGGAGTACGTATCGAGCGACTACTCGCGGGCCAGCCTGGAGCTGCGCTGCAAGTGGACCGACTCGAGCCTGCTGAAGGCGATGGAGGCGGATCTCGCGTCGTACCTCGGGGCAGAGCCTCTCCGCGCCTCGACGACCAGCCACACCGGCATCGGTGCCCTCTGGCTTTCGCTGATGGACTACATCACCAAGAGCCAGATCCGCAGCTTCCTGCTGGCCTTCGTCGCGATTGCGGTGATGATGTGCCTGCTGTTCCGGTCCCTTGGGATCGGGCTCCTCTCCATGCTCCCGAACCTGGCGCCGGTGATGGTCGGCCTGGGGATCATGGGATGGCTCGATCTTCCCCTCGATTATCAGCGGCTGCTGATGGCGCCCGTGGCCATCGGCATCTCGGTGGACTTCACGATTCACCTCGTGACCCGCTACCGCCACGATTTCCTCGAGAGGGACGACTACGAGGGTGCGCTCGAAGGCTCGATGGTGGATGTCGGGAGGGCGCTGTTCATCACTGCATTGGTTCTGATCGTGGGCTTTCTCGTATTCACCGCTTCGAACATGGACGCCCTGGCGAGCTTCGGATTCCTGCTCGCCGCCGTGATCGCCGTGGCGCTGCTCGCCAACTTCTTCCTGATGCCGGCGTTGGTCTTGACCTTCGAGCCCTTCGGTCGGCGGAGAGAGGAGGGCGACCGGCTTCCCGGATGATCCGGACCGGGCCCGGCTCAGGGAGGGGCGATCGCCACGGCGGGATTGCCGGAGGCTAGCTGGATCGACCCGCCGGCTTCGAGTCGGGAGATGCGAATCCGGCGCGGACCCGGGAGCTCGGAGTGGATCTCCAGGGAGATGCCGTCGAGGGAGCGGCGGCCCTCGTTGCGAAGGACGATCTCGCGGCCCGTCGGATCGATGTGCAGCGTGAGCGTCTGCCGCGCGGCGACCCAGTTCACCACCTCGGCGGCCGTTGCGCGCCAGGGCTCGCCGATCAGCAGGTCCTCCAGCAGCTGTCCCAGGACCGCGCGGCGGCCGGTGCGCCCGAACCGATCCGAGCGAACCGAGAGGACGTACAGCCCTCCGAGTCGGCGCATCCGCGCGAGGTCGGCGTGCAGAGCCCCTGAATCCGCGCGTGGGGAGCCGCCCGCCGAGAAGGAGAGGGCCTTCCCCGATCCAGCGCGCGGCAACAGCGCAATGCGGTGGCCGGCGGCGGAGACCCATCTCGGGAAGGCCCGGTCGTAGGCCGCGTCTCCGAGCAGGTAGCGATACCCGGCGGAGGAGGACTCGCGGAGGGTGAGCTCGTCGTAGCGTTCTTCGGGCGCGTGAAGCCCGAGCACCGGGCGGCCGGTGAGGTTCTGGATCTCGCTGCGACTCTCCCGGAGCCGGCGCCTCTGGCGCGCGCGGATCTCGCCGGCGAAGACGGCCCGCCGATCGCCGCGAGAGCCGACCTCCGCCTCGCCCTGCAGGAGCTCCCGAAGCTCGCTTGAGCCGCGCAGCGTCCTGGAGTCCACGAAGACCGTGGACGGGATCCCCGAGTGGTCGATCTGGCGGAGGGTCTCCCGCAGATCCTCCCCCGCTTCGAAGGCGTCGACGGCGATCACGGCGGCGTGACTGCGTCCCTCCGGCCAGGGCCCCACCGCCGCGATCGCGTCCCCCGCCGCCCAGAGCAGCGCCAGCGCGCGCAGCCGGTCGAGCTCGCCCCCCGTTCCCTGCACGCTCTCCGCCGCGGGAAACCCGAACCACACGATGCGCCCCGGTCCTCGCGCCGCGACGGCCGCCGCCGCCCACCAGCCCCCGGTCGCGAGCTCGAAGGGCATGAGGTTCCAACGGCTCCAGACCAGCACCGGGTGGGCGGCTTCGAGACCCATGGCGTGCCGGGTCGCGGGCAGCTCGAGTCGGCGAGCCGGATCGAGGCAGGCGCCGGGAGGGGTGCGCCCGGTGGCCACGACCCATCGTCGATTCGGCATCCGCGAGGGGCGCAGGTCCGGCTCCGGGGCGATCGCTCCCGCCATCACCACTCCGCCTCCCGCGGCGAGGAATCGGTCGATCCTTCGGCGGTTCTCGGGGTCGAGACACAGGACCCACGGAACGATCAACACGTCGGCTTGTCGGCGCCCGTGAGGGATCCCCTCCTCGTCGCGGAAGTCGGTGTCGAATCCCGCGGCGAGAGCGAGGCGCTCCCAGCGCACCGCCTGCTTCCAGAGGTCGAAGCGCGCCTCTTCGGCGCACTCGATGTTCTCGCTGGTCTGGAGGATCCGCACCACACGGGCCGGCCCCACTCTCGTGGGGATCAGTGCGGCGAGGTCGTCCTGCGCCGAACCCAGCGTCCCGAGGTTGACCACGCCGACGTCGGGAAACAGGTTGCTCATCGCCCACAGGTAGACGAGCGCCCCGCCAGCTCCCGCGATCACCAGGGAAGAGACCAGAAGAGCGCGGTACCAGGGGATCCGCCCGCGCAGCTCGCGCGGCGCGTCGGGAGAGGGATCGCGCTCCATCGGGAATCAGCCGCGGGGACGATAACGACGAAACGCCCGCGCCGGCACTTCGTCGATCCGTCCCTTGTCGTCGACACGCGTGCGGCGCTTGTCGCGTAGCTTGTAGGCGAAGTACGAGCCGATCGCGAGGACGATGGTGACGATGGTGGTCGCCAGAATGATGGTCGAGAGGATCGGGATGAGATCGATCTGCATGCTCGGCTCCTCAGATCCGCCCCTTGCGCTCGAGCTTGCCCCAGGTCATCTGTCGTCCCATCAGCTCTTCGGCGGTCGCCATCACCTTGCAGACATCGATGATCAGAATGAAGAAGAGGCGATAGAAGACCGCGTAGAGGGCGAGCTTGAGATCCTCCTCTTCGATGGCGACGCAGTAGATGGCGGCTGCCATGTCCAGAATCGTGAGCTGGACCCACCAGAAGACCAGAAGCTCGGTGAGACCGTACTTGATGCCGATCAGTACGAAGAAGACGTTGGCGAAGATGTTCATCGCGGGCCAGACGAGACCCTCGAAGACCATGTACCAGAGGATGAAGCTGTTGGCCGGCGAGGTGAGAGGGCGCACCAGGAGCCCCGAGTGCTTCTTGACCGCCTGCAGGATTCCGCGGGTCCAGCGATAGCGCTGCTTCAGGAGATCGAGCAGATTCTCGGGCGCCTCGGTGAGCGCCACGCAGCGACGCTCGTAGCGAACCTTGTGTCCGTGCAGGAGCAGCTTGAGGGTGAGGTCGCAGTCTTCCGCGAAGGTGTCGTGCTCGTACAGACCGACGTCGAACAGAGCGCTCTTGCGGAACATGCCGATCGGGCCCGGGATGATGTTCACCATCCGGAAGAAGCCCTGAGCCTTGCGGGCCATGTTCAGGCCCTCGATGTACTCGAGCGCCTGGAGCTTCGAGATGAGATTGGAGCGGTTGACCACCTTCACGTTCCCCGCCACCGCTCCGATGCTGGGATCCCGGAAGTGCTTGACTCCCTCGCGCACCGTATCGCTGGTGAGTCGCGAGTCCCCGTCCATGCAGAGCACGATCGACCCTCGAGCGGCGCGGATGCCGAGATTGAGGGCGCGGGACTTCCCTCCGTTCGGCTTGGTGACGACGCGGACCTCGGTACGCCCGTGGGTCCCCGCGAGGGAGCTGGCTTTGGCGTAGGTGTCGTCGCTGGATCCATCGTCGACGACGAGGATCTCGTAGTTCGGGTAGTCGAGCTCGAGCAGCGACCGGATCGAGCTCTGGACGACCGTACCCTCGTTGTAGCAGGGGACGATGATCGTCACCCGCGGATAGCTCCCCTGGTCCGGGAGAGACGCGTCCTCGAGTTGGTCGAGGTACGAGAACCAGATCAAGCCGAGATAGCGGATCACCAGAATGATCAGGAAGGTGAAGAGGACGAGAACCGAGACCTGGACGAACGCATCGGCGAGGTGGAACTCGCGGGCCAGGACGGCGCGGTAGAAGGTGTAGGCCACCGCCACCAGGCCCACCGTGATCGCAACCAGGGCGAGTGCGTAGCGGGATCTCAAGGCTCGGGCACCGGCCACCGGTAGCGAAGCGCGACGCTCACGAGGTTCGACTCGTAGACCTCGCCCTCGCGGATCGACTCGAAGTGGTCGTAGCGCAGCGAGAGCTCGAGCTGGCGATTCACCTCCCACTTCAGCTCCGGGGCAATCCGATAGGTATCGCCTGAGCCGCCGTCCGAGCGGATCTTTCCCAGCTCGGCGAGGAGCAGCAGGTCCGCGCGCTCCGCGATCTTCTTCTTGAAGCGGATTCCGGCGGCGTAGGCGAGGAGATTCTCTGGAGACCAGTAGTTCGGCGACTGCTCGCTATAGTCGCCCGCCGTGCCGAGAGCCAGCAGATCCACCTCGACGGGTCGCTTCAGCACCGAATAGCCCAGCACCGTGCGCGCGGCCCAGAAGTTCGGATCGTCGGAGAAGTGCCCGAGCTCCAGGCGCGTCCAGGAGGTGAATCGCTCGCCCAGGTACATGTGGACGAGGTGGAGCGTGGTCCACTCGATCCCCTCGAGAACGCTCTCGATGGAGCGCACCTCGGGCATGGCCTCCTCGTGGCGCAGATCGAGCTGCACGACGTGCCGGTAGGTCGGCCAGGCGGTGATCCACGCGCGCACCCGCGGAGAGAATCCCCCGCTCGAGTAGCTCACGCCACCCAGCTCCCCTCCCAGCTCGAAGCGGCGATCCGGCCTCTCGGTGAACCCGACGCGGAGACCGCCGCCCGTCGAGCCCTCCGAGTCGCGGATCGCGTCGCCCGTCAGCGGGTCGTATCCGCGCAGTACCTCGCCATCTGTCCGAGACATGTCGAGGCGAAGCGACAAAGTGCGACCCGGCCGCGGCGATACCTGGAACTCGGTCTCCGCGATCCAGAGCGTGAAGTCCTCGGAGTCGCTGAACCAGAGCATCCGGGGCTCAGCGGAGGGGGCGCGGAGCTGGTCCAGCTCGCGAAGCTGCTTGGCCGCGTCTTCGTGGCCGGGCTCCTCGGCGATCAGCGGCGTGTACATCCGTTGCGCCTCGCCGTACTGGCCGCGCCAGCTGGTGACGTCGGCGAGCTCGATGCGCAGCTCGCGATCGTCGGGCCGTTCCCGGAGCAGCTTCCGGAACAGCGCCTGTGATTCGGGGTAGTCGGCGGACCAGCCCGCGAAACGGGCCAGGGTCAACGTCGCCTCGCGGTCCTTCGGGTGGTCGCGCAGGTAGTCGCGCAGGATCCGCTTCGCCTTGCGGTAGCGACCGGAGTAGCCGAGCGTCTTCGCGAGCTCGAGCGGGGAGTCTCTCTCCGCGCCCAGCCGGTCCAGTGCCTCCCGCGCACCCGCGTGGTCCGGATGCTCGGCGAGCACGGCGTTCAGTTCGCGCTCAGCGTCGTCGAATTCGCCCAGGTCGATCCACGCGGCAGCGCGAACCGTGCGCAGATCGGGATCCCGCGGATGCCGTTCGAGGCCGCGCGCCAGCCAGTGCTCCGCCAGCTCTCTCTTCTCCGCGGCTCGCATCACCGCGACCGCCTCGGCGATGACGGCCGCGTCCTCCTCGAGAGACGGGAGCGCCATGACGTAGTGGCCGACGGCTTTCTCCGAGCGGCCGAGGTAGTGGTGAGCCCGGCCCAGAGAGAGACGGATCTCGGCGTCGCTCGGGTCCCTGTAGAGCACCCACTCGAACTCCCCGATCGCATCGATCTCCCGACCAGCCCACAGGAGCACGAGGCCGTACTCTCGGCGCAACGCGTGGTCGTCGGACCGCTGCTCGAGAATGCCCTGGTAGAGGGACAGGGATTCTTCGTAGTCGCCGCTCCAGGAGAGCTCGCGCGCCCTCTGCAGCCGGTCGCCTTGCGAACCCTCTGCGGCGGCGAAGCCGGAGATGGTGAGCACCAGCGCGACGACCAGTGCGAGGTAGCCCGCCTCCCTCACACTTCCCGTCCCCGGAACACCCGGCCTTCCTCGAGCCGGGCCACGATCTTCTCAGGGGGCTTTGCCTCTGGACCCAGACGATCTGCGAGCCGAGCCGGGCGCGGAAGCCCGCCGGTGTCTCCTCCGAGGCGTCCTGCGTCTGGTAGCGGTAGCCGTCGATCGAAACCGCTCGGACTCGGTTCTCGGTGTCGGTCTCGATCTGGTGTGACGAGCCGTCGAGGGGCGACATCACCCGACAGACGTCGCTGGTCAGCGCGCTGAATACCGCTTCGAGCAGCGGGAACTTCTCCACCGGATCGCCAGGACGCTCGGGGGCGTCCTCCTCGATCAGGTGCGGAGGCTGGCGGAACAGATGCTCGACCACGGGCGGCTCGATCTTCTCCCCGGCGAGGAGATCAGACTGGAGCGTGAGCATGCGGTACAGGGCCTTCGGCTTCACCGGCTGCTTCCCCACGAAGTTCGCCGCCTCCTCCGACATGCCTTGGTGCAGGCGGCGCACCACCGCCCTCGCCCCGTCGTCATCCGCATCGACGAGAATCGCAATGATCCGCTTCTCTCCCAGGCGACACAGCGAGTCCTCCGCCCGAACGTGGTGGCAGAGCTCCTCGTAGAACCGGTCGACGAACGGATACACGCCGTCTTCATCGACGAAGCGGAAGTCGTAGCTGAGCAGGCACAGCGGAATGCTGGAGTCGCGGGCGCAGCTCCTCGCCTCTGCAATGGCACCCTCGATGTCCTCCTTGGGGATGCGTCGGGGAAGCAGCCGCTTCGCCGCGTTGTCGAGGTCGATCTCGGGCCAAAAGGAGGTTCCCGGGGGGCGTCGCCGCAGCAGGTCGTCCGCCGCGGCCAGCAGCAGGTCCGGCTCCAGAGGCTTCGAGATCGCCTCGTCCCCCCCGGCCATCAGGCAGCGCACGCGCTCCCCGGACCGCGCGTGGCTCGAGCAGAGGAACAGAATCGGCACGTCGGCACCGAACTCACGGAGGATCCTGCACAGGCCGATGCCGTTGAGACGGGGCATCGCCGAGCTCGAGATGAGAATGTCCGGCTTCACGGCGGCGGCGGAGCGCAATCCCACCACGCCGTCGGGTGCGTCGAAGACCTCCATCTCCGGCTCGAGCTGGCGGGTGATCGCAGCGCGGGCCTCGGGGTCGGGGTCTATCACCAGGGCGGATGGACGCTTGGGGGCGGCGGGGGGCTTCGCCTGCAGCGCCTTCTTCCGAGTCGTCCGGCCCTGGACCGGAGCGCCGTTGGGTTTCACACCCTTTCGAGCGGCCCGCTTCTTTGCCGCGGCAAGCTGCTCCAGCTGGTCGAGGGCCTCATCGTCGAGGAGATCTTCGCCGTCCTCGTCGGTGTCAACTGCAGGGAGGGTGGCCTCGCCGGTCGCTGAGTCGAGTTCGGGCAGCCCCGCCTCGGATGCCGGCGGCGGCTCGACCGGCGGCGGCGCGTTCTCCGCCTCGCTTCGATGCTCGGGCACCTCGGCATCGCCCCTGCTGCTGCCCTCGGGGCGGAAGCGCGCGAACGAGGGCCTCCGTCCCTGTGACGGCTGCGGGGCCTCCATGCTGGAGATTCCGCCCTCGCCAATGCGGAACTCGAACCGGCTCTTGGGCAGGTCGACGTTGCGCATCTTGTAGACCAGGAGCGAGTGATCCGGCCCCTCTCCCTCGCCGTCCCGCTCCAGCCCGAAGAGCCCCCAGCAGACCTCCGCGAACACGCGCAACACGAAGGGCTGCTGAGACACCGCCGTGTCGTCGCAGAGGAGCAGTGGCGTCCACCCGAGCGTCTCGAAGTGCGCGGTGAGGGAGCGCATCTGGGTTCGCAGTACGGCCTCGTCGTCGAGTGAGGAGAAGAAGGGGTCGACGGGATCGAAGACGACGCGGCGGATCGCCTCGCTGTCCACCTGGGAGGTCAGCTCCTCGAGCACGACCTCGGGACCGTTGCGGGTCACGACGTCGCGGAACCCGTCGTCGTACTCGAGCAGGACCAGGGTCTCGTCGTCGGCGTACCTCGTCAGCGGAAATCCCAGGCGCTCTGCCTGTTGGATCAGGTCCTTGGCCCTCTCGCGGCAGACGTAGAGCGCGCCCTCCCCGCGCTCCAGTCCGGCGGTCACGTACTGAAGGCCCATGATGGACTTTCCGGTGCCGCTCGCGCCGAAGACCAGGTACGGTTTCGACCGGTAGAATCCGTCTGCTCCGGAGTCGATGAAGTCCACTCCGGTGGGAATCCCGTCCATGGCCCCCTCTCACCGCGTCGAGTCCGCAATCGGTCCTAGAACCCAGGGTCGGATCGGAACAAATGCGGACCGTCTTGAGGGGCTTTTCCAGGTCCCGGCGCGG
>CAZTOU010000019.1:30146-90425 GCA_964615365.1 uncultured Spirochaetales bacterium
CCCGGCGCGGCCGATGATCCCCCGGCTGCACCGATCGGCGACGGATCGCGGCTCCTGGTCGGCGTGGGTGACCGGGTCCATATCCACGCGGGCGATCGCCGCATTTCGGTTCGGGACGAGGCGGCGCGGCTGGGAGTCGGGACCGACCTGATCGAGCTCTGGCTCCCCCGCGGCTGGAAGGATTCCTGGATCGATCCAGGGGAGCTGTCTCACCTGGCCGAGACCGGCTCGACGCCGGTCGTCGTCCACTGGTTCTTCGGAGATGACATCAGTCGCGAGCGCGTGCGCGGCCAGCTCCACGAATGGCACCGGAGCCTGGGTCGCATGGCCCGGCGCATCGCCATCGAGAGTCCGGTTCTCGTCGTCCTCGAGCCAGAGTTCAACAACCAGCCTCCTCCGGGAGAGACCGCGGTGACCGACTGGCCGGGCTTCGCCGCCGAGCTCCGGGAGGCGGCACGCATCGTTCGCGCCGAGGCGCCGAACGCCCGAATCGGCGTCTGCGCGGGGGACTTCTCCCCGGCGCGTGGTCTCGAAGCGGCGATCGGCCCCGTGGCCGACGATCTCGACTTCCTCGCCTTCCAGGAGATGCGGGCAAAGACCCGCCGCCACGACGATGCTGGCGACTACCTGGACGTCGGAGCCTCGGCGGTCTCCTACGCGGACTACCTCCGGAGCAGCTTCGGCCGGCCGCTGCTTCTCGGATACCTCGCCGTCTCGTCCTGGGACGGCTGGGAGCGCTCTCAGGCGCGAGCACTCGATTCGTTGGCCCGCCGCCGCGACGAGCTCCTGCGCCACGGCGTGTTCGGCGTGATCTACTTCCAGCTTCGCGACGACCCGCACCACGAGGGGTACTTCGGACCCGCCGAGAAGCACTTCGGACTCACCAGCGCAGAGGGCGCCCCCAAGCCCGCGCTCGAGGCGTTCCGCGCCCTCAGTGCCCCGCCATCGCGGGAGCCGTGACCGCTTCGCTTTCTCTCGCGATCTCCCAGACCTGGCTGACCGGAAGCACTCGAACTCCGCTCTCGTCGATCAGCTCGAGCGCCCGGCGAAAGCGCTCGATCGGGAAGTCGAGCGGACTCGCGGTGCTCTCCCGCAGGTGGTGAAACATCAGGATGGCCCACTCGCCGTGGTCCCTCGCGCGCCGCGCGACCTCGGCCAGCTCCTCGGCGGTCGTGGTGTCGAGGACGTTGACCGAGCGCAGCAGGTGGGGATCCGCGGGCGGGATCGTCTCCGGCCCCGCCGATGCGAGCCGAGCCGTGGCGAAGTGCTTGCGCACCAGCGGCCGCACCACCTCCGGGTCCTGCTTTCCCAGTGGATAGGCGAGATGCCCTGCGCCCGCTCCGAAGCCCTGCTCCCGGAGGTAGTGCTGGACACCCAGGATGGTGGACTCGAGCTCGGCCGGGGCGAAATCGGTGAAGGGAATCGCGTGGTGAGCGGCCACGTCCCATCCGTAGCGATCGCGGAGCTCCCCGATCTCGCCCAGGGTCATGTAGCCGGTCTGCCCGACCTGGTCCGGCATCACGTAGGCGGTGCCGCTGAATCCGAAGCGCGCCATCTCCGGCGCCGCGACCTCCGAGTGGCTCCGCGTCCCGTCGTCGAAGGTGAAGGAGAGGTAGCCTTCGGCGGGGTGGCCCACCGCCGAGAGCCCGGCCCAGCCCACGCGAACCGGAGCCTTCCCGTCGTCGGCGAAGTAGAGGCCGACCCCGTCGATGGCGGCAGGATCGGGGGTCCCCACGATTCGCGCCGACCCGAGACTGAAGGTGAGGGTCGTCCAGAGGTCGTTGCGCAGCAGGTTGAAGTCGCCGTCCGAGAACAGCGGGACGCTGAAGGCGAAGTAGCTGGTCCGGAAGTCATCCGAGGTGAGTCGGAGCTCGATCCCGCCGAGCCTGGAGAGGTCGTCCGTCTTGATGCGGGCCTTCACCAGCTTTCCGGTGAGGTCCAGCGGTGGATCGTAGGGGACCGGATTCGCGAGGAGAGCCGGGTTCCCGTTACCCCGGGTCGTGCAGCTCATCCAGTGGAAGGCCGCCGACTTCTGGCGCTCGCAGCTCGCGGCGTGCCAGCGGTCCTGGGGAGGGCTTTCTCCCGTCACGCTCTGCACCACCATCTCGGTTGCCGGGGGAGGGGCGCCGAAGGTGCATGAGAGCAGACACGCGAGGGTGATGGCGAGAATGCCCCCAGCCCCGACGAGCCGCCGCTGGATCGTGTCGGACTCCATTCTCCGCTCCCGCTGTTCGGTTCGGTCTACCTATCGACGGAATGGCCGGGCCGCCTTACCCGTGGGTCCATCTCACCAGACCCGGGTAACTGCTCCCGGTATCGAAGCGAGTCGTCGCCGACGGCGCGGCTCTTTCGGGGGGGGTCAAATCAGGCCGGGGTCTCACCGCCGGCTTCGGCGGCGTCCCGCCCCGACTGCAATCCTTGGGCAGCCATCCGCGCGTGGAGCTGCTCCTGGCAGTCGGCGCAGATCCCGTGGGTGAAGGCCGCGTCCGAATGGGCCTCGAGATAGCCCTCGAGCTGGGTCCAGTAGCCGCGATCGTCTCGGATCTTCTTGCAGTGCGAGCAGATCGGCAGCAGCCCGCCCAGGGACTTGATCTCGGAGACGAGCCACAGCACGTGGAGGAAGACGATCGCGCTCAGCAGGATCCCGATTCCTGCGAAGACGCCCGTCACCCAGATCGCGCGTCGCTCGTTGGCCTGGGCCCGCAGCGAGGTGCCCTCGGTCGAGGAAGACACCTCGACCAGGAGTCTGCCCAGTGCCTGCTGGAGACGGTCTTCGTCGGCCGCGATGCGGCCCGCAAGCGCGCGCGCAGCGATTCGCCGGTCGCCGTCGAGGAGGGAGAATACGCTCCGAACCTGCTCGGCGTAAGCGTTGTGCTCGGCGTCAATCTGCGTGAGCAGGGTCAGGGCCGTCGACGCCTCCCGTCGAGTGCGCGGGTCGTCGCCCTGGGCGGCGGCCCGCTCGGCGATGTCCCGCCCCTCTTGAAGGCTGTTCCAGATCGCGGCGGCCAGCTCTTCGAACTCGCTCTTCGCTCCGTCGTAGCGAGAGCGGTCCTCGGGTGAGCTCTCCCGGCCACGCGCGAAACGCTGCGCGCGCTCGAAGCGGATGGATTGCTCCAGCTGCGCCGCGGTGATCTCCGTGACCACCTTGAGCAGGGGAACGTCGTGACCCGCCACCCGGTGGAGTTCGTCGTCCGCTCGAACCAGCGTGAAGAGCGCGAATGCCGACCCGGCCACCGAGAAGAGCAGCACGGTGGAAAGGAGGACCAGGATGCGGGTGCGGGTCGCCATCTCCACTCTCACGGCGCCGGGCGGCCAGCGCACCTCGCTGCGACCTTGGCGCGTTGAGTCAGAGTTTAGACGCGATGCGTCATATGTCAAGATTCGCCCGTTTACGGGGCACGTCTCCGGCCGCGCGCGGAGACGGCTACCCGCCCGCCGCGGGGTCGAACAGACCGCGCTCCACGAGGGCTCGCGCGAGGAAGGCGCCGAGCTCGCGCTGGCCCTGCGCCGTCAGATGACCGTCGACCGGATAGTAGAGACGGCCCGGATCCGGAACCGACTCCATCCCGAGCAGGAAGTCGACGACCTCGAAGCCGGCCCGCTCTCCCATCGCGCACAGGCGACGACCGAGAAGGCGGGGATCGAGCCCGGCCGCGTTCCCGCGGCGGACCAGAACGGCCTGGATGCGCTGCGGGATCGCGATCACGACGAGCGGGGTGCCGCTCCGCCGCGCCTCGCCGGCCATCGAGGAGAGCACCGCCTCGGTGTCGCGCAGGCGCTGCTCCCACTCCGGAGAGAGGTCCGCCGAGAGGTAATCCCCCGTCATTCCGCGACGCGTGTAGAGCGCCGCGTAGAGCGAGGGGCTCTGAAACAGGGCGTGCTGCAGCGCGAGGATCGCCCGGCTGCGCCGCATCCAGCCGCGCGCTCGGCGCAGCAGCCCCTTGCGGTGCTCATACTGCCGCTCCTTGATGGCCGCGCGGACTCCGATCTCCTCGCCGCGCTCCTGAAAGCGGCGCCGAGCGGCGTCCGAGAGGTCGTGAAACAGATCGTTCGGGAGGAGGCCCACCGTCACGACGTCCGGCTCGAGCGCGAGTGCCTCTGGCAGGCGTTCCTGGTACTGGAGCAGGTCGTGGCCCGAGACGCCCAGATTGTGTGCCTCCACGGACACCCCGACGGCTTCGCTCACCGCGGCGGCTGCGCGCACGAGGTAGGTGTCCTCTTCGGCCACCATCACGCCCTCCGTGAACGAATCGCCGAGGCCGGCGATCCGCAGGGTTCCGGGTGGCTTCGGGCCGCAACCCACCGCACCGCGATGTCCGCACGCGTTGTACCGGTAGGAGACGAGCGGACCCTCGGGATCCTTGGCGCTCCTCGTGCAGCCGGGTATCGGCGCGTAGGAGAGCTTCGGGTGCTCCTGCATGCAGCTCTCGCCCTGCACGGCGGGCCACAGGAGTCGCGCCGTTCCCTCTGCGAAGAGCCCGAACAGGAAGAGCGAGGCCGCGGCCAAGCTGAGGTTGCCGACCCGGTTTCGCCATCTCGAAGTCATGAGCGCCAGCCGAGGGTATCACAGCGATTGGGCCAAACTCGGCGCTGGGTGAAAGGCCACGGGTGCGGATCTGTCGTATCCTCCTGAGGGGCTCTTCTCCACTTCCTCCCGAGGTACCTGCATGAACTCGCCTCCGGATCCCCGACTCTCCCGGCGGAGCCTTCTCAGCGCCATGGCGACGACCGGCGCAGCGCTCGTGTTGCCGCCCGGATTGCTCCGCGCCGACCAGGCCTTCACGCTTCCCGAGGCGACGCGCGCGGCGCTCGGGAAGAGCCCGCTGATCTACCTGTCGCCGCTCCGCGGCGATGGCGCGGAGAGCCGATGCCACGGAGAGGTCTGGTTCGTGCAGGACGGCGAAGGTCTGCTGGTCGTGACGGCCAGCGACCGATGGAAGGCCCTCGCCGTCGGTCGCGGTCTGGATCGCGCCCGCATCTGGGTGGGCGACTTCGGGCGGTGGAGGAGGGCCGACGGACGCTACAAGACCGGGCCCACCTTCCTGTCGAAGGCCGGCTTCGACGCCGACGCGGCCGTGGCCGAGCGCGCGCTCGCATCCTTCGGGGCCAGGTATCCGGAGGAGTGGGACAAGTGGGAGCCGCGCTTCCGGAAGGGCCTGTCCGACGGAAGCCGGGTGCTGATCCGCTACCGCGCCATCGGCGAGTAGTTCGCTCCATGAGCCGCAGTCATCCGCCGGAGCCGGGCGACGCCGCCGACGTGCGAATCATTCCTCCCGTGCTCCCTGTCGTGGCGGTTCTCCTCGGAGTCGTGCTCGACAGGGTGTGGGAGCTCGGCTTTGCCGGTGGCAGCGGTCTGCCGATGGCGCTGGGAGCGGCGGTGATCTGCGGCGGTGTCGCGATCCTCCTGAGCGCCTTCTCCGTGTTTCGCCGCATCCACCAGCACCTGGATCCGCGCACGCCCACCCCGGCGATCACTCGAGACGGCCCCTTCCGATTCACCCGCAATCCGATGTACCTGGCACTCGGCTTGCTACAGCTGGGCATCGGGCTCGCGCTCGACAACGCATGGATCCTGCTGTTGCTGGTCCCGGTGCTGCTCGTCATCCACCACGGCGCGATTCTTCCGGAGGAGCGTTACCTCGAGCAGAAGTTCGGCGAGGAGTACACCCGCTTCAAGGCGTCGGTCCGCCGCTGGGTCTAGCTCGGACGGTCCGACTCCTCTCGACTGCTCTCGGTGGACTCCGGATCGTCCGCTTCCGGCTCCGCGCGGAAGTCCACGAAGATCGGCGACGACCAGGCGCGCGGCTCGTGCTCGGCGAGGCAGTCGTCTTCCAGAGCGTCGGGCCCGCCGCAGAGGTTCACCTTCGCGCACTCGCCCTTCTCGCCGTACTCGCAGCGCAGGTTGTCCGCATTCACGCCTGGCGCGGGCTCCTCGATGGCGCGCACGTAGTAGAGCGTGTCCCGGGCCTCCGCGGCGAAGTCGGGATCTTCGAAGGTGATCGAGCATCCCGCGGCGTTCGGCTCGCAGTCGAAGCTCCGCCAGGGGTCCCGGATGAGGGAGGCCACCGGCTCGTCGGGGTGATTCTGCGGCTGGATCCGGACCACCTCGATGCGCGTGATGAGACGCCGTCGGTCCGACGGGTTGTAGCACTCGCCCTTGCAGAGATGGGCAAGGCGCTCGGGGCTCAGGCTCTCGCTGGCGTATTCGGGGCAGCCCGGGCTCTGCGCGAGAGAGCCGACGGCGCGCACCTGGAAGATGGGGTTGGCAGTCTGCTCCGCCTGGCCGCCCATGGGCAGCTTCGTCCCCTGCGAGCCCGGGGGATTGAGCAGATCGAACCAGAGCAGGATGCGCGGTCCGGTAGTGCCGTAGACCTCCCTCCGCAACATCGCGTCCCAGATGGCTTCGCGATCGCGTCCCTCGGAGTGCGCGGCGATGAGTCCGCCGGTAAGGAAGAAGGAGGCCTGGCGCTCCAGCTCGCGTAGCTGAAAGCCGGAGAGCCCGGAGGCCTCGCGGTCGAAGGCCACCGATTCGGCGACCGCCTCCTTCGCCGGGGGTGCGACGATTCGGCCCGCGAGCCCGCCGAGAACGCGGGGACGGGTCGATTCCGTCATCCCGCGGCGGTGGACCTCCTTGTAGCCGGTGCCGGGTCGGGCGTAGTGGTTGTCGCTCGAGCTCATGAAGCCGAAGCGGAAGCGCTTGGGTGATTCCGGGTCGTCGAAGTTCCGCAGCGCCAGGATGTACTGGGCCGATCCCCCCGGCCGGTAGTTGAAGGCCGGCTCGTCGCAGTCCATGCACTGTCCGGCGTCGAGCCATTCCTCCGCGCGGCTTCCGGGAACCGTGAGGTTTGCCTGAACGCCCGCAGCCACCGCGTGGGCGCGCGCCTGCTCCGCGCGGCGCTCGCATTCGTCTTCGGCGTGTCCCTCCGCCGTGCAGCGCTCGCGAATGATCTCTCCGGCCCGCCAGCAGCGCGGGAGGTAGCCGGCGCGCGGAATCGGACATCGGGCCGTACCGTCGGCATCGAACTCCACGGCGCGCCAGTCGCGGTAGACGTCGGAGTTCCCGTGCCCCGAGTAGATCTCCAGGAGCACCTGCCGGTCGGGATCGTGGTCCGCCGCGGTGAGCTGCTTGTCCCAGGTCGAGCCCGGGGGCGTGTAGAAGCCCCAGGTGGTGCCGTGAGGGATCACGATGGCATCGTGGCCCCACTCGTCGAGCTTGCGGTAGAGCTCGCCGGGGGTCGCAGCGATCTCGCGGCAGTCGTCGGGCAGCTCGTGTACGTTCACGGCCGAGGGGCAGTTCTCGAGATCGCGGCGCTCTGCGATGTACCGGGCGAAGTCGTGGAGGCGCGCGTCTCCGCCCAGCAGCACGAGCAGGCCGAGACCCACGCCCGCCCCGGGCATGCCTCGCGGGGACGCGATGGGCCGGCTGGGAATCCGACTGTCTTCGGTGTGGGCGAGGACGACGTTCTTGTGGCCGTAGTGCTCCTCGGGAGTGACGCCCACCTGTGTCCACTCCCAGCCCAGGAACGCCACCGTGTCGGGATTGGTGGGGTCGCCGCCGACGCCGTTGCACTGGCGGATCGTCTCCACGGTCTCGCGCCAGTGGCGCGGAGTGGTGGACTCGGCGTGGTCGTTGATGGACCAGAAGTCGAGAGCCGAGCAGAAACGTGCGAAGTCGCAGGCGTCGGCCGGGGGGTGCGCACCCTCGCCTTGGGCGATCGGCAGGCTGGTCAGGAAGGCGTCGGAGGAGAAGGTGGTGTGGACGTGGAGGTCACCGAAGAGAATCTGCTTAGGCTCCGACACGCCGATGCTCGCGGCGGCGGCGTGGTGCGCAGCCGCGCGGCTCGCGAGCGCGTCCGGCGATCGGGGCGTCTCCGTCACCTGCCCGGGCTCCTCGTGACTGCCGAACCACCCGCGCCCGGCGCCCAGGATCACGAGGGCCACTACGAGCAGCAGACCCACCAGTATGACGATCACTCGTTTGAGCACGATTCCAGCTCTCCCCTGCGAATCCGGCTCCTACACTACCACTTCTTTCGGCTCCGCTTGCCGACCGAATCCGCGCGGCGGGAGCGCAGGGCGTCGGCCGCGGAGAGAAGCTCTAGCCCCAGCCTGGACCAATGATGGGGGCAGGGTCACACCGGCGTTTGCCTTCCGAGGGGGGTGGGGCTAATCGTGGGGTGAACCCGCAGACAACGCTCGCAGGAGTCCCGATGGACCATCCGAGAATCGTGAAGATCGAGCTCACGCCCGCGCACGTACCCTTTCGCTCCGTCGTCCGCGACGCCATGTCGACCTCGGCGGGGGGACTGGGGATGGCGATCGCTGCCGAGGAAGAGTGGCTGGGCGGGGATTTCGTGATCTGCAAGCTCCGGGCCGAGGACGGATCCGTGGGGCTGGGCGAGGCCTTCGTGTGGCTTCCGGAGACTGGGATCTCGCCGCACCAGATCATCGACGTCATCCAGAATTCGCTCGGGCGCTACGTGCTCGGCGAGAGCCCCTTCCGGGTGGAGCAGATCCGGCACCGCATGGACTGCAACGTTGCCCGCAGCGAGGTGGCCAAGGGACTCCTCGACATGGCGTGCTACGACCTGATGGGGCGGATCACCGGAAGGCCGGCCGCCGACCTGATGGGCGGGATCTGTATCGACGAGGTCCCGCTCTGTGCGCTGATCCCGCTGATGGATCCCGAGCGAATGGCGGAGATGGCGGAGGGGTTCCACGCGCAGGGCATGAGCAGCCTTCGCCTCAAGCTGGGGCGCGACGTCGAGGGGGATGTTCGCATCGTTTCCCGGGTCCGCGAGCTCCTGGGAGACCAGGTGCGACTGCGCGTCGACTACAACCAGGCGTACGCCCCTGCCGAGGCGGTTCGCGCCATTCGCTCCATCGAACCGTTCGGCATCGATCTCGCCGAGCAGCCGGTTCGCGCCACCGACTTCGTCGGAATGGCCCACGTCCAGCGGCACGTGGACACTCCTCTGATGTCGCACGAGGGGTGCTTCTCGCTTCAGGACATCATCACCCTCGTCGAACTGGACGCCGTGCGGGTCGTCGGGGTCAACTCCGAGCGCCCCGGCGGAGTGACCAATGCGCTTCGGGCGATCTCCTACGCGGAGCAGCGCGGTCTCGGCGTCGTGCTCCACAACCAGCCCCTGGGCATCGCGTCCGCCATGCAGACGCACGTCGCCGCCGCCAGGTATCACTCGCTGGGCCACGCGATCGAGCTCTTCGGCCGCGTGATGATGGAGGATGACCTGATCGTGGAGCCGCTCGACTACTCGGGTGGCTCCGTCACGCTCCCGTCGAAGCCGGGCTTCGGGGTGGAGCTCGACGAGGATGCGCTGGCGAGGTACGCCTTGAGCTCCTCGGTGGTGCTGGAGGTGCAGTAGAAATTGACGGACGAGGCACAGCTCTACGTCGGCGGAGAGATTCACACCCTCGAGGATGACCGCCCTTCCGCCGAAGCGGTGGCGGTGCGCGACGGGCGGATCCTGGCCGTCGGAACGGAAGACGAATGCCGCCGGGCCCTGGAAGGGGAGTTCGTCGAGATCGATCTCCGAGGTCGAGCGCTGCTGCCTGGCTTCATCGATACCCACCTCCATCCCATCATGATGGCCTACTACGAGATGAACGCGGACCTCAGTGGGGTGGCTTCCCTCGCTGAGCTGCAGGCGAGACTGCGCCGAGCCGCCGAGAAGAGCTCTGACGGAGAGTGGGTGGTGGGGATGCGTTTCGGCGATGAGGCGCTGGACGATCTCCGGCTTCCGACGCGCCACGACCTCGACCAGGTCTGCCCCGACCGGCCGATCCTGGTGGTGAGACACGACGGTCACATGGTGATCGGGAATACCCGGGCCATCGAGTCCGCCGGAATCACGCGCGAGAGCCGGGATCCCGACGGAGGGCAGATCGATCGGGAGGCGGATGGCGCGCCGGCCGGACCCTTCCGGGAGAACGCCGTCCCCCTCCTGCTGAAGGAGATGCCCGCCCCGGATCTCGAGCAGCTTCGAAGCGGCGCGCGGAGCGCCTTCGAGCGACTGATGCGCCACGGAATCACGTCGGTGGGCATCATTCTGCAGACCGATCAGGAGGGGCCAGCCGGCGAGGCGGGCGCGCTGGAGGTCGCGGGGATGCAGGTTCTCCTCCCCGAAACGCCGATCTCGACCTATGCACTTCTCATCAACGCCGATGCAGAGAAGATCGCCGCCACCCGGGAGACGCCGCTCCACGATCCCGAGGAGGGTCGCAGGGTCGGAGGCGTCAAGCTCTTCTCCGACGGGACCCTCGGCTCCTGCACGGCGCTGATGGGAGCTCCCTTCAGCGACCAGCCCGAGCGCCAGGGATTCATGACCCAGGACGAGGAGACGATCTACCGCCGAATGTTCGAAGCACACCGCAACGGTTTTCAGATCGCCGTCCACGCGATCGGGGACGAGGCGAACCGGCGCTGCCTGGGACTCTACGAGCGTTTGCTGGCGGCGCATCCGCGTGCCGATCATCGCCATCGCATCGAGCACGCCTCCGTGCTCGACGACGACAGCATCGCCCGCATGGCGCGACTCGGAGTGGTGGTCTCGACCCAGCCCCTCTTCATCCATTCCGAGAAGACCTGGCTGCACAAGCGCCTGGGACCCGAGCGGGCTCGGCAGACCTATCCCCTCCGCTCGCTGGTGGAGGCGGGGGTCAAGGTCGCCGGGGCGTCTGACGCGCCGGTGGAATCCACCGATGTCCTCCACGCGCTGCAGTGCTGCGTGACCCGGGAGGGCTTCCAGGTCGAGCAGGGGATCAGCGCCGCGCAGGCATTGCGCATGTTCACCATCGACGCCGCCTACGCGCAGTTCGAGGAGTCGGAGAAGGGCAGCATCCGTCCCGGGAAGCGGGCTGACTTCGTGGTGCTGAGCGCCAACCCCGTGAGCGTTCCCGCGGAGGCGATCTGCGACATCCGCGTGGAGCAGACCATCGTCGCAGGTCGCGAGGTCTATGCCCGGGTTGGATAGGCCGCTCCCGGGCGGACAGAAGCGCGAGTTGCGTATGACTTGCCGGTTCGGGAGGCGGCAACTCAGCCCGCTCTGCAACGTCCTCTCTCGATAAGGTGATCCCCGTCATGTCGGTGGTAAACCGCCTCGAGGGTTCACCCGATAGAGCCATCAGTACTTCACCGGAGGTCTGCTGGTGGCGACGTTCTGTCTGCAGGTGGGCTGTTTGCCGGAGGTTCGTTCGAACGTCCGACTGAGCCGCTCTGCCGTGCCGGCGCGGCGTTGCGACCCGAAGCGACTCGAGCGCGGCGGATCATGACACCGGCGCAGGCGCGGCGCCGAGCGGCGCGAAGGGTCCGTCGGAGGCGCCGGAGGATTCTCGCCCGCGCGCTGCTCTTCTTCCCCGCACTTCTCTGCGCGGCGGGCCTCGCCGCGGACGTCATCCAGGTGTCCAGGAACCCCACCGTCCACGCGCCGCTTTCCCCGCCGCGGGTGTCGCATACCGGCGTTCGAGCGAGCCAGCCACGCGTTCCCGTGCCCGTGTTTCACCCCTCGATCCTGCTCGAGGCGCTCGAGCTAAAGGTTCCCGATCTCGATTCGCTGGATCTCGAGCCGCGGGATTCGAGAGCCGAGAGATCGCTGGCGCGGCTGCGCATCCCCCTTCCGGAGAAGCGTCCGGAACCCAGCATACAGCCGGAGCTCGAGCCGGTGCGGGCGGAGCTGATCCAGGTGTCCGCGGTCCAGCCCCATCTCCTCGAGATGGTCCTGCCCAGGGCGAACCTCGATCCTCAGGTCGACCCGCTGGGCGATTTCCTGCTTCTGGATCCCAGGTGGCCGGTAGGCTGGCCGGGCATCGGGTGGGTCGACTTCCCGATCCTTATCGTCGACCTCCCACTTGCGAAGCCGTCGCCGGATTCCAAGAAGAAGAAGGACGAGGAGGAGCCCCCGCCCCCCGTTCCCGAGCCCGGCACCGCGCTCCTCCTGGTACTCGGCCTCGCGCTGTTCGGGGTCGCCGGCCGAAAGCGACCTCGCCCGAAGCCTTCGGGTTAGGAGGACGCTCTTCCCAGGACCAGCAGCCGCACGACCTTGCGGGCGAAGCGTCGCTGCCTCTCGATGGCGTCGCGCGAGAGCGGATCCTCGTCCAGCACCTCGCGCATCATCGGAGCCAACGCGAAGTTGCCGAGGATCACGTGGTGAAAGGTCATGAGCAAAATCGGCAGCTCGTCGTCCTGCCAGTGGGCGAGGGCGCCGGTCGCTCGGTCGGCCCGGGTCCCCCGGAACGTGGCGAGGGCGCGGTCGAAGAGGGGGCGCAGCCACTTCTGGGTGAGTTGCGTGAGATGCCTTCCGCCGCTGAGCGCTTCCTGCTCGAGAAGGGCGGGTAGCCGAGGCTGGCGGGCGAGCTGCGCGATGAAGGTGTCGGTTGCTGCGTCGAGGCTTTCCGGAGACCAGTCGACCAGCTCCAGGGTGTCGAGGAGCGCGAACAGCGGGCGCAGGCCGCGCTCGAGGACCGCCTCGAACAGCGCCTGCTTGCTGGTGAAGTGATTGTAGAGGCTGGCGGGGTTGAGGCCTGCGCCGGCGGCGATGTCACGCATGGCCGCTCCCTCGAAGCCGCGACTGGCGAAGAGGGACTCGGCCGCGTCGAGGATCCGCTCCCGGCTCGTGCCGGTTGCGGGAGTCTGATCCGCCGGATGGATGGACGCCGGAGGCCTCATCGCCATTCCCCTCGGGTGTGTCTGGGGCCATGGAATGATACATGGCCGAGGCGCACGGGGCATACGAACGTTCGTTTGCAGGGTGTCGCTGGGCTGGCGCCCCAGCGGGCCAACCGGACGGAGAACGCGGGCTACGCGAGAAAGCGGCGGACGGTGGCCTCATCGCTGTCGGTGAGACCCAGGAGGCGAGGGCGGTCGGCATCCAGGCGGTCGAAGCAGAACTCGTTGAACTCGGCCACGGCGCGGTCGTAGTGGTCCACGAGCCTGGTGCTGCCCGGGTCCAGGTCCGTGATCAAGGCCAGACCCGAGGGCGGGGCGGCCAGGGTCACGATGCGCAGATCGGGGCGGTACCGGTTCAGGCACGGGACCAGGCGCCAGGTGTCGCCGGTCCAGAACGAGGTGCGGCGCTCGCGGGTGGAGGAGAGCGCGTCCACCGGTGAGCAGTCGTGTACCGCGACGACGCCATCGCGGCGGGAGTGGGCCTCGACGTTGATGAAGTCGCGCAATCCCTGGTCGAAGTGGTGCAGTCCATCGATGAACGCGAGATCGATCGTGCGTCCGTTCAAGTAGCTGTGGCTGGTCCCGGGATCGAAGAAGGCATCGCTGGTCATCTCCGCCAGGCGGGTTCGCGGGGAAAGCTCGAATTGCTGCTGGGGCGCGGGCTCGACACCCACCACGTCGGTGCGGTCTCCGGCCAGGCGCAAGCTCAATCCGGTCTCCACGCCGATCTCGAGATACAGCTTGGGCTTCACGATCTCGTGAAGCCAGCAGAGCACCTCCAGGTAGCCTGCTCCCGGATGCAAGGCCTTGACCAGGGTGCGCAGTGCAACCGGATGGTCCGGAGCCATGGCCAGGACGCGACGCAGCAGACGGACGCCGAGGAGGCTCTCTCCGCAGGCCAACATGGCCTGCGCCAACTGCAGCACGAGCTCGGGGTCGTCGGGACTGGCGTCCACCGCGCGTACCATCGCGCGAATTCCCTCGATGCCCACCAGCCCGCCGCCTCCGTGTTCCATGCCTCCGCAATCGGTGGAATGCCTCGCCTCCTTGAGGTGCGAGGCCCCAATCGAGAATCGACCTAGGGTCCCGGCCCCAGGCGTCGACGACCGCGTCGACCGGGCCGTACATGAGCAGCCCGTTGCGGGCCGGACGCGCTGATGTACAACATGCTCGAGCCGCCGGGTACTCGGGGCGGGGCCGACAGGAGGAAGGCATGGCGAGCACTCCGCCCAGCAGCGACACGTTGCGCCAGATGTACCTCGACCTGCTAAAGAAGGCGATCATCAATCTGATCTATCCGGAGAACGAACTCCGAATCCTCTACGCCGTGGAATGCGCCAAGCGCGGTGTCCCGACGGACGTTCGCGTCATGATGGACGTTCGGAACAAGCTGAAAGAGCAGTACGCCGAGATGGTGTCCCTGCGATTCGACGGAAGGCGCACGGTCGCCCAATTCTCCCACTCGATGATCGGTTGGAAGCGGCTGACCAACATCGAGGATTGTGCGAAGCAGATCTTCGCCGACGCCATTGCCGGAGACTTCGTGGAGACCGGGGTCTGGTGCGGAGGAGCCACCATCTTCATGCGGGGCTTGATGAAGGCCTTCGGGCAAGACCGCCGGAAGGTGTGGGTCTGTGACTCCTTTCAGGGGCTTCCGGCTCCGGAGACGAGCCAGGACGACGGATTCGACTTCTCCACCGATCCCTCGCTGGCCATCAGCCGTGAGGTGGTGGAGGACAACTTCAAGGTCTACGACCTGCTCGACGAGAACGTCCTCTTCGTCGAGGGCTGGTTCAGCGACACGCTCTCCGACGCGCCGATCGACGAGATCGCGCTGCTGCGTCTCGATGGAGACCTCTACAAGTCGACCTTGGATGCGCTCGAGCCGCTCTACGACAAGGTCGTCCCGGGTGGCTTCATCCTCGTCGATGACTACGGCGACCTGGAGCCCTGTCGACGCGCCATCCACGATTTCCGCGAGGCCCGGCGAATCGAGGATCCGATTCATCGGGTGGATTGGACGGGCGTCTACTGGCGCAAGGACGGCTGAGCCCTTAGGCGGCCGCCGTAGCGAGCTTGCGAGAAATGCGGGCTATTGCGCGGGCCCTGGGAGCCGTTTCACGGCATCGAGCATTCGAACGGCCGCTTCCCGGTCACCACAGCCCAGGCAGGCCTTGGCGAGCTGTGCCATGACCGGGCGACGGTCGACCGCGGTCTCCAGCGCCTTCTCCAGAGCCGGGCGGGCCTGGTGGAATAGCTCCTGGTCGTTGTAGCTCTGCCCGATCAGGAGGTTGTCGATCCAGCTGTCCTCTTTCAGCTCGATCGTCTCGGCGAGCAACTCGATCGCTCTGTCCATCTCCCCCCGTCGTCGGGCGTGCATCGCCAATCGGGTGGCCGGTTGGCGGTAGAAGCGGTTGGCTTGGAGAGCGTCTCTCCAATGGGCCGCAGCCTGATCGAGTCGTGCCCCTTGCTCGGCCATCTCGCCCAGACACTCGTGGGCCGGGGCGAGCTCGGGCGCGATCTGGATCGATCGCGCAAACGCCTGCCCGGCGCCCTCCGTGTCGCCCGCCGCTCGCAGGCGCAGACCCAGGTGGAAGGCCGCCGCACAAGAGGTCGGATTGCGCTCGAGGGCTCGACGCAGGTTCTCGATGCCCCGGGCGACGTCCGGATCGACACTGCCAGCGTAGAGATAGGGGAGGTGGAAGTCCGGCGCGAGGGCCATCGCCTCCTCGAAATGGCGGGTGGCCTCTTGGGGATCCTTTCCCTGATGGAGCAGCCCCGTATGGAGCAGCGTCTCGAGATCGCCGTAGGCCAGGGAGTAGTACTCGGCGTCCGTCGACCGTTCGATCGGCGCGTGGCTCTCGATGAGCCGCGCGATCTTGGCGCGCCGGTCGGGCGAACCCCCTTCCTGGGACCGGGCGCGCCTCTGCTCCTCGTAGAAGCGCAGGCGATCGTGCGCGTGGGAGCGCTCGAGCCGTTCCGATTCGACGTAGCGACAGGCCGCCTGCTGCAATCGGGCTCGAAACGGTTCGTCTTCGATCAGCGGTTCGAGACAGGAGACGAGGTCATCGGCGTCCTTGAAGAGCATCCCCGTGACCCGGTCCTGCACCTTGTCGCTGTAGGGTTCGAGATCGGAGCAGACCGGCACCGCGCCCGCTGCGGCGTACTCGAGGAACTTGACGTCGGAGCGGCATCGATTGAAATCGGTCGGCTCTAGTGGGGCGATCCCGATGTGCAGGGATTGGACGAACCGGGTGTATTCCTCGAGGCTCCCCGGGGTCGTCAAGGAGAGCTGCTCGGGGCGCACCCAGTCGAACAGCTCGCGAATCTTCTCATACCCCATGATGGCGAGCCGCACCTCCCGGTGCTTCTCGAGTAAACCCTTCAGGGCCGGCACGATCCGCGCGACGTCTTCCAGGTGACCGAGGGATCCGCCCCACCCGATGGTGAGTCGCCGCGGCTTGGGAAGCCGTTCCGGCATCTGCCACAAGTGATTGGGAAAGACTCGACACGGCGGTGACAGGTGACCGAACCGGCGCTCGAGCTCCGGGGCCGACGCCTGCGAGCAGTGACTCATCTCGATGAGCTGATACACGAGGGATCGGTTGATCGGCTTGTGGAAGAAGGTCGCGGTGGGATTCCACGGCTGGATCGAGGTGAAGTCGTCGTTGATCTCGAAGACCGTGAGCAGGTTCTCCGCGTGGCGGGCCTTGACGATCGGCAGCAGGTCGATATCAGCGGCTTTGCAGAGGATGAGCACGTCCGCGATTCGCACGAGATCGTGCATCACCGGGGAGAGCACCGTGCCGCTTATGACCGTTACGTCCGCGACCATGCCGAGGGCTCGACACGGTTGTACGGTGCGGTAGATGTGATCGCCTTGATTGCCGAGATTGGGTGCTTCCAGTTGCACGATCAACATGAAGGCACGGTCCCCCTCATCCTCAGAGCGGCGACTCCTCCTCGAGCTCGACCCGCGTCGACTCGAGAAAGCGGCTCAGCATGTTGAAGTAGCTGACGCACAGGATGAGCTCGGTGGCTTGTCGCGTTCCGTAGCGATCCAGGATCTGCTGCAGTGCCTCGTCGCCGAGACGCACCTCGGTGCTGATCTCGTCCGCGACGCGACAGAGTAGATTGCCCTCTTCGTCGAGTCCTGTGACCGGGCCGTCGACTCCGATCTTCGCGATCTCCTCGTCCGTCACCCCGACCCGCTTTGCGACGATGACGTGCTGGAACCACTCGTAGCCCGCGTGCGTCACATGAGCCACGCGGAGGATGGCGATCTCGCGCTTGCGTGGGTCGAACTCGCTCTTCATCAGGAGAGAGAACGCGAACTCGACCAGCGGCCGGAAGCTGGCCGGCGCGTTCGCCCACATCCGGAACACATGGAGCGGAGGAAGCTTGGAGAGAATCTCGCGGACTTCGGGTTCGAGATCGGCGTCGTCGGGAAGCGGAACGCTCGGCTGCATGATGGACCTCCTATCCTGGCCGCATCATAGCGAGACCGGCAGGTACCACCGGCTCGCTCACCGCGCGACTGGTCGGGGAATCCGGGCTAGTCTCGGCGGATGCCGACGGGGGGGCAGCCACAGGAGCGTCGGCAGCATACGGGAACCGGGGCGCGAAGACCGTGGTGGATCCCGGTCTTCCTGGGCGGGGTGCCCGAGATCGATCCGACCCTGATCCGGCTGGTCGGGGTGGTGTCGCTGGTTCTTCTCTTCGAAGCCTACGACGCCTCCCTGATGACCGCTGCGCTCAAGCAGATCGCCGAGGGTCTCGGAATGAGAGAGTCCGATCTCGGCCCCTACATGGGAATTATCCGGCTGGGCGCCCTGCCTGCGTTGCTGGTCGCGCCGGTGGCCGACCGGCTGGGCAGGCGCAGGGTCTTCCTCACCAGCATCGCGGGCTTCAGCGCCGGGACCTTCCTGACCGCCTTCGCGCGCGGGCCCGAAGAGTTCGTGATCGCCCAGATGCTGACGCGCGCCTTTTCGATCGCCGCGCTGGCGGTCGCCATGGTGATCATCACCGAGGAGTTCCCCGCAGAGCATCGGGGCTGGGGCATCGGAATCGTGAGCGCCCTGGCCGCCGTCGGCTTCGGGCTGGGTGCCGGGCTCTTCGCGGCCATCGAGATCATTCCCGGTGGCTGGCGCGGCCTCTACGCGCTCGGGGGTCTCCCGCTGCTGTTGCTTCCCTACTGGAGGCGGGCGATTCCCGAAACCCGCCGCTTTCGGGAGCACGCCGAGTCGAACAAGAGCTCAGCCGGCGGGCGTTCGGCGTTCTCTGCCGTGTTGACCCCGTTCAAGAGGTTCGTGCTCGACTATCCATCGCGGGCACTCGTCATCAGCCTGGCGGCACTGCTCGTCTCCCTCGGCGAGGCGTGCGTCTTCCAGTTCGGCGCCTACATCCCCCAGAAGGTGTACGGCTGGGCCCCCGGGCACTACTCGCTGATGGTGTTGGTCGGCGGCGCGTTCGGAATCGTCGGCAACGTCGTCGGTGGTCGGTTGGGAGATCGGTGGGGAAGACGCCGGGTCGGTGCGCTGTTCTTCTGCCTCTACCCCGCCTCGTCCTGGCTCTTCTACCAGGGGCCGGAGCTTTCACTTCCGCTCGCCTTCGCGCTGATCGTCTTCCTCGGGACGGCGGGCGGGGTCGTCCTCCGCACTCTCGCGACGGAGCTGTTTCCCACCTCCTACCGCGGTACCTCCTCGGGCTGGCTCGCCTTCATCCAGACCCTGGGCTGGACCATCGGCCTCTCGCTGCTCGGGATCGTCGACCAGGATACCGTTGGCATCGCGCGCTTCATCGCGGAGCTTTCGCTGGTTGTGGCGTTGGGTGGACTCGCGATCCTGCTGCTCCCCGAGACGAGCGGGAGAGAACTCGAGGAGATCAGCGCGGACGAATCTGCCCGCACGCGATAGGATCGGAGCGGGAGGTCGCTGATCGATGGAACCTGAGGGCCCTTCTGCAGGGAGTCGCAAGTACTGGGGATTCGTGAGGCCGATGCCGGCGTCGATCCTGGTGGCGTTGGCGAAGCAGGCCGAGGAGCGGGGGATGCAGGGCCTCTTCGCGCCGCAGGTCTACGGCCCGCCCTTCCTTCCCCTGGCCACCGCCGCTGCAGCGACCGAGCGGGTCCAGCTGGCGAGCGGCATTGCCATCGCCTCCACTCGCAGCCCCTTCGAGACCGCGATGGCCGCGCTCGATCTCGACCGGATCTCCGGAGGCCGCTTCATCCTCGGCCTCGGAGCGAGCGTGCTCTCCTGGTCGCGCGGCGTCTTCGGCGCTCCCGAGCACAAGCCCCTGGCCCACTTGCGGGAAACGGTGGCCGCGGTCCGGCACATCGTCTCCGGTGCGCACAGGGGCCTCGAGCCCTTCGAAGGCGAGTACTTCCAAGCGGACTTCCGCGAGCTCCAGCCGACCGAGCCCCCGGTGCGCGAGGTGATCCCGATCTGGATCGCGGCCCTTCGGGCGCCGCTCGTGCGCCTGGCGGCGGAGATCGGGGACGGCGTGATCGGCCATCCCATGTGGTCGATCGAGTGGGCCGTCGAGCGGATGGGGCCCGAGATCGAAAAGGCGCTCGCCCGGTCCGGACGTCGCCGCGAGGAGATCGAGATCAATCTCTGGCCGTGGGCGGCGCCCAACCCGAACGAGAGCGAGGCCATCGAAGACGCGCGCCCCACCATGGCCTTCTACGGCGGCGTCCAGCAGTACGAGTCCTTCTTCGAGGCCCACGGGTTTCTCGACGTGGCGAGACAGCTCCAGGAGGGGGTGAAGCGGGGCGACTACCAGAGCGTGGCCCACCTGGTCCCGGATGAGATGGTGCGCGCCTTCGTCGCGGTGGGAGAGCCCGAGAAGGTCCGCGAGCGGATCGAACGCGCCTGGTCGCTGGCCGACTCACTCTGCGTCGTTCCGCCGGCCTACGGGCTTTCTCCCGAGAAGCTGCTCTACTACATGGGGGGGATCGACGCCATCTTCCACGGCGAGTAGACGCCGTGATCGGACCTAGGAACCTGAATGACGAGCGATGCGATGTCGCCCCGGGAGCGGCTGCGAGCCGCCTTCGCCGGTCAGCCCACCGACCGCGTCCCCTGGTCTCCCTGCGTGGACGGATACTTTCTCTCCTCTCTCCCCGAGGACGAGAAGCTCGACGAGGCGAGCCTGCACCGGGCCATCGGCTCCGATGCCCTGCTCCGACATGTCATGGTGTACACACGCTCGACGCCCGGCCTCGGCCCCTCGACCCGCGTCGCCGACAACCCGCGCATCGAGCTTCGAGTCGAGCGCACCCGGAGGGGGGGGCTCCGGGTCTTCTACGAGACGCCGGTGGGAACCCTCACGGAGGAGTTCCGCGCGAATCCGGAATCTCCCTACATTCCCTGGTTCCTCAAGCGCAAGCTCGAGACCATCGAAGACGTGAAGGTCTACATGTACGCGCTGGAGGCGGCCCGACTCGAGCCCTATCCGGGTCCCTTCGAGCGCGCCGTCGAGAATCTCGGTGACGATGGCCTGGTTACGACTTCCGGCCCCGCCAGCCCCATGGAGACCCTCATCAACATCGAGATGGGCGTGGAGGCACTGACCTATGCCCTCCGTGATGATCCGGACACCATGGAGGAGTGCTTCTCGCTGATGCAGGAGCTCCACCTGCGCGCGTATCGCATCATCGCGGAGAGTCCCGCCGAGGTGGTGATCGGCTACGAGAACACCTCGACGACCCTCACCTCTCCCGCCAACTACTGCCGCTTCGATCTCCGGCACTGCGACGAGTACGCCGCGATCTGTCGCGAGGCGGGCAAGACCTATCTGACCCACATGTGCGGGAAGCTCCGCGGGTTCGCGGAGCATCTCTCCAGGAGCCGCCAGGACGGCTTCATCGACATCGCCCCGGCCCCGACCGGAGACGTGAGAATGGGGGAGGCCAAGCGAAGCTGGGCCCGGGATCGCATCCTGGTGGGTGGCATCGATGCCACCGCCTCCACCTCGCTGTCGCCGGAGGAGATGCGACGCTACGTGCGTGATCTCCTCGAAGAGGTGCGCGAGGAGGCCGGAGATCTACGCAAGTTCGTCCTGGGCACGGGAGATGCGTTGCCCAAGGGAGCGCCGCTTCCCACCCTGCACGCGATCTCGAGCGCGGCGCGCGAGTACGGCGCGGTCGACTAGACCGCCTCGCCCCCTGGACCGTCGGCGCGTACCCCGAGGGGATGCCGATTTTCGCGCGCTTCGACAACCCAAATCCGGTACAGTGCTCCGCCGTCTACGAGTTCAACGGAGATGGATAGAAGCGATGGAGCGATTCGAGAGGATCTACGAGGCGATTCTGAAGGGCGACAATGGTGGGGCCGTCGAGGTCGCGCAGGAGGCGCTCGACGCTGGTGACAATCCCCAGGAGCTGATCGACCGGGGCATGATCCCGGCCATGGCGGAAGTGGGCAGGCGGTTTGAAGACGAGGTCTACTTCGTCCCGGAGCTTCTGCTCTCGGCGCGCGCGATGAAGGGTGCCCTGGCGCTGCTGCGGCCGCTGCTGGCGGAGAGCGGAGGCGAGAGGACGGGGTCCGTGGTGGTGGGCACCGTCCAGGGAGACCTCCACGACATCGGGAAGAACCTGGTGGCCGCCATGCTCGAGGGCGCGGGCTTCGAGGTGCTCGATCTGGGGGCCGACGTCGCGCCCCAGCAGTTCGTCGACGCAGTGAAGCAGCACTCGGCGGGGCTGGTGGGCCTCTCGGCACTGCTGACCGTGACCATGACGTCGATGAAGAGCATCATCGATGCACTGGAAGAAGCCGGCCTGCGGGATCAGGTAAAGGTCCTGGTGGGAGGCGCTCCCCTCTCGCAGGAGTACGCCGACGAGATCCACGCGGACGGCTATGCCGACAACGCGGCGGCGGCAGTCCGGGTGGCGCAAGAGCTGGTCGCCGGCTGAGCCGTGGCGGGGAACCCGCTGATCGGGGAGCTGACCGCGGCGGGGCCCGTGCTGACCGACGGAGCCTGGGGGACGGAGCTGCAGGCGCGAGGACTCTCGGCCGGCGAGACCCCGGACTTCTGGAACCTCTCCCATCCGGATCGCGTGGAGCAGGTCGCCCGCGCCTACGTCACCGCGGGCTGCCGGGTGGTGCTGACCAACACCTTCCGCGCCAACCGGGTGGCTCTGGCAAGCCATCCCGACGTCGAGCGGGTGGCGGAGGTGAACCGGGCCGGGGTCGAGATCTCCCGGCGCGCCGCGGGAAACGAGGCTCGAGTCTTCGCCTCGATCGGGCCCTCTGGAAAGCTGCTGATGATGGGAGACGTGGATGAGGCGACTCTGCGCGCCGCCTTCGCCGAGCAGGCGCAGGCGCTCGCGGAGGGGGGAGCGGACGCCATCGTGGTCGAGACGATGACCGATCTCGCCGAGGCGGGAATCGCCGTCGAGGCGGCGAAGGCCACCGGGCTTCCCGTCGTGGCGTGCATGGTCTTCGACTCGGGCAAGAATCGCGACCGCACCATGATGGGCGTCACGCCCACCCAGGCCTCGGAGGAGTTGACCCGGATCGGGGCCGATGCCATCGGCGCCAACTGCGGTACCGGCATCGATGACTACATTCCCATCTGTGCCAGCCTCAAAGCGGCGACGGAGCTCCCGATCTGGATCAAGCCCAACGCCGGGATCCCGGAGCTCGAGAACGGCGAGGTCGTGTATCGGACCACTCCCGCCGAGTTCGCGGTGAAGGTCCCCCGGCTCCTGGAGGCGGGGGCGAGCTTCGTCGGCGGCTGCTGCGGCACCAATCCAAGCTTCATCGAGGCGATGCGCCGAGAGCTGGACGGCTGAGGCATCCAGCTCCCCTTCGGATGCTCGAGGAGCCAGGCCCATGTCATCCCTGCAGCTCGGCCTTCAGCTCGGCTACTGGGGAGCAGAGCCCCCGCGAGATCTCGTCGGCATCGCGCAGGAGGCGGAGCGGCTGGGCTACGACTCGGTCTGGACCGCGGAGTCGTGGGGCTCGGACGCGCTCACGCCGCTGGCCTGGATCGGGGCGCACACCTCGAAGATCCGACTCGGGACCTCGGTCGTCCAGATCTCCGCGCGAGCCCCCACCGCGACCGCCATGGCCGCGCTGACGCTAGACCACCTGTCGCAGGGGCGCGTGATCCTGGGCCTCGGGGTCTCGGGACCCCAGGTGGTGGAGGGTTGGTACGGTGCTCCGTTCGCGAAGCCCCTCTCGCGGAGCCGCGAGTACATCGACATCATCCGCCAGGTGCTGCGCCGCGAGGCGCCCGTCACCAGCGCGGGCGAGCACTACCCGCTGCCGTATACCGGAGAGGGATCCTGGAAGCTGGGGAAGCCGCTCCGCTCGATCGTGCACCCGCTCCGCGCCGATCTTCCCATCTTCCTGGGAGCCGAGGGGCCCAAGAACGTAGCCCTCGCGGCCGAGATCGCCGACGGCTGGCTGCCGCTCTACTACTCGCCAGATCGCCCCGAGGTCTACGCGGAGTCGCTCGCCAAGGCGAAGCCCGGCTTCGAGATCGCGCAGCTGGTGATGGTGTTCGTCACCGAAGACATCCAGATGGGGCTGCTACCGGTCAAGGAGATGCTGAGCCTCTACATCGGCGGGATGGGGGCGCGGAAGCGGAACTTCCACACCGAACTGATGGCCCGCATGGGCTTCGAGGAAGAGGCTCGGAGGATCCAGGACCTCTTCCTGGAGGACAGGCGGCAGGAGGCCGCCCTGGCGGTGCCCGATCGGTTCGCCGACGAGATCTCCCTGGTGGGCCCGGTCGAGCGGATCCGCGATCGCCTCGATGCCTGGCGAGAGACGCCGGTCACGACCCTTCTCATCGCCAACCAGGACCGGTCGGTGCTGCGAACGATGGCGGAGCTCGTTCTCGGCTAAACGTTCGTTCGGCCCCCAGTTTCACAGAAGTTTTTCAATTGCCCAGGGCGGTACGTGCTACCTCGAATGGCAGGCAGGAGGAGGTGCGCAGCGGTCATGAGGATCTACCTGGTTACGCCGGCGAATCCGCCCAGCTACTGGACCTACGACGCGATCCTCTCCACCCTGGACGTCGATTGCCTCTTCCCCAACCTCTCCATGCCCACCGTGGCGGGTCTCACTCCACCGGAGTGCGAGGTGGTGCTCTGCGACGAGAACGTCGAGGCGATCGACTTCGATTTCGACGCGGACATCGTGGGCGTGACCGGCTTCATCGTCCACCGCGAGCGCATCCTGGAGATCGTCGACGAGTTCCGTCGCCGGGGGCGCTTCGTCGCGGTGGGTGGACCCTTCGCCTCACTCTGTCCCGATCAGCTACGCGACCGCTGTGACGCGCTCTTCGTCGGCGAGGCCGAGGCGACCTGGCCGCATTTCCTCCGGGATTTCGAGGCCGGGGTTCCCAAGAGCGAGTATCTCGCGGCCGAGAAGCCGGACCTCCGCGAGTCCCCCATGCCCCGTTTCGATCTGCTCAAGATCGATCGCTACCACGCGCTCACCATCCAATTCGCGCGCGGCTGCCCCTTCAACTGCGAGTTCTGCGACATCATCACCATGTACGGGCGGAAGCCGCGCATGAAGAGCGTCGAGCAGGTGATGGCCGAGATCCACGAGTGCCATCGCCTCGGCTCGCATCAGGTGTTCATCGTCGACGACAACTTCATCGGCAACAAGAAGAACGCCAAGGAGCTGCTGCGCGAGATCGCGCGCTTCGGGAGGGAGAACGACTACCCCATCGACTTCAACACCGAGGTGTCACTCGACGTCGCGATCGACGACGAGCTTCTGGAGCTGCTGCGCGAGGCGAATTTCACCACCGTCTTCATCGGCATCGAGAGCCCGCGGGTCGAGAGCCTGAAGGAGACCCGCAAGACCCAGAACCTCCGCGAAGACCTCGTGAAGAGCGTTCGCAAGGTGCAGTCCTACGGAATCCAGGTCCAGGCGGGAATGATCGTGGGCTTCGACCACGACGACCCCTTGATCTTCGACGAGCAGCTCCGATTCGCCGAAGAAGCGCGGATCCCCGTCTCCATGACCGGCATGCTCCAGGCGCTGCCCAAGACCCCTCTGCACGAACGATTGAAGCGGGAGGGGAGGCTGGTCACGGAGTCGGGCGGCGACCAGTTCGCCTTCTCGAACATCGTCCCGAAGCGGATGACGCGCATCGAATTCTTCCGCGGCTATCGCCGCCTGCTCCAGCGCCTCTACTCGTTCCGGAGCTATCGGAAGCGAACCCGCCAATTCCTGCTCCATCGCGGCGAGCATCTCGAGCAGGGCCTCTCCTTGCACCCCGGCGACCTCCGCCTGCTCGGGCGGATCCTTCGAGACACGGTGCTGCGCGGCGGTCTGCGCCGCGCCGGCTTCACCATCTCGTTGCTCGTCGAGATCCTGATCCGGCGTCCCGCCCGCTTCAAGGATGCGGTCTCCTTCGCGATCCTCCACAAGGCCTTCGACGAGTACCTGCGGGCGCTCGGCGAGCAGCTGGATCGCATCATCGTCTCTCTCGAGCGCGAGGCGATGGAGGCCGCTGAATCGGAGTGAGCTTTGACGGCCCCGGTCTCCGCCATGGCCCACGCCGCGAGCTGGTGACGAGTGCGGTCTGCAGTAGGCTTCCGTCGCCAGTGGATCGAAGCGGAATGACGGGAGGAGCAATGGGAAAGATCGACGGCGGTGCGATGCTGGTCCGGGTTCTCGAGCGGGCGGGGATCGATACCCTCTTCACACTGCACGGCGGACATCTGGACGCGATCTTCCAGGCGGCTTCCGAGGGCGGGATGCGTCTCGTCGACACCCGCCACGAGCAGGCGGCCGGACACGCCGCCGACGGCTGGGCCCGCACCACCGGCAGGCCGGGTGTGGCCATCGTCACCGCCGGCCCCGGCATGACGGACTGCGTCACGGCCATCGCGAATGCGTACCTCGATTGCGTGCCCACCCTCTTCATCGCCGGTGCCGCGCCGCTGCGCGAGGCGGAGATGTTGCCCCTCCAGGGGGGCATCGATCAGGTGGCGATGGTCGCCCCCATCACCAAGTGGGCCCATCGGGTGACCAACACCGAGCGGATTCCGGATCTGGTTGCACAGGCGCTCCGGGTCGCGAGCTCGGGGAGACCGGGCCCGGTGTTTCTGGAGATTCCCATCGACGTGCTCTTCTCGCGGGTGGAGGAGTCTTCCGTCGATTTCCCGGAGAAGATCCTTGCGGATTCCGTGCCGGCCCCGGCGCCGGAGGTCATCGAGCGCGCCATCGAGTGGCTCCACGCCGCAGAGCGCCCGGCGATCTTTGCAGGAGGCGGCGCCTGGTTCTCGGGGGTGGGGGACGATCTCCTCGCCTTCGCGGAGCGGACGGGTACGCCGGTCTTCTCCAATGCGAAGGCACACGGTCTGGTGCCCGGGGATCACCCGCTCTCGGGCCGCGGCTTTCCGCACCTCGCCATCGCGGCCGGAATGGGGATCGGTGAGGCCGACCTGGTGCTGCTGCTCGGAACCCGGCTGGGTCTGTTCACCGGCGGGAAGGGTGCGCGGCTGATTCCCGCCGAGGCGCGCCTGATCCAGATCGACATCGCCGCCGAGGAGATCGGTCGCAACCGCACCGTGGACCTCGGCATCGTCGCCGACTGTCGCGAGACGGTCCGTGCCCTCGACGCCGCCGCATCGGGCCGGGAGTGGCCGGATCGCAGCGCGTGGGCGGAGGGGATCCGCCAGGTGCGCGAAGGGCACCGCGCCATGTTCGCCGCCGCGCTTACGAACCAGAAGCCGCCGATCCATCCCTACCGGCTCGCGTCCGAGATCGCGCGGGCGCTCCCCCGCGACGCCATCGTCGCGGCCGACGGAGGTGAGACCTCCTCCTGGATGGAGACGGTCGCCGAGGTGCACGGCGGTGGGCACTACATGTCCCACGGCTACCTCGGATGCCTCGGCACCGGCATGCCCTTCGCGATCGCCGCCAAGGTCGCCCACCCCGATCGGCCGGTCCTCTGCATCGTCGGCGACGGATCGGTGGGTCTCAACTTCTCCGAGTTCGACACCATGGTGAGACATGGGCTCGCGATCGTGACGGTGGTCAACAACGACCAGCTCTGGGGCATGTCCGCCCACGGGCAGGATCTCATCTACGGCAAGGAGCGGCGCGTGGTGACGGAGCTCGCGCCCACGCGCTACGACCAGGCCGCCGCCGGCTTCGGCTGTCACGGGGAGCAGGTGGTGGAGCCCGCAGATCTTCCGGCCGCCCTGGAGCGCGCCTTCGCCAGCGGGAAGCCAGCCTGCGTGAACGTCATGACGGACGGATCGGTGATCGCCCCCATCACCCTCGCGATGGTCGGCAGCTTGAATCAATCGTCGGAGGAATCCGGCGCCGAAGGCGGCAACGACGAGAGCATCCAGATTCCCTACTACGAGGATTTGAAGGAGTAGCGGGCCGGTGAGAAGAGCCGGTCGGGCTCCCTAGGCCTTCGCCTTCTTGGCGATCTTGGCCCAGGTGTCCCGGAGCGTGACGGTGCGGTTTAGGACCAGAGCCCCTTCGGTGGAGTCCGGGTCGACGCAGAAATAGCCCTGCCGCTCGAACTGGTAGTGGCTTCCAGAACTGGCGCCGGCCAAGCTCGGCTCCACGCGGCAGCCGGAGAGGACCGCGAGCGAATCCGGGTTCAGGCAGTCGGTGAAGTCCTCTCCTTCGCCGACGTCGTCAGGATCCTCCCGGGTGAAGAGGACGTCGTAGAGACGGATCTCCGCCTCCCGCGCGTGGGCTGCCGAGACCCAGTGGAGGGTGCCCCGAACCTTGCGGCCGTCGGGGGCATCGCCGCCCCGGGTGGCGGGATCGTAGGTGCAGCGCAGCTCGACGATCTCACCGCTCTCCTCGTCCTTCCTGACGCCGACGCAGGTGATGAAATAGGCGTAGCGGAGGCGCACCTCGCGACCGGGGGCGAGCCGGAAGAACTTCTTCGGGGGGTCTTCCAGGAAGTCGTCCCGTTCGATGTAGAGGACCCGGGAGAAGGGGACCTCGCGCGTACCCATCCCGGCATCCTCGGGATTGTTCACCGCCGGAAGCTCCTCCACCTGATCCTCGGGGTAGTTCTCGATGACCACGCGGAGCGGGTGGAGCACGGCCATCGCCCGCGGGGCCCGCCGGTTCAGGTCCTCGCGGATGGCGTGCTCGAGTCGGGCGAGCTGGATGACGTTCTCGCGCCGAGCCACGCCGATCCCCTCGCAGAAGCTGCGGATCGAGGCGGGGGTGTAGCCCCTGCGGCGGAGACCCGAGAGGGTCGGCATGCGCGGGTCGTCCCAGCCGGCGACGTGCCCCTCTTCCACGAGCCTGCGCAGCCGGCGCTTGCTCACGATGGTGTGGCTCAGGTTGAGGCGGGCGAACTCGATCTGCTCGGGGCGCGAGGGGGCGTCGACCTGCTCGATGATCCAATCGTAGAGGGGGCGCCGGTCGACGAACTCGAGCGAGCAGAGCGAGTGGGTGATGTGCTCGATCGCGTCGGAGAGGCTGTGGGCGAAGTCGTACATCGGGTAGATGGGCCAGGCGTCGCCGGTGCGGTGGTGCGGGGCGGCGACGATCCGGTACAGGATCGGATCCCGCATCGGGAGCACCGGAGAGGCCATGTCGATCCTGGCGCGGAGCGTCCGGGCGCCGGGCTCGAACTCGCCGGCGCGCATGCGCCGGAACAGCTCGAGATTCTCCTGCACGGAGCGCGCCCGGTAGGGGCTCTCGATTCCGGGCGTGGTGAGCGTCCCACGGCGCTCGAGGATCTCCTCGGAGCTGAGATCGCAGACGAAGGCCCTGCCCCTCTCGATCAGCTGCAGGGCAAACTGGTAGAGCTGCTCGAAGTAGTCCGACGTGAAGTAGAGATGCTCTCCCCATTCGATACCCAGCCAGCGAAAGTCGCGAAGCTGCGCCTCGACGTACGACGCCTCCTCGGCGCTCGGATTGGTGTCGTCGAAGCGCAGGTGGAAGACGCCGCCCTCGAAATCCTGGGCGATGCCGTAGTTGAGGAAGATGGCCTTGGTGTGGCCGATGTGCAGGAAGCCGTTCGGCTCGGGGGGGAAGCGGGTGACGATGCGGCCGCCGTGCTTGTCCGTCTCCAGGTCGCTGCGGATGATGCTGCGAATGAAATCATCGGGGTGCGTCGAATGGTCCGCGGACAACGGGCTCCTCTCTCCCTGGCCTTTGGCGGCGGCCAAGGCGGGATTGTATGGATTCTGGACTGCGAAATCCCGGCGTTCTGCTCTGGAGGCTCGGGATTGGCGCGGTCGACGTCGGCTCCGCGATCTCGGTCGCGGCGCAGGTGCTCACCGGTCAGCACATGCTGGAGGCGCCCTGGGTGATGCTGAGCAACTCGCTCCACGTCCCCGCCGATGTGAGCGTCAGCCCTTGTAGCGGGCGTCCTCCTGGTAGCGTTCTTCGACTCCGATCAGCTGGTTGAACTCGTCGAAGCGCATCATGCGGTCCTCGAGTCCGCGGGTCGAGGCGTTGGCGCGGAGGTGCCGGTAGGTCTCTTCGAGCGCTCGCGCCGAGGCGTAGAGCCCCGAGAGCACGAAGCCGACGCTGAAGAACCCCATCTCCTGGAGTTCTTCGATGCTACAGAGCGGTGTCTTGCCCCCCTCGATCAGGTTCACAGCCAGAGGGGGCGGGAGTTCGGAGCCGATCCGCCGTAGCTCCTCCACGGATCGCGGTCCCTCGACGAAGAGCACGCTGGCCCCGGCCTCCTTGTATCGTTTCGCCCTCTCGATGGCCTCGTCGATCCCGTGGGTCTCCAGCGCGTCGGTGCGCGCGGTGATGACGAAAGAGGCGTCGCCTCGGGCGTCCACCGCGGCGCGGAGCTTGGCCACGTGCTCCTCGGCGGACACCACCTCCTTGCCCCTCATGTGTCCGCACCGCTTCGGCCAGACCTGATCCTCCAGCAGCACTCCGCGGGCGCCTATGCCGATCAGCTCGCGCACCATTCGTTTCACGTTCAGCGGCCCGCCGTAGCCGGTATCCCCGTCGACGATCACGCCGATCTTCACGGTGCCGATCACGCGCCGGGCCGTGTCGAGAACCTCGGTCTGGGTGAGCAGGCCGAAGTCCGGCTCGCCCAGGAGGGAGGCGGCGACGCCGTAGCCGGTCAGCACTACCCCGGGAAAACCGGCGCGCTCCGCGAGCTTGGCGGAGAGCGCGTCGTAGACCCCCGGGACGATCATCATCTCACCGGACGCCACCAGGGGATGAACGTCTCCGCCGCCTACTTGATTCGCCATGCCTTCGGTTCTCCTCGTCGCGAAATGTACCCAGCTCCGGATGGCTCCGCTGCTCGGTTTCCCCCAACCACCGGTCAGATTGACCTCGCTTCGGGGGAAGGCGAGTATTGAAGCCCGCTGCAGGCAGACTGGGAACGCCGGAGTGCGGTCGACGGAGGTTCGGATGAAGGAGTTCAGGAACAAGATCGCAGTGGTGACCGGTGGCGCCAGCGGGATCGGTCTCGCCATGGCCGAGCGGTTCGCCCGCGAGGGGATGAAGCTGGTGCTCGCCGACGTGGAGAAGAGCACTCTCGACGAGGTCACCGCGAGATTCCGGGCGGACGGAGTCGAGGTGCTCGGTGTTCAGACCGACGTTTCCGATGCCGAGCAGATGGATGCGCTCGGGGCGGCCACACTGGACGCCTTCGGCGCCGCGCATGTCGTCTGCAACAACGCCGGCGTCGAGACCACGGGCGTCACCTGGCAGCTCACCACCGCGGACTGGCAGTGGGTGCTCGGCGTGAACCTCTGGGGCGTGATCCACGGGATCCGCGTCTTCACCCCGGGTCTCGTCGCCCAGGGTGAGGGTCACATCGTCAACACCGCATCGATGGCGGGCCTGGTGTCGGTGCCGGGACTCGGTCCTTACTGCGTGACCAAGCACGGCGTCGTCACGCTGTCGGAGACCCTCCACGGAGAGCTGGCTGCGACCGGCTCCAAGGTGGGGGTGTCGGTGGCGTGTCCGGCCTGGGTGCAGACGGGAATCTTCGAGTCCGACCGCAACCGACCGGCGGTCCTCGCGAATCCGGAGACCGAGAGGAGAGCGCAACGCCGGGAAGAGCAGCGGCAGCTCGGGGCGGCGATCCTCTCCACGGGCATCACCGCCTCGGAGGTGGCGGACAAGGTCTTCGAGGCCATCGTCGAAGAGCGCCTCTACGTGCTCACGCACGAGATGACTGCGCCGGCCGTCCAGGCTCGCATGACCAGCATCATCGAGGGCCGCAACCCGGAGCCGCTCCTGGCTCCAGGCGATGGCCCGAGCTTCATCGATCCGATCGAATGATGAGGAGGTCGGGTTCTCGCCCGTCGCCCGCATCCCGGCGGGGATGATGCGTCGCGCCGATGGGACGGCGGCCCGAGACCGCGAGTTCCTGTTGCGACGGCTTGGGGAACTGCCACAATCCGACCCGAGGAGGAGAGCGTGATGGAAGCAGGCGAGAAGGCTCCCGGATTCACCCTGAAGGATCAATTCCAGCGTGAGATCTCTCTCGCGCAGTTCAACGGGCGGCGTCACGTGCTGCTTCTATTCTATCCCCTCGACTACACACCCACCTGAAGCGTGGAGGTTCCGGAGGTGCAGGCGCTCCTGCCTCGCCTCCGGGCTGCACACACCCAGGTTCTGGGTGTCAGCGTCGACAGCATGTACTGCCACGCAAACTGGGCCAAGGATCTCGGTGGCATCTCCTTCCCGCTCCTGGCGGATTTTCACCCCAAGGGCGAGGTGGCGGCCAGCTACGGTCTGTATCTGGACGGGGCCGGGATCACCGATCGCGCCACCGTGCTGATCGATGCGGCAGGCGTGGTTCGCCACGTCTCCTCCGTGGGCCCTGGTGGCCAGCGGGATATCGGAGAGCTCGCGGCCGAGTGCGAGCGGCTGGACGCGAGCTACTCCGGGCCGGTCGAGGACTTCGCCGATCCGCCGGGGCTCTCCGGGGAAGGACTCCTCTACGTGAAGAGCAGCTGCGGCTTCTCTCGGGCGGCGTTGCTCGCCCGCGACAACCTTCACCTCGGGGAGCGCGTGGCGGTGAGCAACGTCAGCGAAGACACCGCCGCCCGTGAGGCGTTGGTGCGGGTGAGCGGGAGCGAGCAGGCGCCGTGCCTGGTGATCGGCGAGGAGAAGATCCAGGAGTCCGCCGACATCGTCGCACGCCTGCTGGAGGCGACCGCGCCGGTCTAGCTGCGAATCCCAGGAACGGTCTTCAGCCTGGCTGAGGGGGACTATCCCAGGGGGCGGGAGCCCGTGTTCGGGTCATCTTCTCGGGGGCGCCCCCTGGTGGGAAAGCCGTGGCAAATGCGGTATATCGCCCCATAATGCAGTAATATGCCGCAGTTTCCGGGGCCAGGTGATCCTACCGAGACGCTTCGGCCTGTGACGGGAGCCGCCCGGATGGCAGGATGCGATGGAAGAGGCTCGCACTTTACTCGTCGTAGATGACGACCTCGCAATGCGGGAGATGCTCGTCTCGCTCTTCGAAGAGCGCGGCTTCTCGGTCGACCAGGCGGCTTCCGCCGACGAGGCGCTGGAACGCCTCGGCGACGTCGAATACGACGTCGTCCTGAGCGACATCAAGATGCCGGGTCGGTCGGGGATCGAGATGGTCGGGGAGATCCGGGAGATGCGCCCGGCGACGCCGGTCGTGCTGATGACGGCCTTTGGGAGCATCGATTCGGTCATCGAGTCGATGCGCGCCGGCGCATTCGACTACATCACCAAGCCCTTCGAGGCGGAATCGGTGATGCTCACCATCGACCGCGCGATCGAGCGGCGCGCCCTGGAGGAGGAGAATCGACGCCTCCGGCGCGCGGTGGACCAGACCAGCGCTTTCGGCGACCTGATCGGCTCGAGTCCGGCGATGCGCGAGATCTTCGCCCTGATCAAGAAGGTCGCCCACGGTCGCGCCAGCATTCTCATCACCGGGGAGAGCGGAACCGGCAAGGAGGTGGTCGCGCGAACCATTCACTACCACGGATCGCGCGCCTCCAATCCGTTCATCCCGATCAACTGCACGGCGATTCCCGAGGGCCTGCTGGAGAGCGAGCTATTTGGCCACGTCCGCGGGGCCTTCACCGGCGCTCACACCTCCAAGCAGGGGCTCTTCGAGAATGCCAAGGGAGGGACGCTGTTCCTCGACGAGATCGGCGACATGGGTCTCGGTCTCCAGAGCAAGCTGCTCCGCGTACTCCAGGATCGGGAGATCCGCCCGGTCGGATCGACCCAGTCGACCAAGATCGACGTGCGAATCGTCGCCGCCACCAACAAGAATCTGCAGAAGGAGATGGAGGAGGAGCGGTTCCGCGAGGATCTCTACTATCGCCTCAACGTGATCCCGATTCACATTCCACCGCTCCGCGAGCGCCCCGAGGATCTGCCTCCTCTGGTCGATGCGTTCGTGAAGAAGCACTCGGACGGTGCGCGTCGACACCTCACCCAGGCGGCGATCCAGCGGCTCATGGAGTACCCCTGGAAGGGGAACGCCCGGGAGCTCGAGAACGTGATCGAGCGAGCCCTCGCCCTGTCCAGCAGCGAGCAGATCGACGTGGCCGATCTTCCCATGACCGACTCCGATGACACCATCGGAAGGGACGCCGCCGACGGGTTCCCGCGCGGCATCGCCCAGCGCCGCCTGAGCCTGCGCGAGGTAGAGGACCTCTACATCGAGGAGGTCATGCGGCTCACCGGCGGCAACAAGGTCCAGGCCGCCAAGATCCTGGGGATCGATCGCAAGACGCTCTACCGCCGCGCTGACAAGAGCGTTCGCAGGGAAGCGTAGGAGGGAGGACGATGACACCGGTGCGCGTGATCCTGGTTCCGGTGGATTTCTCTCCGCACTCGGATGCTGCGCTGGATCAGGCGTTGGACCTCGCCAAGGCGCTGGGTGCGAGGATCCATCTGCTTCACTCCTATGCGGTTCCGGTTCGGGGCGTGATGCCCTACGACTTCGCCATTCCCGACGGCGTGTGGGATGGAATCCACCGCGCGGCCGAGAGCAAGCTGGACGAAATCCGACAGAAGGTCACGTCGGAGGGGGTGGAGGCGAGCACCGAGGTGAGCGCCGCGCTGCCCAGCGAGGCGATTCTGGCCGCCGCGGGAGAGCTCGGTGCCGACCTGATCGTGATGGGGACACGCGGGCACACGGGTCTCAAGCACGTCCTGCTGGGGAGCGTCGCGGAACGGACCATTCGACTGGCTCCCTGCTCGGTCTTGACGGTGAAGGAAGCAACGGAGTAGCCCTGCTCGAGGCAGTAGGAGGCATCTTGCCGCCTTTGATCTCTCGGACTCTTCGAACGTCGCACTGGGGACGACGGTCGGTTGCGCGAGGTCACCCTCTCGGGGGAGAACTCAGCGAGACGCACCGTCTGTAGTCGTCTCCATGAAGGAGGTGGCATTCCAGCGATGAAGACCATCGACAAGATGCTCGTGGCAGTCGATCTCTCGGAGCATGCCGGCTCGGTACTCGACGTGGCCGTCGAGTTCGCCAAGCAGTTTCGCGCCGAGCTCCACATCGTTCACGCCTTCGACGTGCGGATCCCCCTGGTGACTCCGTACGAGGTCGCCATCCCCACGGCGTTCATCGAGGAGGCGCGGGAGGTTGCGGCGTCCAAGCTCGATACCCTGACCCGAGAGGTCGCCGCCGAGGGCGTCAAGGTCACTTCCCACCTGAGCGAGGTTCCAGCGGCCTCCGCCATCGTCGACCTGGCCGAGGAGCTCGAGATCGATCTCGTCATCATGGGGACTCGGGGCCACACGGGTCTCAAGCACGCGTTGCTCGGCAGCGTCGCCGAGCGCACCCTGCGTCACGCGACGTGTTCCGTGCTCACCGTGAAGGCACCTTCCGAATGAGTGGGCGGTAGGGAGAGACACCATGGGTGATCTGTCAGAGAGATTGACCGAGGAGCTCGTCGCGCTGCGAGAGCTGCGCGACGAGCTCCGCGTCCAGATGGAGCTGGGACGCGCCGAAGCCCGGGAGCGCTGGGAGAGGCTCGAGAAAGACTGGCAGCAGCTGGACGGCAAGCTCAGACTGCTGCGAAACGAATCGAGGGATGAGCTGGAGGAGATCCGCGAGGCGGCGCGACTCCTGCTGCAACGGATCCAGGAGGGCTATCACCACCTCCGCTCGCTTCTCTGATCCTCGTCTGGAACGGCCCGGAACTGGCCGCCCCATGAGCGCCCCGCCCGTCGGGCCTCAGGACTTTTCGAGCAATGCCACCAGATCGAAGGTGGAGATGACTCCACTGAGCTGTTCACCATCGACCACGAAGACCCGGTGGATCCGGTGCTTTCGCAGCGTCGCGGCGACCTCGTGCACGGGGGCCTCGGGCGAGACGGTGATCCCGCCGCGGGTCATCGCGTCCGCCACGGTTCGTTCTCCCAGCCGCGCCTGGAAGTTGTTCGATTCGTCCTGCCAGTCGGGCCCCGAGATCTCCATGAAGTCCTGGAGGTAGCTGGACTCGCTGGACGCCGCATCGTGTTCCTCTTCGACGGCGCGCAGGAGGTCTACGCTGGAGATCACCCCGAGCAGGCGGCCGGTCTCGTCCACGACCGGTGCTCCATTGATCTCCTCGTCCACGAAGAGCCGATGGACCTCGAGCAGGGGCGTCTCGGGGTTGACGCTGATCAGGTAGGTCTGCATGACGTCTCGCGCGGTCCGGACCATCAGATCTCCTCCCCTCACATCGCACGGAGGCGCTGCAAGACCCATGCCCGCCGCGGGCAGACCTCGGTACGGGTCGCACCACGATCAGATGCACAGAGCGTCACCTTACTGAATTTTCAGGCGACGGGCGCGATCCTGGCTCGGGGGAGTCTTCACCCCGGTGGACGGGCGGAGGCGGACTCGGTGACCGCGATCAGCCGAAGAAGACCGCGCGGGTCAACGCGACAGCACCGAGGATGAGGATCCAGGCACCGGCGCCGATGGCGACGGCGTTGAGGATTCCGCGAGCGGGCCCGAAGTGGAAGGAGAACTCGGAGTACTCGACCGACTCGATCGCCTCGGCGGCCCACGCGTCGATCATCCTCTCATCCGCGATGCGCGCGCGCGAACGCAGCGAAGCGTCGGAGCGAGGTTCGAACGTCATGGGATCCCCTCCGAATCCTTCACATCTCTCACCCGTTGCAGAGATACTGCGCGAGCGGTATCCCGAATTCTGTGACGCACGACACGCTTTTCGAAATCCGTCGAGCTCCGGACGTTAACGGTGATTCTACCGTAAGGTCAATGTATCGGGAGCAGTGAACCGGAGTAGTGATTCCACCTCGCCGTTGGCGCACCGCGACTTGCTGGAGCGCCGAAAGCCGACGACTGAGGAGCTCTGTCGCACTCGACACGGCCCGCACCGTCGCTCTCTCGAACTCTGAGCCAAGACCGCACCACCGGGCCATCCCGGAAAGGCATCCGCCGACCGGGGGTGCGGACCTACAGCAGAAATCCAAGCAGCACCGGCAATCCCGCAAAGGCGAGCAAGGTCGAGACCACCACGATGCTCGCAACCTCTTCGGGCGCGCGCGCGTAGCGCTGTGCGAAGAGATAGTTGAAGACGGCCGCGGGCATCGAGCACTGGAGAACCAGCACTCCCCGCGCGACACCGTCGAGCTGCAGGAGCTCCGCGAGAATCAAACCCACCGCGAAGCCGAAGCCCAGACGGCAGCATGAGAGCAGGACGCTTCGCCCGATCCTCCCGATGCGAAGCTCGGCGAGCGCGGCCCCCAGGGTCACCAACATCAGCGGGATGGCGAAGCCACCCAGGATCTCCGTGGTGTTCCAGATCCACGCGGGAACCGTGGCGCCCGAGGCGAGTACCGCGACTGCGAGCGCCACCGCGTAGATCAGCGGCGTTCGGGACAGCTCGCGGAGCGACAGACGCCCGCTCCAGATCGAGATCCCCGCGGTGAACTGCAGGGTGGCCGTGACGCTGAAGTAGGCGATCCCCAGGGCGAGGCCCTCTTCGCCGAAGGCGAACAGACAGACGGGGAGACCCATGTTGCCCTGGTTGCCGAACACGAGAGGACACAAGAACGTGTGAAAGGGGAGGCGCGCCAGACGCAGGATGACGATTCCGACCACCGCGAAGCACACGACCGAGATCAAGGCCGCCATCGCGATTTCCGCCATCGCCTCCGGCTCGACCTCCAGAGCCACCAGGCGGGAGAAGACCAGGCACGGCGCCCCGATGTCCGCGATCAGAATCGTGATCAGCTCGCGGTCGTAGCTGCGGCCCGCGCGCACCCAAGCCCATCCGAGGGCAGTGCAGAGGAAGACCGGGGCGATGATCGCGAGGAGATCTCCCACGACCGTTCAGGCCGATCCGGCGCGCTGCGTGACGGGCCCCGCGCAGGGGTGGGAGTCGCCTCTCATGGCGGGGCTAGGATTTCGCAAGGCAGAGGATCGAGAGCCAGCCGGCAATGAGGCAAAGGCCGCCCACGGGTGTGACCGGGCCCAGCCAACGCTGCCCGGTGAGCACCAGCAGGTAGATCGATCCCGAGAAGAGCGCGATTCCCACGCCGAAGAGCCAGCCGGGCAGCTGGATCGATCTTCCCGTCGCGCTGGCGAAGAGGGCGAGGGCCAGCAGTGCGACGCTGTGGAGCAGCTGATACCGCACCGCCGTACTCCAGCTCTCGATCTGCTCGGTGCTGAGCCGCGCCTGGAGGGCGTGGGCGCCGAAGGCTCCGAGGATCACCCCGAGCGCTCCCAGCAGCGCCGCCGCCGCCATCCACCGATTCAAGGCGAGTGCTCCTCCTGCGGAGCTCCAAGCATATCGAGATTGGGCTAGCGGGGCCTCATCGGAGCTCGCTGTCCGGAGCGATGTGCGGGGCGAGCCTCGAGAACGCGGGGCGCGCGAGCTCCTGGGCGCAGCCCGCGCAGATCGAGTTGGAGTCCAGTGCGCACAGCGGCTCGTGGAGCCGGTCGCAGAGTGCGCAGCCCACCAGCAGGAGAGGTTCCTGTGCAGAGGGGTCTTCCATCGGTCCCAGCTTTCGGCCATCCCCAGGCTTTTCCTGAGGATTTTCTCCCGAGACGGCTCCCGAAAACACCGGGATGCCCCCCCGGGAAGGCCTTCTCCGCCCGCATCGCCGGATTCTCCGCGTCATCATGACTGAGCCCTCAAGCTCGATCCCACTGTAAACCGATAAACGTTGTGAAAGGGCCACAGGCCGGGCGCCATGCCGGCCGAGGCCCGGGAGACAGGCTCCGCGAGACACGCGCGCCTGCTCCTCGACAAGAGCAAACTCCGCGAAAGCGGGGGACGCAAAGCCAGTGCCCCACCTCGGAGACGCCGAGCGGGTCGAACGGCTGCCGAAAGGAGCTCTAGATGCGCGCGCTTCGCCTGCATACGATCGCCATCGCATCCCTCGCCCTCTGCTCGCTCTCCTGCAATCTGCTGCGGGCTCCCGTGAACGCACCGCTGGCGAAGCACCCCTCGCTCGGCGAGGAGATCCTCCGCATCGAGAGCTTCTTCTCCGAGCGGCGCAGTGGGCTGCGGCCCCCCGAGATCGAGCGGGTGGCCGAGGCGATCGTGGTCGCGTCGCGGCGCGCTGGCTTCAGACCGGGGCTGGTGCTGGCCGTGATCGAGGTCGAGAGCAGTGGGCGAAACTCCGCCGTGTCGGAAGCGGGAGCCCTGGGTCTGATGCAGCTCCGGCCGGCGACGGCGGAGGCGGTCGCCGCCAAAATCGGGGAGCGCTGGTATGGTCCCGCGACGCTCTTCGATCCCGTCGCCAACGTTCGCCTGGGCGTGGGCTACCTGGAGGAGATGGTGCAGCGCTTCGGAAGCCTTCCGACCGCGCTGGCCGCCTACAACCGGGGCCCCACGCGCATCACCGAGCGCCTGCAGCGCGGTGAGACCATCCCCGTCGTCTACGCACATCGCGTGATGACCGGCTACCGCAAGTCGTACGCCAGGACTTGAGCGCGGTTCCCCGATTGGCATACTCGTCGATCCTGCTGGGAGGATCGCATGGGACGACTGGAGGGAAAGCTCGCCCTGGTGACGGGGGGCGCGCGCGGCATCGGCGCCGCCATTGCGCGACGGTTCGCGGGGGAGGGCGCCCGGATCGTCGTGAACGATCTGGACCTGGAGAGCGCGGAGGCGCTGGCGGATGAGCTCGGCGGGGAGGCCATCGCCGCCGACGTCTCGGACCCGGGAGCGGTCGCCGAGATGTTCCGGCAGGTCGCGGACCGCCACAGGCGGCTCGACGTGCTGGTGAACAACGCCGGGATCAGCGGGATGGAAGGCAACCCCGAGTTGGTCGCGCGCTTCCGGGAGCGATCCGCCCAACAGCTGGCCGAGCTCCTCGCGGGAGGCGAGGTCACCGCCCACTTGGACGTCACCGTGGAGCTCGACGACGAGGCCTGGCGCCGCATGATCGCGGTGCACCTGGATGGGACCTTCTACTGCTCCCGCGAGGCGCTCAAGATCATGAGCCCCCAGCTCTCGGGTGTGATCATCAATATGGGCTCGATCATGGGGACCAGCGGCGGCGCCGGCGTTCCCCACTACTGCGCCGCCAAGGCGGGGATCCTCGGGTTCACCCGCTCCCTGGCGCGGGAGCTGACCTCCCGCAAGATCCGCGTCAACGCCATCGCGCCTGGCTGGATCGACACCGATTTCATCGCACCGCTCGCCGAGGAGCGGCAGCTGATCGCGATACAGACGCCGATGAAGCGTCTGGGCGACGCCGACGACATCGCCTGGGCCGCCGTCTACCTGGCCAGCGACGAGTCCAAGTTCGTGACCGGCCAGGTGCTGTCTCCGAACGGCGGCTGGACCATGAGCCAGTAGACGCCGATCAGCACGCGTCCTCTGCGTCCCGCGCGCTCTGCACGGTGAGCGCTACCTCCTGCCCGTAGGAGAGCTCGAGGGTGTGGTCGTCGGGGTCGGAGATCAGCGCCCAGTAACCGACGGGGTAGGGCGAGTCGGTCGGCCCGAACACGGAGCGCCCCTCTCCCCGAGCCTCACTGACGAGGCGATCCACCTCCTCTCGAGAGGCGCAGCCGACTCCCAGATGGGCCGCCGGGCGAAGCGGGTACTCGACCTTCTCCATCTCGATGAGCACGATCACGAAGGGCCGGGTCCGGTCGCTGATCCACGCCACCCGGGTTCCGGAGTTCTCGCTCACCCTACTGTGAACAACCTTCATATTCGCATACTTGGAGTAGAATTCGAGACTCTTCTCGAGGTCGCTGACGGGCAGGGCGATGTGGGTGAGGCCTCGATCCGACATGGGCTCTAGAGGATCCGGCTCTCGTGGCCCTTCCAGTAGCGGTCTCGCAGCAGGCGCTTGACGAGCTTCCCAGTCGGGGTTCTCGGCAGCTCGTGGTCGAAGTCCACCGAGCGCGGGCACTTCACGTGGGAGAGATTCGCCCGACAGAACTCGATCAGCTCCTCCGCGAGCGCGGGCCCGGCGTCGGACATCTCGATCAGCTGAACCACCGCCTTCACCTCCTCGCCGAACTCCTCGTTGGGGACTCCGATCACCGCGACGTCGGCGACCTTGGGGTGGGCGATCAAGAGGTTCTCGGTTTCCTGCGGATAGATGTTCACCCCACCCGAGATGATCATGAAGCTCTTTCGGTCGGTGAGGTAGAGAAAGCCCTCCTCGTCCACGTAGCCCACGTCGTGGAGGGTCGTGTGGCCCTCCTTGCTGCGCGCCGCGGCCGTCTTCTCCGGGTCGTTGTGATACTCGAAATCGGCCCCCCCACCGAAGTAGACGGTGCCGATCTCGCCGGTGGGAAGCTCCTCGCCCTCGTCGTCCAGGATGTGGACCTTGCCCATCAGTGGCCGTCCGACCGACCCCTTGTGGGCGAGCCACTGCTCGGAGTCGATGGCGCAGAAGCCGTTGGCCTCGGTGCCCGCGTAGTACTCGTGGAGCACCGGGCCCCACCACTCGATCATCTGCTCCTTCACGGCAATCGGGCAGGGAGCCGCGGCGTGGATCGCGACCTTCAGGCTCGAGACGTCGTGGCGGGCCCGCTCTTCCTCGGGGAGCTTCAGCATGCGCACGAACATGGTCGGCACCCACTGGCTGTGGGTGGCACGGTACTTCTCGATCAGCCGCAGCGCCCCGACGGCGTCGAACTTGTCCATGACGATGCAGGTTCCGCCCAGCCGCTGGATGGCCAGGTTGAACCGAAGCGGCGCCGCGTGATAGAGGGGCGCCGGCGAGAGGTAGACCGCGTTTTCGTCGGCCTTGTAGAGGCCCTGGACCACCAGCTGGAGGGACGGCGGGGTCCCGGCCGGCTTTCCGGGGAGCGCGACGCGCACACCCTTGGGCCGCCCCGTGGTGCCCGAGGAGTAGAGCATGTCGTTCCCCTCGAGCTCCTCCGGAATCGGCTCGGCGGGCTGGGCGGCGACCGCCTCCTCGTAGGATTGGTAGCCCGGTGCGACGGCGTCCAGCATGAAGCGGCTGCCGACGCCCGGGTTTCGCCCGACCAGCTCGGCGGCCACCTCGCCCATCGCCTTCGAGGTCAGGTAGACCTTCGCACCGCAGTCGTTGATGATGTACTCGGTCTCGGAGACGGTGAGCCGCGAGCTGATCGCCGAGTAGTAGAGACCCGAGCGTTGGGCTGCCCAGCAGATCTCCAGGAATCTGGGGTGGTTCTCCATCTGGAAGGCGATGCAGTCGCCCGGCACCAGCCCCAGCGAGCGGAATAGCTGGGCACAGCGGTTGGAGCGCTCGTCGAGCTCCTTGAAGGTCACGACCTCGCCGGTCCGCGCCATGATGTAGGCGGGCTTGTCGGGTCTCTCTTTCGCGTGAACTCCCGGATACATGACGTGCTCTACTCCTGTCTCAGCGGCTGCGGAGCCCCTTCTCCTTCATGCGCCAGGTCAGAAGCTCGATCCGGTCCTGGCCGAAGAAGGGCTCACCCTCGAAGACCATGGTCGGCACTCCCCAGTGCCCCGCGGCCTCCAGATCCTTCTGGTTCTGCTCGATCGCGGCGTCGAGCCGCTCCGCCTCTCCCTCGACGGTCGCGTCCATCGCGGCCAGATCCAGCCCGGCGCGGCCGGTCGCGTCCGCGAGGTGGGTGCCCTCGTGCCATTCGTCCACCTCGCCGTTCCAGATCAGGCGCGAGACCTCGTCGATGAATGGCAGGCCGCGGTCCTTCTCCGCCGCCAGCACCCCGAGGCGGGTCAGCCGGTAGATATGAGGCTGCTCGGGGGAGGTCACCAGTCGCCCGTCCTGGGGCGACTGCACCACCGGGTCGGGCCGGGGCCAGCGGTATTCGATGCCGTGGTACTGGGCTACGCGCAAGGTGTCGCGCATCAGATACGGCGGCCACAGGGGGTTCACCTTCCGGAAGAACTCCGGATCGCGCACCGCGAGCGGGAGAACGGGTCGCACCCGGATCTCCAGGTCGTAGGTCTTCTCGAGTTCCACCAGGCGGCCGGTGGCCAGATAGGAGTAGGGGCTTCGAAACGACCAGAAAACGTCCAGCGCGAGGCTCACGTTCGGCTTTCCCCCGTCGGCACCGGGGCGGGAGACTAGCGAACCGATCCCGGCGCTGGAGGCCAGCTCGCGACCCGGTGGGGGACCCGCCTCAGAGGAAGATCGGGTAGATCGCGTTGGCCGCGAGTCCGCCGACGAAGAGCAGCCCCGCCAACCGCGTGAGGATGAAGGCCCACGCCACGTACCAGAGCGGCCAGATCGGCACCTCCACCGGCGGGGTTTCCGGCTTCGGCTCCCCGAACACGCGGATCACCTTCACCGCCCGCGGCAGGGCGATGAAGACCGCCAGCGTCCAGACGCCGAGGGATCCGGTGAGCACCAGAATGGCGACCAGCGCGAAGAAGAAGCCGATCAGCGACTGGGTCATGAAGCGGGCGCCGGCGTCGCCGAGCATCACCGGAAGCGTTCGGATCCCCTTCTCCTCGTCGGCTGCGAGCTTGTCGAGGTGCTTGCCGAACAGCACGGCGGTGACGAGGACCGCGTAGGGGAGGCTCGCTGCGAACACCCAGGCCGGGACCTCGCCTGCGGTCACGAAGTAGGTTCCGCCGATCATGAGCGGGCCCCAGACCAGGGCGACCCCCGGCTCTCCCAGCCCGCGCTGCTTCAGCCGCAGGGGCGGCGCAACGTAGAAGACGCTCACGAAGAGCCCCGCCAGAGCGAAGACCACCACCGGCCAGCCCCGCGCCGCCGTCAGGTGGACGAGGATCGCCAGGTCGAGCAGGTTGGCCCCGGCGATCGCCGCCAAGAGGCCCCCCTTCGAGATCAGCCCGGAGAGGATCGGGTGGGGCGCGTACTGGCCGCGCACGTAGTCCTCGGAGTCCACGCCGCTCGCCAGGTCGAAGTAGTCGTTGATCATGTTGTTGGCGGCGTGGGCGATCAGCAGGCCCACCACCGCCTCGAAGAAGAAGAGCCAGTTGGGCGTGACCGGCGTGGGTCCGGCGACCACCAGCATGCCCCCGATCACCCCCGAGGTGAGGGTCATCGGGAAGACGCTGGCGCGGATGATGAGGAGCCAGCGCGAGACCGGGTCTACCGTTCGGCCCTCGGGGAGATTCTGGGCGCGGACGATCTCCTTCCAGTTCTCGAGCAGGATGGAAAATCGCGACTGCCCGCTCTGCTCTTCACCCGCCCCGGCTTCGGCCATCGCTCCAGATTGAGGGGTGGGGCGAAAATGTCAAGCGCCGAGCCGGGCGCCGCCTACTTTCGCCCTCGCAGAAGCTCGAAGCGGATCGGTACCTCCACGCGACCGTACACGCGCGGGAGCTGGCCCGCATCGGTGGCACCCCGCTCGGCAGCGGCGTCAAGGAGGAGGCTTCCCGATGTCTCGACGGTCTCGATCTTCGCCGCATGTCCACTGGCGGCGATCTCGAAGCGAATCCGCGTGACGCCGGTGATCCCGCGGCTCCGCGCCCGCGGCGGGTACACCACCGCCTCCCGGACGCGGCGGCGGATCTCCTCCAGCCGCTCGGCGAGGGTCGGGCCGGGGGGAAGCGCGTCCTCGAATAGCGGAGGCGGCGCGTCGACGGACCGAGGGGGCCCGGCGCCGGCTGGCGCCGACGCCCACACCAGCGTCGCCGCCAGCGCCAGCATGCCGAGCCGCACCCTCACCGCTTCACCACCAGCTGGATCCCCGCGATGTAGTGGCGATCGGGGGAGGGGAAGTAGCCCAGCCTCGGCACGAAGTTGGGGTCGTTGGGAGTGGTGAAGGTCGCGCGACCCCCGAACTCCGTGTACCGGCGGTTGGTCATGTTGAGCACGCTCCCCTCGATCAGAATCTCCACATGCTCTCCGATCGGGTAGCGCCAGCCGAGACGGGCGTCGTAGGAGGCGTACTTGGGGAGCTTCTCCCACTCGTTCTGGAGGTCGTTGGCAAGGTAGCGGGCGCCCACGTAGTTGGCGTTCACCCCCGCCTCGAAGCCGAAGCCGAGCTGCGCCCGGACACCGGCGGTCCCCCGGTAGCGCGGCGTGATCGGCATCCGGTTGCCCTCGAGAAGGGTGGCGGTGTCCCGGGTGATCTTGGTGTTGTCGTAGGTGAAGCTCCCGTAGACCTCGAGCCAGTCGGTGACCTGGACGGTGCTCGAGAGCTCGATCCCCCGGTGCCGAACCCGGTCGAGATTCACGTTCTGCCCGAGCAACTGCGTGGGCAGGGCAAAGGGATTGCGGGAAGTCGGGTTCCAGATGATCTCGTCGTGGACGTTCATGTAGTAGGCGGCCGCGTTCAGGCTGAGGCACCGGGTCCGCACCTTGAAGCCGACCTCGTAGGAGTCCGACTTCTGGGTGTCGAGACCGGGCGAGATCCCGAAAGAGCCGAAGGCCTCATCCAGGTTGGGGAAGCGGAAGCCCCGCGCGTAGGAGACGTACACGGAGAGCGGCTCGACGACGCGGTAGGTGAGTGCGGCGCGGGGCGCCCAGGCGGTGTGCCGGGGCTCGAACTTCCGTTCGACGATCTCCCTCGTGGTCGTGCTCAACGCAAAGAGAGGGATCTCGTCCACGGTCGTGCTGTCGCTCCAGTATCTCCCTCGATACTTGGCCCGGTCCCGGCGCACGCCCAGTGAGAGCAGCAGGTCGTCGGTCAGGTTGAGCTCGTTCTGGAGGAAGAACCCGTAGCTCTTGCGGCGACTCCGCGTACGTGTCGTTTCGGATCCCCATCCCTCGGCGATCAGTCCGAAGCCGAAATCAATCGAATACTCGTACCCGAAACCGCCGTCGGAGTCCGAGTCCTCCTGCATCAGGTCGGCGCCGACGATGAGGCGGTTGGCGTGGCCGAGGAGGGTGGTGTCGAGCTGGATCTGCGAGGTCAGCCCCAGCACGTCCGTCTCGGTATCCGTAGCGAACCAGTAGTCGGGGTTGCTCACCGCGCCGCGATCCTTGCGGTGGCGGTAGTAGGGGACCAGCTTGGCCGAGACGCCCTCCGCGATGGAGACCTCCACCAGGCCCTGGAGGAAGCGCTCGCGGGCGTTGTCGAAGTTCTTCCCGGTCCCACTCGTCTCCTCCTGGCGCCGGTCCTCGTGCATCTCCTCTTTGGTCAGGGTTCCCGGCCGCTGGCGCACCTGGCTGGTATAGCCACCCGTGAGGCCCAGCGTGGCCCGATCGCCGACTCGGAACTGGAAGTCGGCTTCCGCCCGGTGGCTGCGGTAGTCGCTTCGCTCCCGGTATCCGTGGGTCTTGTCGCCGTCCAGGAAGAGGCTGGCGGAGACGGGCCCCTCGCTACCGCCCACGAAGAGGCTTCCGGCGTCGGTGTCGTAGGTGCCGGTCTCTCCGCGGGCGATGGCGCGGAGACCATCCTCACCCTTGCGGGTGATGATGTGGATCACGCCCGCCATGGCGTGGTCACCGTAGGCGGCGCTCGCCGGCCCCCGCACCACCTCGATTCTCTCGACCCGATCGAGGGGGATCAGCGCCCAGTCGGCGACACCGGTGGTCGGCTCGTTCACGCGACGGCCGTCGATCATCACCAGCATCCCCGAGCCGTTGCCGCCGCCGTTGTTGAAGCCGCGGGCCTCGACCGTGTAGGTCTCGGGATTGGTGGTGAGGTTGGTGACGGAGATGCCCGCCTCGCGGCGGAGCAGCTCCGGGACGTGCCGGACGCCGCTCTGATCGATGGTCTCGCGATCGATCACCGTCACGTTGCCCGGAACGTCGAGCACGCTCCGCTCCGCCCGGGTGGCGGTAATGGTGACCTCGTCCACGACGATCACCGGGGGCGGCGGTGCGTCGCCCTGGGGATCGTCGGCCTCACTCTGGGCGGAGGCAGTCAGCAGGAGAGAGGCGAAGAGGGAGAGGAGAAGTGTTGCGCAGCTCCGGCGTCGCTCGCGCCGGGTTGCGGGTGCCGGGATCATGGGACCTCCTTGCACCCTCCGCGGTGGTCGGGTGAAGGAGTGTCCGGGCCGCCATGCGGCGCGTGGGAGCACTTCCGCACCACTCTTTCCACGAAGAGCAGTTGCAGTGGCTCGCCCAGGCAGGTCTCCTGGCTCATGGGTGTCCGAGAATCCCTTTCTCGGTTGCCCCCGTGGCGCCTTCCCGAGCTGCGTCGCTCAGTGGCCTGCTGCCTTGGGGGCTCCCCAATCACAGTGGCGGGACCGCGGCCGAATCTCACGGCCTTCCCTATTCACCCGTGATGGGCACCTGGGCTCTGTCTGACGGATTGATAGCAGCCGGAGGCGGCGCAGGTCAACGCAGGGCGGCGACCAGGCGCTCGACGTTCTCTTCCAGCGCGTTTTCTCCCATCAGCCCGATCCGCCAGATGCTTCCGGCGAGTTTCCCGAGCCCTCCGCCGACCTCGATGCCGTGCTCGTCCAGCAGGCGGCGGCGCACCCCCGCCTCGCCCTCCCGCAGGATCGCCTCGGGCAGGCGCACCGTCGTGAGCGAGGGCAGACGATGCTCCTCGGCGACCAGGGGCTCGAATCCCAACGGAGCGAGGGAATCGATCAGCGTCGCCGCGGCCCGCCGGTGCCGCGCGGCGCGCGCCTCCATGCCCTCCTCCTCGATGATGTCGAGCCCCTCGGAGAGGGCGTAGATCGCCGAGATCGGCGCCGTGTGATGGTAGACCCGCTCGCTGCCGTAGTAGCCGGCCAGCAGTGAGACGTCGAGATACCAGCTCTGCACGGGCGTCTCTCGGTCGGCCACCCGCGTAACGGCGCGCTTGCTGAAGCTCACCGGCGAGAGGCCGGGCGGGCAGGAGAGACACTTCTGCGTGCCGCTGTAGGCCGCGTCGATTCCCCACTCGTCGAGGCTCACGGGAACGCCGCCGAGCGAGGTGACGCAGTCCAGCACCAGCATGGCTCCGTTCTCTCGCGCCGCGGCGGCGATCTCCTCCACGGGCTGAAGCACGCCGGTGGAGGTCTCGGCGTGGACGAAGGCCACCACGGCGGGCTTTGCCCGCTGGATCGCATCGGCCATCTCGCCGGCGTCGAGAGCGGTTCCCGGCTCCGCGTCCACGCGAATCACCCGCGCTCCGATGCGCCTCGCCACCTCGGACATGCGCTCGCCGAAGACGCCGGCGACGCCGATCACGATCTCGTCGCCGCGCTCCAGCAGGTTGGCGAGGCAGGCCTCCATTCCCGCGCTGCCGGTCGCCGAGAGCGGGAGCGTCATCGCGTTGTCGGTGCGGAAGAGGCGTCGCAGCCGCTCTTGCACCCGATCCATGAGTTCCAGGAAGGCGGGATCGAGGTGTCCGAGGAGCGGCCGCCGCATCGCCTCCAGAACCCGCGGATTGACGTTGGAGGGGCCCGGTCCGAGCAGGAGCCGAGGCGTCGAAGGGGGCTGATTCATGGCCGGTATCTTAGCGACATCTCTGCGAAAACCTCCCCGGAATCAACGCCCTACGCGATCTTACCTCGATTGACACATTCGGGACCGAAACCTACTCTCGACACCACTTCTTCCGGGCGACCCCGCCCCCATCCCGCTTCGCCCCTTCGGACCGCATCGATGCAGAGGAGGCCGAACGCCGTGAGGCGATGGACCGTTGCCATGCTCGCACTGCTCGCAGCGGCGGGAGCGCTCTACCTGCTTCTCTCCTCGCCGGAGCCGGATCACGAGCCGATCGACGCGGAGTCCCGTGCGAAGCTTCGCGAGGTTCTTCGCGAGGAGCGCGTGGATTGAGCTTCGCACTGCGCACGCGAGAGGACTACGAGCGCGAGGAGCTCGAGCGGCTGGCTCCCTGCGCGGTGAGGAGTGCCGAGTCCGCGGGACGGATCACGGGCGAGAGCGAGCACGAGTACCGCACCGCCTTCCAGCGGGACCGCGACCGCATCGTCCACACCCAGGCCTTCCGCCGACTCGAGTACAAGACCCAAGTCTTCATCCACCACGAGGGCGATCACTACCGGAACCGGCTGACCCACACGCTCGAGGCCAGTCAGATCGCGCGCACCGTGGCCCGGGCCCTGCGCGTGAACGAAGAGCTCGCCGAGGCCATCGCCCTCGCCCACGATCTCGGACACACCCCCTTCGGCCATGCCGGGGAACGCAGCCTCGACCTCCTGCTCCAAGGGGAGGGGGGCTTCGATCACAACCGTCAGAGCCTGCGGATCGTCGATCTCCTGGAGGTTCGCTATCCCGAGTTCCGCGGCTTGAATCTCACCGCCGAGACCCGCGAGGGCATTCTCAAGCACGGCTGCGATTGGGACCATCCGGTGCCGCTTCCCCCGCAGATGCCGAGCGCTTCGATCGAGGCCCAGACCACTGACCACTCCGACGAGGTGGCCTACACCAACCACGATCTCGACGACGGGCTCCGCTCCGGGCTCTTGACCCTCCCGATGCTCGACGAGGTACGGCTCTGGCGAGAGGCGCGCGACTCGATCGAAGATCGGCTCGGCGGGGAGCCCGAACGGGTGCTGCGCGCCCAGACGATCGTCGCCCTGATGAACCATCTGGTCACGGATCTGATCGAGGCGAGCAGCCGGCGGCTCCGCGCCGCCAACCCCCAGTCGGTCGCCGAGGTGCGGGCTCGATCGTCTTCGCTTGTCGGATTTTCGGAGGAAGTTCAAAAGGATAAGACCGATCTCAAGAATTTTCTCCAACGCAATCTCTACTCCCATCCGCAGGTCATCGAGGCCAGCGAGCGGGCCCAGAGGGTCCTGCGGGAGCTCTTCGCGGTCTATCGCGACGATCCGCGCGTACTGCCGGCGCACGTGGTGGCGCGTTTTGGCGATGAGGGCGAAGCTCGCGCCGTCGGCGACTACATTGCCGGCATGACCGATCGCTTCGCGCTGGCACAGCATCGGAGGCTGGTGAGCTCGGATGAGCCCCTCTGAGTCGGAAGTCCGCATCGCCCTCATCACCGCTCCCGACGCGGAGACGGGAGCCCGGATTGCGCGCGCGCTGGTGGAGGAGCGCCTGGTGGCCTGCGTGAATCTGGTGCCGGGAGTCCGATCGATCTACCGCTGGCAGGGGGCCGTCGAGGACGACGCGGAGGTGCTGCTGGTGGTGAAGACGCGCTCCGACCGCGCCGGGGATCTGGTGGATCGCGTGGTCGAGCTGCATCCCTACGAGCTCCCCGAGGTGGTGCTGCTGCCCGCCGTCGGCGGCAATCCTCCCTACCTCGCGTGGGTCCGCGAGCAGGCCGCCCCGTGAGCCTGCCCGACGCCCTCGAAGCCGCAGCGGAAGCGCTCCGCGGGGATGCCGAGGCGATTCGTCCCGCCAATGGCGATCCCCTGCGTCTGCTCTCCTCTCTCGATCCTGACGCGGCCGCACGGGTCCTCGGCTGGGTTCTCGCCCACCGTCCCGATGAGGGAGCCGAACTCGCCGAGGCCTGGGGGCGGGAGGAACCCGGCAGGGAGATCCTGCAGACGCTCGACGAGGGCTCGCTCCCCAAGCCGAGTCGCAAGCTGCTCCGCCGGGTGCGCCACCGTCTCCGCTCGCAGGGTGTGGCGATTGCGGAGAAGGCGCCCGAGCCGCTGGTGTCTTCTCTCCCCACGATCGCCGACGAGATCTCGGGAGGCTACGTATCGCCCATCGATCCCAGCGGTACCCGCATCGTCTATCTGCTGGAATCGAATCCCTCCGGAGGCGCGCGGCTGTTCGAGGTGGTGATCGATGACCAGCTCGGTGTCGTCGACTGCGCCGTCTACAGCTCGGGTCGTAGCAAGATGCGCCGGTTCCTGCGCGAGGTGACCGGACGCGAGCACTTCGCCGCCGCGGAGGCGCCGCCGGACTCGGTGCGCGCCCTGATCGCCCGCGCCGCCGCCGCGCAGGCCGCGGATCGATCGCTTCCCCCGAGCTTCGTGGAGTGGCGAAGCCGCCTCACGGACGTCGAGGAGGGCACGCCGACCCCCGGTGACCTGGTCCGGCGGGCGCTCGGCGAGGGTCCGGACAGACAGGATCTGCAGCCCGCGGTGGAGCTGGTGGAGCAGGGTCGGGTGGGACCGTGGCCTCCGTCACAGAACGCCCTCGAGGGTCTGACCGAACGAATCGAGAACACGATCAGCAGTCCGCTGATCGTGTCCGGCTCGACCCGCCGCGAGCAGGTCGAGGTGGTGATCCGCGAGTTCCAGGAGGAGATCGCCACCGATGGAGGCGCAGCCCATCAAGCGCACCGCTTCCGTGAGGCGGCGTACGTCCTCTGGAAAGGCGGGGACGAAGAAGCCGCCAGAGCCTGTCTGGCAGCGGCCCTGGCTTTCGAGTCCTCTCCGATTGGCGAAAATCCGTTGGCGCGGGCAATGCTGGAGATCCCCCTGGCGCCCGTGCTCGAGAAGATCACTGGGGAGGGAGAGGAGTCGAAGGAGCCCTCCCTCCTGGTGACGCCGTAGAGGTACTCCGATGCTGTTGGCACAAGACAGGTTCTGGCGCGCGACGGTGGGCAAGGGGAGCGCTGCAGTCACCCTCGCGGTCCTCAAGGATTCGCTTCCGCCGGAGCTCGAAGAGGTGCGTGATCTCAAGATCGAGGTGCCGTTCGAGAACTGGTATCGGGTAGTGAAGCAGATCCGGTCGGACCGCAAGCTGCTCGGTGGAATTCTCCTCGATTTCGCAAAGAACAAGGACCACCTCGCCCTGGCGGTGGGGAGTGACCGGCTGTACCAGGCGCTCCAGCGAGTGGTCCACGACGCCACGGTGGCCCTGGTGGAGGAGGGGATGCTGACCCTCGCTCCGGTCGCGGCCGAGGCTTGAGGTGGTCTCTCCTCAGCGGCACCGTGGGATCCATTCGTAAATTCTCGACACGGGCCCGTCCCCAGTGAGTCGGGCGGGGCCTGGAGGTTGACATGAGACGGCGATTCGGGCGCAGACGCAGGCGGCCTCAGGCAGGGGGCAGCGCCCCGATCGAGGCGCACTGGCTGGAGAGGATCGCCGAGTCGGACGCGACGGCGGTCTCCTCTCTCGAGCCGCTCCGATACGACGACGTTCCCGATTCCTTCGCGCTGACTGCGGTCGGGCAGGGCGCGGGTGGAGAGAAGTGTCTGGTCGGATTCGCGCCGAGGTCTGGCGGCGACGCGCTGTTCGGCGCCCTGGTGGCCGCGGCTCGGGACGGCGACGGAAAGGCGACCCGCGCGATCGCCGTCTCCCCGGTCTGGGACGCCGCCAGCCGGCGGCGCCTGGCGGCACTCGGCACCCTGCCGATCTCCGTCAAGGCGGTGATGGTGGCCCCGATGAGCGGTGCCGAGGTCTCCATCGAGCCGGAGCCGATCTTCGATCTCGCAGTGGTTCCCCCGGATCGGGTCGCCGACGGTCTGGCGCAGCCGGCCGATCGCGTCCTCTTCGCGCGCGCGCTGGATGCCTTCCGGGGGCTGGCCGCCAAGCACGGCGGGTCCGTGCGCGGCGTTCGCCGCTCCGTGGAGCTCGTGATTCTCGGTCGCCGGATTGCGGTTCTCCGGGCCGATGAGGAGGTCTTCCTGGACATCCTGGCGCCCAGCGCTGCGAGCCCGCGTCTCGCCGAGAAGAACCTCTCCGAGGTGATGGATCAACTCGAGGGATGTATCCGCAAGCGGCTGAATGACAAGCGAATTCGCGATGGAGAGGAGGGTATCCGCAGCCGCCTGATCCCCACCCTCATCGAGGTCGGCTCGCTCCGGAACGCGCTTCGCTGGCCGCTTGGAGGCTCGGATCGAGAGGCGATCGATCTGCTGGGCGTCGGGGAGGACGGGCGGCCCGTCGTGGTGGCGGCGCGGCAAAGGCTCGGTATCGAGGCCGTGGCGCAGATTCTCGACGCCGCGCTCGTTCTCGAGACCGCGCTTCCGACCCTGCTCGAAGGTGCCGAAGCCCCCGCGCAGCTCGTGACCCCCCGTCTCCTGGTGGCCGCCGAGGAGATCGATGGGGCCGCGGAATGCGTCCTGGGCCATCTGGGGCTCGATACCCGCTGCTTCGCCATCGAGAGGCGGTATTCCGATCTCCTGCTTCGGGAGCGCGAGATCGTTCGAATCGCACCGTCGGCCGCGGGGGCCACGGCCGATGCCCGGCCCTCGGTGGATGCGGGTGTTCCGGACGTGTCTGGGCCCGGCGGGACCGAGGAAGCTCCGGATCGCTCCGCGCCCGGCGGGACCGAGGAAGCTCCGGATCGCTCCGCGCGTCCGAGCCGCAACCGCTCCCGCAGCGGGCGGGGTCGCCGTCGGAGCGAGGGCCGCGGAGAGAGTCGAAAGGGAGAGGAGCCGCAGGCCGACGACGGGGAGCGCAAGGAGACCACCGCGCCGCGGTTCGAGGAGATCTCGCTCTTCGATCTCGACGACGGCGGCGAGAGCTCGGATGCCGAATCCGACGGGACCGCGCGTCGCCGCAGCAGCCGGGGGCGGAGTCGGGGACGCGGTCGCGCTCGCGGGCGACGCACGGAGGACGAGGACAAGCCCGCGGCGGCGAAGCCCTCCGGCTCGGAGGAGAAGCCCGGCGAGGTCTCTCCCGACCAGGGTCGCGCCGCTTCCTCGGAGACCGGCGAGGCCCCTCCCCGCAATCGGCGCCGATCGCGTCGCGCGGAGAAGCAGGAGGGCGAGGCCGAAGATCTCGACCTCGTCGGCGACCCCGACGATACCGATGCCCTGCTCCAGCTCTCGCCCGACGCGCCGGATCTCGAAGACGCCGTGGAGCCCGTCTACGACGACGAGGACCTCGAGGAGGAGCCCTTAAGCGAGCAGGATCGGATTCGCCTGGAGCGCGAGAAACGACGCCTGGCCCGTCATGCGGCGACCGAGCCGCTCATCCCCCTCCCGATCGAGCCGGGTCCGGAGCCCGAGGAGTTTCGACGACCGCCGCGGGGGCGCGCGGTGATCCTGGCTCACGCGGACCGGAGCTCGATCATCGCGGCGGTGCTGCTGGCGAGGGACGTGCGACAGGTGGAGGGGATCTGGATCTACCCCCAGTCCGAGCTGATGACCTTCTTTCGCGGGGTGGCGACGGATCTGCGCGAGAACACGCCCATCTTCGTGGTCGGATTCAGCGCCACGCCGGCCCGGGACACCATCCAGGCCGCCGCGCTCTACCGCGACCGTCTGGTCTGGTTCGACCACCACGTCTGGCCGCCGGAAGACCTGGGCGGGATGGCGGAAGCGATCGGCGAGGCCATGCTGCAGGTGGAGTCCGGGGGACAGAACTCGCTTCCCATGGTGCTGGCCTACTGCACGCGTCGCAGCCGGTTCTCCGACAAGCTGGTGGACCTGGCGACCGGGCGCTTCACCCTGCACGATTTCGACCGATGGGGGCGCCTCTGGTGGTGGCGGCTCGGTGACCTCGCGAGCAAGCCGGGGGAGCACAAGGCCGAGGTCGAGCTGCTGTTGGCCGGACGCCCCTCGGATCTCGCCAAGGAGGCCGCGGGCGTTCCGGCGCCGCCGCTGCCCGAGGAGGTCGATTTCGTCTCGAGCCGGGATTTCCGCCTGGTCTACTTTGGCGACTTCGGAATCGTGATGGGAGCGGTGCCCGCAGACCACGATCTGCATCTGGCGTCTCGGATCCTGCGCGAGCGCTACCGGGTTCCGATCTCGCTGATTCACGCGGAGGGGGACGAGCTTCTGGTACTGGGGAGCGACGACGTGGCGGGGCGCAGGGCGATCGACCTCGGCGCGATGGCCGAACACCTCTCCCAGAAGTTCGACTGGGTCGAATCCCAGCCGGACACGGACCACGTCGCGCGCTTCCGCCTCCGGGACCTGGCCGCGAATCCGGAACGCCTCGACGAGGTGGTGCGCGAGATCGGACTGGGGCGGGCGATTCTCGAGGGGTGAACGTTGGGCTCGAAGGAGAAGCCCCCGCTCGAAGCGGCCGGCGGTGCGAGCGACGCGCACCGGGCCGCCAACCTCGTCGAGATCTTCTCTTCGGTCCAGGGCGAGGGGCCGGACCTGGGTGCCACCACCCTCTTCGTGCGCTTCGCCGGCTGTGATCTCCGCTGCCGCTGGTGCGACTCGAAGCACACCTGGCGGTCCGCAGCCGAGTGCCGGATCGAGACGGCTCGGTTCTCCGGCGAGTGGCGGACGCGGGAGAACCCGCTGCCCGTCGAGGCGATCGTCGCCGCGGCCCGGTCCCTCGACGCCAGGGCCCACCGCTTCGTGAGCCTGACCGGGGGAGAGCCCCTCCTTCAGCCCGCCGCCGCCGGAGCGGTGGCCCGGGCACTGGGCCGGCTCGGACCGGCCATCCACCTGGAGACTCACGGTCTCGCCGCGGAGGCTCTCGAGAAGGTCATCGAGGACGTCGAGGTGGTCTCGATGGACTGGAAGCTCGCCAGCGACGTTCGCCGCGCCAGCGATCCGCCGCGGGGTGCGGTGCCGGCCTTCCACGACGCCCACCAGGCCTTCCTCGAGGTCGCGAGGCGGGCGACCCGCACGGTGGTGAAGCTCGTCGTCACCCCGCGGAGCACGGACGAGGAGATCGACGAGGCCATCGCGCGGGTCGCGCAGGTGCACGCCGGGGCGACGCTGGTCCTGCAGCCGGTCACCCCCTGCGACGGAGCGGAGCGACGACCGACCGCGCAGAGGCTGCTCACCCTCAGCGACCGGGCGAGCCGCCGGCTCGCGGACGTCCGCGTGATCCCCCAGACCCACCCGATCTACGGGGTGCGCTGAGCGGCGCTCGTCTCTCTCCGCTGCGCTTCCGCCTGCTGCGCCCGGAGCATTCGCTTGCGGCGGTCATCGAGCGCACCGATCTCCGGCCAGAGCTCTGCGAAGGAGCGCTTCGGAGGGCCCGTCAGGTAGATCGGCAGCTCGTTCACCACCGGGGGACAGAACGCGCAGCGGAAGGTGGCTACCACCTCGGGGCGCTCGAAGTGGGCCCTCACGTACTCTCCATCGATCCCGATCGAGACGACTGTCTGGGGAGCGCCCTCGGGAGGGCCCCAAAGGAAGTAGCCGGTCATCGGGCTGTAGACCGGTGGTAGACGCTCGGCCGCGTAGTGCTCGAGGGCGCCGGCGTGGCCGAAGTAGTCGGCCAGGATGATGGCCTCGCGGCGCTGCTCGGGAGAGAGCCCGGCCACCACGCCTTCGATCTCGGTGACGAAGGCCTTCCAGTGGGTGCGGTTGCCCAGGTGGTAGGGGATCTCGTTCCTGCCGATCTCGGAGCGGTAGGAGCCGCGCTTGCCGATGGGGTCGTTCAGAGGGTGACGCGCGAGCTGCTCGGGGGGCAGGATCGGCATCACGTAGGTCGCGCTCGCCACTCCGATCAGCAGCATGAAGGCGGGCAAGGTCCAGGTGTTCCAGATGCGTCGCACGGTTCCGACATCGGTGCGCCGGATCGACTCCAGGAGTACCGCGCCGGCTGCAAACGCGGCGGGAAACACGCCGGCGATGCGGTAGGGGAGCATCGACCCTCCGATGATCGCCAGGACCAGGCCGGTTGCGAAGAGCCAGCCCAGGGCCCGGAAGCGGAGACCGCGGGGGGAGACGAGGAAGAACCAGGCTCCCCCGGCCAGGGCCCCCAGCCACGGCCAGCGGGTCGCGAGGTCGCGGCGCAAGGGAGTGAGGAGCGTCGCCACCGCCACGCCCGCCACGGGGACCACGGCGGTGTGCTTGTTCAGCAGCGCGAGTCCGAGCACGGCGCCGAGGGGAAGCCAGAGCCGCGGGTCTCGGGAGCGGCAGAGCTCCAGGAGGATCCACGACGCCACCGTCCAGAGCAGGATGGCGGTGGTGTTCACGGTGAAGAAGCTGAACATCAGGAGCAACTGGCCGCTCACCGCCACCGCGAGGGTGGCCAGCAGCTGGGCGAAGAGGCCGCCACCCATGCGTCGGGCCATCCAGCCTGCCAGGAAGGCGGTCAGTGCGCCCGCCGCGGCCGGGAAAGCGCGCAGCGCGAGCTGGGAATCGCCGAGGAGCCCGCGGTGCAACCGGAGCAGCCACACGAAGAGCGGCGGCTGGTCCACGTAGCCGAGGGCAGGGCGGTCGGCGCAGGCCAGGTAGTAGAGCTCGTCCGAGTAGAAGCCGTAGTGGGGCGAGAGCGAGGGCAGCCACAGGACCAGGAAGAAGCCGAGCGCCAGGCCCGGGGGCAGGAGCGATCGCCAGCCTGCGTTCGGGGGGTCCATGAAAGCGAAAATATCTTCACTTTCTGTCGGCCGTCAAGCAAAAAAGCGAAAAAAGATTCGCTTCTCGTGCCGGCCCCCGCTACCGTGCAGAGGTGGCCCCGAGACGTCGCGCGCCCCGCCGTGCCAGCGCTGCCCCGGCACCGCCTCCGCCTCGCGAGTTCCAACAGGCGCGGGCGCGGCGATCCTACGAGAAGCTCCTCGGCGCCGCCGGCGATCTCTTCGCCGAGCGCGGCTTTCACGCCACCCAGACGCCGGACATCGCCGAGCGCGCGGGGATGAGCGTGGGGGGCCTCTACCGCTACTTCCGCGACAAGCGCCAGATCTTCATCGAGCTGATCCACCGCATCCTCGAGACCAACCGGATCCTCCAGGACGAATCAGCGGAGACGCTCGCCCGGGCGCTCGAGTCCGGCGAGACCGACCTCCGGAGTGCGGTCGACGAGATCGTTGACTTCGTGTGGCGCCAGCACGAGCAGATCCCCGGGAGGCTGCTCCAGACCTTCGCGGCGATGCGGCACCAGGACCGGGAGCTCGCGGGGCTCATGGAGCAGTACGACCGCTACGAACGGGCCGCCCTCGCGAAGATGCTGGGCCGGATCACTCCCCGGGAATGGATCCCGTCACCGCTCGCCGCGGTCAAGCTGCTCGACATCGCGCTCCCGGCCCTGGCGGGCTGGGCCGCCCTCCACCCCGGCGCCGAGAGCCGCGGCGTCAAGGAGGCCACAGCCCAGATGCTGTCCCGCTATCTGGTGCCGCCCGAAGCGGGCTAGCCCTGATCGGCCTTCAGCACGATCTCTACGGCCTCCTCGAAGCTCTCCGCCCGCGGGACCTCCGACGGCACCTCGGTCGAGGCTGAGCCGCCGCCGGTCCGGACGAGCACCGCTCCCCGGCAGCCGCCGTGCTGCGCCAGCTCCACGTCGACGGCGCTGTCTCCGATCATCCAGCTCTGCGCCAGGTCGGCGCCGAGCTCGTCCCGGGCCCGGTGCAGCAGGGCGGGCCGCGGCTTGCGGCACTCGCACCCATCATCCGGGTGGTGGGGACAGACGTAGCTCGCCTCGATGGTGATGCCCTGGCCGGCGAGGTCGGACACGAGATGGGCCTGGAACGCCGCGTACTGCGCTTCGCTGTAGTACCCCCGCCCGATGCCGCTCTGGTTGGTGATCACCGCCAGCCGGTATCCGGAGCCCAGCAGGCGACACAAGCCGGTGACCACGCCCGGCAGCAGCTCGTAGTCCTCGACGCGGTGGGTGTAGCCGAGGTCCCGTACCAGCGTGCCGTCGCGATCGAGGAATACGAAGCGGCTCATGCGCGGAGGCTATCACGGAGCGCGCGAAGCTCCGCCTGGACCGTCGCGGAGGGGCGGCCTCCGAAGCGCTCCGCCAGATAGGACTCGGTGAGCGCGGCGAAGCTCCGGGAGGCGGAGGGCGAGAGTTTCTCCCCCGCGAGCGAGGCGAAGGCGCGAGCCGTGGTGGCGGGACCGCGCTCCAGCCCCTTGCGCCCCAGCAGGCGGAGCGCCTCCTGGTAGAAGCGCGGCACCTCTCCCCGGCGCCGCTGGCGTCGCCGGAGGTCGAAGGCGAGGCCCCCCAGTCCCAGGGCGAGCGCGCCGACGCCCCAGAGCCAGCGGGGCGGCTCCGGCAGATCCCACCCCTTCCTCGGCTTGTGCCCGGGCCGGCGCTCGCGCTGCCCGCCCGCCTGCCTCCGCCAGTCTCGCCAGGTTCTCCACGCCTTCTTGAGCGCGCGGGCCTGGTGCCCGCGGTCGAAGTCGACCACGTTGCGGAACCACCAGAACTCGAGTGCGTTGGCCAGCTCGGCGAGGGAGCCTCCGGCGCCCGGGGCGGCGGCGAGGCGCAGATCCGGCGGCGTGGGGTCGTATCGCACCCAGCCCGCGTCCCGGTAGTGGATCTCGACCCAGGCGTGGGCGTCGGATTGGGCGACCTCGACGAAGCCGCCCACCGGGTTCTCGTGCCCCCCGGCGAAGCCGCCCACGAGCCGCGCGGGGAGCCCGACGGAGCGCGCGAGCACCACCATGGCCGAGGCGAAGTACTCGCAGTGGCCCTCGATCTCGCCGAGCAGGAACACCTCGATCGGCGAGCGGGAATCGCTATCGGGGACGACCGGGGGTGTATCGGAATACCGTCCCCGACGTCGCAGGTAGCTCTCGAGGGCCAGCGCGCGGTCCGCGTCGCTGCGGCGGCCCTCGGTGATCTGCCGCGCCATCTTCCGGATCTCGGGGGAGATCTCGGGAAGGGCGAGATATCTCTCGCCTCGCTGGTCGGGGGGCTCCGCATCGCTCCCGCGCAGGGCATCGTCGTCCCGGACCACGAAGTCACTCGCGACGGTGTAGTCGGTGCGCTCTCCCGCCGTCGAGTGGGCGTACAGCGCTCCGTTCAGGTCGCGTTCCAGCCGGCCGACCGGCCCGCGGATCCCCGTCGGCGCGCCCGCGGTGAAGATCACGCCCGGGTCGATCGGCTCGCGCGCAATGCGCTGCACCAGCCGACTGCCCCGCCTCCGGTATCCGAGGTCCACGCCGATCTCGGTGTCGCCGGGCACGCGTTCGCGGGTCGGTGGCGTGACGGACCAGCTTCGGCCGTCGAAGTGATCGAAGGCCAGGCCGCGCCAGTAGCGATCTCCGGGGTCGGCTGGCTCGCCCTCCAGGGTCTCGACGCGGAGCGCCACCTGCGGATCCATGCGGATGCGGCCGATCTCGCCGAGCGTCACGCGGTCGGAGAAGCCCGCCACGCCGACCCGGCCCGCGACGCCCGCCGAGAAGAGCGCTCCCGAGCGAATCCGAGGGAGCACCGGAAACAGCAGAAGGGCGAGGAGCAACGAGGCCAGGCACGCGATTCCGGTCATCCGCAGCAGCCCGCGGCTGATCGCACGGCGCGCCGCCTCGGGCTCGCCGGCCTCCAGGGCCTCGGCCCGGAGCGTGTGGACCATCAGCGTCCAGACCGTCGCCAAGGTGAAGACCACCAGCAGGGGCGGGAAGAAGACGCTGTCGGTGAGATTCGCCGCCAGGATCACCTGGAAGAGCGAGAGGGCGACCAGCAGGAACTCGGAGCGCCGTGGCCGCGCGTCGAGGAGCTGCAGCGCCTGGGTGAGGATGGCGAAGTGGGCGAGGGCCACCACCGCCAGCTCACCGCGGGCGAAGAGCCAGGCGCTCCCGGCCAGGATCGCAGCGAGCGATCCGTTCAGAACCAGACTGCTGCGCTGCCAGCTTTGCGGAGCCTCTCGCATCAGTGCCGCGCTGCCGATTCCCAGGGCCGCGAGCGCCACCGCCCAGACCGCGAGCTGACCGGTGATGGCGAGGATCAGGCTGGCCGTGGCGACCATGGCGATGGCCGCGAGGGGGCGGGGGAGGTCGACCGATTCGCGGAAGCTCTTGCGGCTCATGCGGCCGCTCCCACGGCCCGCTCGTCGGGGCGCACCCGGGCCAGGAAGCACAGCAGGCGATCTCGCTGATGGGCCCCTTCCGCCGGCTCGATGAGCTCGCTGTCGGTGCGGAGGCCGACCCGCCACCCGGCCCCGAGATGGGCGACCACCTCCGACGCGGTGCGACTGACCGCCGCCTCGAAGGAGGGTCCCGGCTGCGCGCTCCGGGTGCGGAGCAGCGCCTCGAACTCCGCCTTCTGGTCCCTCTCCCGGTCGCGCACCAGGAGCTTTGCCCGCCGCACCGAAGCCCTCCAGTGGATGCTGCGGAGATGATCGCCCTGGACGAAGGACCGAAGGCCGGCGACCTGCGAGCCATCGCCCCCCTGGCCGCCGCTGGTCTCTCCCCAGTCCCGGGTCGGCTTCCCGGTCCGCATCGGTTCCAGCTTCTCGACGGCGGGATAGACGAGGACGCGATCCTCGGCCTCGATCAGCATCGCCTTCGAGAAGAGCCCGAAGGGGAAGCGCGTGGCCACGCGGAAGCCGGCGAAGTCGAGGTCGCCGCGCCGGGCCGGTGAGAACCGATAGGCGCGGGTCTCGGTCTCACCGGGGCCGACGCGGAGGGCGAAGACCCGCCCGGCGGACTTGGCGCCATACACCTGGGATCCGAGCAGGTCCTCCACGACGATGGCGAACGACGGCACCCGCCGCTGGTCGTTGCTGATCTCGAGAACCAGCGGCGCCGGCGTGCCGGCGAACACCTCCCGCGGAATCCGGCGCCGCACCCGGACTCCTCGCAGCGCCGACTCGGAGAGCACGCCGGAGAGCACCAGGAAGGCCAGGAGCAGCGACAGCACCATGTACATCAGGTTGTTGCCGGTGTTCATGGCCGCGAGGCCGACGCCGAGGGTGGCGGC
>CAZTOU010000020.1:0-81724 GCA_964615365.1 uncultured Spirochaetales bacterium
GAGCTGCGGCGGATGGGCTTCCGGGAGGGAATCGACTTCGTGTGTGCGGCCTAGAGGGGGGGGGCGTCTAAGCCTTCTGAACTTCGCTCGCCTACGGCGCTTGCGGCTTCTGAACTTCGCTCGCCTACGGCGCTTGCAGGATCCGCTCCACCACGGCGACCAGACCGTTCTCGTCGTGGCGGCCCGTCACCCAGTCGGCGGCCTGCTTGAGCTCCTCCTGGGCGTTTCCCATGGCGACGCCCATCCCGGCTGCGGAGACCATGGAGAGGTCGTTGAGCTCGTCTCCGACCGCACAGATCTCCGCGTCCGCGATTCCCAGGTGGTCGCCTAGCCGCTGCAGTCCGGTCCACTTGGAGATGCCGGCGGCGACGACCTCGCAGTAGTGGCCCCGGTTGAAGAAGCCCGGCATCACGTGGGCGGTGAAGCCGCCGGGTTGCGCGCGGTGCAGCTCGCGCTCCAGCCGCCGGAGATCTTCCAGCTCTCCGAAGGCCCCGATCACCAGCACGTCGTCGCGCGGCTGGTCGGGGAGGCTCGGTGTCGGCTCGGCGAACTGCTGGTTCCGGCCGTGGTAGTCCTCGGTGGGCGGGTTCCAGGGCAGGGACTCGTCGATCAGGAAGTCCGCCCCTCCCTCCCGGCCGGAGTCCCGCTGGGCCACCACGGTGTGGCCGCAGCTCCGAAACAGCGAGGCGACGGCCCGGAACTGGGCCGCGTCGAACCCCTCGGCGTGCAGCGTGCGCCCGTCCCGACCCTTCACCAACGCACCGCCCAGACAGATGGCGGGCACCTCGAGGCCCAGCGCATCGATCGCCCCCTGCGCCATGCGGAAGCGACGGCCGGTCGCCGCCGCCAGCTCGACGCCGCTCGCGCGCAGCCGGTGCAGCGCCTCGCGGGTGGGATCACCGATCTCGTCTTCGCCGACGACGAGAGTCCCGTCCAGGTCGACGGCGAGCAGTCGGATGTGGGTCAAGGCACTACTCCGTTTCGGCGGCGAGGGCGGCGAGGAGCGCCCGCGCCTTGTCCTCGGTCTCGCGCCACTCCGCATCGGGCCGCGAGTCCGCCACGATGCCGCCCCCGCTGTGGAGGTAGGCGCGATCTTCCTTCAAGAGGAGGGTTCGGATCACCACGCAGAGTCCCGCTCCGCCGCGCACGTCGAGAAAGCCGAGCGCTCCGGAGTAGATAGCGCGACGCACCGGCTCCAGGCGATCCAAGATCGCCATCGCCGCCAGCTTGGGCGCACCCGTCATGGACCCGGGCGGAAACGTCGCGCGCAGCAGATCGAAGACGTCGCGATCGCTTCGCAGCCGGCCCCGTACCGTCGACACCATCTGGAATACCGTCGCGTAGGGCTCGATCACCATCAGCTCGGGAACGTGAACGCTCCCCGTCTCGCAGACCCGCCCCAGATCGTTGCGGACCAGATCGACGATCATCAGGTTCTCGGCGCGATCCTTCTCCGAGCCCCGCAGCGCCTGCTGATGGGCGAGATCCGAGGCCGGGTCGTCCCCGCGCGGGCGGGTGCCCTTGATGGGGCGGCTCTCCACCCAACGATCGCTCGAGAGCGAGAGGAAGCGCTCCGGAGAGCAGCAGAGCAGTGTGACGTCGTCGAGAGCGAAGTAGGCGGCGAAGGGAGCCGGATTGCTCTCGCGCAGGCGCTGGTAGAGCTTCCAGGGGTCGCCGCCGAAGGCGAGCTCCTCGCGCCGGGTGAGGCAGACCTGATAGGCGTCGCCGGCCTCGATGTGCTCCTTCGCGCGAAGGATCGCCTTGCAGTAGCTGGCTTCGTCGAGCCCTTCTACCCGCGGGATCGATTCGCGGTGGCCCGCGGGATCGAGGCAGGCGCCGGCGTCACCGGTTGCAGCGCGTCGGCGGGGCGTGGAGTCGGGGAGCGGCCGTGCTGACGCCTGCTCCGCCCTCCGCCGCGCGAGATCCCCGTCGTCCGCGAATCCGAGGCCGATCGAGCGGATGCGCCCCTCCAGGTGATCGAAGGCGAGCAGCCGGTCGACGAAGAGCCAGCAGAGATCGGGGAGACCGAGATCGTCCTGGGTGCGATGGGTGACCGCCTCGAAGCCCGCCGCCAGCTCGTAGCCGAAGTAGCCGACGGCGCCGCCGATGAAGGGGAAGCGCGGGGCGTCCCCGCCCGGCGGGGGAGGGGGAAGCAGATCCCGAAGCACGTCGAGGGGCCGACCGTGGCGCACGGACCTTTCCGGTGGGAGGTCCGGGCGCACCGCGCGCAAGACGTCGAGCTCGACGCGGTCCGCGTAGCTGCGCAACACCAGGTAGGGATCGGCCCCCGCGTAGGAGTAGCGGCCCAGGCGGGGGTTCACCTCGGCGCTGTCCAGCCACCAGAACGAGGGGGCCTGGCGAAGGCTCTCGATCCACTCGCGCCAGCTCCGCTCCGGGCCGAGTCGCTGCACGGCACACGCCGTGTACATGGGAGCTACCTCGAAGCCGGGGAAGCTAACCCAGCCCCTGCTTCGGAGCCCGCTGTATACTCGAATGGAGCGCACTCCATCCGCCACCCCAGTGGAGAAGCCATGACTTCCTTCCCCCCCGCCACTCCCGTCGCGCTGGCACCGCGAGCCACGCGCGACGGCACCCGCATCCCGGAAATCACCCTCTCTGTTCACGAGGCGGGAAGCGGTCCCGCCGTGTTGCTCTGCCACGGGTTTCCCGAGCTCGCCTACTCCTGGCGCTACCAGCTCCCGGCCCTGGCCGAGGCGGGCTTCCGGGCCGTCGCGCCGGACCAGCGGGGCTACGGTGCCAGCGACAAGCCCGAGGCGATCGCCGACTACGACATCCACCACCTGTGCAGCGACATGGCCGGTCTGCTCGACGCCCTCGAGATCGAGAAGGCGGTCTTCTGCGGTCACGACTGGGGTGGGTTCGTGGTCTGGGCGATGCCGATCCTGTATCCGGAACGGACCGCGGGTGTGATCGGCGTCAACACGCCCTACATGGCGCGCGCACCGGAGCCCCCCACCGCGGTGATGCGCAAGATGGTCGAGGGCGTGGACGAGAGGATGTACATCCTCTGGTTCCAGCAGCCGGGCGTGGCGGACCCGTTTCTCGCCGCCAACAACCGCGCCGTTTTCGAGAAGCTGATGCGCGGCGGCGTGGATCCGAACGCCGCCATCGCCGCATTCTCCGGGGACGCTGCGAAGGAGAAGCCGAAGCGGTTCGAGATGAACCCCTTCCTCCGCATCCGGGAGATCGATCCCGCGGGCGAGTTGGTCATGCCCGAGGCGGAGCTCGAGGTCTTCATCGAGACTTTCGAAAGGACCGGCTTCACCGGCGGCGTGAACTGGTACCGCAACTTCGATCGAAACTGGGAGACCGCGCCCGAGATCGGCGCCCAGAAGATCGAGGTGCCGAGCCTGATGGTGACCGCCGAGTGGGACCCGGTGCTGCGACCCGAGATGGCGGCGGGAATGCCCCTTCTGGTGTCGGATCTCGAGACCGCAATGATCGAGAAGTGCGGTCACTGGACCCAGCAGGAGAAGCCCGAAGAGCTCAACCGCATCCTGCTGGACTGGCTCGGCAGAAGGATTCGCTGAGAGCGACTCCGGAGATGGTCAAGAGGGCTTCCGCCGCGCGAGCTTCGCGGCCGTCATCCCGGGTTCCGAGGTCACGTCGCGCCAGGCCTTCACCCAGCCGGGGCGGCGCGCCTCCATCCAGTCGCTGCAGGCATCGCGATCGCGAAGCCGGGGACCGGCGCCCTCTTCGAGCTCGCACTCGACGACCAGGAGACCCGGGGGCCAGGTGTACCGGTCGATCTCGAGATCCCCGTCGACCGCCCGGAACTTCTCGACCCGAGGCAGGGGCAGGTTCAGGAGCCAGCGCGCCAGCCAGGCGGGCACACGGCGCTCCCACTCGAGGCGCCCCTCGCGGCCGGGCGCCTTGAGCGCCAGCCAACCCTCCTCCCCCTCGATCAGACGAACCCGGGCGCTGATCCGCCCGCGCAGGAAGTATCCCTGGACCATCTCGCGACCCTGGCGGGGCGGCGTCCCCTCCGTCACGAGGAAGCGGATCTCGCGCTCCTTGGCCACGACGGGAGGATACCGAACTGGCCCGAGGCGCTCCGGGCGGCGCAGAGCGAAGCCGACGGAACCTCACGTTCCGGTGTCGACACGACGCCGGGTGTGATCGGCTACCCTAAGAAGGTGAGTCACGTGTGTATCTATCATGCGGGATGTCCCGACGGCTTCGGCGCCGCGTGGGCGGTGTGGAAGGTGTGGGGAGACCGGGCCCGCTACGTCCCCCGGGGCCACGAGGATCCGCTGCGCCCTCGCGATCTCGACGGCGACCAGGTCGTCTTCGCCGACATCGCACCTCCGCCGGAATCGCTCCGGCAGCTCGCCGAATCCGCGGCGGAGATCATCATCCTCGATCACCACGTCTCGGCCCGGGATCGCTTCGAGTCGAACCCGGGGCTCTGCGATGCCTTCGAGCAGAGCGGGCACACCGTCCACTTCGACCTCGAGCACTCCGGTGCCATCCTCGCCTGGCGATTCTTCCACCCGGATGCGGAGATCCCGGAGCTTCTGCGCTACGTCCAGGATCAGGATCTGTGGCGATGGGAGCTCCCGCGCTCGGAGGAAGTCAACGCGGCGATCGGCTCTCATCCGCGAGACTTCGAGGTGTGGGATCGACTCGCCGCCACTCCGGTCGAGCAGCTCGCCACCGAGGGTGTACCGATCCTCCGCGCCCAGAGGATCGAGATCGAGCAGGCCCTCCACCACGCGCACCCCGTCTCGCTGGGGCGACTCCGCGTGGAGGCGGTGGACTCCCGCACCCACCGCAGCCGCATCGGCCATGAGCTCGCCAAGCGCGCCAGATACGGAACACCGTGCGGTGTGGTCTACCGACTCACCGGCACCCAGGTCGACGTCTCGATCTACTCGGTGGATGACTTCGACGTCTCCAAGCCCGCGGCCGAGTTCGGCGGCGGCGGCCACCGCAACGCCTCCGGCTTCAGCGTCACCCTCGACGACTGGCTCCGTCGCTTCGTCTAGGCAAGCACCGAAGGTGCGCGCAGTGAGCCGAAGGCGAACGAAGTTCGATAAGGCAAGCGCAGCTCCCCCACGGCCAGCCATGCGCGCAGTGAGCCGAAGGCGAACGAAGTCGACAGGGCTGACCGAACCAAGCCCTGTCCTATGACAGGGGGACGCGCTCCTCTCGGGCGCCGCGTTCGCCGAAGCGCATGATGGCGTGAGAGCTCGGATCGAGCGGCGTGGCTCGCAGCACTCCCTCGACGCTCTCGAAGATCCGATTCGCGTCGGGCCCGTACAGATAGAGGGTCCAGATCCCGTCCCGCAGATCGTGGCTGTCGAACTCCCCGGCGCGGTGCTGTCGCAGCGCACTCTCGATCGCCTCTTCGAGAGCGACGATGACGGGCGTCTCGTCGTCGGCCTGGCTCTCGGGGAGGCGCAGGCGGAGCAGCAGGGCCTGCTCCGGGCGGCCGCCGCGGAGCCGCGAGCGCGAAGCGCGCCCGCGCAGATAACGCCACAGCGTGTAGCAGAGGGCAATGATGGCGAGAACGATCCAGAGCCGAATCATCAGGCTCCCCTGGCTCACGGGTCCTTGGGCAGGCCGAGAATCCGCTCGGCGATGATGTTCTTCTGGATGTTGGGCGTGCCGCCGCCGATCACCACCTCGGGCCAGGACAGCGCGAAGTGCTGCCACTTGCCGCCGTCGGGCACCAGGTCGGTTCCCCGGGCCAGCGTCCCGCGAGTTCCCTGGATCTCCAACGCCAGCTCACCGAGCTCCACCTCCAGCTCGGCCCGGAGCAGCTTGTTGATGGAGGTCTCGCTGCCGAGCTTCTCGCCGCGAAGCTGCTTGGTGAGGAAGCGGAAGCCATTCAGGCGCATCGCCTCGACGCGCGCGTCGGCCTCTGCGATGCGGCGGCGGATTCGCGGATCGAGGGCGGCGGGGCGGCCGTTCCTGCGGCAGCTCCGGGCCAGCTCGCGGATCCTCTCGAGGCTCCGCTGCAGACTCGTCACCTCGGCGATCCCGGAGCGCTCGTGGGCCAGCGCGGTGATGGTGACCCCCCAGCCCTCGCCCTCCTCGCCCAGGCGGTTCTCGACGGGAACCCGGACGTCGTCGAAGAAGACCTCGGCGAACATGGTGCCGCCCGACATGTTCTTGATCGGGTTCACGGTGATGCCCGGCGCGTCCATCGGGACCAGCAGGCAGGTGATGCCCTTGTGACGGACCTGCTCGCCCGCACCGGTGCGGACCAGCAGGATGATCCAATTGGACCACATGGCGATCGAGGTCCAGGTCTTCTGGCCGGTCACGACGTACTCGTCCCCGTCTCGAACCGCCTTGCACTTGAGCGAGGCGAGGTCGCTGCCGGAATCGGGCTCCGAGTAGCCGGTGCACCACTGGTAGGCCCCGTCGATGATGTCGGGAATGAAACGCTGCTTCTGCTCCTCGGTGCCGTACTCGATGAGCGCCGGGCCCACCCAGGCGAGACCCATGAAGCAGGTGCCCAGGGGCGGCGCCTTCCGCCTCGCCATCTCCTCCTTGAGGATCACCTGCTCGGCGATGCTGCCCCCGCCACCGCCGACCTCCTTCGGCCAGGAGAAGCCGATCCAACCCTTCTCGCGGACCTTCTGCTGCCAGGCGGTCATGAAGGCGAGGTCGCGCTCAGCCTCGGGCGGGAGGTTCTCGTCCAGAAACCGGCGGACCTCGGCGCGAAAGGCCTCCTCTTCCGGGGTGAAGTTGAAATCCATCACAGACCTCCCGAGGATGCGACGCGCTCATAGTGATAATCGGCGTCACCGAAGATGGGCCGCGCCCACTTGGATCGCTTGAGAAAGAGCTGCGCGTCGTACTCCCAGGTGTAGCCGATCCCACCGTGGAGCTGGATGGCGTCGAGCCCGATGCGCGCAAAGGCCTCCGAGGCATAGGCCTTGGCCCGGGAGGCGGCGAGGGCCGCGTCCTCGTGATCCTCGCCCAGACACCATGCTGCGTAGTAGACCAGGGACTTCATCGACTCGATGTCGACGTACATCTCGGCCAGGGGATGCTTGACTCCCTGGAAGGTGCCGATCGGCTGGCCGAACTGGATGCGGTCCCGGGCGTAGCTCACGGTGAGCTGGAGCGCCGCATCCGCCGCGCCGACCATCTCCGCCGCCACCGCCGCCGCGCCGAGATCCTGGAGGCGGGTGATGGCGGCGCAGGCATCGCCGCCGCGGGCGAGGATCGCGTCCTCGGCGAGGTGCACCCCCTCGAATCGGACGCGGCCGAGCCGCTTGGTGAGATCGACTCCGGGCAGGTTCTCGACGCCGAGGCCCGCGGCGCCCCGCTCGAGCACCGCGAGGCAGAGATCCGTCGGCCCGTCTCCAGAGCGCAGCGCCACCACGAAGAGATCCGCGATCCCTGCGTCGCAGACGAAGAGCTTCTCACCGGCCTCCACTTCGTCGCCGGCGGTGGCGCGGAGCCGGATGCCCTCGGGACCCTGGATGTCGTCCTCCTCGAGGAATGCGAGGGTTCCGATCGCCGATCCGTCGGCGATGCTCGGGAGCCAGCGCGCCTGCTGCTCGGCGCTCCCGCAGAGACGGATGGCGGCGGCCGCCAGCGTGGTCGAGAGGAGCGGCAAGGGGAAGAGCGTTCGCCCGGCCTCCTCCAGGATGACCACCAGATCGACCCAGCCGAGATCGGCCCCTCCGTGCTCTTCCGGGATGGTGAGACCGAGCCAGCCGAGCTCGGCGATCTGATTCCAGAGCTCCCGGTCGAACCCTTCGGAGGACTCCGAGATCCTGCGGACCTCTTCCAGCGGGCAGTTCTCGTCGAGGAACTTGCGAACCTCGTTGCGCAGCAGCTCCTGCTCTTCCGTGAACCCAAAATTCATCGAGCGTCTCCCGGGCCGATTCGCGAGCGAAGATAGCTTTCGGGGCTAGATCACACCTCGCTCGCGAAGACGGGCGAGATCGGCGGGGGTGAGGCCGATCTCCGCGTAGACGTCCTCGTTGTCGGCGGCGAGCGCCGGGGCGAGCGCACGGGCGCGGGGCTCCGCTCCGGAGAAGCGAAGCGGGCTGCCGTGAAAGACGATCTCGCCGAGACTCGGATGGGCGTGGCGTTCGACCATTCCCCGCGCGAGGAGCTGGGGGTCGTCGATCAGCTCGTCCGGACCCGAGACGCGAGCACAGGGGATCTCTGCCCCGGACGGGCCGAGAAACGCCATCACCTCGTCGCAGCTCCTCTGGCGCACCCACTCGCCGATGATGCCGTTGATCAGAGAGCGATTCGCGGCGCGGCCCCGGTGACTGCGAAAGCGCTCGTCATCGGCCAGCTCCGGCCGGCCGATCGCCTGGCAGAGCTTGCGGAACAGCTTGTTGCTGGCGCTGGCCACCACCATCCAGCCGTCGCTCGCCTCGAAGGCGTCGTAGGGCGCGGTGAAGGGATGCTGATTGCCCGCGCGCTCCGAGCGCACCCCGAGAGCCGCGAAGATGGTGGCGGCCGAATCGGTGACCGCGAAGACGGCGTCCTGGTTGGAGAGGTCGAGCACCCGCCCACGGCCGGTGCGCTCCCGGTCGAGGAGCGCCGTCACGACACCGAGGGCGAGATAGAGGCCGCCCACGAAGTCACCCATGGCCCCCCCGCCGCGCACCGGGGGACCGTCCGGGAAGCCGGTCATCGCGAGCAGCCCCCCGGTCGCCTGGGCGACGATGTCGTAGGAGGGCTCGCCCGCCCGGGGGCCCGTCGCACCGAAGCCCGAGAGCGCCGCCACCACCAGGCGGGGATTGCGCTCCTGGAGCACCTCGGCTCCGACCCCTTGGGACGCCATCCAGCCGGAGCGGAAGTTCTCCACCAGCGCGTCGGCTCGCTCGACCAGCCGCAGCAGCAGCTCTCGTCCCTCGGGTAAACGGACATCGAGGGTGATCGAGCGCTTGCCGCGGTTGGTGTTCTGAAACGAGAGCGAGGTCTCGCCTTTCTTCGAGGGACCGTAGCGGTAGTCGTCACCGGGACCGGGGCGCTCGACCTTGATGACGTCGGCCCCCAGGTCGGCGAGGATCGCCGTGGCAAAGGGGCCGGCGAGCACACGCGTGAGGTCGAGAACCCGGAAGCCATCGAGCAGACGCCCCGACATGGCCGCCGAATCTAGCAAGAGCGGCGAAGCGGAGGCAGTGCAAGCGCCGCAGGCGCGCGCAGCGAGGCCAAGCCGAGCGAAGTTCGGTAAGGCGGGCGAATGTCCCTCTTCTAGACCGCCGGCTCCTCCTTGGTCAAGCAGTGGACGGCGCCCAGTCCCAGGACCAGATCCCGGGCCGGGATGGGAACCACGTCGCGCTCGGGGAGAAGCTCGCGCAGCACGGCCAGTGCGCGGGCATCGGTAGGGGCCTCGAAGACCGGGACCAGCGCCACGCCGTTGGCGAGATAGAAGTTGGCGTAGCTCGCGGGGCAGCGAAGACCTTCCACGTGCAGCGGCGGCGGCATGGGGAGCGCCGCCACCGCCAGCGGCTTTCCGTCCTGGTCGCGCATCGCCCGCAGCCTGAGCAGGTTCTCGGCGAGGGGCGCGTGGTTGGGATCGCTCGGATCGCCCTCCTCCACCGCCACCACCGTGCCGCCGTCGACGAAGCGGCAGAGGTCGTCGACGTGGCCATCGGTGTCGTCGCCCTCGATGCCACCGCCCAGCCACAGCACCTGGGTCGCACCCAGCGTGTCGTGAAGCAGCTGCTCAAGCGACTCTCGCGTGCGGGAGGGCCCCCCGTAGGAGCTCGGCACCATTCCCCGATTGGAGTTCAACAGGCATGACTCGGTGGTGAGCACGCTGCCCAGCCCGTTTCCGTCCACCGAACCGCCCTCGAGAACCACATCCACCGGAAAGCGGCGCAACTGTCGCGCTGCGGCGATGGACTGAGGGATGCGATCGTCCAGATCCCACGGCGGGTACTTCTGCCCCCAGGCATCGAAGCGAAAGTCCATCACGGCGATCTCTCCGCCCCTGCGGACGAAGATCGGGCCGTGGTCGCGGATCCAGGCGTCGTTGGTGGAAAAGTGGTGGAACTCCAATCCGCCCTCGATGCCCGCCCCGGCGAGTCGGCGCCGGGCCGCCTCCTCCATGGCGGCGTCCGCCACCGTGATGCAGACCTGCTCCCGGCCGTGGAGAGCCCGGACCATCTCGACGAAGCTCGCCTCGGCGCCCTCCAGATGACCGGGCCAGGTCTCCGCGTTGTGGGGCCAGGCGAGCCAGGTGGCGCGGTGAGGCTCCCATTCCGCGGGCCAGCGGAACCCCTCGCTCTCCGGCGTGGCGCCCAAGGGTCGTCCTAAGACCCGGCGGCGGCGAAGGAGGGGATCCCCAAGGGCATCCCTCAGTCCCGGAAGCGGCGGAGGAGATCCGCGTAGGCGTCGATGCGGCGATCGCGGAGGAAGGGCCAGTCCCGGCGAACCTTCTCCACGGCGGAGAGATCGCACTCCACCAGCAGCAGCTCCTCCTCCTGGTCCGAGGCGCGCGCCAGCACCCGGCCGAAGGGATCGACGACGAACGACCGGCCCCAGAAGCGGATCCCGTCTCCCTCCCCCTCCCGGCTCGAGCCAACCGGCTCCGTCGGTCGCTCTCGCCCCACGCGGTTCACGGCAGCGACGAACACGCCGTTGGCGATGGCGTGGGCGCGCTGGACGGTCTCCCAGGCCTCGAGCTGTGCCGCCTCCACCTCCGCGCCTTCGTCCTGCTGCCAGCCGATCGCGGTGGGGTAGAGGAGGATCTGCGCCCCGTCCAGGGCGCTGAGACGGGCCGCCTCGGGGAACCACTGATCCCAGCAGATCAGAACCCCAAGCCGGGCCGCCCGGGTCGCGACGCCGTGGAAGCCCAGATCACCGGGGGTGAAGTAGAACTTCTCCAGGTAGAGGGTGTCGTCGGGGATGTGCATCTTCCGGTATCGGCCCAGCTCGGCGCCGCCCTCATCGAGGATCACCGCGGTGTTGTGGTACACGCCCTCGGCGCGCCGCTCGAACACGGGCACCACCACGGCGATCCGATGGGCCGCGGCGACCTTGCCCAGGGCCTCCGTCGAGGGCCCGGGGATCGGCTCCGCCAGCTCGAAGTGTGCCGGATCCTCGGTCTGGCAGAAGTAGCGGGAGCGAAACAGCTCGGGAAGGCACGCGATCTGCGCACCCTGGCGGGCCGCCTCCTCCACCCAAGAGAGCGCTCGCGCCAGGTTGTCCGAGGGATCCTCGGAGCAGCGCATCTGGATCAGGGCCAGGGCCACCGCGGACATGGGTCCTGGGGTACGGCACGGCACGCCGTCCTGCAAGCCCGGGTCGCCGAAGGCGACCTGGGTGCGCAGTGAGCCGAAGGCGAACGAAGATCGGTGAGGCAGCCCCGGGGCGTGACCGGGGCTGTCACGGGTCCGTGCCATTCTCGGCCCGACGACCGAGGAGGAGCTGCCATGGCCCGTCCCTCCCTGCCCCCGTTTCTCGCCGGCGCGCTCCGGAGCGCGGGGATCACCGCCGCCTTCGTCGCCTTCGGGCTGGGGTGGGCTGCCATCTTCAACCTCTACAATGCCGAGGCGATGCAGTCGAAGCGGCCGGCGATCTGGCTCGTGGACGGATTCAACGTGCTCCACGCGGGGGTGCTCCGGGGCAGGGAGCGCGGCCAGTGGTGGCGCGAGGCCGGTCGCGCCCAACTCCTCGAGCTGGCCCGCTCCTTCGACGACCCGGAGGCAGAGGTCTGGATCGTGTTCGACGGCCCGTGGGAGCCCCCCTCTCCGCCGCCGACCCCCGGGTTGCGGGTGGTCTTCGCGCCCTCCGCAGACGAGTGGCTTCTCCGCCGCCTCAGGAGCGCTCCGGACCCCTCCCAGCTCGTCGTGGTCACCGGAGACCACCGGCTGGCGATCCGCTCACGCCGGCGCGGCGCCCAGGTGGTCATGCCCCGCGAGTTCCTCGACCGCTGCCACACCGGCTGACCGGCCGCTCTCCCGGGCCTTCTCGTCGACGTTTCGGGGCTCCGGGGCCTCGAACCCCGGGCGTCGCGCGGGATCCGGGCGAGCCTGCGTGGGAATCCGCACCCGATGCCGGTGAAATCGGAAGCGCGTCAGGTTTGTCCTTGACCCTGAGTGAGATCGGACCGGAGACTCTCGAGGGGTGCCCGTTTGACCAGATTGGAGGGAATCAGAGGCCCTTTGGGCTTGCTCTTCGAGGGGATCAGAAATAGGCTGCCACCGGGGTGCCAGCGGTTGGGGACGCGGTGCCTCTGGCTCGTCCTCAGACCACGAGCCCGACCCCCCAATGGACACCTCTAGCGCAGGAAGCCCATGGCCAAAGTACCCGAGCACCAGATCCGTGAAACCGCCACCCTGAAGCTCGCCCGCTTCGTCGTCGGACATCGCGCCATCGTCGCGACCCTGCTGATCCTCACCACGCTCTTCTTCCTGTACCCGACCGTGAACGCGGTCACGACGGGCCTCGGCCTTCCGCTCCCCGGCCCCGTCGTCCGCGTCGACGCCAGCGAGCGCGCGCTCTACCCGGACCACCCGTTCATCCACGCCCAGGACAAGTTCTCCAAGACCTTCGGCTCCTCGTCCCTGGTGGCGATCGCAATGGTGGTGGAAGACGGGAACATCTTCACCCCCGAGACGCTGCTCAAGCTCAAGCGCATCACCCAGTCGCTGGACGGCGTCGAGGCGAGCCCCGAGCTCCCCTCCTTCGACAGCCAGACCGACGCGCGCGACGAGCGTCGGGACCAGATCGAGGAAGCCGAGGAGGACATCACACCCCGGGAGCTGATCAAGCGGCTGGACCGCGAATTCCCGCCCTATCCGGTCAATCACGACCGGGTCCAGTCCCTCTACCACCGCAGCACCCGCGTGGTGACCATCGAGCCGGACGGCGCCATCGTCTCGGACATCCTGATCAAGAAGGCGCCGAAGACCCAGGAGGACGCCGACAAGATCCGCGACCTGGTCCGACAGAACCCGCCCTACATCTTCGGCCGCCTGGTGAGCCGGGACGAGAAGGGCGCCTTCATCATGGCCAACTTCAACGCGGACCGGCTCGCCAGCCGCGAGGTCTACCAGACCGTCTTCGACCACGTCCAGCGGATCAAGGCGGCCGAGGAGGACGAGAGGCACAAGATCTACATCTCCGGCGGCCCCATCCACACCGGCTGGATTCTCAAGCACGCCTTCGAGATCGGGCTCTTCGTACTGCTCACGGTGCTCGCCACCTTCGGCCTCCTGCTCGCCTACTTCCGCCGGCTCCACGGCGTGCTGGTCCCCTTTACCGCCGCCATCACCACCGCGATCTGGGGGCTCGGCTTCACTGGCTGGACGGGGATCACCTTCGACCCGCTGGTGCTGGTGATCCCGATGATCATCACCGCCCGCGCGGTCTCCCACACCGTGCAGATGGCCGAGCGCTTCTTCGAGGACTACGAGCTCCTGGCACCGCAGTTCGACGACCCGAACGAGGCCAAGGTCGAGGCGGCCACGCTGGCGATGGCGGAGCTGATCGTGCCCGGCACCCTCGGCATCGTGACCGACGTGATGGGTCTCCTGGTCATCCTGATCACCTCGATCCCCCAGATGCGCGACCTCGCCACCTTCGGCGCCTTCTGGGTGATCATCATCATCTTCACCGTGGAGGTCCTGCTCCCGGTGATGATCTGCTACCTGCCGCCGCCCTCCAGCTCGGAGCACTACCTGCCGGGCTTCATGATCCGCACGATGGGCTGGATCGGTCGGACCGTGACCCATCCGGTCGGGAAGTACGTGGTGGCCGGGGCCGCGCTGGCGATCCTGACCGTCTCCACCTTCATCGTCTTCACCCGATCGACGATCGGGGAGGCGAACCCGGGCTCCTTCCTGCTCTGGCCCGATCACGAGTACAACATCGCCACGGCGGCGATCGCCGAGAAGTTCGGCGGCGTGGACTCGATGGTGGTCTACGCCGACGGCGACCGGGAGAACGCCTGCGCGGACCCGGAGCCGATCCAGCGCATGGAGCAGTTCGAACGCTGGATGGGGATGAACACCACCATGGGCATCTCGGTCTCGATCGCGCCGATCATCAAGTCCTACTGGCGCCAGAACCACTACGGGGATCCCAAGTGGTACTTCCTCCCCCGGCACCCGGGGACGGTGCGGGAGACGCTCTTCCAGCTCAAGACCAACGGGCCGCCCGGCTTCCTGCGTCCCTACACCACCGACGACAACCGCAAGGCCAACATCTCGTTCTTCTACCCGGATCACCGGGGAGAGACCATCATGCTGGCCGTCGAGGCGGCCAACGAGTTCATCAAGCGCAACCCGATCGGCGAGGTGAACCTACGCCTCGACATGGACCGCGCGGGGGCCGAGGAGGGCTTCTTCTCCTACGACAGCCTGGCCGACAAGTTCTACTACATGATCGGGCCGATCCTGTCGCCGCGGAATCACACCCTGCGGATCTCGATCCGCAACGCCGACGGGAGCTACGAGAGGATCGAGGTGCCGCAGGCGAGCCAGGACGAGCCTCCGGAGTGGCTCGAGGACTTCCGCGAGGCGGCCATGTACGACTACGAGGAGGAGTTCGACTCCATCGAGGAGGGCGAGTACTTCTTCTGGCCGGATGCGCTCGCCGAGTGGGAGGACGGGGATGTGAGCGCCTGGTGGGAGAGCGACGAGCTCGGCATCCGGGCGGTGGCCACCCACACCAAGAACCTGATCGTCCACGACCTCAAGGCGGTGGACGGCGTCCCCAAGTACCAGCCCACCAACTCCTGGACCCGCGGCGTCCAGTTCGTGATGGCGGGCGGTGTGATGGGCATCCTGGCCGCCATCAACGACGAGGTGGAGCGGGGCCACGTGGCCAACATCTCGCTGATTTTGTTGGTGATCTACGTGTTGCAGGCCCTCACCTACCGCTCGCTCTGGAGCGGCACCATCATCGTGATCCAGCTCGGAACCGCGACGATGCTCTCGCTGGCCTACATGGCGCTCAAGGGCGTGGGTCTCAACATCAACACCCTGCCGGTCCAGTCGGTGGGGGTGGGAATCGGAGTGGACTACGCCATCTACATCGTGGACCGGATCCGCCAGGAGGTGGCGGAGACCGGAGGCGACATGGACGAGGCGGTCCGCCGCACCATCAGCACCACCGGGATGGCCGTGACCTTCACCGCGAGCACCATCGTCGGCGGGATCATCCTCTGGAGCTTCTCGAATCTCCGCTTCCAGGCCGAGATGGCGCAGCTGCTGGTGATCCTGATGGTCGTCAACATGCTGGGGGCGATCACGATCGTTCCGGCCTTCTACTCGATCGTGAAGCCGAAGTTCGCACGAGCCCTGCTCGAGGAGCAGCAGCGCGCAGCGGAGGAAACCTAGCCTAAGAGCCGGGGGGGGCGACCTCCTCCTCGCGTGCCAGCAGCTCCAGGATCCGGGAGGCGTTCTCCTCGACCGCCTTGTTGGAGATGTCGACCATCCGCCAGCCCCGGGCGCGGAAGAAGCGCAGGGCCCAGCGGAGCTCCGTGGCGACGGTCTCGGGGTCCGCGTACGCCAGGCGGTTCAGCGACGGCAGCGCGCGCAGCCGGTTGCGGCGAATCGCCACCAGCGTCGCGGGATCCAGCGTCAGGCCGAAGACCCTGCTCGACTCGATCTCGAGGAGCTCGGCGGGAGGATCGATGTCCGGCACCAGGGGGACGTTCCCGGTCTTGTAGCCCCGCTGGGCCAGGTACATCGAGAGGGGGGTCTTCGAGGTCCGGGAGACCCCGGTGAGCACGATGTCGGCCTCGTAGAGGGTGTGGAGGTTGGTGCCGTCGTCGTGGCCCACCGCGAATTCCACGGCGTCCACGCGCCGGAAGTGCTCGTCGGTGAAGCCGTGCTGGGCCCCGGGGCGGAACTCGCGCTTCAGATTGTAGTGCTGGGCCACCGTGTCCATCACGGGGCCGAGGAGATCGATGACCGGAACGCCCAGCTCCCCGCCGCGCCTCCGGATCGCCTCGGCGATCGAATCCCTCGACAGGGTGTAGAGCACGATGGTGTCCAGCTCCTGGGCGAGCTCCATCATCCGCTGCACCTGGGATTCCTCGCGAATCTCGCCGAAGAACCGGTAGCGCCACCGGGTCCGGAACTGGCTCATGGCCGCACGCACCGCCGAAGCGGCCGTTTCTCCGGTGTGGTCGGAGACCACGAAGATCTCCGGCACCCTGTGCTCCTGCTCTGCCATGGGACGAAGCTAGCAGGTTGCGGGTAGACCGGGCTGTCCCGGCCCGGGGTGACGTTGACGACCGCCGGAAGGACCGGCACTTTCCCGCGACCATGCCCTACGACCCCAAGACCATCGAGCCTCACTGGCAGCAATACTGGATCGAGAACCAGACCTTCAAGGCAACCCTGGATCCGGCCAAGCCCAAGTTCTACGTGCTCGACATGTTCCCCTACCCGTCCAGCGAGGGGCTCCACGTCGGACACCCGAAGGGCTACATCAGCACCGACGCCATCTCACGCTACAAGCGGATGCGCGGCCAGAACGTGCTGCACCCGATGGGCTGGGACGCCTTCGGCCTGCCCGCCGAGCAGCACGCCATCGAGACGGGGACACACCCGCGGGAGACCACCCAGAAGAACATCGACAACTACCGGCGCCAGCTCCGGAGCCTGGGGCTCAGCTACGACTGGTCCCGCGAGATCGACACCACCGATCCCAAGTACGTGAAGTGGACCCAGTGGATCTTCTCCAAGCTCCACGAGCGGGGACTGGCCTACCTGGCCGAGGTGCCGGTGAACTGGTGCCCGGCGCTCGGCACCGTGCTCGCCAACGAGGAAGTGATCGGCGGCAAGAGCGAGCGCGGCGGTCACCCGGTGGTGCGAATGCCGATGCGTCAGTGGATGCTGCGCATCACGCACTACGCGGAGCGGCTGCTCGAGGACCTGGAGGAGGTCGACTGGCCCGATCGCATCAAGAAGATGCAGGTGGAGTGGATCGGGAAATCCGAAGGTGCACGGGTCGACTTCCCGGTGGTGGAGCGCGACGGCGAGGTGATCGAGATCTTCACCACCCGCTCCGACACCCTCTTCGGCGCCACCTACATGGTGCTGGCACCGGAGCATCCGCTGGTGGCCAGGATCACCAGCGACGAGGCCCGGCCCGCCGTGGACGCCTACGTGGAGGCCACCGCTCGCAAGAGCGAGCGCTCCCGGCAGACCGAGGGCGAGGCGAAGACGGGAGTCTTCATCGGCGCCCACGCGGTGAATCCCGTCAACGACGAGCAGATCCCCATCTGGATCGCCGACTACGTCCTGGCCAGCTACGGAACCGGCGCGATCATGGCCGTCCCCGGACACGACGAGCGCGACTACGAGTTCGCCAAGACCTTCGACCTGCCCATCGTGGAGGTGGTGACGGGAGGCGACCTCTCGAAGGAAGCCTTCGTGGGGACCGGCGCCTCGGTGAACTCCCAGTTCCTGGACGGCCTCGAGACGCCGGCCGCCATCGAGAAGATGAACCGATGGCTGGAGCAGGAGGGCAAGGGCGAGGCCGCCATCAGCTACAAGCTGCGGGACTGGCTCTTCAGCCGACAGCGCTACTGGGGTGAGCCCTTCCCCGTGATCCACCTCGAGGATGGGACCACCAAGCTGGTCCCCCAGGACGAGCTCCCGGTGCTGATCCCCGATCTCGACGATTACGCGCCCAGCGGCGGATTCGAGACACCGCTCTCGCGGGCGACGGACTGGATCGAGACCCGGGACCCGGAATCCGGCGCCCCGGCCCGACGAGATCCCAACACCATGCCCCAGTGGGCGGGCAGCTCCTGGTACTTCCTGCGCTTCTGCGACCCGGGGAACGACGAAGCCCTCGTCTCCCCGGAGGCCGACCGCTACTGGATGCCGGTGGACCTCTACGTGGGCGGCGCCGAGCACGCCGTGCTGCACCTGCTCTACTCCCGATTCTGGCACAAGGTGCTCTACGACGCGGGCGTGGTGCACACCAAGGAGCCGTTCCAGAGGCTGCTGAACCCGGGGATGATCCTCGGCTACAGCTACCGCTACTACGACGACAACCTCTCCGACGATCCTTCGGTCACTCCTCGCGTCTACTCCGCCTCCGAGGTGCGCGTCGAGGGCGAGCTGGCCTTTGCCGCCGACAGCGGCGACGAGGTGAAGGCGCGCTGGGTGCACCAGAAGGAGGTATGCCGGGACGAGAAGGGCAGATATCTGCACCCGACACTCGACGATGTCATTCTGGAGGAGGTCGTCGAGAAGATGTCGAAGAGCAAGGGCAACGTGATCTCTCCCGACGAGGTGATCGCGAAGCACGGGGCCGACAGCATGCGCCTCTACGAGCTCTTCATGGGGCCGCTGGAGAAGGGGGCACCCTGGTCCACCGATGGGATCTCCGGCTCCGTCCGCTTCCTGCAGCGGGCCTACCGGCTGATCGTCGACGAGGAGAGCCCGGGAGAACCGCTACGCGAGCTGGTGGAGGGCGACGGCACCGAGGCACAGGCACGGCTCACCGCCCGGACCATCGATGGCGTCACCAGGGACCTGGAGAACACACAGCCCAACACGGCCATCTCCAAGCTGATGGTCTGGAGCAATGAGATCACCGCGAACGGCCCGCTGCCGCGCAAGGCGGCCGAGGCCTTCCTCTTGATGCTCTCCCCCTTCGCCCCGCACCTGGCCGAGGAGCTCTGGAACCGCCTCGGGCACACGGAGTCGCTCGCGCACGAGCCGTGGCCGGAGGCCGATTCGAAGCTGCTGGTGACGGAGACCATCACCCTCGCCGTCCAGGTGAACGGCAAGCGACGCGACGAGATCGTGGTTCCCGCCGATGCCGACGAGGAGGAGATCAAGGCCGCGGCCCTCGCCTCGGAGAAGGTTCAGAGGCACGTCGGGAGCGAGGAGCCGCGCCGGGTGATCCTCAGGAAGAATGAGAAGAAGCGAACCGGGATCGTGAATCTGGTCTTGTGAGACCACCCCGAGACGCCCCCTGATGCATCGCCTCGTCTGCCTGGGCGACAGCGTGACCCAGGGATTCAAGAGCGGCGCCATCTTCCAGCCGAAGCTCTCCTTCCCAGCGATCATCGCCCGGGAAATGGGTCTCGCCGAGGCCGAGTTCCGCCACCCCTCCTTCTCCGGAGAAGGAGGGCTTCCCCTCAACATCGAGCTCCTCTTGCGACGGCTGGACCACGAGCTGGGTCACCGGCTCCGCCCGTGGGAGCTGCCCCTGGCTGGGATCTATCTGCGGCGCTGGATGGATCGCATCGAGGACTACTGGGAGCGGGGCGCCGGCAGCCGGCCCCTTCACCACCCCGGCCTTCATCACAACCTCGCGGTCTGGGGCTTCGAGATGCAAGACGCCCACCAGCTCAGCGCGGGGCTCTGCGAGGAGATCATCGAGGGCTCGAGCGACGCGTGGCTGCTTCAGGTGCCGGAGCGCGCCATGTACCGTACCGCGCGGCGCGTCCTCAACCCCGGCCATTCCAGGCGCCGGGAGGACCGGGAAGCGACCCAGCTCCGACGCGCTGCCGAGCTGGCCAGAGACGGCGGGATCGAGAACCTCATCGTGTTCCTCGGCGGCAACAACGTCCTCTCCAGCGTGACCGAGCTCCGTCTCCAGGAGAGCAGCGAGTCGGACCTGGAGGAGGTCGATCCGAGGAAGCGCAAGGCGACGCTCTATCGACCCGAGCATCTGGACCGGCTGCTCGCCCGCCTGATGAGAGAGATCGAGGCCCTTGCTGAGGGCGGCGGTCGGGTGGACCGCGTCTTCTGGGGAACGATTCCGCCGGTGACGATTCCGCCCATCATCCACGGGGTCGGGGGGCGGCTGGATTCCGCCGGGGACCTCGAGTCCCCTTACGGCCCCGGAGACGACTCCCGCTGGTTCAGACGCTACTTCGAGGCCTACACCCGACCCTGGGTGCCCGAATCGGCGTTCCGCGCCGGCGAAGACCCCCACCTGACGGGCCCGGAGGTCATCCGCATCGACCAGGTGATCGCCCGCTACCGGGAAATCCTCCTGCGCCGGGTCCGCGAGCACAACCGAGCGCGCGAGAGAGCCGGTCTGGCGAAGGACTGGCGGGTCGTCGACACCCACTGGGCCTTGGAGCGGCTCGCCTACCGCCGCTACTTCGAGGATCCCTCGGTGCCGCCGCCACCGGGCTGGTCGCCCTATCCGCTGCCCGCAGCCTACCGACGGGCGAATCTCGACACCCGATTCCTGCGGGCGCGGGGGGGAAGGCGGGTGGCCGGCGGCCTCTTCAGCCTCGACGGTGTGCACCCCACCACCGCGGGCTACGGCCTGGTCGCGCAGGAGTTCATCGACGTGATGGTGGAAGCGGGCGTCCGGTTCTTCCACGGCGACGGCCGCAGCCCGCGCCGGGGTCCCATCGCGGTCGACTTCGAGCACGTGATGCAGCACGACTCGCTGATCGAGAACCCGCCCGGCCCCCTGGGCGATCTCTTTGACCGGCTGGTGGAGGGCGATCAGATCCTCGATCTCTGGAAGAGGGCGTGGCGCGCTCTCTCGCCGCACCCGGGTCCCCGCTGAGCGCGAGTCAGGCGAGCGGCGTCAGGATCGGCACCACCGACGGCTCGACCTCGATGGTGAGCGGCGTGGTGCCGCGGTAGTCGCCGTCGATCTGCACCGCCGTCGGCTCCTCGGCCTCGATCACGATGTGACGCCCGGTCCGATAGGCGACGTCCGGAAGCCGCGACACCCGCCGGGCGCTCGCCGCGACGACGTAGCGAAGCAGATCCCGGACCCGCCCGCCGCGGAAGACGCAAGCGTCGAGCACGCCCGAGTCGAAACGCGCGCGGTCCGCGATCGAGAAGAGGCCTCCGTAGTTGCGGATGTTGCTCACGATGGCCAGCGCGCCGGTGAGGGAGGCGCCCCCGTCAACGGTCACCCGCAGCCGGGGAATGCGATATCGACGCAGGGTCTGCCAGATCGGGCGCGCGTAGCCGGGGTAGCCCAGGGTTCCCCTGCGGGCTTGCGAGAGCGCGCTGGTCACCATGGCGTCGAAGCCACTGCTCGTCACCAGCAGGAAGCGGCGCGACCCGGCCTTGCCGAGATCGAGCCGGCGAACCTCCCCGCGCTCGACCAACGCGGCCATCGCCGCGGGATCGCGCGGGATGCAGAGTTCCCGGGCCAGCATATTGGCGGTGCCGTGGGCCAGGTGTGCCAGAGGGATGCGAGAGGGATCCTCGAGTCCGTTCAGGACGTCGTTCACGGTTCCGTCGCCGCCGGCGACCACGATGCGATAGAGGTCCCCGGTCGCCTCCCGTTTACGCGCCCATTCGCCGGCCTCTTCGGGTTGGCGGGTGGCGAACGACTCGACCACGTGGCCCCGGTCCTCGAGCAGCCGGGCCAGCCGCTCGGCCCCCCGCGCCGCCGCGCCACCACCGGCGATCGGATTGACGACGATCAGTACCTTCATTCGCCGGGCGGGTCGGGGCGGCGCCGCCGGAGCACCGCGAGGCCGGCGAGTCCCACCAGCACGAGGCCCGCGCTGATCAGCTGATTGATGTTGAAGTCCGCTCCCGCCGCCCGGTACAGGATGATCTGGCTCTCGTAGTAGCGAAAGAAGTCGAGGACGATCCGATAGCCCGCGACGAGCACGACGGAAGTGAAGAAGACCGCACCCGGGAAGGGCCGGCGCCTGGCGAGCCAGATCAGCAGGCCGAAGCTCGCGAACCCGAGCAGGGAAGCGTAGAGCTGGGTCGGGTGGACGGCCGCACCCGGAAAGAGCGCCGCCGCCGGGCTGCCCGGGGGAAAGCGCACGCCCCAGGGAGCCGTGCACACCAGCCCATGGCAGCAGCCGTTCAGGAAGCAGCCGATCCGCGTGATGCCCTCGCCCAGCGCCACCGAGGGCATGATGACGTCCACGTAGGGCAGGAGCGGGAGACGGTGGTAGGCGATGAAGGCGACGGAGGAGATCATTGCCAGGACCACCCCCCCCATCATCGAGAGCCCGACGATGCCGAAGCTCCCATCGCCCTGGAAGGGATTCACCGCATCGAGCCAGGTGCCGTGGGGCGGGCGGAACATCTCCGGATGGGTCACCGCCCAGAGCAGTCGGGCTCCCAGGATCGAGGTGACCAGGATCAGCATGGCGGCATCGAGCACGCGGTTCGCGTTCAAGCCGAGCGACCGGGCGCGCCGGACGGCGACGCCGATCCCCACGACGAAGGCGAGGAGCAAGGCCATCCCGTAGGCGGCGACGGGGTATCCACCGACCTCGAAGAGGATCGGAACCATGGCGAAGGGGTAGCTCAGGATTGCGGCGCGAGGCACCCCGTGTCCCGGGGGAGCTGCTTTTCGGCCGGCGGGGGGGCACCCTGGTGCATCCTCCTTCCCCTTGACTTCGAAATTGTAACATGTTCCATTTCTCGCGGAGGCTCACCCGCTGGAAGAGGACAGGACACCCATGGCCGACGACGCCGCGCAGAAGAATCGAACCCTCCCCTCGCAGCCCCGACCGCTCCGGGAGGTCGCCAGGTGGGACATGGAGGCGGACGTGGTGGTGGTAGGTCTCGGCGCCGCGGGGGGATCGGCGGCGATCGAGGCGGTGCGCGCCGGCGCCGACGTCCTGATCCTGGAGCGAGCCGCGGCCGGCGGGGGAACCACGGCGGACTCGGGCGGCCTGATCTACTTCGGCGGGGGCACCCCCGTCCAGAAGGCTTGCGGCTTCGACGACACTCCGGAGGAGATGCTGAAGCACCTGATGCAGGCCAGCGGCGGCGCCAACGAGGAGAAGGTGCGGCTCTATTGCGAGCAGAGCGTCGAGCACTTCGAGTGGTTCGTGGGGCTGGGATTCGAGTTCAAGGAATCCTTCTACCCGCACAAGGCTCCCGTCCAGGAGACCGACGACGGTCTCATCTACTCCGGAAATGAGGCCGCTTCCCCCTTCAGCCAGAACGCGAGGCCGGCGCCCCGTGGCCACAAGCCCCGGAAGGAGGGCGATGCAGGGGGCCTGATCATGCAGAAGATCATCGCGGCCGTGAACCAGGCGGGTGCCAGGACGGTGGCCAACGCCCTCTCGGAAACCCTCGTGACCGCCGAGAACGGCAGGGTGGTGGGAGTGGTGGCCGTCATCGACGGGAGGGAGACTCTGGTCCGCGCCCACCGGGGCGTGATCCTCGCCGCCGGCGGATTCATCAAGAACAAGGAGATGCTGGCCAAGCACGCACCCCATCTACTGCACTGCAACTACCCCCTCGGAACCGACGGAGACGACGGGCGCGGCATCCGCATGGGGATGGGGGCCGGCGGGGCGGCGATCCACATGGGAGAGGGCTTCGTCTCGGTTCCCTTCTATCCGCCCTCGGCTCACGTCAAGGGCATCCTCGTCAACGAACAGGGCCAGCGCTTCATCAACGAGGACGCCTACCACGGACGCAGCGGCGACTTCGTGGTGCGTCGCCAGGGGGGCGTCGCCTATCTGATCGTCGACGACGAGCTCTACGGACCGACCGTCGCCTTCCACAAGATCGTGGCCGTGGAGGAGACCATCGAAGAGCTGTCGAAGGCGGTGGGGTTCCCCGAGTCGACGCTCGCCGAGACGGTGGCGTTCTTCAACCGGCACGCGGCGAAGGGTGAGGATCCGCTCTTCCACAAGGCACCCGGGTACCTGCGACCGCTGTCGGCTCCGCCCTACTCCGCCCTCGACCTCACCGTCGGCAACTCGATCATCCCGGGCTTCACCTTGGGGGGTCTGGAGACTCTGCCCAGCGGCGAAGTGCTGACTCCCGACGGAGAAATCGTTCCGGGGCTCTACGCGGCGGGGCGAACCACCGCGGGTCTTCCCCACTCGGCGAGCGGGTACGCCAGCGGTCTCTCGATCGCCGACGGCAGCTTCTTCGGACGCCGGGCGGGGCGATCGGCGGCCAAGGCCGAGACCTGGTAGGGCAGCCGGCCCCCGCCCCGGACCCTCGTATCCGCACCTATACTCCGGCGCGTGACCCCCTTCGAGCTGCTTCTGGTGCTGGCGTCGGCGATGCTCCACGCGGTCTGGAGCGCCTCGATCAAGGGCAGCGAGGACCCCCTCGCCTTCAACCTGCTCCAGGAAGGCGTCGCCATGATCGCGGCGCTGCTGATTCTCCCCTTCTTCGTCTTCGGCGAGATTCCGGCGGTGGTGTGGAAGCTGACCGCCGCGACCGGCGTCGCTCACGGCCTCTACTTCTACTACATGAGCCGGGCCTACCAGGAGGCAGATCTGAGCCTCGTCTACCCGATCATCCGCTCCACTCCCGCCGTCCTCCCCCTGATCGCGGTGCCGCTGCTGGGGGAGTCGGTCTCGCTATGGGGCGCGTTCGGGATCGCGATCCTGGTGACCGGCATCTGGCTGATTCAGGCCGAGCGGAGCCTCGAGCTTCGAGTGCTGCGCTCGCGGGGAATCCGCTTTGCCTACCTGACCCTGGCGACCACGGTCGCGTACTCCCTGATCGACAAGCAGGCGATGGTCCACTTCGCGGAAGCCGACTGGACGGGACCCCTGCCCCGAACCGTCGTCTACTTCTTCCTGCTCTCGATGGCCAATACGCTGGTCTTCGTTCCCCTGGCGATGCGGCGCGTATCCTGGACGACACTGCGCGAGGCGGGACGGCGCGAAGGAGCGCGGGCGGCGGCGGCACTCGCCGCCAGCCTGTTGAGCTACGGCCTGATCCTTCAGGCCTTCCAGACTGCGCCGGTCAGCTACGTGGTGGCGGTGCGGCAGATGAGCGTGCTCTTCGCCTTGCTCTTCGCGGTGGTCTGGCTGCGCGAGCGACCGGACCGCCGCCGAGTCATCGGGGCCACGGCCACCGTGGTGGGTGTCGCCCTGATCTCCCTCCGGCCCTGACGGAGCTTCCGGGCAAGCCTAGCCTCGCCTACGGGACCCGGGGAGAAGGGCTAGCTTGCAGCTACGGAGAACCGATTCGCGTGCCGAAGAACAGGAAGGGGAGGAGATCAGCGTTGGAGGAGAAGCGCGGCCGTCTGCGAGTGCTGTCGGCGAATCTCTGGAGGGGACGTGCGGATCCCGACGCCCTGGGTCGGCGGATCGAGGAGCTCGACGTCGACGTGATGGCCGTGCAGGAGCTCTCCGCCCGTCAGGTCGGCGTCATCTCCGAGCTGCTTCCGCACGGGAAGCTCGAGCCGACCGCGGAGTGCGAGGGAATGGGAATCGCCCTTCGCCATCCGGGGAAGGTCGAGCGCCTCCTCCTTCGCCACCGCGACGCCCAGGCGGCGGAGCTGGTGCCGGGTGAGTGGCCCGGTCTCTCTGCCCCCATCGAGCTGATGAACGTCCACATCCAGGCACCCCACGGCTTTCCCCAGTGGCGCTCCCTGGCCCGGCGACGCGACCAGATCCGGGTGCTGGACACCTATCTTCGCAACGTCCCCAAGCGCCGCGTGGTGGTCGGCGATTTCAACGCGACGCCGATCTGGCCGGTCTACCGCACCGTCGCCTCCCACCTGGACGACGCCGCCGCCCTCCACGCCATGGCGACTCGCCGGCGCCCCGCCCGCACCTGGGGCCCCTGGTCCGGCAGTCCCCGCCTGCTCCGTATCGATCACGCCTTCGTGCGCGGCCTCAATGTCGACCGCTTCGAGGTCGTCGAAGTGAGCGGGAGCGACCACAGCGCCATCCTCACCGAACTGCGCCTGTAGCCGTCAGGATGCGAGCGCGCGGTCGATGGCGCGTTCGAGCCAACCTCCGATGTCCGGATGCTCGAGCAGCCCGGAGCTTCGCAGCCTCTCTGCGGCGATGGCCTCCACCTCTCGAACGCTGCTGGCTTCGAGGGCCGCGCGAGCGTCGTCGGCGACCTTGCCCATCTCGAGGGAGCGGACGATCTCCTTTACGACCGGTACCGCGCTCGCCACACCCGAGAGCTCGCCGATCCCGAGCCCCACCAGGAGCGGAACCGCGAGGGGGTGACTCGCCATCTCTCCGCAGCTGGATACGGGGATGCCCGCCCGCGCCGCCCCGCGCACCGTGCTGTCGATCAGCCGCAGCACGGCCGGGTGAAACGGGGAGTAGAGATGCGCGACCCTTTCGTTGCCCCGGTCCACTGCCAGGGTGTACTGGGTGAGATCATTGGTCCCGATGCTGAAGAAGTCGCACTCCTGGGCGAGGGACTCGCTGAGCAGGGCCGCGGAGGGGACCTCGATCATCACGCCGATGGGGAGATCGGGATCGAAGCTCACGCCGCGGCGGGTGAGCTCTTCCTTGGTCTCGTCCACGAGGGAGTGCACCCGTAGGAGCTCCTCGACGGCGGAGATCATGGGGATCAAGAGCCGTACGTTCCCGAGGGCACTGGCCCGGAGGATCGCGCGTAGCTGGGCGCGGAAGCTCTCCTCGTCGGTGAGGGAGATGCGGATCGAGCGCCAGCCGAGCTGGGGATTCTCCTCCCCCGATACCTCGAGGTGGGGGATCACCTTGTCCCCGCCCAGGTCGAGGGTACGGATGGTGACGGGACGCGGCGCCATGGCCCCAGCCACCCCCTCGTAGAGCTGCTCCTGCTCGTCCTCGGAGGGGAAGCCCCGGTGCGCAAGAGCGATCAGCTCGGTCCGGAAGAGCCCGATACCTTCGGCCCCGTGCCGCTCGCAGAGTCGCAGATCGCTCAGCAGGCCGACGTTGGCAGTCAGCGCGACGCGGGTGCCGTCGCGGGTCTCCGCGGGCCGTTCGGAGAGGGCGTCGAGGTGCTCCACGGCGATCAGGTCGCGCCGCTTCGCCCGCTGGTACTCCTGCTGGACCTGCTCATCCGGCGAGAGGTAGATGGTGCCGGTGTCGCCGTCGACGATCGCCTGCTCGCCGGGACGCGCCGCCCCGAGGATTCCGGTGGCACCCGTGACCGCGGGAATTTCGAGGGCGCGGGCGAAGATCGCCCCGTGAGAGGTCGGGCCGCCGCGCTCGGCCGCCACCGCGGCGATTTTCTCGGTCTCGAGCAAGGCGAAGTGGGCCGGCATGAGGTGAGAGGCCACCACGATCGACCCATCGGTCAGTGGTATGTTGTGGATTCGCACGCCGAGCAGCTTCGCCATCACACGCTGTCCGACGTCCACCACATCGATGCCCCGCTCGCGGAAGAAGGGATTTTCGATGCGTGAGAACATCTCCTGGTAGGCGGCGATTACGTCGCGGATGGCCTGGAGCCCGCTCCCGGTCCGCGCCACGCTCTCCTCGAGCTTGGCGACGAAGCCCTTGTCCTCGAGGATCTGGATGTGCATGTTGAAGACGGCGGCGAAGTCCGGGCCGAAGCGCTCGCCGACTTCGTCCCGCACGTCGTGAAGCTCGCGCCGTGCATCGCCGAGGGCATCGAGAAGATCGCGCCGTTCCTGCTTCGGATCCGGGTTCGGGGAATAGTGGACGCTCTTCAGATCGACCGGGTCGTCGAGAAAATGGACCGGCCCGATGGCGATGCCCCGAGAAGCGGGGATCCCGTGCACCTCGACGCTTCGCTCGGCACGAGCCGGGCGTTCGGCCGCGGTGACACCGGCGCGGTCGAGCTGCGACACCACCCAGGCCCGCGTCTCCTCGGGACCCGACATGACGGCGAGGAGCTGGGAGTTCATCACCAGCGGGGCGATCAGCTGGGCGCAGGTGTCGAGCATCTCGACGTGCCGCGGCTGGAACTCGCGGGGCACGCGGGTCTGCACCACGAGCACCCCGATCGAGAACTGCCCCAGACTGGTCGGGGCGATCAGCGGTGCCGCCATCAGCGATGGGAACTGCTCCTCTCCGGTCTCGGGGAAGTAGCGGTAGTCGGGGTGGGAAGGCGCGTCCACCACCGCCAGGGGCTCGCACCGCTCCGCCGCACGGCCGACCAGCCCCTCCCCGAAGGAGAGACAGACCCGCCCCGCCGCCTCCTTCTCCAGGCCCATGGTGGCTCTGAGCTGCAGGTGCTTGAGATCGGGCTCCGTCAGGTAGACCGAGCAGACATCAGCGTCCAGACGCTTGGCGACGACATCGACGACGTTGTTCAGAGTCTCGTTGAGGTCGTGGGAGTGCGAGACGATTCCCGCGACGTCCGCCAGAAGCGTATTCCGGTCCGGAATGGTACCCCCTTGGTGGGCAGACCACCGAAAGCGCGACTCGCGGTCATGTTACCTGAAGCCAGATCGAATCGCGGCCCCCCGGGGGGTCAAGGGACCGGGCGCACCGCCCGCCCTGGTACCCTGGCGGGCGGAAGGGCCCGGATCCAGCCGCGGCAGCTAGTGCGGCAGGAACGGAGCCCGGACGTAGGAGGCCGGCTGCGTCGGGGGAAATACGTGATCCTTGTCCTCGAAGCGCATTCCGAGAGCGAGAAGGATCTTCCGCTTGGTGTCCATGCGGCAGTTCATTCCCTTTTCGACGCTATGGATGGTGCGAAGCGCGACCTTGGCCTTGCGGGCCAGCTGCGCCTGCGTCATGAGCCGATTCTCGCGCAGCTCACGTACTCGGTTCGGGCGATCCTCAGTGTCGATCACGTCGCAATTCCTCAATGGTCGCGCGGTTCGGCGCTTGGGCAACTGCCGGGCATTTCGGAAGATTCGGGGATTTCTTTAGAAAAAATGCGAGCTTGGCAGCTTGTCGGAGAATCGGGATGGCAGCCTCGAGAAGGCCAGAGTTCCCGAGGGGATGCGCGCTCGCCCGCCGGTCGCCGATCCCTCTTTGAACCCAAACTACACCTCACAGATGTGCAACTTCCCGGGGTCGTCACCGCACTTGGAGATCGCCGCTGGAACGTCACCCCGCCCACCTCCGGGATCCCCGCCGGGGCCGCTCGGCGGGCGCTGAACACACGCTCCCCCACCCCTGCTGGGGAAGGCGCGCGGAGAGGACCTTGCGGCGAACCCTGATCCTGATCCTGCTGGGCCTGGCCCTGTTCGCCGCGGCGGTCTGGTCGGGATTCTACGTGGCGGACCACCTCGCACCGGAGCGCCTCCGGATCGCCGCCCAGCAGTGTCTCTCGGATCGCCTCGGCGCCCCGGTGCGGATCGAGCGCGTCGGGATCTCCCTCCGCTGGGGTCTGGTCCTGGAGGCGCACCGGCTGGAGGTGGAGCCGATCGGGGCCGCCCGCCGGCTGCAGATCGAGCGCGCGTCGGCTCGCCTCGATGCGGTCGCCCTCCTGACGGCTCGCTTCCAGCTCGACCGGCTCACCTTGGAGGGAGTCCGTGTCAGCATCGAGCGCTCGGCCCGGGGGGCGGAGGGCGGGCGCGATCTGCGAGACGGCATCCAGGCGCTGGATCGAGCGGCCCACCTGCTGCTCAGGGGGACGCTTCCGATCCGCACCGTGGAGCTACGCGGCGGAACCGTCCTCCTGACCGACCGGGCCGGGCCGGAGCCCCTCGCGATCCGCATCGGGGCGATCAGCGGCCGAGCGGAGAGAGCGAGCTTCCGCCGCCGAAGCGAGCTCCGAATCCAAGGCCAGCTCCGGGATGCGAAAGGGAGAGGGGGATCGGTCGACCTGCGCGCAGAGGCCACGCGAACCGTCCTCCGCGCCACGCTCACGCTCGAGCCGTTCGATCTCGCCATCCTGGAGCCGTACGCGTCCCTCCTCGCGATTGCCCCCGGCCTGGCCGGAATCGCCGAAGGCAGCGTCGACTGGCAGTTCCGACCGGGGCGGCCCCAGAGCTTCACCTTCCGGCTGAAAGGCAGCGGCCTTCGCGCCTCGCTGCTGCGCGGAGGGGGAAGGAGTCCGTTCGAGATCGCCGTCAGGCGGCCCAGACTGGCCGCGCGGATCGAGGCCAGCCCGGAGGCTCTGCGGCTCCGGGAGGGTGAGATCTCGGACGGTCGGATCACGCTTCGCGCGAATGGGAGGCTGGCCCTCCCGGTCACCAGAAGCGCGCGCCTGCGTCTGGCGGTCGACCTGGACGAGCTTCCCCTGGTGCGCATCCGCGACGAACTACCCGCCTATTTCCCCCCGGAGCTTCGGGCCCGGCTTACGCCGATGAGCCAGCGCCTGGAAGGCGGCCGGCTGCTGGAGCTCCACGCCGAGGCGCGTACCACGGTGGCGGGCCTCCGCGAGCTCCTCGAGTCCCGCCTGCTGGGCCGTCCGGGAGAGATCACCATGCGCGTGGAGATCGCCGACGCGAAGCTGCGAATCGGCAGGAAGGAGAGGCGCCTCGAGGCGCTCGACGGCAGCGCGATCTGGACCGGCCACGACCTGGAGCTCCGCGAGGTTCGCGGCCGAGTCGACGCGCGGCCGCTCCCGAAGCTCGACGCCACGGTTCGCGGTCTCGCGCAGATCCGCTCCCCCGTCGAGGTCAACTGCATCCGCCCCCCCGCACAGGTCTCGCTGCCGGGATACAGGGGGCTGCGGGACTGGTTCCGGCGGCCGGGCCGCCGCCCCGGCAAGCCGAGCTGGGAGCGGCTCATCATCGATGCCGAGTGGATTCTGCACCCCGCCCTGCTGTGCAGCGTCGAGCGCGCATTCGGAGAGATCACCCCCGCGGAAGATGGCTTCGACTTCGCCGTTCAACGCGGGGTGTGGGCGGGGATCCCGATCCGGGGAACCGGTTCCTATCGCAAGGGGCCCGAGCAAAGCCTCCGGGTCGAGATGAGTCTGGGCCCTCCCTTCGAGCCGGTGACGCTGGATCCGGCGGCGGATCCGTGGGCGAAGGGCCGCTTCGAGTTTCAGGCCACCCGCTTCGGACCATGGAAGATCCGCGGATTCTCGGGGCAGTTCCGAACCTCCGGGAGCACGCTGCGACTGGAGAAGTCCGCGCTGCACCTCGATCCGGTCGGCGCGATCGAGGGGAATGCCGAGGTCGCCCTCGGGAGCGAGCTGGAGCTGCCCTACCGGATCGAATTCCAGGTTCGGAAGATGGACCTGGTGGATCTGAGCGTCTCGTTCGGGCGCGAGAAGGAGCTCTTGAGCGGCCGCCTGCTGGGAGCCGGCGTGCTGACGGGCCACCTCTACCAGGGACTCTCCCTTCTCACCGACGCCGAGGGCACCGTCTCCCTCCACGCCCGGGAGGGGAAAATCCACCAGGAGCTTCCCCTCTTCGTCGCCATCGCCGTCGCCAGCGACCGCTTCGACCCGTTCCGCTCCCGGGACGAGCTCCCCTACACGACCATCGATCTGGTGGGACGAATCGAGAAGGGCGTGCTCCACTCGGAGTTCCTCGCTCTCGACGCGCCCTCGCTGGCCATGGTGGCCTCGGGTCAGGTCGCTCTGACTTCGCCCTACGACGTGGAGTCCGTGTTGGGCATCTTCCTCTTCCGGAACCTCGACTCTCTCATCGACCGGGTTCCGGTGCTAAACAGAGTCATCCTGGGACGGGACAAGAACCTGGTGGGTGCTTACTTCGCGATGACCGGACCTTGGAGGGAGCAGAAGGCGCAGCTGGTCCCGATCAAGTCGTTCGCCGAAGGCCCCGCGCACTTCATGCTCGAGGGACCCAACTTCCTCTGGAGCGGACTCATGCGGCTCGATTCCCTCCTCAGCCCGTCGAGTCGCGCGCCCTCGGCGGACGAAGAGGGGGGACCCGAGTCGTGACGAAGGTGAGGAAGACTCGCGCCAAGATCCTGAGCGGTCCCGAGGCAGCCCGCGCCGTCAGCGCAGCGCAGCGGCGCGGGGAGAAGGTGGTGTTCACGAGCGGCTGCTTCGATCTGCTTCACGTCGGGCACCTCCGAAGCCTGGAGGAGGCGCGCAACTATGGCGACCGGCTGGTGGTCGCCGTCAACAGCGACGCGTCGGTCCGGAACATCAAGGGGCCGGGACGGCCGATCATTCCGATGCGGCAGCGGCTCGAGCTGCTGGCGAGCCTCGAGTGCGTGGACTGGGTGACGAGCTTTCGCGGCAAGACCCCCCGAGCGATGATCGGCGCCCTCAAACCGGACGTGTTCGCGAAGGGCGGCGAGTGGCCGCTCGAGACCCTGCTGGCGCAGGACATCCCCGTGGCGGGATGGGAAGGCGAGGTGAAACGGCTGCGCCAGGTCCCCGGAATCCGCACCACGGAGATCGTCGAGAGGATCCGCAGGAGACGAGGGAGCTCTCCGAAGCGTCCGAGGCGCTAGCTCCGGAACCCAAAGCGGCTGGCTCGGCGCTCTGGGGCCGGCGGCGGGCGGGCTCGCCGGGTCGTCCGCCCCGCTGGAGCCGTCGGCGAGCGAGTTGCTAGAATCTCCCGCCATGTCTGACTTTGAATTCCAGGAAATCTTCGAGTTCGGTCCCGATGAGACCGAGTACCGCAAACTCAGCAGCGATCACGTCTCCACCGCCACGGTGGACGGACGCACGATCCTCAAGGTCGACGAGCAGGCGCTGACCTGGCTGGCGAACGAGTGCATGAGGGACATCTCGCACCTGTTCCGCGGCGAGCACCTGGCCAAGCTCCGCTCGATCCTCGATGACCCGGAGTCATCGGAGAACGATCGCTTCGTCGCACTGGAGCTGCTGAAGAACGCCAACATCGCGGCGGTGGGGGTGCTGCCTACCTGCCAGGACACCGGCACCGCCATCGTGATGGCGAAGAAGGGCGCGAACATCTTCACCGGGTGCAACGACGAGGCCGCGATCGCCCGCGGCGTCCACAAGACCTACACGGAGGGCAACCTGCGCTACTCGCAGATGGCCCCCCTCAACATGTACGACGAGAAGAACACCGGCTGCAATCTCCCCGCCCAGATCGAGATCTACGCCACCGAGGGCGACGAGTACAAGTTCCTGTTCATGGCCAAAGGCGGCGGATCGGCCAACAAGAGCTTCCTCTACCAGCAGACCCGGGCGCTGCTCAATCCGGAGTCACTGCTCAAGTTCGTCGACGAGAAGATGCGCTCCCTCGGCACCGCGGCCTGCCCGCCCTACCACCTGGCCTTCGTGGTCGGCGGACCGTCGGCGGAGTTCACGCTCAAGACGGTGAAGCTCGCCAGCGCCCGCTACCTGGACTCGCTTCCGACCACCGGCAACGAGGCGGGGCGCGCCTTCCGCGACCTGGAGCTCGAGGAGCAGATCCTGAAGCTCGCACAGCAGACCGGGATCGGCGCCCAGTTCGGCGGCAAGCACTTCTGCCTCGACGTGCGGGTGATCCGCCTGTTCCGCCACGGCGCCTCCTGCCCGGTGGGCATCGGCGTCTCCTGCTCGGCGGATCGCCAGATCAAGGCCAAGATCAACAAGGACGGGATCTTCGTCGAGAAGCTCGAGACCGATCCCGCCCGCTACCTGCCCGAGGTGAGCGCCCAGGAGCTCGGTGGCGAGGTGGTCGAGATCGATCTCTCCATGCCGATGGACGAGATTCGCGCCATCCTCACCAAGTATCCCACCAAGACCCGGCTCTCCCTGACCGGCACCATCGTGGTCGCTCGGGACATCGCCCACGCCAAGATCAAGGAGCGCCTCGACGCCGGCGAGGAGATGCCTTCGTACCTGAAGGATCACATCGTCTACTACGCCGGTCCGGCCAAGACGCCCGAGGGCTACGCATCGGGCTCCTTCGGCCCCACCACCGCCGGCCGCATGGACTCCTACGTGGACCTCTTCCAGTCCAAGGGAGGCAGCCTGATCACCCTCGCCAAGGGGAATCGCTCCAAGCAGGTGACCGACGCCTGCAAGAAGTACGGCGGCTTCTACCTGGGCTCGATCGGAGGCCCCGCGGCGATCCTCGCCAAGAACTGCATCACCAAGGTCGAGGTGCTGGAGTATCCGGAGCTCGGCATGGAGGCGGTCTGGAAGATCGAGATCGAGAACTTCCCCGCCTTCATCATCGTCGACGACAAGGGCAACGACGTCTACGCGGACATCTAAGGCCTGAGCCAACGCGGAGGGCACGAGGCCGGGGCCCGGCAGGATGACCGTCACGGCGTCACAGCCTTCGAAGGAAACGCCGTCGAGCGTCTCTCCGGTGAGGCACGCCTCCGTGTCCCCGATCGCGATTCCCGTCTCCGCGGTGCGGTAGGACGACAGGAGGTCCTTTCTGCCATCGCCGTTCACGTCCCGGTGACTCAGCCAGTAGACCAGGGGGTTGGTGAGGTCGAAGGCAGGCGCGGCCCCATCGGGGCCGAAGGCCAGCGTGGTCACGTCCACGTCCGCCACATCGAAGCTGTCGGACCCGAGAAGAGCAACGGGCACCACGCCCCATGAGAAGGGGCGAATGGTATTCGGGTCGCTCCAGGGCTTGATGTCGATCCCTACTGGCATCCCACGCTCCGTGGGATCGAGCGCGCTCTCGCAGCCGGGATCATTGTCGGTTGCGCCGGGGACATGATCGACGAGCCCGTCGCCATCGTTGTCGATGCCGTCGTAGCACTCCGGCACGTCCGTCGTTGCGGGCTGGAGGAAGGGAAGCATCGCAGGAAAGCGCTTCCCCGCGTTAAAGCCATGATGCTCCTGACCAGGCCCGACGAAGAAGCGCAGGTCTCCCTCCAAGATGAAGGGCGGCGTCTTTGCCAGCAAGTCGTCGCGAAGCTCGAGCGCCCATACGTAATTGAGGAGCTCGGGCATGCCCCCCGAGTCCAGATAGACGCGGATCCCGGGCTTGGGCTCGTCGCGTACCCGCGCCAAGAAGTTTGGACCCGCGTCCGCAAAGAACGACTGCGCGCCTATGCGGCCGAATGTCTCCGGGAACTCCCAGCCCAGATAGAACGCGCCGAGCCCGGGAGCGCTGAACCCGGCTACGGCGGTGTGCTCCGCTGAGGGCCGCGTGCGGTAGCGGGCATCGATCCACGGCTTGAGCTCGTTGCGCAAGAACTCGGCATAGCGGTCGGCCCCCCCGTCCACGTAGCCGCAGCCCAAGCCCCAGTGGTGCGCAGTGTCCCCCGGCGGGGTATTGTCTCTTATCCGCGTCAGCCAATAAGGGCATCCCCACTCGCCCCCCGCAAACGCGGTGTTGTCCACGCCGACTTGGATCACTTCCGCCATCTGACCGAGTCGTATGAGCTCCGCCGACTGGGCCGCGTCTTCGTCGATGGCCGTATCTTCGGGGTCCTCCCAGAGCCAGCCGCCATCACCGTAATAGACCACCGGATAGCGTCGGGAGTCGTGCTCGTCATAGCCCCTGGGAAGCAGCACGCGCACGTCGTAATCCGCTCCCAGGGCGGAGGACGAGATCGTGACGCTCGAGACTCCGCTGGGGAGGACCTCGTAGTCGCGCCTTGGTGGGCTCACGCTCGCCGCCGGAACGTAGGTGAAGAGATGGCCGTCTTGGAGAAGCAGGGTGTCGAGCGGCGTCTCGTAGGTTTCTGTCCCGGCGGGGTCGCGCTGCGAACCATCCTCACTGGCGAGGAAGAACTCGACCGCCTTTCGGGACTCTCCAAACGGGCCGGCTACCCAGCGCCTCTCACCCGCGTGGCGGCCTGGCCCCAGCTCCTCCATCGCGAGCTCTTCGAAGACGCCGTCGTCCTGCCGCCAGTGTAGAACCGGCGGATCGAGCGAAGAGTGTGCGTACAGCACTTTCGCGGCGGGCTGTAGCGCCACCGTGTTCGTCTGGGCGGTGATGGGATCACCGATTGGTGCGCCGGCGCTCGACTGCGGAGGAAGCCACCAGGTACATTCGTAGAACTGGTACGTGTAGGTTCGATTGACGGGCAGGCTGACTGTTACCCTCCAGGTCGATCCATCGTCTGAGACCAGCTTCACCGACTGGCTGAGATCGTTTCCGCCGAGTTCTGGAAGGTCGCCGAGCAGGTAGACGCCGAAATTCAGATCGCTCGGCGTGTGTACGATTTCGAAGAGCACGTCTTGTCGGTCCTGAGCGGATGCGGCCATGGCGAAGGCGATCGCGACGCCCACCGCGGCAATGCTGGCAAGGGAGAGGTGCACTTGATTCATGGTTGAGCTCCCTTCGAGTTGTGTGACTTGGAGCGCGGGGATTCGCCTCCGACGGCGGCGGCTGCGGCAGCCATCACCGCTTCCCCTGCGACCGCGGAGCCAGATCAGCAGCGGCAGGAGCATCGCCAGTTCGGCGCCCAGGCCGCAGCGGCCCGCGGCCTCCTTGTCTTTCCACGGCTTGCCGACGCACTGTGGGTCGGGCTCGCTGGCGACGTAGCCGAGCGCCGAGAGGCCTCCGTCGAAGTCGATCAAGTCGTCCTGTCCCGGATCGTTGTTGAGGCCGTCCTGGCAATGCGGATCCTCTCGGACCGACGCGGCATCCCAGCAGCCCGGATCGTCGGCGTCGATGAACGGATCGCCGTCATTGTTCACGCCGTCCGCGCACGCGGTCACCTCGTACGCCCCGATGTCGCAGCCGTCTCCCCGAGGTCGCGGTACACCTCGCTGGTCCTTGGTCAGTGAAGCCTCGGGCGTCTCCGGATCGCCGTCGCCGTCATAGGTGCAATCGACCGGGGGAATGGCGTCGATGGCGGGACTGCCGGGCAGTAGCGCGTGCGTGAGGGTTGGACCGCCGTTGTTCTGCAACACACCCAGTATGGGGTCGATGTTGGGAAGATCGGTCGGATCGGTGAGGTCGCAGGTGCCGTCGGAGTCGAGGTTGTGGCCAGCCGACCAGGTGCCCTCGCCCGCGCAGTCAGGCCCGGATGCCTGATCGGCGATCAGTGAGTTCTGCAGCGCGAACATGGTCTGGGCATGCCCCCCCCCAGAGATCGTGGATTCCTCCGCCGGAATTCCCGGAGATCGTGGAGTTGTAGACGGCCGTGTACCCGCCGCTGCAGGGCTTCATTCCTTCACACTGGCTCGCGACTCCGGCGCCGACGTTTCCCGACACGGTGCTGTTGACCAGCGTGACCGTTCCCCCCCAGTTGAAGACGCCGCCACCCTGTGAATTGGCACGATTCTCGGAGATGGAGGTTTCTCGAATCGTCAGTTCACCAACCAGCGTCATGACGCCGCCTCCATAGGTTTCGGCCCGATTCCCGGAGATCGTGGTGGATGCGATCCTCGCGCGCTGCTGAGGAACGAACAGCGCGACCCCCCCTCCGGAGCCTTCCGCGGCGTTTCCAGAGATCGTGGTGTTGGCCACTGAGAGGAGATCGCAAAACGAACATAGGACTCCTCCTCCAAAGCCATCCGATGCCAAGCCGCCGGTGATGGTGAGTGAATTGACGCTGAGAGAGGCGGAGACTACGGAGAGCACCCGGTCGATCCCAGCGGCGTCGATGATCGTCGTCTCTGCGCCAGCACCGAAGAGAGTCAGGTCGTCGCGGACGTCGAGGTCCCCGGAGGCCGCCCAGAATTCTCCGGTCCCGGCGATGGTGAGCTGATAGGTGCCGGCCGGCAGGTTGACACCGTCCGGGCCGGCGAGCGCGTTCGTTTCCATCACCGCCGCGCGCAGCGTGCAGGCACCTGAGGCGTCGGCGCAGACCCCATCTCCCGGCAGGGCGTCCACGCTGTCCACCGTGCTGTTCACAACGAAGACGGCGGCCTGCGCCGGTGTCGCCAGCAGCAGCGCACACACCGCGAGGGCGATCGCGCAGGCCCGTGCCGTCATCGGGATCACGCGAGCCGTCCGCATCCTCCAGCTCGATGTCCACCTCTCGTTCGGTTGGTCAAGCATGGGATCCCTCCTTCCATGGTGGCCCCCCAATCCGATTGCAGGGCCGACTGCGGCTCAGCCTACGAGATCCGCGCGGCGACAACTTCAGAGGAGCTTCAGATCTTCTTCAGGCGTGAGGTGCTCCCAGCCGCCCCGAAGGGCTGGTCGGGCCAGCGGGATCCGAAACTGGGACCTGCTGAACACCGTTCAGCCGCGAACGGTCTCTCACTGACCGTTTCGAAGCCGGATTCGGGAGCGCCGAGGGGCCGTGATCTGGGCGCCTTCGCGACGGGCGAATCCGGCCCGGAGCGCAACATGAATGTGCGACAATGGGGCAAGCGGCAGCGGGAGCGTCATGGAAGCCCGGCCGGTCGTCTTCGCGTTCGGGAGTTTCGAGGCGGACGAAGCCCTGCGAGAGCTCCGCAGGGAGGGTCGCCCTGTTGAGCTCCACGCCACGCCCCTGCGCCTGCTCCTCTATCTGCTCCGGAACCGGGATCGCGTGATCCCCAAGGACGAGCTGCTCGACCGGGTATGGTCCGACGCGGCCGTGAGCGAGGGGGTGCTCTCCACTGCGCTGGGCGAGATCCGGAGCGCCCTCGGCGACGCCGGCTCGCAGCAGCGCGTGATCCAGACGCTGCGAGGTCGCGGGTATCGCCTGATCGCGCCGGTCGACGAGCACTTCGCCGCCGTGGCCGCAAGGGCACGCCCCACACGACGGAGCGCGCCCGACTTCGTGGGACGAGGTGGCGTCCTGGCGCAGCTCGACGCCGCCCTCGAAGAGGCGCTGGCCGGGCGCGGGCGGATCGTCCTCCTGGCCGGAGAGGCCGGCATCGGCAAGACGCGAACCGCCGAGGAGTTCGCGGCCAGCGCCCACTCGCGGGGCCTTCCCGTGCACGCGGCCCGGTGTCGCGAGGACACGGGGGCCCCGCCCTACTGGCCCTGGGTGCAGCTCCTGCGCGGGCTCGTGGACGGGCGGGATGCCGACGTGTTGCGCAGCGAGCTCGGGAGTGGGGCCGCGCGCATCTCCCGGATCGTTCCCGAGATCCGCGAGCGACTGCCCGAGACTCCCGCCGAGGCCGATCCCGAGGAGGCGCGCTTCCACCTCTTCGACGCCATCGCGGGCTTTCTCACGCGCGCCTCCGCGCACCAGGCGCGGATCCTGATCGTGGACGATCTCCACTGGGCCGGCGCGTCCTCGCTTCAGCTGCTCGAGTTCCTGACCTGCGAGATCGCTGCAATGCGGATTCTCCTGCTAGGGACCTACCGGGATGTCGAGGTGAATCGGGACCATCCGCTGGCGGGAAGCCTCGCCGAGATGGCCCGACACGATGTGTGCACGCACATTCCCCTGGAAGAACTCCGGCCCGAGAAGGTTCGGGAGCTGGTACACCGGCTCACGGGCTCCGACCCGTCCGAGGACCTGGTCGGAGAGGTGCTCGAGAGGACGGACGGCAACCCCTTCTTCATCCGTGAGCTGGTGAGCCTCCGCGCCGAGCGAGACGCTGAGAGCCAGCCAGTCGATGCTACGAGCCGAGCCTTGGAGGTTCCGGGGGGCGTCCGCGCGGTGATTCGCGGTCGCCTCCAGAGGCTCTCCCCGACCTGCAACGAGGCTCTCGAGATCGCATCGGCCGTCGGCCGGGAGTTCGCGGTGGAGATCCTGGAGGCTGCGAGCGAGCTCGGCAGCGGGGCCCTGGCCACAGCGCTCGACGAGGCCCACCAAGCGGGGCTCGTCGGCGAGGCTCCGAAGGGGGGCTACTGCTTCGCCCACGCGCTCACCCAGGAGGCCGTCTACGTCGAGCAGAGTGCCCACCGCCGGGCGCAGCTTCACGGACGGGTTGGCGAGGCGCTGGAGCGGTTCCACGCGGCGGATCCGGATCCCCATCTCGCGGAGCTCGCGCGCCACTTCGGCGCGGCGGCGGATGCCGGCAAGGCGGTGGGCTACGCCACGCGGGCCGGACACCGGGCGATGGACGTTCTCGCCTTCGAGGAGGCGGCGGAGCAATTTGAGCACGCCCTCAGCGCGCTGGAGCGGACCGAAGCCGCGGATCCGATCCAGCGCTGCGATCTGCTGCTGGCCCTTGGATCCGCCTGTGATCACGTGGGCCACTACGAGCGCTACCGGGATTTGTTCCAGGAGGCAGCGCAAATTGCGCATCGCTGCGGAGACGCTGAGCGCCTCGCCCGAGCCGCGAGCAGCTTCGCGGCCTATCACAGCAGCGCAGTCTTCGACGAGCAGGGTCTGCGCCTGCTGGAGGAGGCGCTCGACGCCCTCGGCCCCACGGAGACACCGCTGCGCGCCGAGCTGCTCTCGCGGCTGGCCCTCGTGCTCCGTGGCGGCAACCAGCTCGAGCGCGCAGACGCGGTGCTGACCGAGGCCACCGAGCTGGCACGGCGCCTCGGGGATCCCGAGACAGAGGCTCGGGTGGCGCACTGTCGGGTGTGGCTACTTCGGGGCCAGGCGCGCCCGGAGGACCTGCTCGAAGCGTGCGGCGAGGTCTTTCGGCTCGCCGAAGCCGCGCGGGTTCCGCGGATCGCGGCCGGGGTTCGCATTCCCCGCGTCCACGCCTTGCTCACTCTGGGTGATCTCGGCGAGGCGGAGGCCGAGGTGGCACGGTTGGCCAAGGACGCTCCGTGGTACCGCTACGCCCGATTCACGCTGGCGGAGTACCAGGTAATGAAGGCGTTCCTCGCTGGGCGCTTCGATGAGGCCGAGCGGCTCGTCGAAGAGGCCCAGGAGCTGGTGCGCCGGATGCAGGATCCGCACGCTCTCACCAGCTTGGCTCCCGCGACCTATCTACTCCGACGCGAGCAGGGCCGCCTCTCCGAGCTGGAGCCGGGCGCGCGCGCCTGGGCCGAGCAGCACCCGGACTTCCCCGCCTTGCGCTGCTTCCTTGCTCACCTCTTCGCCGAGCTCGGTCGAACCCAGGAGGCCCGCCGGGAGTTCGAAGGCCTGGCCGCCTCGGAGTTCGCGGTCCTCCCGCCTGCCGACAATCAGCGGCTCGTCTCCCTGGTGCTTCTCGCCGAGGTCTGCGTGGTCCTCGGGGACGAGCCTCGCGCCGAGGTTCTCTACCGACTGCTCCAACCACACGCTCACCTCCACGCCGTGGCGGGAAATGCGACAGTCTACTTCGGCTCGGTGGCACGTCCCCTGGGCTCCCTGGCCGGCTTGCTTCGCCGCTTCGAGGAGGCCGAGTACCACTTCGAGACCGCCCTCGAGATGCACCGCCGGTTGGGCGCGCGCCCATTGATCGCCCACACCGAGCACGACTTCGCCCGAGTGCTTCTGGCCCGCGGCGAGGCAGCCGATCGCAGGAGGGCGCTGCAGCTCGCGGGCGATGCCCTCGCCACTGCGCGCGAGCTCGGCATGGTGGCCCTCGCCGAGCGGGCAGAGGCGCTCCTGCAGGAGATCCAGGGCGCGATTCCCCTGCGCCGGCGCCGCTCCAGCTGAGGGGCCTTGTGCGCCCGACTGGATGTAGTGAGCGCGAGCGTTCACCGTCCCCGCTAGTGAATACTAGAAAGCCAGCTTCAGGCCGGGAGTTCTCCACCTGGTGCTGACGAGCCTTCCGGTTGCTGAGAGGGTGATGTAGGCGGTGCGGAGGTCGGGGCCGCCGAAGCAGATGTTGGTGGTCATGAAATCCGGCATCGGCACGTGATCCACTGACGATCCGTCCGGCGAGACGACGGTGATGCCGCCGTTGATGATGGTCGCGACGCAGACGTTGCCCTCCGCGTCGACGGCCAGCGAGTCGAGGAGCTGCAGACCGGGGAGCCCCACCAGCAGGGTGCCCTGGTTCGGCGAGAGGGGATTGGGGCGGATCTGCCCGGGCGCCTCCAGGTCCCAGTAGAAGACGCGGCCGGTCTGGGTCTCCGCCGCGTAGACGCGGCTCTCGTCGGGCGAGAGGCCGATGCCGTTGGGGGTCTGCAACGGGAAGACCATCTCGCGGATGCTCGAGCCATCGGGGAACGCGTAGAAGATCCCGGTCCGATCCTGCTCCCGCGGCCGGCTCTTGCCGAGATCGGTGAACCAGAAGCCGCCCTGGGAATCGAAGACGATGTCGTTGGGCCCCTTGAGAGGGATGCCGTCGCACTCGGTGTAGACGGTCTCCACGCTTCCACCATCGAGATCGACGCGCTGGATGCTGCCGCCCCGGTAGTCGGCGGGCTGGTCTCCCGGCATCGGCATGCCGCCGAGATCGTGCCACTCGAAGCCGCCGTTGTTGCAGATGTAGACCTTGCCGTCGGGACCGATGGCGGCGCCGTTGGGCCCGCCGCCGGTCTCCGCCACGATCTCCCGGGCGCCGTCGGGAAGCACCCGGGTCAGGGTGCCGCGCTTGATCTCGACGACCAGCACGCTGCCGTCGCCCATGGCGATGGGGCCCTCGGGAAACTCGAGCCCGCTGGTGATCTCGCGAACCTCCGTCATTCGCCCTTCCTCAGGTCTGGGCGAACTGCTTGGCGTAGTCGACGGTCAGCCAACGCTCGGGACGCATGCGATAGCAGACGGTCTCGCCGCGCTCCGCCTCGGCGCGGGTCGCCTCCAGGTACTGGTCCCCCAGCTCCTGGCCGAGATAGCGGTGGGCCATGGAGCGGGCCACGTTCTCCAGGTCCTCCGTGTCGACGGAGACGACAGGGCCCTCGACCATGACGTACTTGTAGGGGACGCTCTCGGTCTGGGCGCAGAGGCTGAAGCGCCCGGCCGCATCCAGGAGCTTCCCCTTGCGGGAGCCGCGATCGGTGATGATCCAGAGCTCGCCGCCGGGCTGGTAGTCGTACCAGATGGGCACCGCCAGCGGTCCGCGCCCCGCCTCATCGACGCTGATCACGCCCACGTGAAGGTCCGCGAGAAAAGCCTCCCGTTCCGCTTTCGTCATTGCCATCGACATCTCTGCTCCTTTCGAGGCGTACCCCGGTGGTTCTCACCAGGTCAGGCGGCCTCATCATCGTCATTGGGAAACAGGTTGCGCAGAAACCCGCCGAAGATCCGGCAGGCGTCGCTGGTGGTGAAGATTCCCACCAGCTTCTCGCGCTTCACCACCAGGGCTGATCCGAGGTGGGACTTCGCCATCGCGAGCAGCACCCGATCGAGCGGCTCGTTGAGCCCGACCACGTGGGCACTGGGAGGATTCGCGTCCCGGACCAGCCGGGCGCCGGTCGCGAGCTCGATCTCTCGCTCCGAGATCACCGCCACCAGCCGGCCGCCTTCCGTCACCGCGAGGTGACGGATCTCCTGCGAGCTCATCGCCTGCCGGGCCGTCTCGATGGAATCGTCGATCTCGACCGAGTGGGGGAAGGGCGTCATTACCGCCTTGATCGGGGGAATCCGCTCCATTTGCCTCGGATCCATGCGCGAGAGCTTAACCGAGTAGGCCCGGGAACGGGGCTCCTCCGTGGTATATTCACCGTTTCTCGGGAGGGAGCGGATCATGCCGGAGTTCTGCGAGAGCGAGCGAGACGGGCGAGTCCTCACCGTCCGCTTCAACCGCCCGGAGGTCCGCAACGCCATCCACCCGCCGGCGGCGCGGGAGCTCGAGCGGGTCTTCGACGACTTCGAGGCGGATCCGGAGCTCTGGGTGGCGATCCTGACCGGCGCGGGCGACCAGGCCTTCTCCGCCGGCAACGACCTCAAGTACGTGGCGAGCGGTGGCGAGATGAACTGGCCCGGGTCGGGCTTCGGGGGCATGACGCTTCGCTTCGACTCGGTGAAGCCGATGATCGCCGCGGTGAACGGCGTGGCCCTGGGTGGCGGATTCGAGATCGCACTGGCCTGCGACCTCATCATCGCCTCGGACCGCGCCAGCTTCGGCCTCCCCGAGCCGCGGGTGGGACAGGCCGCCCTGGCCGGCGGCATCCATCGCCTGGCCCGGCAGATCGGTCTCAAGCACGCGATGGGGATGCTCCTCACCGGGCGCCGGGTGGACGCGAAGGAGGGCCGGGAGCTCGGCTTCGTCAACGAGGTGGTGAAGGCGGACCAGCTCCTCGATGCGGCCCACCGCTGGGCCGACCAGATCATCGAGTGCGCGCCGCTCTCGGTGCGGGGCTCCAAGCAGGCCGCCACCCAGGGCCTCGACGCCCCCAGCCTGGAGGAGGCGGTGAAGGGCCGCTACGACCAGATCCACGCCATGCTGAAGAGCGACGACTACATGGAAGGAGCGCGGGCCTTCACCGAGAAGCGCCGGCCCAACTGGAAGGGGCGCTGATTGCCCGACCCTCCGGAAGAGGTTCGGTCAGGCCCCGACCAGCTCCTCCAGCTCGGCCAGATCCGAGATCGTCCAGTCGGGAGCGGGGCCCTCCCACTCGCGGAGCTTCACCTCGGGATCGCGGACCCGGCGCGTGATCCAGGCCGTTCGGATCCCCAGCGGCGCGGCACCTCCCACGTCGGCCCGGAGATCGTCGCCGACGTGGACCGTCTCCTCCGCAGGAACGCCGAGGCCGTCCAGCACGGTCTGAAAGATCTCCGGCCGCGGCTTGCGGAAGCCCACCGCCTCCGAGATCGCCAGCGCCTCCAGATGGGGGCGAAGCCGTGCCTCCTCGACCACGCGCAGGGCGGTCGGGGTGTGACTGAAGTTCGAGCAGAGTCCCATCTTCACGCCCCGTCCGAGCCGGCCCAGAACCTCGTCGTGATGCGGGAGCACGACCACGCCCTCGTGGATCCCGCTCATGTGCGCGGCGGTCAGGATCTTCGGAAGCTCGGGGTCGTCGAGGCCGAGACGATTCACCACCGAGGTGAAGCGCTCCAGGGTGGGGAACTCGCGGCCCTCCCGGTAGCGGGGCTTCCCCTCGCTCCGGTCGACCTCGGAGACGACCTCCATGAAGGCGTCGAAATCGACCTCGGCGCGCTCCCGCAGTGCGCCGTGGAGGCGGGCCACGAAGCTGTGGACCCGGCGCCCGTCCACCTCGGTGGTGTCCGAGGCGTCGAAATGGAGGTCTACCAGGGTGTCGAAGAGATCGAATAACATGGCCCGGATCGGCATGGCGCGAGCTTAGCGGCCGCAACAGGAGAACCGCATGAGCCAGTCCCTCGCAGAGGTCACAGGCGCCCTCACCGGGCCGGGAGCGCCCTTCGAGATCGAGGAGGTCGAGATCCGCGGCGTCCCCACCCGGACCTGGAAAAACACCCCGCCCTCCCTGCGCGCCGTCCTCGAGGGAAGCCGGCTCCACGGCGAGAAGACCTTCCTGGTCTACGAGGACGAGCGGCTCACGTTCAGCGAGCACTGGAGCGCCGCCGCCCGCCTGGCGCACACGCTGTCCGAGGAGTGGGGCGTCGCCAAGGGCGACCGCGTCGCCATCGCGATGCGGAACCTCCCCGAGTGGTCGATCGCCTTCTGGGCGGCGACCACGGCCGGGGCCATCGCGGTGCCCTTGAACGCGTGGTGGAAGGGCGAGGAGCTCGAATACGGGCTCTCGGACTCGGGGTCGGAGGTGCTCTTCTGCGACGCCGAACGCGCCCATCGCCTGGCACCGCACCTGGGTGGCCTGGGCCTCCGCAAGATCGTGATCGCGCGAGACCAGGCGCCGCCGGTGCAGGGCCAGCTCCGCTTCGAGGAGGTGCTCGCCGCGGCGCCTCCGGAGGCGGCACTCCCCGACGTGGCGCCGCAACCCGAGGACGACGCCACCCTCTTCTACACCTCGGGCACCACGGGAAGGCCCAAGGGCGCACTCGGTACCCACCGGAACATCTGCAGCAACCTGATGAGCCTGGCCTTCGTGCAGCTTCGCGCCGCGGTGCAGAGCGGGAAACAGCCCGCGCCCGATGAGGAGCGCCCCCAGGCCGCCCAGCTCATCTCCGTCCCCTTCTTCCACGCCACCGGGTGCCACTCCATCCTGTGCGCCGCCACCAGCTTCGGGCTGAAGCTGGTGATGATGTACAAGTGGGACCCCGAGCGGGCCCTGGAGCTGATCGAGCGGGAGCGCGTCACCAGCTTCGGGGGCGTCCCCTCGATGGTCTGGCAGGTGCTGGAGGCGGCCAGCTTTCGCAAGCGCGACCTCTCCAGCGTCCAGGGCGTGGGCTACGGCGGCGCCCCCGCCGCGCCGGAGCTGGTGCGCCGCATCAAGCAGGCGTTTCCCGAAGGCTCGCCGACCAACGGCTATGGCCTCACCGAGACCTCCTCCGTCACCACCATGAACACCGGCGAGGACTACGTGGGCCGCCCCGAAAGCGTGGGCCCGCCGGTGCCGGTCTGCGAGGTCAAGGTGGTGGACGCCGACGAGAAGACCCTTCCGCCCGGGGAGGTCGGCGAGCTCTGGATCAAGGGGCCCAACGTGGTGAAGGGCTACTGGAACAAGCCGGAGGCCACAGCCCGAACCTTCACGGATGGCTGGCTCCACACCGGCGACCTGGCGCGCCTCGACGAAGACGACTTCGTCACCATCGTCGACCGCACCAAGGACATGCTGATCCGCGGGGGAGAGAACATCTACTGCGTCGAGGTGGAGTCGGTCCTCTACGACCACCCGGAGGTGATGGACGCCGCGGTCATCGGGCTGCCCCACCGGGTGCTGGGTGAAGAGGTGGGCGCCGCCGTCCAGGTGACCCCCGACTCCGCGGTCACCGAGCAGGGGCTCAAGGATCACGTCGCGGCCCGCGCCGCCGCCTTCAAGGTGCCGGTGCGCATCGAAATCCGCCGCGAGCCCCTCCCCCGAAACGCCAACGGCAAGCTGCTCAAGTCACAGCTCAAGCAGGAGATGACCCGGGAGTAGTGGGGCCGGCCATCCGGGCCTCGGCCTGGGTGCGGAAGTGTCTCTTGGATCGACTCCCCAGATTTAGGGGCCGATTTGCCTGGAATTCAGGATTCATGCCCTCTCCCTGCTGGCCGACAATTCCGCGGTGGTCCGTGGGGTCCGGCGAGCCCGCGGGCGGCTCCAGACTCTCCAAGAGGAGTCTGGAGAGGAGGAGGATCCACCCCGTGGCACAGCTGGCTCGCGCTACTCCCGCCGAAGTCGGAGGAGAGGACCAACCGGTCGTCTCGGACGACGGCTTCGGGATGCTCCGGCCCTATTTCCGCGAGATCGGTCCACTCGAGACGCTCACCTCCGAACAGGAGGTCGCGTTAGCCAAAGCGATCGAGGACTACACCCGGGCGATGTGGCGGGAGATCCTCAGCATCCCCCTCTCGGGGCGCCTGCTCGTCGCGCGCTGGGGTGAGCTCCGGAGTGCCAACCGCGTCACCGCGACGATGAGCGCCCTGCCCCCCGACCGCCGTCCGCCCGATGCGAGCGCGCGGATGGACAAGGCCCTGCGGAGCGTCGCCATCCTTCTCGATCGCCGCGACGAGCTGCGCGGCGGAGACCATGAGCCCTCCTCGTGTGTGAAGCGGAAGGCAATCGACCTGGAGCAACGGCGAATCCTCCTCGCTGCGAATTTCTCTCCCTCCCTTCTCGACGAGCTCCTCCGGACGCTGCGAGAGCGCGAAGCCCTTCTCGAGCGGGCGCGCACCTCGTGGATCGCGTTCGTCGCCGCATCGCAGCAGGAGATCGGCCTGCCGCCGGCGGAGTTCCAGGAGCGCATGGGCCGGATCGATCAGGCGGAGAGCCGCTTGATCGAGGCGCGCAACGAATTGCTCCGGCGCAATTTGAAGCTGTGCGTCAAGGTGGCCAAGGAGTTCCGCGGCCGGGGTGTCCCCTTTCCCGATCTCGTCCAGGAGGGGAGCCTGGGCCTGCTCCACGCCGTCGGAAAGTTCGACTACCGCCGGGGCTTCAAGCTCTCGACCTACGCAGTATGGTGGATCCGCCAAGCGATCTTCCGCGCGATTCAGACACACTCGCGTCCCATCCGCCTGCCCTCTCATGTGTACGATCGCACCCGACGGGTCCGCCAGACCAAGGAGCGGCTCTCCATCGCGCTCGGTCGCACCCCGACGCGGGAAGAGGTCGCCGATGGACTCGAGATCGATGAGAACCAGGTCGAGACGTTGATGTGGATCGACCAGAAGCCGGCCTCGCTGGACGCCCCGGTGAAGCCGGCCGAAAGCGGGTCGCTCGGCGATTTCCTCGAGGACCCGGCGACCCCCAACCCCGTCGAGGAGCTCCATCAGGCGTCACTCATGAAGACTGTCGAGTCGCTGCTCCTCGGCCTCCGCCCGCGCGAGCGGGACGTCCTCAGCTGGAGGTTCGGCCTGGGCGGGGAGCGCGTGCTCTCCCTCCAGGAGATCGCCGAGCGGCTCGAGCTCTCGCGCGAGCGCATCCGGCAGATACAGGTGGACGCGCTCAGGAAGCTCCGCGCCCGCTCGATGCCGGCACAGGAGCTCGCAGCGCTGGCGAATCCGGCCTAGGGAACGGGGACCTCCTGAGAGCAGCGGAGCCGGTGTTCCGCGGCGGCTCGCCCGTGGTAGGGTGCGGAAGCGGCGGCCAGCGGGCAGGGGGAGCCTCGGCATGAACTGGGAAGCTCTCGGCGCGATCGGGGAGATCGTCGGTGGGATCGCCGTAGTCCTGACACTTGGCTACCTCGCGCTCCAGATCCGACAGAACACGCGCTCGCTCCGAACCGCCGCTTCTCAAGAGGTGGTTCGCAGCGCGAACGAATTCTCATCGCTGCTGGTCCGCGACGCCGAGCTGAACGGTCTCTACGCCAAAGGGGTCATCGATCCCTCGTCGCTGTCGGAGGAGCAGCTGGGCCAGTTCTCAGAGCTGCTCCACATCGGGCTACGCAACTTCTGGATGGCACAGCACCTCGCCCGGGAGAGCTTGATCTCCGAGAACGTCTGCGAGACCTACGAAGCCGCATTCCGGTCCATCTTCGAGTCACCGAAGATGCTCGAATGGCTGGATGAGAGCGAGCATTATCTCCCCTCGGATCTGGAGGAGCAGATCCGCAAGCTGGTCGCCGCGCCACGAGCTGCTGAAGCCGACCGTCTCCGTTAGGTGTCGAACCCTGGGAAGAGTTCCGCGCCCGTGGTGCCGCTCGGCTGGAGATACGCCTCGATGAGTAAGCGCGATTCTGCGAGAATCGGACTGGCCGGGGCCCTGGTTCTCGCCGCCTGCGGCCCGGGGGCCGAGTCCGGTCCGGCCCCCACCTTCACGGCTCATCGGGAGGCGATCGAGCGGATCGTCGTCGCCACCGGGACCATCGAGCCCGAGAACGAGGTCGAGGTGCGGCCCCGCCTGGCCGGCATCGTCGAGGCGATCCACGTGGATCCCGGGGATCGCGTGGAGGCGGGCCAGCCCTTGGTGGAGCTCGAGCGCGACCTGCTCGAGGCGCGGGTACGCGAGGCGCGGGCGGCGCTGGCGGAGGAGGAGGTGGAGCGGCGGTACGCCAGAATCGACGTCGAGAGGGTGCAGAACCTGCGCGAGCAGGGCGCGGCCTCGGCGCAGAACCTCGACCAGGCTCGTTCCCGCTGGGAGAAGGCTCGCGCGGGCGTGGCGCGGCAGCGGGCCGCCCTCGAATCCCTGGAGGTCCAGCTCGGCTACACCACCATCACCGCGTCCTCCGCCGGCAAGATCCTCGACGTCTACGTCGAGGAGGGAGACGCGGTCTCACCGGTCACCGCCGTCACCGGCGGCACCTTGCTGCTCTCGGTGGCGGGCACCGAGAGCCTGCACCTGAAGGGCCTGGTGGACGAGAACGAGGTGGCGCGGGTGCGCGTCGGCCAGACGGCGCAGATCCGCGCCGAGGCCTATCCGGACCGGGAGTTCGCCGCTCGGGTCCGTGAGATCGCGCCGATGGGACAGCGTCAGCAGAACGTCACCTACTTCGAGGTGGAGGTCGAGGTGGTGGACGCCGACGAAGAGCTGCTTCGCCCGCGCATGTCGGCCGATGCCGACATCGTGAGCGAGGTGGTAGAGGCGGCCCTCGTAATTCCGGAGACGGCGCTGCGCTACCAGGGCGAACGCATCTACGTCGAGACGCTGGTCGGCGGCGACTCCTCCCGCATCGTCCCGGTGGACGTGGAGGTGGGAATCGTCGACGGAGACCGCGTGCAGGTGCTCTCGGGCCTGGACGAAGGTGACGAGGTGACGCTCCAGTGACCGCGGTGATCGAGCTCGTGGGCCTCGAGAAGCGTTTCGCGACGGGGCGCTCCGAGGTGCGCGCCCTGCGCGGCATCGATCTGTGGATCGATCCCGGCGAGTTCCTCGCCGTGATGGGACCTTCGGGCTCGGGGAAGACCACCCTGATGGAGATCCTGGGCTGCCTCTCGCGGCCCAGCGCGGGTCGCTACCGCTTCAACGGACGCGACGTCGCAGAGATCGACCCCGACGGGCTCTCCCGGCTGCGCGGCGAGGAGATCGGCTTCGTCTTCCAGAGCTTCAACCTGCTCCCGCGTCACTCGGCAGCGGACAACGTGGAGCTGCCCCTGGTCTACCGCGGTGTCACTCGCCGGGAGCGGCGGCGACGAGCCGGGGAGGCCCTGGCGCGGGTGGGGCTGGCGGAGCGCGCGGACCACCGACCGGCCGAGCTCTCGGGGGGCGAGCGCCAGCGCGTGGCGATCGCCCGGGCGCTGATCAATCGACCCGCGGTGATCCTCGCCGACGAGCCGACGGGCAATCTCGATACGGCCACGGGGAGCGAGATCATGCAGCTCCTGGGTGGGCTGAACCGCGAAGGCAACACGGTCGTGGTCGTCACCCACGATCCGATCGTGGGTGCGGAGGCCCGGCGTCGCCTCCGCATCGCGGATGGTCGGATCCAGAGCGACGAGCGCGACTCGCGATGATCATCGGCGAGGCCGTCCGCCAATCCTTCGCGACCCTTCGGATCCACCGCATGCGGACCTTCCTCACCCTGTTCGGGATCGTCTGGGGCACGGCCTCGCTGGTCTTCCTGCTGTCCTGGGGGGAGGGCCTGCGGCGGATGCTCGAGGACGGCTTCAGCAGGCTCGGCAAGGACATGGCGGTGGTGTGGGCCGGGCGGATCGGCGAGCAGTACACGCCCGCCGCGGACCGGCGCTACCTGTGGTTCACGCGCGAGGATGCCGAGGCGCTGGGCCGGCGCGCCCGCCTGGCGACGCGAGTGGGCGCGGAGTCGCAGATCTGGTCGTCTCCTACCGCCAGCGCAGCTTCACCCAGAACGTGCGCGGCGTGGAGGTCGCCAACTTCGAGCTGCGCGGCGTCTCACTCGCCGCCGGGCGTCCGATCTCCCGCTTCGACGTCGCGCACCGACGTCGCGTGGCGGTCCTGGGGGTGAAGGCCCGGGAGGATCTGCTCGGCTCCGAGGGGGGCGTCGGCTCGCAGATCCGCATCAACGGCCGCTCCTACCAGGTGATCGGCCTCCTCAGACGAGTCGGCCAGCAGCTCTTGGGTGACAGCTCCGAGCTCGACGAGCAGGTCTGGATCCCGATCACCACCCTGCTGGCGATGGGGCCGCGCTACGGAGTCGACACCGAGATCGCCGACATGATCCTCTTCCGCTACCCGGGCCGACACACCTACCAGGCGGCGAAGGCCGAGGCGCGGGCCATCCTGGCCGAGCGCCTGCGGGTCTCCCCGGAAGACGACGAGGCCATCTATGTCCTGAGCGCCGCCGATGCGCTGCGCCAGATGCCACTCGAGGAGATCAAGGGGCTCTTCTTCATCCTGGCGGTCACCACGCTCCTGATCGGCGGCGTGGGCGTGATGAACATGATGCTCGACTCGGTTCACGACCGCCGGTCGGAGATCGGAGTGCGGCTCGCCGTGGGCGCGCGGCGGCGCGACGTGATCGCGCAGTTCTTTCTCGAGACGGCGGCGGTGACGGGAACCGGGGGGCTGTCGGGGATCCTCCTGGGGGTTGCCGCCTGCCTGCTCCTCGGATCCTTCGAGGTCCCCGACCTGATCCCCGTCCCCGTCCTCCAGTGGCCCGTCGTCGTGGTCGGACTCGTGGTGATGGTCGGCGTCGGCCTCGCGGCCGGCGTGATCCCCGCCTGGCGGGCCGCCCGGGTCGATCCCTCCGAGATCCTCCGGGTGGACTGACCGTGCTGGACCTGCTGCACCGCACCTACCAGAGCCTGCGCGCACACGCGCTGCGCTTCACGCTGACCTCGATGGGAATCCTCTGGGGAACGGCGATGCTCACCATTCTGGTGTCCTACAACGACGGGTACGACCGTCACTTCCGGGCCCAGATCGACAAGGTGGGGCCGCGCATCGTCTACGTCTTTCCGGGCGTGAAGCTGAAGCAGCGCGTGGGGGAGCGGGGGAGCCGTCCCGTAGAGCTGGAGAACGACGACGCGGAGCACGTGGCGGCGCTCCACTCGGTCGAGCACGCCGCGCCCAACCTGCGGGTGGGCCTCCAGGTGCACCGTTTCGAGCGCACGACCAAGCTGCTCTGGACCTTCGGCGTCACCCCTGCCACGGCCGCGATCCGCAACTACGAGGTGGCGGAGGGCCGCTTCCTGCGCGACGAGGACGTGGAGAAGAACGAGCGCGTGGTCTTCCTGGGCGCGAAGGCGGCGCGACGTCTCTTCGGGCGAAGGCCCGCCGTGGGTCGGACGGTCCAGATCGAGGGAATCCCGTTCTCGGTGATCGGCGTGGGCCGCGAGAAGGGCGATCAGATCGTCAACATCGGACCCCGCGACGACGAGCTCTCCTTGATCCCGATCACCACGGCCCAGCGCCGCTTCACCCGCGAGGACCGGATCGGCGCCATGGTCTTCGCGCCCAGAGCGCGGAAGGCGAGTGAGGACGCGATCCGCCAGGTGCGGCAGGTGCTCGGCCTGCGCCACCACTTCCGCCCCGACGACGACCGAGCGCTCGCCTTCGTCGACATCCAGGAGGTGGTGAAGCTGCTCGACGCCCTGGGCCTCGGCACCGAGATCTTCCTCACCTCCGCCGGACTGATCACGCTGCTGGTGGGCGCGGTGGGCGTGATGAACATCATGCTGGTGGTGGTCGGAGAGCGGACGCGCGAGGTGGGCCTGTGCAAGGCGCTGGGCGCCTCGAACCGGGACGTCTTCGTGCAGTTCCTGGCGGAGGCCCTGGCGATGACGGTGATCGCGGGAGCGCTCGGCGGCGTCCTGGGCGGGCTCGCCGTGGAATGGATCGGCAGCCGGGTCCCCGAAACCCTGGTCTACCCCACGCCCTACCTGGAGTGGTCCACCGTGGCGCTCCTGGCCCTGGCGCTGGTGGGCGTCGGCCTCGCGTCGGGTGTGATCCCCGCCCGCCGTGCCGCGCGCATCGACCCAGCGATCTCGCTGCGGTCGCTCTGAGGCCCGCGGCGCGGCTTCGTGTCGAACTTCGCCGGCCGCGATAGGATCCGGGCGGAGCAAGCTGTCGAAGGAGGGTCGGATGCGCGGTCTGCGTCTCGTGGTGATCGTCGCCCTGGTTCTGGCGGGGCTCGTCTGGCTGGCCTGGCGCTCCGGCGAGCGCGAGCCCGTGAACGAGATCGCACTCGCCGAGGCCGAGCTCGGAATCGACCTCGAGTCGCATCGGATCCCGGCTGGCGACGTCACCCTGCACGTGGTGGCGGCGGGTCCTGCTGCACGGCTTCCCGGAGTTCTGGTATAGCTGGCGCCATCAGCTCGCCGCCCACGTCGTCGCCGGCCACGACGTGGGCGGCGGCGTGGCCTGGCGGCTCGTCCTCCTGCGTCCCGACCGGGTGCGCAAGGCGGTGATCTTCAACGCCGGGCACCCGTTCGTCTGGCGGCGCGCGCGCCCCGCGGACGACGTCGAGACGATCAGCTGGTTCCGCAGCTTCTTCCGGCTGCCCTGGCTTCCCGAGCTGGTGGTGCGCAGCGGCGACTGGTGGCTGCTCTCGCGGAACCTGCGCGCGACGAGCCGCCCGGGCACCTTCGACGATGAAACGCTCGACATCTACAAGGCGGCGTGGAGCCGGGAGAACGCCATCTCCACCATGATCCACGTCTACCGCGCGACGATCGTCGAGGTGCCGGAAGCGCAGGGCGAGCCCACCGTCCCCGTGCGCGTCGTCTGGGGCGAGGACGACGCCTTCTTCCCGCCCGCGGCAGCGGAGCTCACCGCCGAACTCGCGGGGCCGGGCGGCTTCACCCTGATCCCCGACACCACCCACTGGATCCTGCTCGAGGAGCCCGATCTCACCAGCCGAGAGATGATCGAGTTCTTCCGCAGCCCGTGATCCGCCTACACGGTTCCTATGTTCTCGCTGGCTGCGGGCCAGCTCCAGGCGCCGCAACCCCGCCGATCACGTGCCCCGCAGGTCTGCCACCACGTCCGCCCACTGGGTGGGATCGGGGGCGCGGTTGTGGGTGAGGCTCACGCCGTCCGCAATACCCTCGAGGCGTTCACGGAGCTTGGCCGCGATCTCCTTGCGCGGGCCCACTACGGCGAGGGTCTCGAAGACCCGGTCGTCGATGAGATCCGTCATCTCGTCCCAGCGGCCCTCCTTGGAGAGGCGGTTGAGCTCGCCGTGCATCTCCTCCCAGCCGTGGCACGCCAGGGTGGGGAGATAGGCGGGCGTCGATCCGTAAAAGGCGAGCTGCTTGCGGGCGGCGAGCTTCACGCGCTCGAACTCCTCCTCGCCGTCGGCGGTCACGGTGAGGGTCGAGCAGATGATCTCGATGTCCTCGCGGCTGCGGCCGCTCTTCGCGAGGCCCTTCTCGAGGGCCGGCATGGTGTTCTCGAGGAGCGACCTACGGCTGTTGAAGGGGTGGGCGAAGAAGCCGTCGGCCGTCTCGCCCGCCACGGCAGTCATGAGGGGGCCGAAGCCTCCCGTGAAAATAGGGGGCCGACCGAAGGGATTGGGGCCCGGATCAAAGGCGGGAATCATGATCGTGTGGCGGTAGAACTCGCCGCGGAAGTCGAGCTTCGCTTTCCCTTCCCAGGTGTCGAAGATGGCCTTGATCGCGAGGACGATCTCGCGCATGCGCGCCGCGGGCTTCGACCAGGGCATGGAGAAACGCTTCTCGATGTGGGGCCGCACCTGGGAGCCGAGGCCGAGGATGAAGCGCCCCTCGCTGATGACTTGTAGACCGTGGGCGAGGTTCGCGAGGTTCATGGGGTTGCGCGCGAAGGCGATCGCTACCGCCGTGCCGAGGCGCAGCCGACTCGTATGCTCCGAGGCGAGCACCAGGGGGAGAAAGGGATCGAGCTTCGCCTCGAAGCTGAAGGCGCCGTCGTAGCCAATCGCCTCCAAGTGGGCGAAGGTAGCCCGCGCATCGCGCGGGTCTTCCATGGGAGCGGTGGTGTAGACCTTCATCGATGCTCCCTGAGACTCGCCCCGGTCCAGCCTTCGCTGAGCTCCCAGAGGCGCTTTGCGTCCTCGTCGTTCATTGCCTGCTCGGCGGGCTCGTGCTCCTTGCAGTCGTAGTAGTAACGCCCGGTCTCGCCTTCGACCTCGGAAGAGGTGCAGAGGTAGATGCCCGTCTCGGCGCCCTTCTCGGGGCTTCGCGAGAAGGGACGAAGCAGGCTCATCACGATCCGGGCGAGCAGGCCGTTGTTCTTCGAGAATTCGCTCCCCACCATGCCCGGATGGAAGGCGTTGACCGTGATGCCGCGCCCCTCGAGGCGACGGGCGAGCTCCCGGGTGAAGAGGATGTTGGCGAGCTTCGAGCTCCCGTAGGCGCGCATGATGCTGAACTTCTTCTCGGCCCGGAGGTTGTCGAAGTCGAGGCGACCGCCGGAGGATCTGTGCGCGTCGGAGGCGGTGTTGACGATCCGGGCCGGCGCCGACGCCTCGAGCCGCTCCACGAGGAGGAGCGTCAGAAGGAAATGGCCGATGTGGTTCACCCCGAAGGTGGTCTCGAAGCCGTCCACCGTCTCGGTCTTCCTCTGCATGATGACGCCCGCGTTGTTGAAGAGCACGTGCAGGGGTCGATCCGTCGCGAGATAGGCCTCGGCGATCGCGTGGATGTCCCTCTGGGATCCGAGATCACCCACGAAAAGCGAAGCGCAGTCGCGCCGGGTTTGTTGCGCGATCTCCCGCTGAAGCGCTTCTCCCTTGCTGCGATTGCGACAGACCAGCGCGACGTCGGCGCCCATCTCTGCGAGCTGGATCGCTCCGGCTCTTCCGAGTCCGGCGGTGCAACCGGTGACCATGACCTGTCGGCCCGTCCGAGAACTCATGCCCGTGCCGCCCTCTTCTGCTCCTCGATCAGCCTGCGGATACGTCCGTGTTCCTCGAGCGTGATCGGGTAGTAGCGCAACAGGTAGGCGCTGGTGGCGAAGCAGATGGCGGGAACGACGCAGTAGAGAATCCTCAGTGTCCAGAGCACGCGGGGGGTCTGATCTTGGTTTGGCACGTATCCCGTCACCTGGAGGGCATACATTCCGACGAACACGGCCAGACCCAGCGCTGACTTGTCGATGAAGGACCAGACTCCGAAATGGGCTCCTTCTCTGCGTCTGCCGGTCTCGAGCTCGTCCATGTCGATCACGTCGGCCATCATCGAGGGAGCCAGGGCCATCGTGCATCCGTACCCGAATCCGGCGAACACGGCCATCAGAAACCAGACCACGTAGGTTCCCTCGTGCAGGTAGGTGCCGAGGGCGAAAGTCACGGACGAGAGTATCAGCGCGCGCGTCCAGGTCTCCTTCTTGCCGATGCTGCGTGAGAGACGCGTCCAGAACACGATGGATAGCGCGGCCATCAGGATGTAGGTCATGATGACGTAGGGTGCGGCCTTCGGTACGCAGACCAGATACTCCGCCACGTACAGGAACAGCAGCGGCACGAATGCATTGCCGACCAGTGCGACCACGAACGCAACCACCAGGGTTCGAAAGGGCCGGTTCCTGAAGAGAGTCTTCAAGCCCTCTCCGATGGCAATCCGCGTCTGCTTCTGGACCGCGAGGTTCTCTCTCACGCTGAAGTAGCAGATCAGGATGAAGACGGCGGTGAGGCCACCCACCGTTGCCGCCATGTAGGAGAAACCCCTGACCTCGCCTCCGAACCGAGAGGCAAACAGGGCGGGTGCCACCGCGCCGATAAGTGTGCCCAGGAGCCCAAGCGCCTCTCTCACACCGGTGAGGCGCGTACGCTCGTGGTAATCCATGGTCAGCTCCGCCCCCAGGGAGTTGTGGGGAATGGAGAAGACGGTCCAGAAGGTGTAGGTGGCCAGGTATGCGAGGGTCAGGTGGGTGAACAGGGCCCAGTCCTCGAGGCCATCGGGGGGAGACCAGAGATAGAAGTAGGCGATGGCGACGGGAATCGCGCTCACCAGGAAGTACGGGCGACGCCGCCCCAGGCGTGATTTGGTGGCATCCGAGACGTATCCCATGATCGGGTCGGTCAGACCGTCCCAGAAGCGGCCGATCAGAAAGGTCCAGGCGATGAAGGCGGGAGCGAGCAGCAGCGTATCTGTGTAGAACTTGGACAGGTAGATGGCCACCGTGACGAACATCAAGGCCGATCCGGAACGCGGAAGTGCGTAGGCGATGACCACGCCGTTCGAAAGCGTTCGCTCGCTGGGTTCGGCCGGAGAGGTCTGGGTCACGAGGATGTGGTCTCTTGATTCGTTCGGGCCGGAATCACTGGCCTTTCGCAGCTCGGATTGAGGAAGAGGCCGCAGCGGAGCGGACAGGCGGCGATCCGACCCGAGACGGTACCGCATCGGCCAGGGCCCAGAGCAGTTTGGTTCATGCGCCGTTCTTCCGCTCCGATCAGTCGCTCGGAATCAACCCTCCCAGATCGTACTTCTTGATCTTGTGGCGCAGGGTGCTGCGGGCCAGCTCCAGGCGCCGCGCCGCCCGGGATACGTTTCCGCCGGTGGACTCCAACACTGAGGCGATCCTCTCGGATTCCGGACGCTCCCGGTACCGCTCGGGGCGCTCGGCCAGGGCGGCGTGGCGGGGGGCGGCCTCGGGATCGGCGACCTCCTCGAGAGCCGCGGCGTCGAGGCGGCCGTCGGGGTGCAGCACCAGGAGCCGCTCCAGGAGGTTCATGAGCTGCCGGACGTTTCCGGGCCAGGGACGGGCGGCGAGGCGATCGATCAGCGCCGCGCTCGGCTTCGGAGGCGGGAGGCCGAGGCGCCGCGCGTGCTCCAGGAGCCCGCGGACGACCAGGTCCGGGATGTCCTCGCGGCGATCGCAGAGCGGTGGGACCGAGATGCGGAGCACGTTCAGCCGGTAGTAGAGGTCCTCCCGGAAGCGGCGCTCCCGAACCGCGCGCTCGAGATCGATGTTGGTGGCGGTGATCACCCGCGCCCTCATGGTCAGGGTGCGGGTACCCCCGACGCGCTCGAACCTCCGCTCTTGAAGCACCCGCAGGAGCTTCGCCTGGAGGGACGGCGCCAGGTCTCCGATCTCGTCGAGAAAGAGGGTCCCCGATCCCGCGAGCTCGAAGCGCCCGACGCGTCGCGCTTCCGCTCCCGTGAACGCCCCGCGCTCGTGCCCGAAGAGCTCGCTCTCGATCACGGACGCCGAGAGCGCGGCGCAGTCGACGTGAACCAAGGACCGTTCGCGTCGCTCCGAGCGAAGGTGAACGCCCCGCGCCACCAGGCCCTTGCCCGATCCCGTCTCGCCGGTGACCAGCAGCGTCGCCGAGCTGGCGGCAGCCATGACGACCAGGCGGCGCAGCTTCCGGATCTCCTGCCCCCGTCCATCGAAATCCGGCGCGCCCTCCCGCGACTCTTCGACGGAGAGGCGAGAGAGGGACCTCTGCGCCACGGCTTCCGGGTCTTCCGGAAGCTCGATCACATCGGCGACACCGATGCGCATCAGGTCGACGACCTCAGAGGTCGCGACGTTCCGCACCAGCACCACGAGGGGCGTCTCGGGGTGGGCGTTGCCCAGCCGTCGAACCCGGCGGAACTCCTCGCGGGATCCGCCGAGCAGCCCCGCGACGCAGAGCGCGGGGGCGTCGGGAGCCGCTGCGGCGCATCCGTCATCGTCGACCAGGAGGGTTTCGATCCCCCGCGCGCGGGCGAGCCGCCGGAGGCACTCCCCGTATCGCGGCTCGACTCCGATCACCACCACCGGTGCGGCTCCCATGACCCTGGCCCCCGCGTGGACGAAGCGCATCATTGCGTCGAGAACGCGACCCTATTCCGGACCACCGGTCGGCGACAATGCCAGGGATCGACCGCGGGCGTATTCGAGGGTCAGCGCCCGTTCGATGGCGTCCGCCCGCGCGCGTCACTCCTTGTGGAAGCCGCGCTGCGCCTGGAGCGTGACCAGCGAGAAGATGCGATCGTCGATCTCGGGGTCGATCTCGAGCTCCGAAATCTCGACGTCGGTCTCGCTGCCGCGGACGGTGTCGACCACGTGGATGCGGGTGGGAATCAGGTTCTCTCCCGACCTCCGGATCGACGCGCGGGGGAAGCGAACCACCCGCGAGGCCTGCGCATCGCCGGCCTTGTAGTAGCGCAGCTCGAGGATGGCGAGATCCGACTTCGCGGCGACGAAGGCGACCCGCTGGTGGCTGTCGTCCTCCTTCGGCCGGGTGGTGATGACGTGAGCGGGCTCCCCCTGCACCACTTCCCCATCGAGCGACTCGATCCCGTAGTCCTCCGCGCGCTGACGATCGAGATCCCGGTAGGTCAGGTCGCTGCCCAGGAAGGAATCGGCCCTGCGACTCATCGACATTCGACGCACTCGCCCCAGGGAGGGGAGATAGACGAACGCGTCGTCACTCCGATCGTGGGCCTCGATGCTGAGGATGGTCATCCCGCGCAGGTGCTCCGGCGCGATAAGGCGTCCGATCGAATGCATGCGCCCATCGATGTGCTTGGAGAGTGTCCGGATGCGTCGGCGTCGTTCAGCGCCTCGGCCGTCTCGCATCCGGAGATCGATGAGAGCCCTGGAGTCGCAGTCGTAGCGGATCGCGACCGCCCTGGTGAGCAGATCTCGGGCCAGATCAAAGGACTCCCGAGCTTCGACAGGCGCGTCCTGCGGAGGCTCGGCGCGGGAACCGGAAGCGCCCAGCATCGAGACGAGGAGGACGACACCGAGCATCGAAGCCAGGGGTCTCACCATCACGACTCCCTCGAAGAGCGAAAGGGAACCTCCACCACCGCGCAGGTTCCCCCCGAATCGGGCTGCTGGAGCTCGACGCTGCCGCCCTGTCCGCGGACGATCTCCCGGCAGATGGCCAGACCGATTCCGCATCCCCCGTCATCCCGCCGGGTCGAGAATCCGGGTTCGAAGGCCCGGATCCGCTCCTCGCGGCTCATCCCGGGACCCCGATCCGCAATCGAGAGGCGAAGCCGGCACCCGCACGTGGTCGCGAAGACGTGGACCGATGAGAGGGGAGGGCTCGCGCGCAGCGCGTTGTCGAGCAGGTTGCTGAGAACCGGGGCGAGGCCTCGATCGACGAGGACCTCTCTGGCGCGGGGCTCCAAGGACTGGCTGATGCGAACTCCGGGGTGGATCCGCGAAATGCTCCGGATCGCGCGGTCCAGCAGGCCCGTCACCGATGCGAAGCCGGACTCCTCGATCATCGCATCCGCGGCGCCGAGGACGAATTCGCGTACGCTGACCGCCAGCTCTTCCGAGAGCTCCCGAATCGTCCGGATGTCCCGCAGTACCCGCTCGCGGTCGGTGATCCGCCCCGGGAGTCGCTTCGCCAGGCGACGAATCCAGTCGAGCTCCTTGCCGACGTCATGGGCGAGGGCGACCGAGATGCGTCCGGTACTGACCCGACGCTCGGCGGCGACGAGATCCTCGGCGAGTCGGGCGTTGGCGAGGGCGATCGCGGCATGGGAGGCCGCGCGTGCCGCGAAGTCCAGATCCCGCCGCGTATAGGTCCGGCCCGATTCCTCCTCGCCAACCACGGCGAGACCAATGGAATGCTTCCGTACGCGGAGGGGAGAGACCACCGCCACGCCGCGTTCGACGAGATGCGACTCGACCCCACCCTCCGGGCGCGGCAGGGACGCCAGGCAGAGGGTCTGCCCCGCAGAGGCCAGCGCCGCGGCGCTCTCGGCGACGGCTCGATCGAGCGGCGCCTGGGATCCGAAGGCGTAGACGGGTCGCCAACCGCTCTCGGAGGACACGAAGACGCACGCCGATCGCGGCGCGAGGGCGCGAACCAGCGCCTCCCCCAGCAGACTGCCGACCTCCTCCTCGCCGTGCAGCTCCGCGATGCGCCTCGCGAAGCCTTCTCCGACCCTGCGGATCCTCTCTTCGCCGGGGGAGAGAAGCGCCTCCAGGCGCCCCAGCACAGCCCAACGCAGCGCATCGATGATCGCCGCCACGGCGAGGCAGAGGGCGAAGAGGCGAACCGGTCCGGGAATCCAGGCCGGTCCTCCTAGCCAGAGCGTGGCGAGCGTCAGCGCGAGGGTTCCGGCCAGCGCCGCGACCGCGTAGAAGAGGAACCGGGCAGCAAAGAGGCGCGCGTCGAGGCCGAGATCGAAGAGGTCGTATCGACTCACCGCCAGGCCGATCGGAAGGGGAACCAGTGCGGCGGAGACGAGGAGATAGCGGGAGGCGATCTGCGAGGCACTCGGCGGGTAGTCCCCGACGATCAGAGCGGGAGCGATCGGCAGCAGAAGCGCTCCGTACAGCACCAGTCGCGCGCGGGCCCGCTCGAAGGGCACGTCGGATTCGCGAAGCGCGAAGACGCAGGACATGAGGAGGACGATCCACAGCCCCGCGGTCAGCGCCAGCAGCAGAGAGCAGACGGGAGGCCAGAGGATTCCGTCCCTCTCCATCGCAATCCACGCCACCGGGAAGAGCAGGCCGGCACCGAGGTAGGGAACGAGAGCGAGACCGGGTGCCTGCCGAAGCACGCTCTGCGTCCCGCGAAAGGCCAGCACGAGGTGGGCGAGCGCCGCGGGCGCAAGGGTGCAGGCGGCGAGCTCCAGTCGATCCAGCCATGGGGAGTGGACGCCGCAGTTTGCGCAGAAGGCGATTCCTGCGATCGCGGAGTAGAGAAGCGCGAACGCTCGGGTGGCGGGGACTGCGGCGCGTCGAAGCAGCAGACACGGAATCACCATCATCGCCGCGGCCATCACCGCGGCGGCGGCCAGCTCGGCGAGACGCTCCCCCCGACTGGTGAGCCTCACGGGAACCAGGACCCACTCCTCCCGAACGTCGCGAACGATCGCCACGCGGAGAGCGGTACCCGCGGGCTCGACCGCCCGAACCTGGTCGAATGGCTGGAGCGGACAGCTCGACCCTGCGGCGGGGAGCAGCACGATGCGATCATTGGCCAGCATCCGGCATGCCGGAAGCGGGCGTTCACCGGGGGCCGCCGCCAGCCCGGCGCCGACCGCGAGCGGCACCAGAATCGGCAGGAAGAGCGCACCGACGCCGAGGATGCGGCGAGCCGCCCTCCCCGCCCGGACGCCTCCCCCTCGGCCCGACGCTCGTGCAGCGACGGTCACCACCAAGGCGGGAAACACGAAGAGGTCGGCGAGGAGGGCCCCGAGAATCCCGATCCCAACGAAGAACCCGAAGCTCGACACCGTCTGCCATGACGAGGTCATGAGCGAGAGAAAGCCGACCGCGAGTGCCACTGAAGAGGTGATCACGGGTCGGCCGACGAAGAGGAGGGCCTGGCGAATCGCCTCCGGTGCCGTCGCACCGGCTAGCCGGCGACTCCTGAACTGGCTCAGCAGGTGCACCGTATCGTCCACGCCGATGCCGATGATCACGGCGGCGATCATGGCTCGGCCGACGTCGAGGCTGAGACCGAGGAGTCCCATCGAGCCCAGCAGCACCACGACCGGAAGCGTCGTGGGGATCATCGCGATCAGGGACCATCCAAGAGAACGAACGTGCACTGCGACCAGAAGCAGCACGACTGCGAATGCGGTCAGGAAGCTCCGAAGCTGGGTGGCCTGGACGTCGCTCACCCAGTCGTATCCCATCGCGTACTGGCCGGTCAGCACGGTGGACCAATCCGCGGGCAGGGAGCGGGCGATCTCCCGACGTACCTCCCGGAGAACCGCCTCGCGACTGGCATACGATTGAAAGGGCGCTTCGACGGACACGCGCACGCGCGAGCGATCGAAGCCGAGCCAGGTCTCGAGAAGCACCGGATCCTCGAAGCTGACGAGCTCGAGCAGCTGCGCATTCGCCTCCGGACTGTCGCCGCGACGCTCGAATGCCGGGTCGTCGTCGTGGAGCAGCCGGTTCAGACGCTCGATCAGATCGAGAAAGCTGCTCGCGCGCCCCAGTCCGTCGATCTCGGAGAGCCGCCCGGAGAGGAGGGAGATCGCGTCGAGTGTCTCGGGGCTCTCGAGCCGGGTCGACGGCGGCAGCTCGATCTCGATCTCCAGATTGTCCGAACGGTGCAGGGACTGCTCCACGAAGCGGATCCAGCGGATCACCTGGCTTCGGTCCCCGTACATCTCGTAGCCGTCGGTGTCGACGCGGAGAAAGCCGAGCCAGCCGACGGCGCAGGCGACGAAGACGACTCCAGTGGCCACGAGAATCGGCGTCGCGCGGCGCTCCGCACTACGCACGATCGCGTCGAGCGCGACCTCCCATCCCCGCGAGACGCGACCCGAGCTGTCGCCCTCCGCGGGAATCAACAGAATCAGCACCGGGAGCAGGGTGAAGGTGAGGATCAGACAGGCCAGCACGCCAAAGGCGGAGACGACGCCGAAGTGAACGAAGGTCTCTAGATCGCTGGTCGCGAAGGAAAGGAAGGCGCCAGCGGTGGTCAACGTCGTGATCAGGCAGGGCCTCGCGATGTCGCGGGTCGCCGAGAGCAGTGCCTTCCGCCGCCCCCGGCGCCCTCCCGGAACTCCTCGGTGGGACCTCTCCGCTGCGAAGCGAGAGAGCAGGTGGATCGCGTCGCAGACGCCCACCACCAGGATCAGGGGCGCCAGGGTCTGGAGAATGCTGTCCCGGGGCCAGTCGAGAGCACCCAGGAGCCCGAAGGTCCAGATCAGGGACGTGAGCACGGTCGCGAGGGAGGCGAGCACCCCTTGCCAGGAACGGGAGAGGGCGAAGACGATCAGTGCGATGACGAACGCGGCGATTGGGGTGAGCGCCGAGGAGCTCTGGGAGAGCTCCCTCCCCGCCACCACGAACTCGACCGCGTGCCCCACCAGGTGAAACTCGAAGCCGGCGTCTTCGAAGGGAGCCAGCGCCTCGCGGATCGCCTCGACGACCAGGACGCTGGTCTCGCTCTCGGAGTCGACGGGCTGAACCACGATCACGCCGGTTTCGCCGTCCGCGGACACCAGATTCCCGACCCAGAGCGGATCGCCCTGGGCTCGCTCGGCGAGCCGGCGCGCATCCGCCACCGGCTCACCGCGCTCGACGAAGTGGCGCACCTCGAACCCGTCGGGGGTCGGGACCAGAAGTGACGAGGAGGCGGGGCCGCGAACGTCGCGGATCACCGTCAGCGAGGCGAGGCGACGGGAGACCGCGTCCGCCATGCGAAGCGAGGCGGGATCGAAGATCGTCTCGCACCGCGGCGTCTGGCGGCAGCTCCAGACGATCTGCACGGGAAAGCCGCCGCCGAATCGCTCGATGAATTCATCCAGAGCCTGGATCGAGGGATGCTCCGCTCCGACCAGGGGCCGGTAGCCGAACTCCGTCCGAAGCCTGGGAAGCTGCGCGGCGAAGGCTGCCGTCACCAGCGCGAGCAGGAGGATCACCCGGGCGGGATGCCCCAGCGAGATCGCGGTGAGCCTCGAGAGAGATGCGCCCATTTCCGAGTCAGTACTCGCGGCGCAGCGGGAGGCCGTGCTTCTCGGCGAGGCGGTAGACGGCCGCCCGGCTCTTGCCGAGCCGTTCGGCTGCCCGCGTCACGTTCCCGCCGGTCGCCCGGAGCGTCTCGATCAAGGTCTCCCGCTCGATCATGCCGTGGCGTTCGCGAATCGCGGCGACGCTCTCCCTGACCTCGGCGAGGATCGCCACCAGGTCGTCGAGTCGGATCTCCTTGGACGGGCAGAAGGCAATCAGCTTCTCGAGGATTTCGGCGAGCTCCCGGACGTTGCCCGGCCAGTGCTCCGCCCGGAGACGCCGCTCGACTTGCGGCACCAGGCGAACCCCCGGCCGGCCCAGCGACTGCCCCAGGCGCTCGACGAGCGCCCTCGCCAGAATCGGGATGTCCCCGGGACGCTCGCGAAGCGGTGGAAGCGAGATCTCGAAGCGAAGGAACCACTTGGCGAGCTGGGGATCGATCCGGCCCTCGTGCAGAGCCATCGCGAGAGGACGCGACAGCGAAGCGAGCAGGCGCAGCTTCGGAGACCCGATACGACCCCCCGCCGAGAGCCGCTCGAACCAGTAGCGCTGGGCATCCAGGGAGTAGAAATCCAGATTGTCCAGGTAGATGGTGACCGACTCGGGAAGCCGTCCCGTGGCGGTCCGGCCGCTCGAATCGACGCGGAGAAAATCCCCAGTGCGAGTCGCGCCGAGCTCGTGAAGCGCTCGGGCGACGGTATCGCGGCCGGTTCCCGGCTCGCCGCAGATCGACACCGGCTCGGCGAGTGTGGCCAGTCCCGCGATCCGCTCGCGCACTCTCTGGCAGGCGGGGCTCTCGCCCAGGAACCGCTCCGCAACCCGCGACGCCAGGTCGGGCGGAGTCACTCCCTCGAGCAGCCGGGAGGCCACCCCCACCAGCTCCTCCGCCTCGACGTCCGACGAAGCCACGAACTCGTCCGCGCCGCGTTTGAGCGCCGTCACCGCCGCGTCGATGCTGCCGTGGGCGGTGAAGACGACCACGGGGACCTCGGAGCGGGCGCGGATCCGGGTGAGGAGCTCGATCCCATCGCTGTTCGGCATCACCATGTCGGTGATCACCAGATCCGGGGTGCGCGAGCAGAATCGCCTCCACCCGTGTGACCCGTCCTCGGCTTCGATCACCTCGAAGCCCGCATCCTCGAGCTCCGCGGCGAGCGCCCGGCGAGAGCTCCGCCGATCGTCGACCACGAGAACACTACTCCGCATCCGGCTCCGGCCCCTGCTTCAGTTCTGCTCAGTCCCCCCCCGCTCCCGATGAGCCGATTCCACACCGGAGAGGCGGCCCGATTCAACCGCCGGGTCGATTGCTGAGGAACTGCTGAAGTTTCAGGGCCAGAGGGAGGAGGTGTGCAGAAACGTCCGGAACCGCCCGTTCCTGAGCCGCGTGAAGCCCGCCTCGTGGTGATAGGCTGCCGTCCCTCACCAGGAGAGATGCCATGACCCGAATCACCACGCTCGCCCTCACCACCGCACTGCTGCTGGCCGCCCTGCTCCTGGCCGCCTGCCCCTAGGCACCTGGCTCAACAGACCCAGGACCGGGCACCAGAGATCGAGAGCCAGCTCGACGCGTGGGGAGGGACCAGTCCCCATGCCAGCCCAGAGATTCTCGCGGGGACTGTGAAGCAGTTCACGGCGGTGCCCGGGTGGCTCGCGTAGGCTCCTGCGAGAGGATGGAAGAGCCATGATTACGACAAAGTACAGAAACCGTCCGGTGTGGGTCTTCGAGACGTTGCGAGCCATCGTCCGTCCGACTCACTCGAAGCCGGGAACGAGCGGAGATCACGACTATACGGCCGCGCTGGAAAGGGCCGGGCAAAGGCACAGGTTGCGACCTGCAGCATCGCGCTGGCGTGCCAACGCCCCCCCCCCGCCCAGAACGCTCAGCGTGTGATGCGAAGCTCTCCTTGACCACCGTGACCGGCGTGGAATATCGCGCTCGATCCCCGGCGTGGAGGAGATTCGAGGTGAGCGGGAAGCCGCGAGATACGGTGTTACTCAGTGTTTGCGCCTGGTGTGACAGCGTCTTGGCGACTCCGGGCACCGCTCGGACGCGGACGGATGGGGAGGCTCTGACCACGCACGGACTCTGCGCCGACTGTCTGCGGCGCCTTCGACCTCAGCCGAATCCGCGGCGTGCTGCCGCCACCGTTCGCTGATCCTAGAGGGAGCGGAACACTCTGGAGCGCCGGCTTTCCCAGGCAACAGAGAAGGGGAGTGCCCCAAGTAGTCCCCTTCCCAGCGACAGACACTTCCAAGTTTCAAACCAAACGACCACCCCTGCTGAACAGCGTTCACCTGACTGGAAGCCGAATTTGATTCGCCCAATGGCAGCGGCGGGGCGTATGCTGGGGCAAGCATGGGCCAGGCAACCGAACGCACCGCCCGCATGCTGGACGTCCTGCGTCAAGGGAACGAACTGTTCCTGACCACCCGTGTCGACGCCGTCTTCAACTGGGCGCGGAAATACTCCATGTTCGCCTATCCCTTCAACACGGCCTGCTGCGCCATGGAGTTTATGTCTGCGTGGGGACCTCGTTACGACGTCTCCCGCTTCGGGTGGGAGATTCCTCGCGCCTCACCGCGTCAGGCGGATCTCCTCTGGGTGGTCGGCACGATCACACACCGCCAGGCTCCAATACTCAAAAAGGTGTATGACCAGATGACAGAGCCCAAGTGGGTGGCTGCCTTCGGCGCGTGCACGTGCTCCGGCGGTCCCTACAACAACTACGCCACCGTGCAGGGGATCGACACGATCATCCCCGTCGACGTCTACATTCCCGGCTGCCCGCCGCGCCCGGAGGCTGTCCTCGACGGCGTCATGAAGCTCCAGGCCCGGGTGCAGGCGGAGAAGGTCCCAGTCGCGGGACGCCACCGGGAGACCGAGGACCTGCCCCTTCCGGTGGTCGAGAAGCCCATCCCCTGAAGGTGGCCTGGCAGGTCACGCCGGACGGGACGGAAAGCTGAGCGATGCTGGTAGTCATCATCATGCTGCTGTTCATCTTCCTCGTGATCATGGCGGCATTCCTGCCCATCATCATCTGGGTGGAGCGGAAGCAGAGCGCGGTGATGCAGGACCGCGTCGGCCCCAACCGCGCCCACATTCTCGACATCCGGATCCTCGGGCTCTTCCATCCCATCGCGGACGCTCTCAAGCTCCTCATCAAGGAAGATTTCGTTCCCCGAGGCGCCAACCCAGTACTGCACCTGCTCGCGCCGGTCATCGCCATGGTCCCCGCCGTCATGGCCATAGCCGTGATCCCCTACGGGGGGGTCTACCGCTTCGGTGACCTGGAGCTCAACCTGGTGGTCGCCGACATCGACTGGGGGATGCTCTACATCTTCGCGGTTGGGTCGCTCGCGACCTACGGCGCGGTGATCGCCGGGTGGGCCAGCAACAACAACTGGTCGCTTCTCGGTGCCATGCGCGCCTCGTCGCAGATGATCTCCTACGAGGTCACGATGGGACTCGCCGTGGTCGGCATCTTCATGGTCTACGGCACCCTGCGGCTCCCCGAGATGGCGGCCTTCCAGGACCAGACCTTCCGCCTGCTGGGATTCGTCGAGCTCCTGGGGATGATCGATACGCTTCCCGTCTGGCTCGACTGGATCCGGCTCCCGATGTGGGGGATCTTCCTCCAGCCTCTGGGCTTCATTCTCTTCCTCACCTGCATCATGGCCGAGAACAAGCGGCCGCCCTTCGACGCACCGGAAGGGGAATCCGAGATCGTCTCCGGCTACCACCTCGAGTACTCGGGCTTCCGCTTCGGCCTCTTCTACATGTCGGAGTTCCTCGAGATTCCCGTGATCGGGATGATCGTGACGACTCTGTTCCTGGGCGGCTGGTCGATTCCGTTCCTCTCCCAGGAGACCATCGTCGGCGTCGCCACCCCGCTCTTCGGCGAGGGATTCGGCACCGCCATCTGCCTGGCCCTCCACGTGGGGAGCTTCCTCGCGAAGGTCATCTTCATGATCTGGCTGCAGCTCGCGATCCGGTGGACGCTGCCGCGCTTCCGCTACGACCAGATCATGGATCTCTGCTGGAAGATGATCCTGCCGCTCTCGATCGCGAACATCCTCGTCACCGGCGCGGTGGTCCTGTGGATCCGGGGCCTCCAATGAGTCTGCCGTTCTTCCGTATCGCCTGGCCAACTACCGCGGCCCCGCTGTAGTATCGGCGGAGCAGTGCCGACGCAACTGCGGAGGCATCCGCATCGGGAGGCCGTGCCGTGTCCGCAACAACCAGTGCCGATCAGAGGGGCTCCAAGGATTCCTCGACCTACGCCTTGCTCACGAACGGGCTGATCGTCGACGGGACGGGTCGGAAGGCGTACCCCGGGGATCTGCTCATCAAGGGAGCGAAGATCGAGCAGGTTTCACGGAATCCGATCGAGATCGGCTGCGAGACGATGGATTGCAGAGGTCTGGTCATCGCGCCAGGCTTCATCGACGCGCATTCCCACATGGATTGGATCGCGCCGATGGAGGGCGCCGAGGAACTCAAGAGCCCGTTCATCGCGCAGGGCTGCACCACCTTCGTCACGGGGAACTGCGGGTTCAGTCCCGGCGGCTTTCGCAGGAACAGCGAGTACAAGGGCATGATCCAGCTCGGGGCGGGTCGGGGGTTCGACATCAGCTGGGACACCATGGAGGGCTATTTCGAGCATCTGGATCGGGCGGAGCTGAGCCACAACATCGTCCACCTGGCCGGCCACGGGACCACGCAGATCTCGATGCGTGGAATGGACCCGAGCCCGCTGGATGAGAGTGAGCTCACGGAGTTGCTCGCTCTGCTCGAAGAGGCGATGGACCAGGGGGCGCGGGGCGTGTCGTTCGGGCTCGGATACGAGCCGGGAATGTTCCTTTCTAAGGAGGACGTCGGGAAGATCGCGCGGCTGGTGAAGAAGAAGGAGAAGATCATCACGGTCCACGGCCGCGCCTACTCGTTCATGTCCGCTTTCTACGAAGAACGGGGTGGCACTCCTCACAACGTGCTCTCACTCGAAGAGATGATCGACGTAGCGCGGGACACGGGTGTGCGCCTTCAGTATTCGCACCTGATGTTCGCCGGCACGAAGACGCACCCCACCTACGCGCAATGTCTCGAGGTGATGGATCGAGCCATTTCCGAAGGTGTCGACGTCATGATCGATACCTACCCCTACCACTGCGGGAACTCGATCATCAACGTGGTGCTGCCGCCGTGGTTCCTGGCCAATATTCCGGCCAACTACAGCGACAGCCAGGCTCTGGCCAGGCTGGAACGCGGTCTGGACAACATGTCCCGGAACGTGGGCTTCGGCTATGAAGACGTCCAGTTGACCTTTGCAGGTCATCCCGATTTCAATCCGTTCAACGGCATGTTCATCAACGAGATCGCTGGCGAACTGGACATGCCACCCGCGAGAGTCGTGGTAGTGCTCTCAGAGAAGACGAACGGACGAGCGCGGATACTGAATCACAACTACAGCAACATGGAGATCATAGACGCGCTGATCTCCCATCCGGCCTGCCTGTTCATGACCGACTCGGTGGTGTCGGCCGAGGGCGTCCAGAATCCCGCTTCCTTCGGCGCCTTCCCCTTGCTGCTGCAATACGCTCGCGATCGAAAGCTGGTATCTCTCGAGGAGAGCGTGCGCAAGATGACGGGGGCATCGGCCGAGCGCCTCGACGTGAAGGACCGGGGCTTGCTGAGACCCGGTCTGGCCGCAGACATCACCGTCTTCGACTGGGAGAACGTCAAGGACAACAACACCGTGGCCGAGACGAACATGGCGCCAACCGGGATCGAGGCCGTGTTCATCAACGGCAAGCAGGTCAAGAAGGACGGCGTGGTCGATGGCTCGGCCAATGCGGGAGTCGTGGTGTCTGCGTGATCCCGGGGATGGGCGACGACGGCGCAAGGGTATCGCTAGGGATCAAGCTGGCCTACGCCGTCGGGCGTTGCGCAGAGGCGGTCAAGGGTCGCGCCTTCGAGACCTTCCTCTTCTTCTACTACGTCCAGGTGCTGGGCCTCCCCGGCTCGCTCTCGGGTCTTGCGGTGGGCATCGCGCTGTTCTTCGATGCGGTGACCGACCCGCTCGCCGGCTGGGTCTCGGACGGCTGGCGCTCCCGCTGGGGCCGTCGGCATCCCTTCATGGTCGCCGCCCCGTTGCCCCTGGCGATCTTCTTCTATCTGCTCTTCATCCCGCCCGACGGCCTCTCCCAGTGGCAGCTCTTTGCCTGGCTCACGTGCTTCGCGGTGCTGACGCGGGCGGCGATGACGCTCTTTCACGTGCCCCATCTGGCTCTTGGGGCGGAGCTCTCCTCCGACTACATCGAGCGCACGCAGATCGTGGCCTTCCGCTCCTTCGCGGGCATCCTGGGCTCGGCGCTCGCCGGGGGGATGGGGCTCTTCTACTTCTTCGCGAGCACCCCGGAGTTCGAGAAGGGTCAGATGAACGCCGGCGCCTATCCGGGCTTCGCCGCCTTCTGCTCGCTGCTCATGGTGGCGGCGATCCTGGTGTGCGTGGTAGGAACCCGTAAGACCATCCCAGGTCTTACGAGGCCCTCCGCGGCCGGGCACTCCCACCATCCTTTTCAAGCCTATCGGGGGATCTACCGGGCCCTCAAGAACGCATCCTTTCGCGCCCTCTTCATCGGGGTGGTGCTGATCGCCATCGCTGCAGGGGCACACTCGACCATGCTGCTGCACATCGGGACCTTCTTCTTTGGCCTCAGCTCCGAGCAGATCGGCTACTACGTGCCGGTGATGGCGACCGGGGCGCTGCTGGCAGTCCCGGTGACCGGGATTCTCCACCGGCGATTCGACAAGAAGCCCACCTTCATCGTCGTCTACTGCGGGGCTCTGCTCGTCGCGATCTCCCCCGTGCTGCTCCGGCTGGTGGAGCTCTTTCCCGGGAACGATCACCCCCTGCTGCTGCCGATTCTCCTGCTCAGCATGGGGATCTCCACCTTCGGAGGCGTGGTGGGCGGGATCACCGCGGGGTCGATGATGGCGGACATCGCCGACGAGCACGAGCTCGAGACCGGAGAGCGCGAGGAGGGCATCTTCTTCGGCGCACTCTCGTTCTCCGGCAAGACCGCCTCGGCGATGGGGCACGCGGTGGCCGGTATCGGCCTCGACCTGATCCGCTGGCCGCGCGGCGGGGACCTGCTCCCAGCGGACATCCCCACCGAGACCATCTGGAATCTCGGCTTCTTCTTCGGCCCCACCATGACCGCCTTCGCCGTGGTGGCGCTGGTCTTCTTCTCCCGCTACCGCTTGAATCGATCGAGGCACGCCGCGATCCTGACCGAGCTCCAGGAGCGAAGGAAAAGTCCGGGGCGCGCGGGCGGGTGAGAGGACGCAGTGCTCCCCGATAGTCGAGCCACCGCAGGAGCTGCTACTTCACGATTGCGAATGCTACGGTTTGTTCCCGACGGAATACCAGTTCAGATTTATCAGCTCTTCTTCTTCCGCTTTGATGTACGATTCGGCATTGGCGTGCATCCGCTGAATCATGTGGCGGGTGTTCTCACGATCGTAGTCGTCGAGCGCAGCGACGTCATCGATGACAAATCTTCCGCCAGGCTTCAGGACGCGGAACACCTCCTTGAATGTGAATTCCATATCGGTCACTTACGTCAGCGGTTGGATCGCGTAAACCCCGTCAAACGTGGCCCCCCAACCCCTTTTCCTCGTTCCAACTTCTCGCTTCGTCGATCATGGCGTAGAAATTCTCAATCCTGCAGTAGTTCGTGAGGGAGTTCCCCGATCCGAGGGCAAATCCTCCTTTTCCACCGCAAACATCAAGTATCTCGCGGCAACGCGCTCGAACTTGTTGCGGTGTTCCCCGGGCCAACAGGTTGACGTCAACACCACCTAGAACGGTAATCCGATCTCCATATCGCTGGAAGACCGATTCCACAGGCTCGATGACATCTTCAAAGCTGTGGATGGCGTCGATCTTGACGACTTCAATCAAGTCCTCGATCAGCGTGTCGACATAGCCACAGGAATGAAACAGGAAGGGCTTGCCGTGTTTGTGGCACGCCTCTGCTATCCGCTCTTGGCAGGGAAGGATCCACTCCCGGAAAAAGCCCGGAGAGAGCATGGTGCTGGTCTTGAATCCCATATCATCGGCATAGAACACAGCACCGGTGGCCGGATGGGCCGCGGCCTGATCGATTGCCTCTACCGCCAAGCCGGTCAGTTTCTCCAGGATATCGCCCAGCAGATCTGGCTCCTCAATACTCTTGATTGCCATGGGTTCAAAGCCCATCAGAGCCCGGAGATCTTCAAATACCCCCATGTGCATCACATGGATCTTCATTCCTGGTGGCAGCCTCGGGGCCACGTAGTCAAGGACACCGGTGCTTATCAGGTCTGGATCGGGCCACTCGAAGACATCGAACGCGGCTCGGTCCGGAATCAGACCGCCGTGTTCATCTTGCCAGGGCCGCGTGCCATGATCTCCCTCGGACTCGCTGTACTGGGATCGTGTCGGGGTGAGGGGAATCGGTACAAAACCTATCACGCTGTCGTAGCCAACTGCCTTGCTGAAGGCGAGATTCAACTCGAGGAATTTCAACCCGTCTCCCGGTGCTCTTCGGGGGCCGTTCCTGTCCGGATTGCCCAGATCCCTAAGCTCCGTCATCTGGTCAATCGTGTAGTCCAAGCCGGTGACCTCTCCCATGATGGAACCGTCCGCCATCATTTCGATGATGGGCACGGGCCCATCGGTAGTCCGACGAAGAATCACCTCTTGGAGATACTCGAAATCCGCCTCTTCCTTGAATGGTCTTTCAATCGGCACGACCTGCCTCGCTGTAAGAATGTCACTTCCCACCAGTTCGATCCCGGTTCTCTCACGGCCTTGATCCCAGGCCCCTGGGCCGGATGGGATCCATAGCACGGATCAGATGGTCATCGTCAAGTGATTCGGAGAAGCAAGAATCCCCTGGGGCCGCTCGCGGCGCCGACGCCTTCAGTTGTCCGGGAAGGCCTTGCGCACCACCGTGGCAACGGAGTCCTTCGCGCCGGCCCTAGGGAGAAAAGGTTCAGCTCGGCAAGGGTGGATCCGCCGCGTGGAGGAACCAGCGGTCCACGACCACGTGGCGTGCGAAGCGCCGGTTCGCGATCAGCTTCCCCGCCAGTCTCGAGAACAACGGGGCCGGCAGCAGATCGGTGACGCCCCGGCGGCGGGGGCCTCGTCTCCCGAAGCGGCGGATCATGGCGCGCTCGTAGGCAGCGAGGGCCTCGGTGTGCGGCGGACTCGGAGCGCCCCGGAGCGAGCGGGCCAGGAGCAGCGCGGACTCCACGGCAGGACGGATGCCCTCACCACTGCGCGGATAGGCGACCCCGGCGGCGTCCCCGATCAGGGCGAGGCCCTCGCCCACCAGCCGGCGCGGTGACTCGTCGTAGAGCAGGTAGGCGTGGCCGGGGAAGGTCTCGGGCAGCTTTCGGGGCAGCCGCCCGGCGGCGCGGAGGTAGTCCAGGAAATCCGCCAGGTGGTCGGAGAAGCGGCGCTTGTCCTGGCGTCCGAGACCGAGGTTCAGGTAGTCGCCCTTGCGGAACAGCCAGCCGTACCCCTTGAGGTCGGGGGTGAAGAAGATCTCCGGCAGCTCGGCCCGAACCGGGCAATCCTCCCGGTCCAACTCGTCCAGCAGGAACTCGACCTCCCGGGCTGCGACGACGGGCTCGCCCTCCGCCCCGGCGGTGCTCTGGCGGCGCGCCACCGGACAGAAGTGCCCCCCCGCGCCCACCACCAGGGGCGTCTCGATGGATCCGTTCGCGATCCAGCGCCCCCCGACGCGCTCCAGCCGCTGGAGCGGCTCGCCGAGCCGGAGGTGGGCCTCGCTGCGCTCGAGAAGCCAGTGATCGAACTCAGAGCGGCGGATCCCGTAGCTGATCACGCCCTCCGAGCGGACCTCGGAGGGGGCGTCTCCGATCCGCCGGACCCGGAAGCCGTGGATCGGCTGCAGCACTCGGCTCTTCGCGTAGATCTCGGGCTGGATGGCCAGCTCCTCCAGGACCTGAGGCGTGACCCAGCCCGCGCAGGGCTTGTCGCGCGGGAAGGTCTCGCGGTCGAGGATCCACACGTCGAGACCCGAGTCGCGCAGCGCCCAGGCGAGGGACGAGCCGGCCGGGCCGCCCCCCACGATCAGCAGATCGCAGCGCTCCATGGTCGTCCCTTCACGCGGGCGCGTGCTCGGCGAAGCCCGCGGTCTCGTCCGTGTAGAGGTAGGCCCGGGTCCAGGGGATCCGGTTGTTGCTGGAGCGGGCGAAGACCGCCTGGAAGAGGTGCATGGCGCCGACCCGGAAGGTCGCCGTCGTGCCGATCAGGTAGAGGTGCCAGGTGCGCGCGCGCTCCTCCCCCACCAGCTCGACGACGCGCTTGCGGTTCCGCTCGAAGCGTCGCAGCCACTCCGCGGCGGTCCTCTCGTAGTGAAGACGAAGGTTCTCCACGTCGAGGACCGCGAAGTCGTGGGGCTCGAAGATCGGCATCATCTCGCCGAGTGTGGGCGGTCGGGCGTTCGGGAAGATCCGCTTCTCGATCCAGGGGTTCACCGGCTGCGACTGGCTGCGCCCGATGGTGTGGATCAGACCGCGGCCCTCCGGCTGGAGACAGCGGTCGATCACGGTCCCGAGCTCACCGTAGTGGGCCGTACCCACATGCTCCAGCATCCCCACCGAGACGAAGGCGTCGCAGCGACCGGTGATGTTGCGGTAGTCGTCCTCGACGAAGTCGACGCGCTCCGCGAGCCCCTGCTTCTCGGCCTGCTCTCTGGCGTAGCGCGTCTGCTCCCGGGAGACGTTGAACGCGCGCACCCTGACTCCGTAGTTCCGGGCCATGTGCAGGGCCAGCGCACCCCAGCCACAGCCGGCCTCGATGACCCGTTCTCCGGGCCGTAGCGCCAGCTTCCGACAAACGTGGTCCATCTTCGCGACCTGGGCCTCTTCGAGGCTGGCCTCGGGCGTCGGGAAGTAGGCGCAGGTATAGAGCATGCGCTCGTCGAGCCAGAGCTCGTAGAACTCGTTGCTCACGTCGTAGTGGTGCTGTGCGCTGCGGACCGAGGTGGCCCGGCTCTGGTCGAGGTGGCGGTCGAGAAGGCGCCGCGCGAGCAGCTTCCGAAACCACCCCGAGCCCCCCTTCGATCGGAAGGCCGACTCGACCAGCGAGACGGCGTCGCCCTCGAAGCTCAGCCGTCCCTGCGTGTGCAGCTCGCCGAGCTGGAGATCGGGGTCGAGGGCCAAGCGGAAGAGCGCCTCCCGGTCGTGGATTCGCAGCGTCGCCAGGGCCTCCTCCCGGGATGCACCGACGGCCTCCTCGCCCGCGAGCTCCACTCGATACCGCGGGCCCCCGGCAGCCGCGAGGAGACCCCGCAGCAACCGGCGCCGAACCGGACGCATTGCATCGATGCGATTGCCCATCCTTCCGTCCTCCCCGTATTCTCCTCCTTCCCCCCCATCCATCTCACCACCATGCTCCCTCCGATGCAACCCTCTAGCGCTCGCTTCCGAAGAGACTCCTTCCGCGCGAGAGATCCCGTGGGGAAAGCCCCCGGGTCGGACGGATGCGAGCTGCCATGGGCGTCCACCGATCTCCCGGATCGCCTATCCTCCCGCGAACCGTGCGGGTAGAAAGACGTTGAATTGGCGGCTCACATCGTGCTGGCGGCTCTTTCGCTGCATTCTCATCACCTGCATCTGCAGTGGGATCGCTGCGGAAGACGGCTGGTGTTCCGAATACGAGAACATTGGCGTGAGCCAGTTCGTGGAGATACTGAAGACGGAAGAGGACACTCCGGTCGTCGACGTTCGCGACCGGTTTTCCGACTTTCCGCTTCGCTTCGACGGCTCGATCGACATTCCCTACACAGAGGCGAGGCAAAGGCGCCGCGAGATCGCGGGAAAGAACCCCGTCGTGATCTGCCGAACCGGCCGCAAGAGCCGTCTGGTGAGCCAGATGCTCGCGAACAACGGTTTCGACAAGGTCCGCAACCTCGACGGAGGAATGACCGGACTGATTCGATACATCGCCGCGAACGAGTGCAAGGACCCGGAAACCGTCGCATTCCTGCGTGAACGCATCGTTGCGAGGTCCCCGATCGCGGGGCTCTTCCCGCCGGAGATCGAGCTGCGGGACATGCAAGGCAACCGCGTGAAGCCCGCCAGATACGCGGGTGAGAAGGCGGTCGTCCTGCTCTTCTGGACGCTGCGAGACGAGAAGAGCCTGCGGGCCCTCACGGCAATGCACGAAATCGCCGCCGGAAACGACGGGATCGCGTTCATCCCCGTCTTCTCCGGGAAGCGGATAGAGCGCGACGAAGCCGCTCGGCTGATCGAGGGTCTGACATCCGGACGATCCCTCCATACCGACCCGGATCGGAGGGCGGCTGACGCCTTCGAGCTGCAGGAGATGCCGGCCCTGGTCCTGATCGACGAGAAGGGGATCCTGCGGGCGAAGGGCATCGCCGACGTCCATGAGAAGCTTCCCCACTTCTGGGGTCATTCCTTCGCCGATCTTCTCGAGATGGCGGTTTCAGGTAGAGAGATCCCATACCCGGAAGACCACCTCTACGGCAATCTGCGCACGCCCTTGGACCTGGAAGGGAGATCCGCGCCGGACTTCACGCTCACCGATGGCAGCGGGAAGCAATACTCACTCGAGGACTACCGAGGCAAGGACGTCGTCCTGGTATTCTGGGCATTTGGCTGCCCGTATTCCCGGAAACAGGTGGCTCTCCTGGCTGACTACCATCGAGCACACGAGGGCGATATCGAGGTTCTCTCGATTACGAGCAGGCCGCTGCCCGAACATCAGAGGCAATTCGAACGATTCGTCCGAGAGAAGGACATCTCCTTTCCGATTCTCTTCCACGACGATGATGGCAGCGTGGCCCGGGCCTACTTCGTATCGGGCATACCGGTGTGGATGGTGATCGACGAGAGCGGGCTGGTGAAGGCGCCCCACATGGGGTACGAGGCCGAGACGAGGGCGACTCTCGACGAGGCAATCGGAAGGTAGTATTCGAGGACTGACCTGGATGGAGCTTCGGGAATCGCTTCTGTCGCCAGGCCGACGGGCGGACTCGAACCGACGTGCCCCCGACGGATGGGTCGTCGTGGTCGCGACCGGTCAGCGGCTCGTGATCAGCCTGCAGGCCTCGAGAGCCGCTTGGGCGGCGCCGAAGACGCCCATCACCTTGGCCGCGCTGGTCCGCTCGCCGATCAGGTAGAGCCCGTCGATGCCCTCGGCTTCGACGCCTATGAGGTTTCGTCCGACGTTGCCCGGCGTCTCGATCAAGGTCGCCGGCCCGAAGGAGCGAAGCCGCCAGTGGGCCTTCTCCACGATGCCCGGGAAGAGCGCGCGAATGTCCTCTTCCCAGGCGTCGAAGAGCGCTTCCAGGGCCATCCTGTGGCTGGCTTCCCGGATCTGGAAGAAGTTCGGCTTCTCCCACCAGCCCAGCTGGAGCCAGAACGTGACCTGGTACTCGTTCGGGTCGTCCGAATACTCGAGTGAGCTGGCGCACCAGGGCCGCCCGGAGCTCGGGGTCGTCGTGACCGAAGGTGAGCGTCGCGTCGTTCTCCACCTTGCGGTAGAGATGACGGAGTCGATCGGCGTACCACGGCGACAAGTCGTCTTCCGAGAGGATGTTGAAGACGTCCCAGATCGCGACTGCGCTGACCACGACGGGGGCCTCGATGGTCTGGGTGTCGAGCAGCTCGTAGCTCCAGTCCTTGGCGGTGGCGACGTAGAGACACCGTTCGAAAGCTGCGGAAGGCCATCTCGATAGAGGCTCATGCGGGAACTCCGAGATGCGGTTTTCGTTGGTTCGCAACGATGAAGTGCACTTCCCGACCGCACATAGGTCGAATCGATAGTATTTGTGCGGCGATCGCACTTCTTGATCGAGACGCCGTGAGCGCCGCGCTCCCGTCAGTGGGGGAACGCCTCCGGGCCGAGCGGAGGGCCAGTGGCTGCATCCCTCAACAATCGTCTCGAAACCCGGTATGGTCCGGAGTATGGTCGGGAGAGAGGGAGATTCGCATGGCCCAAGTCGACTACTCCGCCGCCGGAACCCCAGTCCGCGACGACCTCACCGAGATCCACGCCGATCTGCTCGAGCACCTTCGGTCACCGGGCACCTGGTGGACCGGCGCGGAGCGAGTCGCGATCGCCACGGAGAGCCGACACGCCCCCGGCTGCGCGCTCTGCCGGAAGCGAAGGGATGCGCTCTCGCCCAGCGCCGTCACGGGAGAGCACGACAGTCTGGGCGCACTGCCCGATCCGGTCGTCGACGTGATTCACCGGGTGCGCACCGATCCCGGGCGCCTCTCGAAGAGCTGGTTCGACGGGGTGATGGCGGCGGGCGTTTCGGAGGCGGCCTACGTGGAGGTGATCGGCGTCATCACGCTGCTGGCCGGCATCGACTACACCGCCCGCGCGCTCGGCGCACCGCCGCCGGCGCTCCCCGAGCCGCTCTCCGGTGAGCCCTCCCGGCAACAGCCGGCGACCGCCAAGCCCGGCGTCGCCTGGGTGCCGATGATCGACCCGGCCGAGGCGGAGGGCGCCGAGGCGGACCTCTACCCGGACCTGGAGTTCGTGCCCAACATCATGCGGGCGCTGTCGCTGGTGCCCGACGAGGCCCGGATGCTGCAGCGCTCCTCGGACGCTCACTACGTGGCGATGCAGGACCTCGCGAATCCGGGCGCGCGCCGCGATCTCGACCGGCTCCAGATCGAGCTGGTCGCCGCCCGGGTCTCGGCGTTGAACGAGTGCTTCTACTGAACGACCGCGCACGCCACGCTGCTCCGGGTGAGCAGCCAGACGACCGGCGATGATGTCGACCTGGGCACTGTGAACGGGGGCGTGGAGACCGACGGCGGCGTCGAACACGGAGCGCGGCTGGTGGCCTTCACGGAGGCGGTGATGGGCGACGACGAGACGCGGCTCGCCGAGGAGCGGGCCGCCCTTCGCGCGCTTCTCACGCCCGCGGCTTTCGTCGACGCGGCGGCGGTGATCGGCGCCTTCAACGTGGTCGACCGGATCGCGAACGCCACGGGGATTCCGCTCGACGCCGGAATGGCCGCCATGAGCGGAGAGGTGCGCGAAGAGCTCGAGCTCCCCCGTTTCCTCTCGTCGGCCAACACACCCGGAGGGAGCTGACAGCGACCGGCTCCGCCGGTTGGGGCGCCATGTCTGAGACGCTGATCCTCACCTTGACCGTCGTCTGCGGCCTTCCCTTCATCCTCTTTCTCGTCAGCCTGATCAACTGCCGCATCGACGAGCGCCATGTCCGCTGCTACTGGGGACCTGTTCCGGTCCGCAAGATCGCCATCCATGACATCCGCGATGCGGTGAAAGGGCACCGGCACATGTCGGAGAGCTGGACGAATACGATCTGGATGCCGACGATCCGGCGGAAGGGCGTGACTCTCTACCGGAGAACGGGAGGGTTCAAGCGGGTCGTCATCACCCCCGACGACCCGGAAGACTTCATCGAGAGAATCAAGGCCCACCCGCTCTTCCACCACACGCCCGGCGACCCATCGGAGTGATTCGGGCATTTCGCGCTGTGGATCCATACACTTCCCGAATCAGACAGGAGTCGAGTCGATGACGAAGCGCAGCAGAGCCTGGGTCGGCGCCCTCCTGCTCTCGGTCTTCGCGACCGGGGCAGAGGCGGAAACGGCGATTCCCGCCGGCGAAGACTACGGAGCGGGCCTGACCCTCGAAGAGCTCACCCCCCTGGGCGACGTGGTGAGCCGCCCCGAGCTCTACTCCGACCGGACGCTCCTGGTGAAGGGACGGATCCGCGACGTCTGCCAGAAGAAGGGCTGCTGGATGGTGCTCACCGACGGCGAGTCCCAGATGCGGATCCGCTTCGCCGACTACGGATTCTTCGTACCCAAGGACAGCAGCGGCAAGGACGCCTACGTCGAGGGCAGGGCGGCGGTGGAGGAGATCAGCGAGAAGGTGGCTCGCCACTATGAAGCCGAGGCCAGCGACGGCGATCCCTCCAGTGTCCACGGCCCGCAGCGGGTGGTGAGCTTCACGGCGACCGGTGTTCGTCTGGTTCCGGCCGAGTAGTCGGGGACGGCATCGGGGTGAGCTTGCCTCCCGGTGGGGAGAGAGTCGCGGGATACTCTCCCCGGAGCCCCGGGACTTGAGGGGTTCACTGAGGGTCGGAGAGCTGTGAGCGGATGGTCAGCACAGAGGCGCCAGGCGCACCTGCGCGGACCTGCACCGGCCGCCCTGGAGCCGCAATCTGCACCACCAACTCCAGCTCCGGCTCGGAGTAGAGGCGTCGCGCGCTGATCACGGAGTCGTACAGCAGGTAGCGGTTGCCGAGCAGGAGGATGGCGACCGGTAGCATCCCGAGAATCAGGAGGCTGCGCCGGGCATCGATGCCGACAAACGCCGTTCCGGCGACCCGCATCGATTGGGCGATCATGCGCGCCAGCTGGCCGGGGCGGAAGTGATGAAGGCTGGAGCCGATGAAGATGAGATCGAAGTCGCCCTCGTGGAGCTGATGCATGTCAAAGGCGTTGATCTCACGGAAGGTGACGGGCAGGCGGGCGTGTCGCGCCCGCGCGTTGCCCTCCTGCACGAACGCCGGCACGATATCCGTCCCGGTGACTTCGACCGGCAATCGGCGCTTGTGGGCCAGCCGTGCGAGGGCCAGGGTGAACTGTCCGCTGCCACAGGCCAGCTCAAGCAGGCGCGCGTCGCGCCCGCTGCGCTGGGCCACCTCCTGAATCAGGGGGGCGAGGCCGTGGAGGAAGCTGTGGTAGACGAAGAACAGGCGGTTGAAGCGGTGCAGAGCCCGTACCTCGCGCTTCTTCTCCACCACAGGAAGTTCCGGTCTGTCCAGATACTCGAGGGTGTCGGTGTGAATGAGCCGATCGAGCTGATCGCGCAGCTTGAGGCTCCCTCCCCGCTCGCCTGCCAGATGCTGCCGTCTGGCGCGAAGCTCCTGGATGGCCTGATCAGCGCGTTGCCCCAGGTCCGCCATGCTGTTCCACACGGCGGGGGGACCGAGGTCGGCGCGGGCACGGGCGTTGAGGCTCTTGAACTGCAGCACGACCAGCTCCCGCTCCCGCGGGGACACCTTGCCGCGCGAACTGGCGGGCTCAAGTTCTCGTGGAAGCGGGATAAGATCTCGCACGAAAGCCGGGCTCCAGTCAAGATCGGATCGCCCCGGAGTTGGCAGGGAGGGCGTCGACATGAATAGGAGAATCGCGATTGGCGGTGGTGTGATTCTCATCCTCCTGTTGCTGGTGGGCATCCTCCTTTTCGAGCTCCAGGGTGGAGATACCGAAGAAGAGAGCGCCAGAGCAAGGGTGGCCCTGCCAGAGGTGGACCCCGCGCACCTGGAAACGGTCCAGCCATCCAGACAGGAAGACGAGACCGGACCAGGGACCTCGAGAGAGCAACTCCACGCCGGTGCAGGTGTTTCGGAGGAGAGCGAACCCGGATCGCGAACCGCCCATCACCCGGTCGACATCGAAGAGATCAAGCGGCAGGTCTACGAGAGAGAGATCGAGTCGATCGAGCGGCTTCACCTGCTCGACGAGCTGGTACAGACCGGCGACGCGGATACCAGAGGATTCTGGGGAGACGACTGGAGCGGCGTGGACGATTGGAAGCGAACCAGCAACGGGTTCAGGCTCGAGAAGGCTGACGATGAAACGCTGATCTTCATTCCCGATGAGGAGACAGCCAGGAGCTACACCTTCTTCGAGAACCTCGAGGTCTACACCTATGATGAGGCGAACCGTGCGTTCGTAAACGAGATCGACTACTACGGAAAGACGATCGTCAACATGGTCAAGTTCATCAACGACGACGTTCTGGCCATGATGACGATCAGCGGAAGAAAGGTGGATCTGAACCTCTACCAGAGGAACGCGGGGCAGCCCTAGCCCGGACTATTCATGAAGCGTCGGCGAAGCGCACGTTGAGCGCTGATT
>CAZTOU010000021.1:0-71682 GCA_964615365.1 uncultured Spirochaetales bacterium
GCGAGCCAGGCGGGCGCTGAATAATGCCCCAACAGCGTGAATCACATCACTAGTTTGGGTTGACATAAGCCGAGAACGCAGCCCTTCCCGGTAGCGAATCGTCGGTCGCCCGGCACGCCCCGGCCTCGGCGGGACAGAGCATAGCCCAGCGGCTCTCGGGAACGGATCCCAGCGCAACCTCGCGAGTGGACGGCTGTCTTGGCTCTTCCGATCCTCGAGGCTGCGCGCACTCGCTTCTTTTCCCGGGGTCTTCCTACGATGCTGCCTCCACCGACCACCATAGGGGCGTTCCCTGCGATTTCCTGTTATCACGGAACGGCTGGACTTCCCTTCCGTGGCAACCGAGCCACCACGGTTGCGTTCATCGCAACACACCTGGAGACCCGTAGAGGTAACCCATGGATGAACTTCTGACCGCGGTTGCAGCAGCCATCGATGACATGGATCTGGATGGAATCGAAGAGCGTGTTCGAGCCTGTCTGCGATACGGGATCGAGCCCGAAGAGATCATCGAAAGAGGGATCAGCCCGGGATTGGACGTCGTTGGAAGGAAATTCGAAGAAGGAGAGTACTTTCTGGGAGACCTGGTCATGGCGGGGGAAGTCGTCAAGGAAGGGATGAAATCCGTGGAGGCGGTGATCGACCCTGCAACATCGAGCCGAAAAGGGAAGATCATCCTCGCCACCGTGGAGGGAGACATCCACGAAATCGGCAAGAACGTCCTCGGCATGATCCTCTCGGCCGCAGGCTGGGAGGTGATCGACCTCGGCGTCAACGTCCCGGCTTCCACCATCGTCGATGCAGTGAACACCACCGGTTCCCGACTGATCGGGCTGTCGGTCTTGCTGACGACCATGATTGGCGCCATCGACCAAGTGGTTGCGGAGCTCTCCCAAGCAGGCCTGCGTGAGGACGTGAGAGTCGCCATCGGCGGCGCCTGTTGTTCTCAGCGGTTGGCTGACGAGCTGGGCGTCGACGCCTACGGTGAAACCGCCGTCGAGGGTACCCGGATCTTCGAACGCTTGAGCAATTCGCTTCCCAAGCCGACGCCGGATTCCCCGGAGAGGTCCGAATGACCCCTACAGAACGCATTCTGGCTGTCCTGGACGGCAAGAAGGTAGATCGTCTCCAGACGTTCTACCCCGGTTTCGACGCCTGGCCGACCCAGCAGGTTCTGGGCAAGCCACTGATATCCGGAGAGGCCATCTTCGCCAATCCCGTCAGCCGCAAGATCCTCGATAGGTGGGGACCCAAGCTGACTCGTTGGGTGGTGGATCCGGCGATCAACGCCGACTTCATGAAGGCGATCCAGGCTGCGGTTGCGTTGGGCTTCGACCTGGTCTGGGTGGGCCCCACGGAAGGTCAGGTCATGGTCCAGGACTCCCACACGCTGCTGCGATATTCGGGATCCTACTATGAACTCACCGTAGATGGTCATGGCAACATGTATTACATGTACAGAGAGCCGGCCATCACCTCACCCGAAGCCTTCGAGGAATGGCCCCACTTCGTCGACCCCCGGGATGCGGCCCAGCAGGCATACGACTTCCATCTCGGGTCGCTGGCGAAGTACGGAGACAGGATCTGCCTGATGCCCCAGGTCCAGGGCATCCACGAGACCATGGTGCTGTCCCTGGGCTTCGTGAACATGGCCGTCTTCGTCCGACGAGAGCCGCAGTTGATCCAGCGATTCGTCGAGTATCTCGAAGACTACGCCATGAGTCTCTGCATGGCCGTAATGGATGCAGGCGTCAAGGTCATACTCCTCGGAGACGACTTCTCGAACAAGACAGGACCTTCGATGAATCCGAGAATCAACGACGAGCTGTTCGGAGAGCCGTATCAGAGAATCACGACAGCGGTTCACCAACGAGGCGGAAGGGTGATCATTCATTCCTGCGGCGACAATACCAAGATGTTCGAGCTCTTCATCAAATGGGGGTTCGATGGTGGGCACGCCTACGAGAACACATCCAACGTGGACATCTACGAGGAGAAGAAACGCCACGGCGATCGGTTCACGATCGTCGGTGGTGTTGGCGTCGACTACCTGCTGACCGAGCGCTCGAAGCCCCATGAGGTCGAGGAGACGGTGAGGCAGCTGATTCGAGCACTCGCCCCGAGCGGGCGGTTCATCATTGGCCCTGTTCACACCCATCCGGACATGGACATCTCCAAGGTGAGGATCATGGTGAACACCGTCCGCGAGCACGGCAATTACCCGATGACGTCGACTTGATGTGGGACTGGACGTCGACGGGAGGCGCCGAATGAGAGGACTTCTGATCGCGGCCCTGGGTGGACTGGCTCTCATGGGACTCGCGATTCTCGCCCTCGGGCTCGGGTGGCTCGGGCGACACGAAGGTCCGGGCCAGGTCACGGAGGTTGCGCTACCGATGGCTCTGGTCGACGAAAGGGAGGCGAACGACGGAAAAGCGGCGCGGAGCGTCGGCACCCGGGACGCCAAGCAGATCCTCTTCGGCGATCTACACGTTCACACCACCTTTTCTTCGGACGCCTTCGTGATGAGCCTGCCACTCGTTTCGGGCGAAGGCGCGCATCCCCCTGCCGACGCCTGTGATTTCGCCCGCCACTGTGCGGCGCTGGACTTCTGGTCGATCAACGATCACGCGGAATCCCTGACGCCGGAGCACTGGCGCGAAACCATCGAGAGCATCCGACGCTGCAATTCCGTGGCCACGGACCAGGGCGATCCGGACGTGGTTGCGTTTCTCGGCTGGGAATGGACTCAGGACGGCTCGTTACCTGCAAACCACTGGGGGCACAAGAACATCGTCTTGCGCGATACGGACGAGGCGGGGATTCCGGCGCGACCGATCGGCGCTCTCCTGCCCGACGGCGACATCGTAGCGCTTCCCCTGCTGGCCCGGGCCGGTCTCGCCGTTCTCATGCGCGACCGGCGGACGCTCGATTTCACCCGCTTCCTGCGCGAGAACGCCGCCCTCCCTCTCTGCGAAGCCGGCGTCCCGGTGCGTGAGCTCCCGGCGTCCTGCAGGGAAGCCACACGCACTCCTGCCGAGCTCTTCGCCAAGCTCGACGAGTGGGGCGTCGAATCGATCGTCATTCCGCATGGCACCGCCTGGGGGAATACGGCACCCTCGGGAGCCTCCTGGGAGACACAGATCGGCGGCGAACAGGACGATCCAGCACGCCAAACGCTCGTCGAGGTGTACTCCGGCCACGGAAACTCCGAGGAGTATCGCGACTTCTCCGCTGTCGTTCTGGACGATTCGGGCGAAGCGACTTGTCCGCCCCCCCAGCCTGGACCCAGCGGATTTCTTCCCAATTGCTGGCGCGCCGGCGAGATCATCTTTGCGCGCTGTGCGGACGCGGGTCTGCCGGAGGAAGAGTGCGAAGAACGAGCCGCCACCGCCCGACGCAACCACGTCGCGGGCGGGAAGTCCGGCTTCCGCACCGTACTCGGCACTTCTGTCGAGGATTGGCTGGACGCCGGGCAGTGCCGAGATTGCTTCCTGCCGGCCTTCGACTACCGGCCGCGGATGTCGGCCCAGTACATGGTCGTGCGAAGGAGATTCGACGGCGGTCAACCCGTCGGCCAACGCCTCGGATTCATCGCCTCGAGCGACAACCATACGGCGCGCCCGGGAACGGGATACAAGGAGTTCGATCGCAGTGAGATGACGGAGAGCAAGGGACCGAGAGCCGGCGCGCCCGACTTCCTGGGTAGCGTGAATCAGCCCGAGCCCCGGTCGGTGCCGCTCGACGAGCAGCCGTCGATGCCCTTCGCCAGCCGTGACGTCGAACGCATGTCCTCGTTCTTGACGACCGGAGGGTTGGTTGCCATCCATGCCGCGGGGCGCGATCGGGATTCGATCTGGCAGGCCATCAAACGGCGCGAGGTCTACGGCACGAGCGGAGACCGCATCTTGCTGTGGTTCGACCTCATCAATGCGGCGCCGCCGGTTGGGGAGGCGAAGGTAGCGGTCGCACCGATGGGCTCGGAGATCGTCTTGAACGGCATTCCTCGTTTTCGTGTTCGCGCGGTCGGCGCGCGGAAACAGCAACCCGGTTGCCCCGAGAGTTCGCTCGAGGCTCTCGGCGCGGACCGACTCTACGATCTCTGCCGGGGTGAGTGTCATCACCCTTCGGACGAACGGCGTCGCATCACGCGAATCGAAGTCGTCCGGCTGCGGCCGCAGGTGCGCGAAGACGAGCCGATCGGAACCTTGATCGAAGACCCCTGGCGGACCTTCGCCTGCCCGGCCGATGAGGGCGGCTGTGCGGTCGAATTCGAAGATCCGGACTTCTCGCGCGACGGGCGCGACTCCGTCTACTACGTTCGCGCGATCGAGGAGCCCAGTCTGGCCGTGAACGGGCACAACCTCCGCTGCTCCTACGACGAGCAAGGGAACTGTGTCTCGCTGGATCCCTGTCACGGAGACGATGCGAAGACCCCCTACCAGGACGACTGTCTCGCCGAGATCGAGGAGCGCGCCTGGTCGTCGCCGATCTGGGTCGATCAGCCCAACCCTGCCGTCGTCACGCCATGAGGCCATCGAGGTCGAGGGGGCGCGGTGCGGCCAGGACACACGATGCAGCTGGGCTGGTGACCGAAGAAGACCAAGATGCGTTCCCTGGCGTCTACGAGATGACGAGCGGAGCAGAGGAGGGATTCAGGGTAACCTATCAGCTCGGCACGCCGGCGAGAGCTGAGCGGGTGCGATGGGGGCCAGTAGAAGCGAGGACCCGAGAGAGATGAGCGAAGAAAGATGCGATGTCGTCATAATCGGCGCCGGTGTTGCTGGCATGTCAGCGGCGGCTCTCCTGGCAAAGGATTTCCGGCAGAGGGTCGTGGTCCTCGAACAGGCGCCCTTCATAGGCGGCCGCACGTTCACCGTCGTCGGCAAAGGCAACAGGGTCGTTATCGATGGCATCGAGATGGACGCGCGCGAGTTTCAAAAGGCGCTTGGCTACGCGCGCATCATCTTGGGCAAGTGCACGCCCGACATAAAGACCATTTTCGAGAACTGCTTGCTCGACGGTCTGACCTTCGAGGGCGGCGGGCACGGACTCTTCTGGGGTGAAAAGAGCCGGGTCCAGTGCGTACTCAACCATATCGGAGAGCACATTCACATGCCGCTCAACAAGGGCTTCGCCTTCGTGAAATGGAACGGTGAGGGCAAGCCCGGCACCTCTTTTCAGGTAAAGAAAGGGAAGCCATACGAGTGGATGAGCCCTGAAGGCTACCGCAGGACCGTGGAGCAGCTCCATGCCATGGCGACGCTCTCGCGCGAGGAGCTTGCGAGCCTGATGAGCATCTCGTTGCAGGACTGGCTCGAGCGGCGCGACCTGCACCCCGAAGCCTACGACTACATCAAAGTCCTGGCCGCCTCACAGACCGTGCAGGCCGAGCCGGCCATGACGCCGGCCGCCGACTTTCTCGGCTATATGGCGATTGCCCGCGAGATCGGTATGAACCTCGTCACCGGATCGGTTGCAACGGTCGGCGGGCAGGGGCCGATAGGAATTCCACTGAAGATGGAAGAGGTCTTGCGGACCCACGGCGGCGACGTACGGCGCAATACTCCGGTACACGAGGTCTTGGTCGAGGGAGGTCGTGTCACTGGCGTGGTCTGCGAGGGAAAAGATGAGCGAAGGACGATCAACGCCGACCGGGTGGTGTGCACGATTCCATCCAGACACATGTTCAAAGTTCTTCCCAAGCAGGTATTTCCGCCCGACTGGGTGAGCAGGCTCGAAACCGAGTACTGGGGCGCCGGCATCATGACCGGCTGGGGCGTGTTCAAGAGGTCGATCTGGCGCGATGTCGGGATCGAGCCCAGCAGCTTCATTTTCATGCCCGGCATCATTCGCGAAGGCTACATCGGTGCCGTCGACATGGTGATGACGGAGATCACCGCCTGGGACGACGGCAGAGCCGGACGCGGGCCCGACGGTAAGCACGACTTCGTCTTCTCGACGGCCCTGACCGATCGAGAGATGCGCGATCCTGCCAAGGTCAACAGGGTGATCGAGACGTGCGAAGCGTGGGGCCGGGCGACGTTTCCGAGCTGGGACGAGGATATGGAGTTCATGATCTGGACGCCGGCTCCCGAGGGATACGGCATCTGGCGTCCGGTGGGAAGCGAGCGGCCCGACGTCAAATCACCCTTCGTCGACGGGCTCTATCTCGCTGGCGATCAATACGGCAGGCGTCTTTGGGGCGGTGGGGTGGACGGCGCGGCGCTGTCAGCCGTGCTTTGCGTCGATGCAATGATGGACAGCAAGCTGGAAGAGAAGATCTTCCCGCCTTACCACCGCGGCATCCCGGAGGTGACCCGCTCCCCTCAGTTCGGTCCAGAGGGAATGTGAGAGAAGCGCTGGGTGTGAGCCTGCCCCCTTGGTTGGTCCAGCCTGGTGCTCTTCTTCTCAGCCTTGAGAACACAGTTCCGGCGCAACGCCCGGATCTGCGCCGCAAACACCGCCGGCGGCACATCCCCCAGCCAACCTCCGGGCTCCGAATTGGCCCCGTTCCCCCGCCAGCGAACTCCCCACACCGCTGGTACGAATCCGCGCGAGGTTCGTGCTGGACGGGGACCTCAGGACGTCGCCCAAGAGGGTGTACATACCTGATAAGAGCGGCCAATTCGTGATCAGCAGGTCGGCGGTTCGGGTTCGCCCGTCGGCTCCACAATCCTACGGTTAGAGAGCTTTTTACCTGTCCCCGAGGCCCATGGGCGCTGGATTGACAGCAACGTGACAGCTACCCGGAGCGGTTCGCGTACCTACGGTAGGTGCTCGCGCCTCAGGCAGCCAGACGCTCGTAGTGCCGGTACAGACCGCCGGCCTCGACCACCTCAACGACCCCGCCGACCTCCGGCGGCTGCACAGCCCGGGGCTCAGGGCAATCCATCTCCAAGGACTGGTGGCAGCGCCCGCGTCGGTCGTGGGCGAGAATGATCAGGACGAAGAGCACATTGAAGCGAACCGTCGAGACGGTGAAGAAGTCCAGCGATACCAGCTCCTTCATGTGGTTGGAGAGAAACGCCCGCCACGCCGGCGACGGCGGCTTGCATTGACGGACCCGGTACTTCTCCACGGTGGACTTGGCGACGTCAATGCCGAGCTTCCGCAGCTCGCCCCTGATCCGCGGGGATCCCCACGAGGGATCGGACTCTGACATCTTCCGGATAAGATCGCGGACCTCCACGGCTGAGGGCGCACCTCGGTAAGTGTGCGTGATTCGGCGAGAATCGGGTTCTCGGGACCCATAGCTGGGAGGAGGATCCAGCTTGACGAATTATGTACACGATGTATATTTGCCCACCGGCGGCCCGGGCCGCGCGCAGCGAGGGATCGAGCGTCGCGCGGCACCCGCCCGGGACAGCGTGTCAAGAGTGGGTGCAAAGGAGGTCTCATGTACCGAAGTCTGGAGACGCCGAGGGATTGGACTGAGCACATGACCGAGCTGCTCATGACCCAGGGCGTTCCGCTCGTGGGAGTGAGCACCAAGGAGACGCTGGCAGGCGGACCGCCCTCCACCGATCTGGAGTACGTGCTTCCGGGCGCGAAGTCGGCCATCACCTTCGCCGTTCCACTCGACCAGGAGAAGATCGAGCTCTACCTCTCGAAGCAGGATCACGCCGGCCATCAGGACGACAACACCCACACGAATGCCTACGTGAGCGGCCTCGCCGCGCAGGGCGCGGCCTTCCTCGACCAGAGGGGCCATCCCTCGTTCGGGTGCTGCGCCAACGCCGTCTACCGGAAGGACGCGCCGAACGGCATGGGCGACTTCCTGCCGGACATCTCCCACCGCTACCTGGCGGTGCGCTCGGGTATCGGCTGGTTCGGGTTCTCGGGCAACGTCATCACCAAGGACTACGGCGCCGCCGTCATCCTCGGCACCGTCGTGACCACGGTCGAGATGGAGCCCACCGAGCCGCTTCCGCCCGATGACAAGTACTGCGACGACTGCAAGCTCTGCCTCGCCTCCTGCAACTCGGGCCTGATGGAGAAGAAGGAGCGAACGACCGTGGCCGTGGGCGGCGTCGACTTCAGCTACTCCAAGCGCAAGACATACCGCCGCTGCGACCTCGTCTGCGGCGGCTTCACGGGGCTCTCGAAGAACGGGAAGTGGTCCACCTGGTCTCCGGGGCGTTTCGAGATTCCCGAGTCTGACGAAGAGTTCACGCCCGTGCTGGCGGAGACCGTCATCGCATCGGCACCGCGGCCGTCGCTCCCGGGCGGATTCCACCACCCCGCCATGCCCGGCCGGCGCAAGATCAACTTCACCTGCGGCAACTGCCAGCTTCTCTGCCATCCCGACAAGGAGGAGCGCAATCGGCGCTACAAGATGCTCACGGAGAGCGGTGTGGTGATCCAGAATGCCGACGGCTCGCTGGAGGCCGTGGCGCCCAAGATCGCCGAGAAGTACGTCTCCGAGCTGCCGGACGAGCAGCGGGCGATGTACGAGAAGGTCTGAATCCACATGACAGACACCTATCTGGGCTTCGCTTGTCTGGTGGTGGTCGCGATCTCCCTCGCCCTCTGGTTCCGGGCCCTGGGACGGCTGGCGATTCCGGAGAATCGCTCGATCTATGTCGCCGCCTGGGCGGTGGCAGCGGGACTAGGCGTGGCGGCCCTCCTGGGTGAGCCGGGCTGGCTCGGCGGCGTTCCGGCGGGTATCGGCACCTTCCTGTCGGTCTTCTTCCTCTTCACGGTGGCCGTCAGCCGCCAGAAGGTCGGCGACGAATCGATCCAGGTGGGGGACACGATTCCCCACTTCACCGCTACCGATGAGAACGGAGAGATCTTCGACTCGCAGAACCTGGCCGGCCAACCGGTGCTGATCAAGTTCTTTCGCGGACACTGGTGACCCTACTGTGTCGCCGAGTTGCGGCGATGGGAAGAGCTCCGGCCCGAATTCGACGAGCGCGGTGTGAAGATCCTGACGATCAGCGCCGACACTCCCCGCGCGCTCGCCAAGGGACACGGAAAGCACGGAATCGGCGCCACCATGCTGTCGGACCGAGAGCTCGAGGTGACGGATCGCTTCGGTCTCCGCAACCGGGGCAGGCACTCGGGCCCGCCGCCGCCGCTGGGCGCCAGGGCCCTGCCCGTCCCCACCTCACTGCTGGTGGATGCGAACGGGAAGGTGCTCTGGATGGACCAGTCGGAGAACTACCAGCGGCGGTCCGACCCCGATTACGTCCTGGGAGCGCTGCGCGCGCACCTTGGCTGAGCGCGAGCAGGATGCGCGGGTCGCCGAGATGGAACCACGGGTCGATCGGGAATGCGATCGTCTTGGCCATCGCCGCGACCTTGAACTCGTGCGCGCCCTGGAACGCCGGGTTCGTGGAGATCTCGAGCGCGTCGCGCCGACTCCGGTAGCGCATGCCTGCGCCCGCGGTCCACTGCTCCATGCCATCGGCGTTCATGATGTCCATCGCGAAGCTCGCAGCCTTCCCGTAGAGCACCGAATGGCAGGCGCGCGAGAAGAGCGCGGGCGTCATGTACGCCATGTACTTCGCGAGCACCTCGCTGCTCGTCTCGCCGGGCCCGACGCGGGTGAGGGCGTGATGCGACCACTCGATCAGATCGAGTGGCTCTCTCGTCAGTCGACGTCTGGCGCGTCCCGGGCCGTGAGCTTCCACTGGGCCGGCCGCTTCTGGATGAATGACATCACGCCCTCAGCCGCGTCGGGCAGGCGTCCCAGGCGGGCCAGGCCACGCGCTTCCCGCACGGAGGCGAGGTAGGGATCGTCATGGCCGAGGTGCTCCCAGATCAACCGCTTGGTGAGCGCGACGCTAGCCGGAGCGCAGCGCTCGACGATGTAGCGCGCGATCTCCCGTGCGCGAGGCAGCACCTGCTCGCTTGGGAGCGCCTCGTTGGCGACACCCAGCTCGGCCGCCTCGCGCCCCAGGAAGACGCGGCCCGTCAGGAGCAGATCCGAGGCCCGCGCGATGCCCACGAGCCTGGGCAGGATGTAGGTGCTCGCCAGCTCGGTCACCACGCCCCGCTGCACGAAGGCGAAGGAGAGCTTCGCGTCTTCGGCCACGATCCTCATGTCCCATTGCAGACAGAGGGTGAGGCCGACACCGACCGCCGGGCCGTTGATGGCGGCAATGATGGGCTTCGGGATCTGCCAGGGCCGGATCTCCCTGGCCCGGGCCTCCTTCGGAAGAACCTCCTCCTCTTCCGTCGTGTCGGCGTTCGGCTCGCCGGCGCCGCGCTCGGCGCCCTTGAAGGTCGAATCGCCTCCACCGAGGTCGGCCCCTGCACAGAATGCCCGCCCCGCTCCGGTCACGATGATGACACGAACCGAATCGTCTTCGTCGAGTTCGCGGAAGCGCGTGATCAGCGCTGCGCCCATCTGCGGTGTGAAGGCGTTCAGCCGATCCGGTCGATTGAGAGTCAGCTCGGCGACGCCGTCCCGAACGTCACAGAGCACGACCGAGTCGGATTCATCCTGTCGTTCCTGCTTCTGCCTCGTCATGACCAGCCTCCCAGGTCAGCACATCGAGCGCGATGCTCCGCTTCGCCGCTACTGATACGCGAGTACCTTCGACGGCGTGGTCTCGAGAATCTCCCTTGCCTCTCGCGTGATTCTCTGGATCAGCTCCTCGACCTTCGGCATGTCGCTCACCCTCTGGGCACATTCGCCGCCGGCGGTAAGCGCCCGGGACTCCTCGGGGTTCTCCTCGTAGGAGGCCTGGAAGCCTTCGTGCTCCTTCAGCAACAGCTCTCGATTGACGGTCGAGAAGTCGTCCGGCCGGCCCGTGTAGACCCCGGGAGAGTGCTGCGCGGTCATTTCCGCCACCTCCGTCGAGTACGCGGACTTGATGAATCTCGCGGGGCCAACCAGACCTCTGGCGACCTGCGTCCCCCGGTCTCCGGCATTCAGGATCCTGTTCTTCCAGAACTCCCCGAAATCCGACTCCTGCGTGCACAGGAATCGAGTGCCCATCTGGATTCCGACCCCGCCCAGCACCAGAGCAGCAGCGAGAGTCTTGCCGTCACAGAATCCACCGGCTCCGACGACGGGCATCTCCGGAAAAGCCTCGGCGACGGCTGGAAGCAGAATCATCGAATGAACCGGCTCCCAGGCGGTGTGGAATCCACCTTCGTGCCCTGAGGCGACGATGCCGTCACAGCCCGCCTCGACCGCCTTCTGCGCACCCTTGACCGAGGGAACCACGTGGAACCATGTGAGCCCCGACGGCTTGATCAACTCCGCGAAGCGAGCCGGGTTGCCCGCCGAGGTGACGATGACCTTGAGCCTCTCTCTCATCTCCGCGTCTTCTTCTCGGACCTCGATCGTCGCCCGGATCATCTGCTCGGCACCTCGCAGCAGCTCCGCCGACACCAGGACGTTCAGCCCGAAGACGCCCTTCGATTCTGCTGTCTGCTCGAGCGTATGCCGGAAGATGTTCTTCAAGGTCTCGGCTGCGGAGTCCACCTCCAGACCCGGCTCGAAGGTCTTTCGAAACTGCTCGTAGCCAGCGGCGCCGAGGTCCTTCGATTCGAGAGCGCTACCGCTGATGAGCCCGAGCGCACCCGCGTTGGCTACGGCGATGGCCAATCTGTTGGTGCCAAACGGACCCATTCCTGCCTGAATGATGGGATGCTGAATCCCCAGTAGCTCACAGAGCTTCGTGGTGATCATCTAGATTGTCCCGCCACACTGCATAGCCAACGATCCTTTCATTGCATGGAATCAACAGGCAACAGCCGACTTCCAACAATGAGGGGACTCTAACTGTCCGCGGTGAACCGGGCAAAACCTCCTCAGAGGCGCTGCTCGACGTCGATCGCATCGCTGCCGACCGGGAGGTGAATGGCGGTCCCGTCGCGGCCGACCGCGAAAGGGCCGTCGTAGACGGCGTCCACCCCCTCGAGAAACGCGTCCTCGAGTGGAGCGAGGGGGAGCGGGGGAACGATGTGGTAGTAGAGAAGGAATCCGACTCCGGCGTCGCGCGCCACCTCGGCCACGTCCACTGGTGACGCATGGTAGGTGAGGATGTCCCGCGTGATCTTTGCGATGTTCTTCCGACCCGCCGCCTCTGCGCCCCGGGTCAATAGCTCTCCGTAGTCGAAGCGATAGCCGACCGCGGGATCGACTGGCGTGTGATCGACCCGGAAGGCCGTCACCTTCACACCACCCTCGTCGATGACGACTTCTCCCCGCCCCTCGGCGGGCGCAGGAAACGGGTGCGCCACCCCACCGGCTCCCGCGCCCCCCGATTGACCCAGCGCGCTTCGGGTCGGGTAGCGGCGAGCCCGCCCCGCATAGCACGACGTGAAGCCCGTCGGGAAGCTCGCTCACCCAGTCGCTGCCGAGGTTCGTGGCCACGACCCGCTCCATCATGCGTAGCGCAATGGTCGTGCGAAAGAAGTATGCGATCAGCAGCAGCGCGAGAAGAGCGCTGAAGAGCCCTAGCAGGGTGCGCTTCATGGTGCCTCCGTCGAATCGAGCTCCGGCGGGTGCCGGTCCTGGGCTACGCCCCATAGCGATGGGAATACATCCTTGTGTGCTGTAGATCGATGGCGGAGGAGACCTCCACATCGATGACAATCAATAGTCACTCGAGTGCGAGTAGCCTTGATAGACTTCTAGGCTACCATCCTTCGGATTGTCGACTTGCTCAACCAAGAGATGCATAGAATGAATTGGTACAGAATTAAGACCTCACTAGTTGGAATCAAGCGCTTGATGACCCTATCTGATGAAGACAAGCAAGGCTGCATCGACGCTTATCAGTTCTTTCAGCGCATGCAAAATGGTGAGGACACCAAGACGGAAGACGAAACAAGAGCGGTCGCAGACTACTACAAAGTCTTGAACAATATGTTGTCGGTGTTCGATTTGGAAAAACTCTACATCCCGCCACAGCTAGACGAATCTGAAGGTTTGTACGGCAATCAATTGTTATGCGAACAAGCTGTCTTCAAGGATCTGAATCTACAGGATCCCAAAGCATCTCACCTGCTAGATATGGGATGCGGAAGGGGAAGAATTGCCCACCACTTCGCTACCATGACTGGTGGTCAGGTATCCGGATACAACATTGATCCAAACCAAATTGAAAACGCGATCGACTGGGCTGCTGAATGCGGAATGAGCGATCGACTCCATTTCGAAGTCGGCAATCATCACGAACCGCTTGAGTATGAGTCATGCATTTTCGACGGATGCTTCTCCATCCAGGCTGTTTGGCCCTTCTTCAAAGAGGAGGAGTTGGATGACCACGCGAAAGAGATGTATCGAGTCTTGAAGTCTGGGGCTAGATACGCGTGTTCGGAGTACTTGTTGTCACCTTACTTTGACTGGAATAACGAAGAGCATGTAGCCCTTCATAAGACTTATCTTCCAACACTGGCTGCCACCCATTCGATGTATCCGGCAGATGTCTGTGCTGCTTTGGAAAGAGCGGGTTTCAAGGTTCTTGTTTCGGCACCTTCAAAAAGTGAAGCCTGGCCGATATGTGAGCAGAAACGCAATCTGATGCTACGAACACGAAGAGTGATTAGAGCTCTTGAAGCGATTCGTATCATGCCTCCCTGGGTCGAACAATCGCTTGAATTGCTTCAAACAGGTGGGCAGGCCTGGACGGATGCAGAGAAGGCAAAGATTGCAGATTTGAACTGGCGAATCGTAGCTGAGAAACGCTGACCAGCTGAAACTTGCCGGACGTTGCGGCGGGCCTTCCTCTTCCTACGCGCCCAGGACCTCGCGGTGGTTTGCGCGTTCCACTCGTCGCTGGGCTCGAATCTGAAGGAGGGGGCCGAGCCCGACCTCCTCCAGGAGCTCCTGCACCTTCTGGCGATCGCCGCCGGGCATCGCCGCGCAGGCGTCCTGCAGGCGCTGCAGCAGGAAGATCCTGTAGGGCTGGGCGAGGGCGTTGACGGTCGTTCCGCGCAGCTCGAAGCTGCACATGCCGACGCCCCGCTCGAGGACTGCACCTTCCTCCAGGTCCTTCTGCCCCTCCAGCCACTCGTCGATGAAGCGGGCAGCGGCTTGGGTCTCGGGGACGAGATCCTCGGCGGCATGCCGAAGGACCGCCTTCAATGTGTCGGGGATCTGGTCATTCGCGAATAGATCGTCGGACCCATCGAGAACCCCGCCCGGCTCGTCGGTCCTCGAGTTCATTCGCTCCGTCCAGCGCCAGACCCGATGAGCCCGCTGCTTCATCAGCCGCGACGGATGGGGATCGCGGGAGAGATGCGCGTAGAGCGGTGCGATCAGGCCGTAGTCCGCAAGGGAAGGGCGTCCGCCGAGCAGGTAGGGAGCCTCCATGAGGTGAGCCTGAAGCAGCTCCAGGAGTTCCAGATAGGAGGCCTCGATTGCTGGAATCGTCTCGGGCGAGACGCCGAACGCAGCGGCGGCGAGGCGCATCCGCTTCATGCCGTGCCGGGCCGCTTCACGCGCCTGCTCCGACGGCACTCCGCCGCCGAGGCCGTCGACGAAGTTCATCTCGATGAAGCCGTCGTTGATCTCGGGGAAATTCCAGCGGTAGTGCATGGCCGGACGCAGCAGGCCCTCGCTGCCGTACAGCTCGAGAACGTGGGCGACGGCGAGCTGACGGGGAGCGGTCGGGTAGGCGCTCCGCCGGGCCAGCCCCTTCCGCTCGAAGTGGTCGACGATCTCGGTGCTGTCCTGGATGATCTCCCCGTCCGGCGTCTCCAGCGTCGGGATGATCCACCGGCCGATCTTCGGGACGATCTCCTCGAGGAAGCGCCGCGTTCCCGGCACGACCTCGGCGTAGTCGATGCCCTGCTTGACCAGGTAGCTGCGCGCCTTGCCGCTGTAGAGCGAGATGCGCATGGCGTACAGCGTGTAGGTCCCGGTCGTCTTCCTGTCGGACACCGCTCACCTCCCGCCGACCATCTCTTCGATGATCTCTTTGACGCTCGAGACCTCGTCGATCAGCCCGATGACCTCACCGGCGGGGAGTGCCCCGGCGGAGAGATCGCCCTCGATCCAGGAAGCCTCGAATCCACCGCCCCCGAAGGCTTCCGCGGCGATCTCGCCCGTGGCCAGGACCTGCTCCACCAGGGGCGTGCGCAGGGCCCTGACCTGGAAGCGACCCATGTTCAGAAGCCCTGTGCCGGTCTCGGTCAGCTCGAGGATCGTCCGCTTGTAGTTCTCGTGGGCCACGCACTCGATCGACGCGATGAAACGCGTTCCGACCTGCACACCCTCGGCTCCCAGGGCGAGCGCCGCCTGGTAGGCCCTGGAGTCGCCGATGCCGCCAGCGGCGATCACCGGGATGTCGACTGCGTCGACCGCGGCGGGAACCAGCACCATCGTCGACGCACCCCGGTGACCCTGAATGCCTCCGGATTCGCTTCCCTCGGCGACGATCGCGTCCACGCCCAGCGCTGCCGCCTTGCGGGCCACGTCCACCGTGGGCACGACCGCCAGCGTCTTGATGCCGTTCTCCTGCAGCAGCGGGACCAGAGCCCGCGGCGAGCCGCCCGAAAGCGTGACGGCGGAGACGCTCTCCTCCACCAGTATTCCGGCGATCTTCGCGGTGTTCGGATTCATCACCTGGAGATTGGCGCCGAAGGGTCGGTCCGTGAGCTTCCGGGTGGCACGGATCTGGCTGCGTACCGTCTCCAGGTCGGGAGCGAAGGCGGTGGCCAGCAGGCCGAAGCCCCCGGCCTCCGACACCGCCGCGACCATCTCCGGATTCGAGATCACCCCCATGGCACCCTGGATGATCGGGTGCTCGCAGCCCAGTAGCTCCGTGACTCGTGACATCATTCCCTCCTCATTCGTGCCGCGCTTCTCCGCTCGTCTGCGTTCCCAGGATCCAACTCTGGACGGTCGGTATCAAGAGGGGGACGAGCAGAAGAACCGCGCGTCCGGAGAGGCGCCAGGCTACGAGCCATCCCCATCCCAGTAGGGAGCGAGTTCGGGGCGCGCCCGCCAACGGCTGGTCTCGAGGGCGAGTTCGGGGCGCGCTGCTGAAGGGTTCCGATCCCGTCGAAGCTGATCTCGGTGGTGTCGCCCGGGAGCAGCGCCCCGAGCTGTTCTTCAGAGGATCCGCACCGGGCGAACGTCACCAGCTTCATTCGGGTCGGCCTCCCGGCCACCGCTCACCGCGGAGCGTGTGCAGATCCGTGATCAAGGGGACCGGATCGATCGGCTCGTCGAGTGGGTCGCCCCGGAATTCGCGGTAGGCGCGCTCCACGTTGAACAGCAACCGCTCCGGCTCGTGCCAGGCCTCGAAGGGACCGAGATCGATGCGGCGGGCCGCATCGAGGGCCGACAGCCCGCGATCGAATAGATGCTTCGACTCGTCGCGCACGTGCTGCAGGTAGGCCTTCATCTCGCGCGGACCTTCGGAGCCGCAGAGCGGGCCGTGCCCGGGAACCACCACCTCCGGATCGAGAGCGAGGATCCCGTCGAGGGCGTGGGTCCACTGCGCGAAGCTCCCGATCCAACCGACGGGAGTGCAGAGCCGGAAAACCACATCGCCCGCGAAGAGCACCCGCTGCTCGGGGAGGTACACGATCACGTCGCTCTCGGTGTGGGCTGGCCCGACGTGGATCAGCTCCACTCGGGTCCCTTCCAGGTCGAGCACCATCCGGTCGTCGAAGAGGGTCGACGGGGGTGTGAGCTCGATTCCGCTGAAATCCCAGGGATCGAGCGACTTCGCGAACTCGGCCAGTGCCGGCTGCTCCGAGAGGTCGGCCGACTTGATCATCTGGAGAAGCCCCGGGTTTTCTACGCCGAAGCTCTTGGCGCAGCAGCGGTGGCCGATGATCTCTGCCTCCGGAAACAGCTGATTCCCCCAACAGTGATCCCCGTTGTGGTGGGTGTTCACCACCCGCCTCGCCAGCTTCGGGGTGACGCGCGCGTACTGCGCGAGTAGCTCCCGCGTGTGAGCCAGATCCCAGAAGGTATCGATCACCACGCCGCCACCGCGGCTGATGAGTCCGGAGTTGCTGAAGCCGATGCCGGGCTCTTCCTGGAGGCAGGTGTAGATCTGGTCGGTGATCTTCTCGAGTCTCATGGTGATCAGGTCTCCTGGTCAGCCGGCGCGATCCCGAGGATGCGCACCAGCGCAATCGAGAGTTGAGCTGTCAGCTTTCGGCTCTCCCGCGCCACGGCCCGATCGTGGAGACGGCCGAGGAAGAGCCGCTGGTCGAGTGTGGCCAGCACCACGCGAAAGCCGATGTCGAAGGACTCCTCGAATCCGGTGATCTTCATCTCCGGGCGTCGCGGCTCGAGCAGATCCGAGAGCCGCTCCCGAACCCGGAGTGCGATGGCGGCGGCGCGCTCCGTGAAGGTGTGGTCGCGAACGGCTTCCGAGAGGGCGGCCCGAAGCACCCCGTCGTGGGCCTCGAAGAGGGCCACGAGGTGCTTCACCACCTCCTCGATCAGCTCCTGGGTCGAGGTTCCCTCCCACCTCTCGGGGGCCAGGAGGGCGTCGGTTTCCTGGCGAACCCGCTCGCCGAAGCGCTCGTGCATGGCGTGAAGCAGCGCTCGCTTGTCGGGGAACCGGGCGTAGAAGGAGCCCGACGACGAGCGCGCCCGCGCAGCGATCTCGGCCACCGAGACGTCGTCGAAGCACTTCTCCCGGAGCAGCTCCTCGGCTGTGAGCAGGATCCGTTCCAGCGTTTGCTGACTTCGCCGCTGCTTGGGGGGGCGCGCGATCGCGGGGTAGGGATTCACATGGAGCCTAAAAATAGAATTAGCCCTCTAATTCTATTTTATCCCGATCGAACTGCAACCCCCTGCGAGCGTGCGCCGTGACATTTGGATGCTCGTCATCCAGCTTTCACGGTCAAGAAGCGGGGCCGACCCACTGACAGGGGGTCCATCCCCCTCAGTACCTGCGGCACAGCCGCCAATTGCGCATTCAACCCAGGAGGAGTCAAGCGTGGAGGATCGAATCAGCGAAGCGACGCGACAAACGGCGAAAGAGCGAATGTCAGAGGAACGAGCCGCGACTCTGCAAGACCTCATCAACTACTTCGATCCTGAGCTGGCGGCCGCAATCGGGGAGTTCATCATCGGAAAGCTGTACTCACGCACCGTGATACCCTGGAAGACGCGCCAGCTCTGTGCCATCGCCGCCCTCTCGGTGCTCTACAGGCCGGCCCAGCTCCGGGGTCATATCATCTATGCCCTCCAGGCCGGAGCCACCAAGGAAGAAATCGGAGAGGCGATCGTGCAGGTCGCCGTCTATGGTGGCTTTCCCGCCGCCCTGGAAGCCTTGAAGGTGGCCAGACAGACGATCGACGAGTTCCAGGGCGCCGTGGTTTCAGAGGAGAGCGGTCATGACTGAGCGGTTGAAAGACAAGGTAGCGATCGTCGTCGGCGCGGGCTCCACGCGGGGCGACACGATGGGGAATGGCAGGGCGGCCGCAATCCTGTTCGCGCGCGAAGGTGCCTCGGTGGCGTTGGTGGACTACCGCGAGGACTCGGCGGCAGACACGAAACGGATGATCGACGAAGAGGGCGGCGAATCGTTCGTCATTCAGGCCGACGTCACGCGCGCCGAGGACTGCAAACGGATGGCGGACGCATGCGCCGAGAAATACGGCAGAATCGACATCCTCCACAACAACGTCGGCATCGGCGCGGGCGGCGGACCGGTCGAGCTCAGCGAAGAAGCTTGGGACAAGGTCGTCGACACCAACCTCAAGAGCGTGTTCCTGAGCTGCAAATACGTCCTGCCTTACATGGAGAATCAGGGCAGCGGTTCGATCATCAACGTCTCATCGATGGCTGCCGTTCGGTTCGCGCCGTATCCGATGCTCGCCTACAGCTCGTCCAAGGCGGGCCTGAACGCGCTCACACGTTCGGTCGCGATGCAATACGCGTCAAAGGGCGTCCGTTCGAACTGCATCATGCCGGGCCTCATCAACACGCCGATGGCGATCGAGGGGCTCTCGAAGCGTCTGGGCATCCAAAAAGAAGACCTGATTCGCATGCGCGATGGTGCGGTGCCGATGAAACACATGGGGGAGGCATGGGACATTGCCTACACCGCGCTGTTCCTGGCATCCGACGAAGCGAAGTACATCACGGGTGTCATCATCCCCGTAGACGGCGGTCTGTCATGCAAAGGCTGACGTCCAGCCATACTATTGCATGGAACCAACGGAACGAGGCGCCGCGTCAGTTCGTGATTGCCGTCTTCCCAGACGGTGGCCAAGATCGAGGACAGTGATGCTGGACGACAGGCAGAAGGACGCGCTCCGGCGCTGGTATTCGCGACCGGAGATCATCGACGAAGCCAGGGAGCTGAGTCGACAAGAGCGCTGGGAGGATCTCGAGGAGCACGTCCAGATGGCTGCACTCATGCCGCTCAGCAGGACCGGGGAGCTGCCCGCATACCTGCTGGGTGACGACGGCAAGCCACTCCTTCCGAACAACGCCAGCCCGCTCCACGACGTCGAAGAGTGGCGGGATGCCATCGAGGTGGGCTGGGAGGTCATGGAGCGCGAGCTCGGGGTGTCGCAGGAGTACCTACACCGGAGCATCGCACAGCGGCAAGGCGATGACTGGGATGCGTTCATGAGGGAGGTCGAGAGGCGCAAGCAGGAGCGTGGAGAGCAGTGAGACGCGTCTTGATCCTTAGTGGACAGTGCTCGCCTCGCCGGGGTCGAGGCCGGTCAGGTGGAAGGCGAGCAGGCCTTCGAGCTGGGTCAGGCGTTCGGTGAGTGACGCGGCCTCGAGCAGGCCCTGCTTCTCCTCCGGCGGGAAGCCGAGGGCCTGGCAGAGGGAGTTGGTGAAGGTGCCGTCGTCGAGCTCGCCCAGCTCGGCGAGCGGCACCTCTTCGCCGCCCTGGCTGCGGCGCGCCAGACGCCGGAGGTGACCCAGAACGCCCTCTCGCAGCCCCGCTCGTCCGTCGGCGGAGTCTCCGCCGCGGTCGTCGAGCCAGCGGGCGTCGGCGAGACGGTACAGCCGCTGGCGATCCGGTGCGGACTCGCTCTCGACGCGGAAGCGTCTCACCCCGCGCAGCACGATGTTGTAGCGCCCGTCGGGAAGCCGCTGGTGATCGGTGATGAGCCCGGCGCATCCGACGGCGTAGATCGTCGGGTTGCCCTCCATCTCCTCGCGCGCTTCCGGACGCACGGTGACCATGCCGATCAGTCGCTTGCCTTCGAGGGCGGCCTCGGTCATCTGCCGGTATCGAGGTTCGAAGATGTGGAGCGGGGCCAGGCAGCCCGGGAAGAGAACGACGTCCGAGAGCGGAAACAGAGGGATGGAGGAGGACATACCTCGAGTTTAGTTGAGGAATCGGGCTCCGCCGGGCGGCTGGCTGTGTTCTACCGGAGGAAGCGTCGTCGCGAGAGCCACATCAGGGCCGGCAGGAGCAGAGCCAGCTCGGCCCCCAGCCCACAGGCATCCTCGTCCATCTGCCATGCATAGGTGCACTGGGGGTCCGGCTCGCCTGCCGCGGAGCCCAGCGCCGACAGTCCACCGTCGAAGTCGATCATTCCGTCGCTATCGTTGTCGATCCCGTCCTGGCAGATGGGGTCTTCCATGTGGGCGGCAGGGTGGACGCAGCCGGGGTCGTCCGGGCAGTCGGTCAGGGTATCCGCGTCGTTGTCCACACCGTCGTCGCAAGGATAGGTCCCGGTCTCGTCCTTCTCCGAGTCGTCGCCCGCATCCGCACAGCCGGGGTCATCCGGATGGTCGATCAACCCATCGCCATCGTTGTCGACGGCGTCGCTGCAGTCGGGCGTGGGGGGCTCGGGACCCGTCGCGATAGACGAGACGCGGACCGCACCCGACTGGACGTTCTGGAAGTAGATCAGCAGCGTGACCCCGGTGATCTGCGTCAGGTCGACACAGCAAAGCCCACTGTTCTGCATGGCAGAGAACGGCAACTCCATCATGCCAGGCGAGGTCGCATAGAGATTTATGATTCGCCCGTAGCGGCTGCCAGGCGAGTCCACATAGACCTCCACGCTCACCCGGCCCACAAACGGCGGCGGATAGCGCCAATTGGGGAACCCCGTGATGTTCACCCGAAAGGAGTCAGCGACTCCCCCGTGGGTCAGATCGACCGGCTCGGAGACATCCCAGTCGAACTGGTACCAGCCCCTCGCGTACCCGTTGGTGAGGGAGAGCGCCACCGTGCCACCCCCGTCGAGCTGCGCCGTTGCGCTCTCGCTCTCCAAGGGATACTCCATCGTGATCCATTCCCGCCGGGATCCGCCCATCACCTCGTCGGCGGGTAGCCCGATCTGCAACCCACCCGTGCCGGAGCTGCCGGTGTCGCCGTAGTCCGTCACGGTGAAAGGGCCGAGGTGGAAGTGATCGATCAGAAACGCGGCGGCACCGCCGCTCCACAGGAGGCATCCAGCAGCGATGCACAGCGCGAGAGACCAGCGCTGCGTGGCTCGTACCGCGCGAGAAGGAAGCAATGAATCGACGTGCAAGCCAAGAACAGTGATTGTCTTCATCATCGAGGCGACTCCTATTTCGTCCAGGAGGCGGGCCGGCTACGCGTCGCGAGCGCGATTCCGATGGGTCCGGTGCCCATCAACACCAGGGTGGAGGGTTCGGGGATGTAGGGGGAGACGTCTGTGACGTTCATACTGGCACTCAGAGACGAGAGGGATCCGTCCAGGGAGGATCGGATCTGGTTCGTCGCCGTGATCCCCGTGGTCGACGGGCTCCACGGAAAGTAGCCCCCCGACCTCCGCAGCATGAGAAGATTGTCGTCGGAGTTGCCCCGGACTCCGGACGTGTACGTGTTGTACCCGTAGTAGAAGTTGACCTGATTGTACGCCGAGTAGTATGCGGCGACCTTGGTGGGGTCATACCCGGGAGATCCGGAATTCGTATGCCACCCGGCGCCGTCCTTTGCGAGCGCATCGCCGGCGAGCCACATCCCTGCGACGCAGCCCAATACCAGGATCCACTTCCGCATTTCGCCAACTCCCCTTCTCGCCCGCTCGAGCGAAGGGCTCTCTACACAGGCCTTCCGCCACGAGCGCACCCTGATCATAGGGGTGCGCATCAAACAACGAATCAACATCAAACAACCTATTAATAACAGATAGTTGAAACCGTAGTCTGCGAGTCTTACAGCGCCCCCGTGATAGAATTGAGGGGAAGGCGACACGATGCCCCCTACACGACGTTCCAGCGGCCAGCCCGGCTCCGGCACTCCCTTCGCGCTCCCGCGCGAGGGCTCCCTGCGCCTGCTGCGCGCGGGGCTCCGCCGGCGACTGGTGCTGGTCCAGGCCGCCGTGGGGAGCGGCAAGTCGACGCTGGCAGGGCTCCTGGCGCGCGCCGATGACTCGCCGGTGGTTCGGGTTCGCCTCGACCCGCGCGCCTCGGACGCCTCGTTCTTCTTCCGACAGCTTCTGCCGGCGCTCGACCTCGAGGAAGAGGAGATCGACCCCCAGCGCGGCGCGCCGATCGAGACGGTTCGGGGGCTGGCGGCGTCCCTCGACGAGCGTCCCCCCTTCGTCCTGGTGCTCGACGAGGCAGAGGTCCTGCGCGAGAGCGAGCCGGTGCTGGAGATGGTGGCTCGCCTCGCCGAGCACGCGCCGACCGGGGTGAGCCTGCTGGTGCTGACGAGCGCGCCGCTCGATCTTCCGGTGGACGCTCTGCGTGCTCGAGGGGAGTTCTTCGAGCTTCACGAGGCCGACCTCGCGCTCGAGCCCTCGGAGGCCGAGGCGCTGCTCCGCGAGCTCGCGCCCGGCGCCGGGCTGGAGCCCGATGCGATTGGTCGTCTCCTGCGCGCCGTGCGGGGCCGGGTCGGCGCGGTGGCGCTCTTCGGTGTCGCGATTCGAGACACTGACCCTCGGCACCTGCTGGACGAGATCGCGCGTGCTGCCGACTCACCCGTGGCGCGGTTGTTGGACCACGTGCTCGCGCGGGTCGAGCCCGCCGCCGCCGACTGGCTCGAGCAGGCGGCGGTGTTCGACGATCTCTCCCTCGATGCGTGGGGGGAAGCCGATGGCGCCTCCGAGGCGGCCAGCCTGGGGCTCGTGGATCTCACGGAGACACCGCCGTCACTCGCCAGTACCGTGCGCGGGGCGCTCCGCCGTCGCCTGCGCGCCCGCCCCGAGCTCTGGCGCGAGACCCATGCGCGCGCCGCGCGCGCATGGGAGGCGCAGGGAGATCGGGAGCAGGCCTTCCATCACTGGATCGAGGCGGGCGAGATCGAGCGGGCCGCACAGATCCTGTCCGCGATCGCCTACGCGGTGCTCACGCACGATCGCATCTACACCCTGGAGCGTCTGATCCAGCAGCTCCCGACGGAGACGATCGAGAGCGATCCGTTGCTGCGCTTCTGCCGCCGGCCAGCGCCCGTTGGCCGACGCGGCGCGCTCCCGCCTCTGCTACCTCTGGGCGTGGCAGGGCGACTTCCCGGCGATGGCGCGGGAGGCCGCGCGCATCTGCGGCAACGGGGGCGATCTCCGCGATCCGGTCGTCCTCGCCGCCCAGGCAATGCTCGAGATGGCCTGTCGGCATCTCGGCCGCAACGAGGAGGCGGATGCGCTGGCCGCCGAGATCGACGCCACTGCTCCCCAGTACCCCGCAGCCCTCGCGGTCGACAACACGCGGGCGATGAACGCGCGCCTGGCGGGCGACCACGCCGCTGAGAGCCGGTTTGGCGCGCGATGCCTGGCGGGAGCGCGAGAGGGAGGCGTGCCCGGCGCGCTGCTGCTGGGCCTCCTGCACACGGCCGACGCGGCGCGAAAGCTGGGACGCCCCGGCGAGGCACTCGAGGTTGCCGAGGAGGCGGCCGCCGTGGCGCGTTCGCTCCGCGAGACATGGTGGGAGTACACGGCACGCAACGTCCGCGCCGCCGCAATGCGTGACCTCGGTCGCGTCGAAGATGCGCGCCGTGAGGCGCGCGAGCTGCTCGCGGACTGCCGCGAGCACGGCGGACTCCACTGGGTCGAAGGAGAGGTGTGGCTCACGCTCGCGACCCTGCCCGACGAGGATCGCGGCGCGGCTCTCGAGGCCGCCCGTCGCGCCGCCTTTGCCCGCGAGAATCCCCTGCTTCGCGCTCAGGTATTGACCGCGATCGCCGGCGAAGCGGAGCGCTGCGGCGACGCGCCGGGAGCGGAGCGCGAGCTCGCCCGTGCGGAGGAGGTGCTCGGCGCTGTCGCCGCGGAGGAGGTGCGCTCCGAGATCCGGCTGCTGCGCGCGCGGATGGCGATTGCGCGCGGCGACGTCAAGCAGGCCCGGGGCCTGCTCGGCGGCGCGCTACGGGAAGGTCCAGCCCTGCGTCGCGAGCGCCGTGCGCTGCTCCCGGCTCTGGCCCGTGCGCGAGGACGCGGCGCCGAAGCCCTGCGGGCGCGCCTCCTCGATGCGGCGGCCGGCCCCCTGGACGTGGAGAGCCTGGGCGCGTTTCGCGTCGTCCGGCGGGGCGGGGGTGATGTCGACGCCGAGGCGATCCGCTTCCGCACGCCCCGGGTTGCGGACCTCTTCCGCGTGCTCCTGCTCGCATCGGTGGATGCGGAGGTGATACCCCGCGACGTGCTGATCGAGGCCTTGTGGCCGGGGGAGCGGGAGGCAGGGGGAACCTTCCACACCCACCTCGGGCATCTCCGCCGCGCGCTCGAGCCGCACCTGCCTCCGCGCACACCCTCGCGCTACGTGCTACGCAGCGAGAATGGCTACAAGCTCGACCTGCGGGGTGGGAGCTGGGACGCCGAGCGCTTTCAGCGGGATGCGGAGGAGGGCCTCGCCGCCCTGCGCGCAGGCGAACCGCGCCGGGCCGACGCCCAGCTCGCCCGCGCGGTGGAGCTCTACGACGGTCCGCTCTTCGCCGAACACCTCTACGTCGATGCCTACGCGGACCGGCGCAGAGAGCTCGCACGGCTCTTCCTCGAGTCCGGCCTCGCGGCAGCCGATTGCGCGTGGAAGCTCGGCGACGCCGAGCGCGCCCGCCGCGGGGAGATCGACCGCCTCTTCGACCGCTGCCAGGCGGCGCTCCGCGCGGAGATCGACGCCGATCCGTCGCCCGCGACCCGCGCCCTCGCAGCGAGGCTCAAGCAGCGGCCGCCGCCCGGCGCGAAAGCGTAGCGGTGCGAGAGCGACGGTGACCGCTCCTCGCGCAAGGAGACAGTTCGTGGAGAACGGCTCGGATCTATCCTTCTTGTTCAGTCCCCGATCCGTTGCGGTGGTGGGCGGATCCACCGGCATGGCTCCCTACTTCCTCACGGATCTGATCGACAAGGGCTTCGAGGGCGGAGTGTATTCCGTCAACCCGAACCGGAAAGAACTCCTGGGACTGAAGTGTTACCCGGCATTGACGGACATTCCGGATCCGCTGGACTATGTCATCGTGGCCGTATCTGCGCAGCTCGTGCCGTCGCTGCTCATGGAATGCGCGGCCAAGAATGTCAAGGCATGCACGATCTTCTCCGCCGGCTTCAGTGAGCTCGGCACGGAGGAAGGGCGGCGTCTGGAGCGGGAGATCGTCGATATATCCGAGAAGAATGGCCTCCGTATCGTCGGTCCGAACTGCATGGGGATCTACTGCCCCTCCACTGGATTGCACTTCTCGACCGATCTTCTGGAGGAGAAGGGCAGCCTCGGTCTGATCTGCCAGAGCGGTACCGTGGCCACGTACTTGAGCCGAGCTGCCCCCTTGCGAGGTGCGTGCATCAACAAAGCGGTCAGCTATGGAAATGCCTGCGACATCAATGAGTCGGCTCTACTGGAGCATTACACGGAGGACGGCGGTATCGAGGTGATTGCGGCCTACATCGAAGGGGTGAAAGACGGGAAGCGGTTTCTCGAAGCGCTCAAGAAGGCGGCCCGGACGAAACCGACGATCGTGCTGAAGGGTGGCAAGACCGAAGCGGGTATCGCCACTGCCGCTTCTCACACCGGTGCACTATCCAGCTCGATACAGGTGTGGGACGCGATCATGAGGCAATCCGGCGCGATTCCAGCAGATCATCTGGATCAATTGATCGACTTGTCGCTGTTGTTTCTTCACACGCCGTCCTGTGTCGGAAGAAGAATCTGCATGGTCGGACTGGGCGGTGGCGTGAGTGTCCTGGCATCCGATGCTTTCGAGACATACGGTTTCTCCTTTCCGGATCTTCCGGAGAAGATCAAGACGGGTCTCCTGAGGTTGTCAGGTGCTCCCGGCAGCATCTTCAAGAATCCGGTGGACACGCCCATTGCGTTCAAGAACCCCGATGCAATGGAAGACGTTCTTCGAATGCTCGACGACTGGAGCGGGGTCGATCTGCTTCTGCTTCATCACGGGTATGACATTCCAGGAGGAGGCCGTGCGAATCTGTCTCCTGCAATCGGCAAGATGATCGACGCGGCAAGAGTGGTTTCGAAGCCGGCAGCCTTGGTGTTGTATGGCGCCGCTGATCCCGCATCGTACGAGGCGTCTGTGAGGGACCAGCAGAGGGGGTGGGAAGCCGGAATTCCCTCATTGCCTTCCATGGAATCTGCGGCCGCAGCGCTTCACAAGTTCGTGAGCCATCACCAGCGGAAGGCGCGGCATCACGGATCGGGATGACTCGGGGGGTCTCTTCTCGGAGGCGTTCAGCCGAAGAAGACGCTCCGGCGTTGCTTCAGGCCCTTGGCGACGAGCGCGGCGACAGCCTTTTCCACCTGCCGGACCTTCTTCCCGATCACTTCGTCCTCGTCGTCGCTCGCCCCTTCGAAGTGCATCGGCTTTCCGAAGTGGATGTAGGCCTTCACCGGGAGCGGCAGCGGCAGGATGGTGGGAGAGAGCGGTGTGTACGGCGTTCCCATCAGCTTGGCCAGCGGCTCCATCCGCGAAAGGCTGGCGCACATCTCTTCGCCGCCGATGAAGCCGAAGGGCACGATGGGGGCGTTGGTCTTGAGCGCGAGCCGCATGAAGCCCTGCCCGAATCCCATCATCTTGTAGCGGTCTCGCCAGACCCGGCCGCCCCCCCTCTGCCCCTCAGGGAATACCAGGATGGCGGCGTCGTCCTCCGCCAGCAGGCGCTCGGCGTTCTCCGGCGTGCCGGTCAGCTGGCCCACGCGGTTCATGAGAATGCTCACCAGCGGGACGTTGGCGAAGAAGTACTCGATCATGGCTCGCAGCATGCGCGGCGGCTCGGCTTCGAGCGCCACCGCCGCGGCGACCAGCATACCGTCGTAGGCGAGCTGGGCGCTGTGGTTGCCGACCACCATCACCCGTCCTGGGGGGAGATGCTCGAGGCCGCTCGTCTCCACCCGGAAGTAGTTCCGATACAGCCAGCGGACGATCACCAGCATGCGCAGGGCGCTCGCAGGCGATCCGCCCCACCGGTCGTAGCCGAACTCGTTGACCGCGAGGCCCATACGATCGACTCGCTGACGCAGCTCGTCGTCGACGAATCGCTCGAGAAGGGAGGAGAAATCGGGCAGCAGGCTCGGCACGGGGCAATTCTACACCAAGCTGCTCGTCGGCAGCCATGGTCATCTTCTGTTCGAATGAGACCGGCGAGATCCTCGAGGCGACCACCTCCTTCTTGAGCCTCTTCGCCGGGCCCATGCTGGGGCTGTTTCTGATGGGTGTGCTCACCCGATTCGCGAGCTTCGGGGGCTGGCTGGCGGGATTGGTCTTCGCCATCCCGGCGACCGCGTGGCTGCAGGGATTCACTCGGGAAGGCGTCCGGGTAGCAGCAGGGTCTCAGGGATCCTGCGTCGGTTCTTCACCGGTGACGCCGGGAACACCGCACCCGATCAGCATCCTTCGCGCCTCGTCCCGGAATCGGTCTCTCAGATCTCTCGTGGGGGGGCGATTCGGCCCGCCGGGTTGCCCCACGAGTTCGAGGCACAGCTTGTCGAGGTATCCGTCACCGCTGGTGTACTGCTCCATTTCCGTCCAGAGGACGTAGAAGGTCATGGTCGAGAAAGCACCGGCCGCCCCACCGCTTCTTCTATGTCCATGGTGAAGTCCGTTCAGGAAAGCTGGGTTCCAAACCACTCATCGCAGGCCTGATCGATGGTGTCTCGGAATCCCGGCTGGCTCGGCCAGTGCCCGGGGGGCACTCCGGGGCATCGCGGCAATAAGACGCATCGAGTGATCCGATCTTCGGCGCTCGCGCGACTGATTCACACAAGACAGGAGAGACGAGAATCCATTCTCGGCGAGGGTTTCCATGATCCTCGGCTCCAGAGAGGCCGCCGATTGTCGGGAGGAGAGATTGAAATGCAGTTAGGGAGATCCAGAACAGGTCGAAGTAGGAAGGTCCTGCAACTTCCGAAGTTCTTCGCACTGGTACTCGGAGTAGTCATTGCCGGAGGCTTCGCGCTGGCTGGCCCAGCTTCGGCGGACATCGCTTCGGGCCTCGTCGCGCACTACCCGCTCGATGGCAGTCCCGAAGACGTCAGCGGCAATGCCCTGGACGGTATTCTCGTGGGGCCGGTCCCGGTTGCCGACCGGTTTGGCAATCCCGACGGCGCGTATCGCTTCAATGGGGAAACCGACTACATCGAACTCGGTACGCCGGAGGAGCTTCGGATCACCGGTCCGATGACCGTGTCGGCGTGGTTCCGGGCTGATCCCTTGGGACTCACCGATCACAGGGCTCTCGTCGCGCGGTCGGGTCGAGACGTTCTCGACGCGTACAGCTGGGAGCTCCGTCAGTACTGGGGTGCCGCCCAAGCATGGGTGTCGGGGGACGGCCAGTCGGCAGTCTTCGCGACCGGACCGGATGACCTGGTGGCTGACGAATGGCACCACATGGCGATGACCTACGAGCCTGGCAAGTCGGTAGCGGTCTACCTCGACGGGGAACTCGTCGAGAAGACGACTTCGTCGGTGCCGGCCGCTCTGCACGACCCCGCTGGAGTCTCCGTCCGTATCGGGGCGAGCTGGTACGAAGGGGGACCCCCCTCCAACCAGTGGTCCGGCGATATCGACGAAGTCCGGATCTACAACAGAGCGCTCTCGCCGGAGCAGGCGGCGAAGCTAGCCGGCGGGCCGTGCTTCGACGGCCTGGACAACGATGGAGACGGAAGGGTCGACTTCCCCGCCGATCCCGGCTGCAAGGATCCAACCTGGAGCACCGAGAGCCCTCAGTGCCAAGACGGTATCAACAACGACCCCTTGCAGGATCCGGATCCGGGGCATATCGACTTCGACGGCGGCGCCTCCCTCGATCTCAATGGAGACGGATTCGTAGACGCCGAATTCAATCTGGCCATGCCTGCGGTGACTGAACCCGACCCGCAGTGCATCGGCATGCCCTGGAAGAAGGGGGAGCCACGGCACTGCGGCCTCGGTGTCGAGCTGGGTCTGCTGCTGCCGCCGCTGATGTGGCTCTGGCGACGCCGCTCGCGCCGCACCTAGACTGAAGTTCCAGGTGTTACAGGAGCCCTGGTTTCACGCAAGAGCGTGAAACCAGGGCTTCCTCGTCTTGCCAAATCACGCTCCAAGATGAGGTCGTGTAGGGTCCGTATTGGACGCGGGGCATACAGGTCGATCGATGGCCCGGCGCAGAGCCGTTATGCTCCTATCACGAACGTGTCGGCGTACTGGGTCGTGAGGGCGATTCTGCAGGTCTACTACATCGGCTTCGACAAGGCGGATGGATTCAACGTCGCGTTTTCGTCATACGCCCCGTCTTCTCCCTTCGGGAGTATGTCGAACAAGCAGTCATCCTATCTCTTATTCGCCGAATTCCTGTTGATCAGCGCGCTCTATCTGATTCCGTTGGTGTGCGGGAGGTAGCGTCGCCCAGGGCGCTCAGTGGGAGGCGGTCTTGGTCGAGCAGCTTCGCGCGTGAAGCTAGAAGACGCCCCTTTCCCCCCGGTGCTGACGGCGGGTGCTGGAACGCCCGAGAGCCGCCACCAGCCATGGGAAGAGGCGCTTCAACCAGTAGGCGACCCAGGCCTCTGCCGCGATGGGGGCGATGGCCCGGTTCTTCTGGATCGCCTTGAGGATTCCGCGCGCCACGCGGTCCGGTCCGTAGTTGCGTTTCTCGAAGGTTCGGATCGCCTGCTCGCGGTTCTCGGGCACGCCGCTGGACCCGTACACGCTCGCGGTACGCACGATCGGCGTATTGATCAGGCCCGGGCAGACGGCGGTAACCCCGATCCCGCTCTCCGCCAGCTCCGCGCGCAGCGATTCCGAGAAGCCGAGGACGCCGAACTTTGCGGTGACGTATGGGGTCATCCCGGGGAAGGCGATGTAGCCCGCCATCGACGCGATATTGACGACGTGGCCGCCGGCACCGGCCTCGATCATCCTGGGGAGGAAGTGATAGCAGCCGTTGACGACGCCCTTGAGGTTGATGGCAAGGACGGTGTCCCACTTCTCGAGCGGAATCTCGACGAAGAGCCCGCCGATCCCGATCCCGGCGTTGTTGACCAGCACGTCCACGCGCCCGAGCTCGGCGTAGGTTCGCTCGGCAAAGTCGCGCATCTCCTCTGCGCTCGAGACGTCGACACGGGATGGAAGGACGCGGCAGCCCATCTGCCGGATCTGCTCCGCAGTCTCCTCCAGTCCCGCCTCGTTCACGTCGCAGATCGCGAGATCGGCACCACGCCGAGCCAGCGCCAGCGCCGTCTCGCGCCCGATCCCGCTCGCAGCGCCCGTCACGACCGCCACCCTTCCCGAGAGATCCTCGATGTTCATGGCGCCAGTCTAGCCCACTCGGGAGTCGCTCCTTGATCCGCACCTTGCGACGAGAAGCGGCGGTGCAACGGCCCTAGAAGTTGGCTGCAACGTCGGTCTGTGGTTCCGAGATCTCCTCTCCAGGAGCCGAGAAAAAGCGTCGCACCTGGCTCACGACCAGTGCGGGCTCCTCCTCGGGAACGAAGTGGCCGGAGCCGGGAACGCTGACGAGTGTGGCGTCCGCGAGGTCGCTCTCGAGGCGCTTCGCCACCGACAGGGGGAAGATTGGGTCGCGCTCGCCCCAGAGGATCAGCGTGGGCGCGTTGATTCGGAGGAGGTCGTGGGATGTGGGGCAGATGCGTCGAGGAGTCACGGCGCAGACCCGGCCGAACATGCGTCGTCGGAGTGGCGTGGCGGTCCAGCTGGGGTGGAAGACGGTCACCAGGCGTTCCAGGGCATCCCTCTTGCGGGTGGTGGAGAGGCGCAGGATCAGGCGGAAGACCCGGGGGTCGAGAAGCAGCCGGCGGAGCGGGGCGAGACGCCCCATCTGGAGCGCGAGCCTCATCTGCCACGACCAGTTGGGATACGGTCCCGTGTCCATCACCACGAATCGATCGATCCGCTCGGGGTGACGGCCGGCGAAGGCGAGTGCGAGCATGCCGCCCACGTCGTGGGCGACCAGGTGCGTCCTCATCAGGCTGAGCGCATCGCTGAACTCCCCAAACCAGGCCACGTAGTAGTCGAGATCGTGATCGAGATCGGGATGCCCGTCGGTCCGACCGTGGCCGGGAAGGTCGGGCGCGATCACGTGGTATTCCTCCGCGAGCGGCACCAGACAGTGTCTCCAGAGTCGCGAGTCGGTGGGGAAGCCGTGCAGGAACACCGCGGTGGGATGCGACGGATCTCCGGCCTCGAGGTAGTGCACCCGCAGTCCACTCGTCAGGGTGATGTATCGACTTCTCATTGGGGTCTCCTCTCTTCGCCGTGGGCTCACGGCTGGTCCCGGCTCGTCGAGTCGGATGATTTGTTGGACGTCCATATAGTTTGTGGCCAAACTTGCCCTTTCCCGTCAGGTCGTACTCGTCCCTCCGGGGGAGAGCATCGCGGTCAGCGCCTGCTCGATCGAGGCCCAGCTCTCCTCCGCGGCAGCCAGGTCCGGATCGAGAATCAGCTGCAGAGCCAGCCCGTCGAGGAGCCCGGTGATCGACATCGCAAGACCCCGTGCTCCGATTCGAGGCGCGAGGATGCCGCGGGAGATCGCTCCCTCGAAGCCAGTCTCGAGGGCGTCCCGGAAGCGCTGGAAGAGCAGGCGGAGCTCCCGAGCCACCGGCGGACTCTGCCGCGAGGCGACCCATCCCTCGTAAGTCAAGGTAAAGAGGGCGGGATTGGACCCGATGATCTCCCGCGTGGCCCGCGAAATGTTGGAGGCCATCTGCTCGGGCGACTCGCTACTGAGCACGAGCGGCCCCAGGAGCCGGATCGACGGCTCGGCGCTCCGCCTCACCACCTGCGCGAGCATGTCTTCCTTGTTCTCGAAGTAGTAGTGAAGGAGACCCCGGCTCACGCCCGCCCGATCGGCGACGCCGGTCACGGTGGTGGCCGCGTACCCCTGCTCCGTCAGGCAGCGATAGGCCGCGTCGAGGATCTGCTCGGCCTTCTCCTCGGATCTCCTGCTGGGGCTCATCCCTCGCGCTCGCCGTCAAGGTGCCCCTCGTCTACACCAACATACTGCTCTCCAACTGGAGGGCGTTCGAGAAGGCGGGCCTCGGCCAGGCGAGCTGCTCCGGGAGCTGGCACAGCATCGGCTTCCTCGACTTCCCCGTCAGCTTCGAGGGATACTCCTACTCGGCAGGACCCGACGAGCCGATCGTATGGCAGTTCGAGAAGGCACTCGCCTGGCCCGGCCTGCGGCCGCGCGCGCCTATGTGGACGCAGCCATCGACGAGGCCTGGCGAGCGGTGGGCGAATTGACTTCGTCGCCGGTCGGCGCTTAGGAGGAACGAGGCCCCCGGCACCGCCCGCTCCGAACCAGACAAAGGTCAAGGTGAACGAATCGACCAGCGGCGCTCCGTTCACCAATGCGAGCGCATCGTACAAGCCGTCGTCACCCCCATTGGTCCCGCTCCGTCTTGTGGTCGTTACGGTCCAGTAGGACCCTGTTCCCCAGGGAGACCCCGGTCGCGAATCGGAAGAAGGAAGACCAGGGGGCCCTTGAGGCTTCTCCGCGCGCCGCGCGTGAGTTCGTCGCGAATTGTCGGGTAGTCGCTCTTCGCGAGTGCCTTCAACCAGTCGGCCTTCACCGATCCGTCGCAGTAGTATGTCACCCTCCAGCCTGGACCAATGGTGGGGGCAGTGTCGAGCCGGCCGAAATTCCAACACCTACGCCCGCTCCGTCTGAGGGGGCTGGGTCACCGGGAGAAGGGAGCTGACTAGGAACCTGTTGGCAGTCGTCATCCGTTGTTCGCTGTAGCCAAGCTCGACTTGCAGGGGGGGGACGTTGATGGTGCAGTTGGTGATCTAGTCGGCGGGTATGTTGATCTGCGGATGGAGCACTACCTTGAGTGCGTCGGTGTTGTCAGCGACGAACCGTACGGTCCCGAATGTCAGAGTGTACAGGCCGTCACGTCCCTCCTTTCTGCCCGACGGCGATCCGTAGTCGGCAAGAAGCCGGTTCATGGTGATCGTTGGCGGGTCGCAGAAGACGAAGAAGTCAAGAGTTTCCCCTGGCTCATGATATTGGATCGACATTGGCCAACATCGGAAGCCACCCACGACTCTCTCGTCAAGAAGCATCCGCAGGGCATTTGTCTGCATCTCCGGGGTCGACTCCGACCACTCTGAATACGCGCCCGCATCGCCCATCAGCTAGGTTGCGTCGAATCCTTTTCCGAACCTTCTAGTTGACTCTTCCTGGTTGGGACAATTCGCAGTGCGCAAGGAAGTAGCGTCCCACGCTGTCTTTACCCTTTCGGATAGGGCCACGTCCGTTGGGTCGTAGTGAGACGCGTACAGATAGAACAAGGTGGCGGTCATCATGTCACCGTTCTCGGCGGCGACCTCCGCTCTCTCAACCAGTTGGCTTATCAATGCTGCTCGCTCCTGGCCCGGGGATTCGCCGGCTGGGCACGCGAGGCAAGCTATGAAGAATAACGTGGCCGCTACAATGGATTTGGGTGACACAGGAGTTTCCCCTTTGCTTTCGGGGATCGCAGAGCGCCGCATCAAGCTGTGTTTTCCATCCGCTACTATGCCGCGCGATACGTAGTGCAATCTAGCCCCATGGGACGTTCGCGGGCAGTGTAGGCCCTAGGAGTAGTCCGATCAATCGCAGTTCTGCGGCGGGGGCGTTCTTGCGCCTCGCGAGCAAAGGAGATCTCGATGAGGAACAGCAGCTCTCAGCTTTGGACGGTCGTCTCCGCAGCGGCGCTTGCGTGTCTTCTCGGATGCACCGATCCCTCTGCCGAGTACGAGAAGGTTCGAGCAATCGACAGCATCGAGGCTTATCAGGCCTACGCAGAGCAATTCCCGAACGCACCCGAGGCCGATGAGGCCAGGAAGCGCGCGATGCTCTTGACGGATTGGAAAGAGGCGGCTGCCAAGAACTCGCCCGAAGCCTTCCGAAGCTTCCTCGATGCACAGCCCGATTCGGAATTCGAGCACCAGGCGAATGCGCGCATCTGGTCGCTGGCGGTGGAAGAAACGCTTGGGCGATGGGAACCCGCTGAAGGAGAGGATCCAACCGAGATTCGCCGTACGGTGCGCACGCTCGCGACGAATGGAGAGCTGGACAGGGACGTGGGCGAGGAGCACTTCGCGTCGATCGACCGACTCCTGATCGAAGCCCTCCGGCGCGCACGAGGCGCGGGTCGCCAGAGCATCCCGGGTCTGCAGCCGGTAGGGGCGGGTTCCTACCGCGCGGCGTCCGGTCTCAGTGTCAGTGGGGAGATCTCTTCCGAGGGAGAGGTGGTGTTTGAGCTCAAGGAGCTCTACGTGGGCACGAGTCGCATGGTCGGAGACGGTCTCCTCGCAGGTATCGGACGGGTCGTGGTAACGAATCCGATCGCTCAAAGCATCGATGCGGTCGGGTCCAGTACCGTTCGTCAGTCCGCGCCCGGGGTCTTCGAGCTTCGGACAGTTCACCCGCACGATCGCGTATTTCGAAGGAACACGATGATGGGCAGGAGGCGCCAGACGGACCCCGATGAGCGGGTCCCTGCTGCCGATGGAAGCCTCTTCCGGTTCGAGGGAAGGGTGGAAGGATTCGTTGATGGCTGGACGATCGAGGCTGCTGGCGACGCACCACTCGTCCTCGTTCTGCTCGAGGACCTTGGCCTGGTGCATGTAAGCGGTCGCGGTACGGCGATCTCGGCCGAGGGCCACGAGCGAGCATTTCCGATGTTCGATTCGGGTGATGAGATGCAGTAGTTCCGATCTGATTGGACACCCTCAAGGGAAAATAGAAGGGGGTTACGCTCGTTGTGGACCAACAGAAGCAGCGCCGAGGACTTCTGCTTCGGAGGCTCGGGTCATCCGTGGAGATTGCGCCAGCGTTCGAGGTCCTGTTGCTGGCCAGAGTGTGATCCGTCAGAGTGATCTGGACCATCTGGCCGGTTGAGTCAAGAGACACTTCTGCCACCGGTCGAGCCGTCGCGCTGGCGGACATCGGTGCGAGCAGTTACGTACTGCAACCGATCCGCATCCTGAAGGAACCATGCATGACCCCGCGCGAGATCATCGAGAAGAAGGTGTTCGGCTTCGAGGAGATTCGCCCGGTCCCCTATCACATCGAGATCGATCCGGAAGTGCGCCAGCGCCTGGACGCCCACTACGGTGGGCCGGAGTGGCACGATCGCCTGGTCAGCTACCTGGAAGGCGGCCATTGGGTGGGTGAAACCGGCGCCCGACAGCTTCCCAACGGCCTCGTGCGGAACCCCTTCGGATACGACTACCGCAGTGGGAGCATCATGCACGTCGAGCGGCTGGCGCTGCCCGAGCCGCCGCTGGACGGCTTCGACTGGCCCGAAGCCGAATCGCTGGCCGACTGGGATCTCCTCCATCGCGGATTCGATGCAAGTCCGGCGTTTCGGCACTGCGGAATGATTTATGGGTTCTTCGAGCGGGTGAGCTTCATGCGCGGCATGGAGAACCTGCTGATGGACATGGTCGAGAACCCCCAGTTCGTCCACGATCTGATGGACGTCTACGCGGTCAAGGCCAAGGTGGCCGGCAAGATGGTCCTGATCGGCGGGCTGGGCACCCAGCAGATGCTGCCCAGAGGCACGCCCGACGAAGTGGCGGCCGAAACGCGGCGTCTGTGCGACAAGATGGGCGCCGGGGGAGGCTACATCCTGGGCCCGGCCAAGCCGCTGATGTCGGATGTCCCGACGGAGAACGCGGTCGCCTTCATCGAGGCGACGCTGGATCAGCAGATCGTGAGCGGGTAGCGCGCCCCAGCGTCCGCGCGACTGCCTCGACAGCGGCAATCTGCTCGTCGGGAGAGCCCAGGAGCTCGAGGGAGAGCTCGTCGATCCCGGTGGCTGCAAAGGTCTCCAGCACTCCGGGCAGCTCGCCGGGCGTCGCGGCCAGCCCCATCTGCCGGCCGGCGCCGAGATCCGATCCGATCCCCTCAGCGCCGCCGGGCTCGACGACGTCGGGCCCGACAATCCGGAGGGCTTCCTCCCCGAATATCGGGAGATGCGCCGCGACTGCGGCTGCCGCCGCGTCTCCATCCGGTCGTACTGCCGCGAGCTGGAAGGCGGTGATGCGAAACTCGTCCCGTGGGCGGCCCAGTTGCGAAAGCTCCGCCTCGAGGGTCTGGACGCATCCGGTCAGGTATTGCCGACTGGCGCCCGCGCTGAGTCCGACGCCATCGCCGAGCCGCGCCGCCGCACGGAGCATGCGCGGACGCATGGCCATCACGTCGATCGCCGGCGCGTGGCCGTAGTGAACCACCTGGTAGTTGCTGAACGAGTAGCCCGCGCACTCACCCGAGAGCGAGCCGCCGGAGAGCAGCTCTCGCAGCCCACCGACGAACGACTCGACGCGGGAGATCGGCTTGGTGACTTCTCCGCCCAGCCGGGCGATCAGGCCCGGATGCCCGACCCCTACCTGGACCCGCACGCGCTCGGGTGCGATCTCTCCGAGCGACGCCAGCTCCATTGCCAGGAGCCCGGGGTGGCGGGCGACCAGCGCCGGGCCGACCAGGCCCACGTGCAGCCGTTCGGTCGTAGCGAGGGCCGCGGTGGCCGGGACGACCGCGTCGTGGAAGCCGAGGTGCTCCGCGTACCAGACACCGTCGAGCCCCAACCGATCCGCCGCCCGAACCAGCGGGAGCGTCTCGGCAAGAGGGCCAAAGCCGGAGAACAAGAGGGAGATTCGCATGTTCAACCTCAGCGCGCGCGGTCAACGGGGGCCGAGCCGCCAGCTCGTGGTTTCTCTCTGACTCGCTCTTCTTCGCGACGTCATCCGCTTGCGATTGTACCCACTTTCCGACTCGATTAGGCTCCGTGTCGGTCACATCGCCCATCACGCAATCTGCCCCCAGGTGTCGGCGACGGAAGTCATGGAGGAGAGCATGGAAGGCAAGGTCGTGATCGTTACCGGAGCGGGCAGCGGGATCGGAAGGGCCGCCTCCCTTCTGTTTGCCGAGAAGGGGGCGCGCGTAGCCGTCGTGGACCTGGATCCGGAGAGAGGGGCCGAAACGGTCGCGGAGATCGAGGGTCGAAAGGGGGAGGCGATCCTGATCGAAGCGGATGTCTCGAAGACCGATCAGGTGCAGGCCATGGTCCGGCGCGCTCCGGGCCTCAGCGAACGCTGACGAGTCCGCCGTCGACGGGTAGCACGATTCCGGTGACGTAGGAGGCGGCGTCCGAGAGCAGGAACACGGCTGCTTCAGCGATCTCCCAGGCGGTTCCTTGCCGTCCGAGGGGGATCGGGGTCGCATCGCGTTCGGGACGGACCACGCTGGCGAGACGGCCCAGGCTGGTGTCGATCAGTCCCGGCATCACGACGTTGACCCTGACTCGGCGGGGCGCGTACTCCTTGGCGGCATGGGCGCAGATCCCGTCGAGAGCCGCCTTGCTGGCGGTGTAGGCGGGACTCTCGGTGGTGGTGACGGCTCGTGCAGCGGTGGAGGACGTCAGGGTGATGGCGCTTCCGGGCTCGAGCAGCGGAAGAGCGGCCCGGAGGGCGAGAAAGTGGGCGCGCAGGTTGACGGCCATGACTCGATCCCAGTCGGACGGGCTGGTGCCGGGCAGGCCGACGCCAGCGGCGATGCCGGTGTTGAGGGCGAGAGCGTCGAGCCCGCCCAGCAGATCGGCGGCCCTGGCCAGGAGCTGGTCGGCCTGCTCGGGGTCGGCGGCGTCCCCGTCGATCGCGTGGGCGCTTCCACCGTCGGCAAGGATGCGGGCGACGGTGTCGGTGGCGGCACCGCGGTCGACGTCGGCCACGGCGACGGCTGCGCCCTCTCGGGCGGCGAGGATGCTGATGGCACGGCCGATGCCGACCGGCGGGTCGCTCTGGCCGTAGGTCTGCTGGCCACCACCCACGACGAGGAGCCGCCTGCCCGCCAGCAATCCGCGACCGGGAGCGGTGCCGAGCGCGGTGGCGGGCATGTGGACGGCGATCTCTCCAGAAGCTCCGCGAGCCGGGTCTGCGGTCATGACGTCTCTCCTCGCCGTGCGTTGGCCAGATCGACGACAGCCATCTGGGCCGGCAGGTCGAGATCGAGGTCGACGGCCGCAGCCAGGAGCGCCAGGCCGAGGTAGTGACCGACGACGAGCAGGAGCTCGACGCACTGGCGATCGTCGAGGTGTTCGCGCAGCTCGGCGAAGGCCGTCTCGGTGAGGGCATGGGTTTGGACCAGCTCGTCGACGACCCGCAACACTGGTGCAGAGTCGCCGAGCACGGGGTCGTCGAGATGCCCGCCGACGACGGCGCGAACCCGCCCTGGAGGTACGCCGACTCCAGCGGCGATGGCTTCATGCTGGACGCGCTCGTAGTCGCTGCCGGCGGATCGGGCGACCTGAAGGATCGCCAGCTCGCGGAGACGAGCGTCCAACGAAAGCGACGAGAGCAGCGCGCCGCCGAGCGCGAGCCACGGTACCAGCGCGCCCTCAGCGTGACCCAGAATGCGGAACAGGTGCAGATCGGGAAGGATCGCGAGAGCCTCCTGCACGGGCTCCGACGCGAGGTTCGGATCGAGATAGGGCAGCCGAGTCATGGAGCTGTTCCTCCCAGCCAAGAAATCACGGGCGCGGAGCCTACACGCGCGGCCAACCCGCCGCTTGACACCGCGCGTCTCCGGGTTGACATTTCGTGCCATGGCTGGCCAGATTCGCGTGGCCTACGTATCCGGCCTCATGGGTGCCCTCTCCGTATACGGTGGAGCGTTCCCTCACATTCTGCAGCGGGCCGGTTTCCGGCCGGAGGACTTCGCCGACCCCGACCGGTTCGTGGACCTCGAGAAGTACATCGACCTCTACGAGCGCGCCGCTCTCGAGCTCGACGACGACGATCTCGGCCTGCACCTCGGGAGCGGCTTCGATTTCTACAGCATCAGCAGCCTCTATCACGGGATCCTGTCCGGCCCGTCGATGCAGGAGGCCCTGCGGGCGGTAGAGCGCTATGCACCGGTCCACCTCGAGGGTGCGCGGTTCGAGCTGCATCGCGCGGGCGATACCGCGATGGCGGTCTACCGCATCGATCTGGCCGACCCGGCGACTCGGCGCCAAGACGTCGAGGCGGTGATGGTGATGGGGATCCGTCTCTTCCGCCGCCTGGTGGGCCGGCGCTGGCTCCCGACCGAGGTGCGTTTCGAGCATCGCAGACCGCGAAGCACGGCCGAGCACCAGCGCATCATTCGCGCTCCTCTCCGCTTCCACCAGTCCAGCAACGCCATCGTCTTCGATGCGGCCGACCTCCGGGCGCGCACCCCCCACGCCCACCGGGCTTCGCTCGCGATGAGCGAAGCCGATCAGGGGACCTGGCTCGACGGCGTTCGGAAGCTGGTGATCCGAGCCCTTCCCGACGGCCACCCTCCCATCGGCATGGTCGCGCGGCAGCTCTCGATGAGCGTGCGGACGCTTCAACGGCGTCTCGCGGATCACGGGCTCGTCTACGGGAAGCTGATCGAGGAGGTTCGCAGGGAGCTCGCCCTCCATCACCTGAAGGATCGGTCCGTCGACCTCACGGACATCGCCTTCAGCCTCGGCTACTCAGAGCTCAGTGCCTTCGATCGCGCCTTCCGTCGCTGGACCGGGATCTCCCCGGGAGAGCATCGCAGGCGCCAGTGAGAGCCGCTTGCGCGGCTAGAAGGCGGAGCCGACCGTTTGGATCGCGAAGAGCTCCGTCCCGGTGCGCTCCGGTGCGGTCGATCCGCCATTCGCCACGGCGACCACCAGCTCGGCGAGCTCGGCACCGCACGCCTCGAGGCTCATGCCGATCACGATCCGTCCCGCGTCGAAGTCCATGTCGTCGGGCATCGCCTCGAAGAGCGGGGTGTTGCTCGCGACCTTCACGACGGGTGCGATGGGTGAGCCCGCGGGAGAGCCGCGGCCGGTGGTGAAGAGCACGATCTGCGCTCCACCCGCAATCATGCCGGTGATGGAGAAGATGTCCGACCCCGGGGTGTTCATCACGCAGAGCCCGCGCTGCGTCGGGCGCTCGGCGTAATCCAGGATCTCCTGGATCGCCGTCGAACCTCCCTTCCTGATGCAGCCGAGCGACTTCTCCTGGATGCTCGAGAGGCCCCCTTCCTGATTGCCCGGAGCGATGACGGTATGGGCCATCGGGCCGAGCTCCTGCTTCACCAGCTCCCCGTGCCGTTCCAGCAGCGCGAGGAGCTTGTGCCGGACCTCGGCGTCGACGCAGCGCTCGGACAGGATCGGCTCGGTGCCGGTGAACTCGGTCAGCTCCGAGAGGATCACGCTGCCACCCCGCCCGACCAGCCAGTCCGCCACCCAGCCGACGGTCGGGTTCGCGGTGAGGCCGGAGAATCCATCGGATCCCCCGCACTCCATGGCAAGCGTGAGGTGCTTCAGGCCGAACTCCTGACGCTCGTGCCGGGCGGCCTCTGCGACGAGACGGCGGGCGATCTCGATGCCGGCGGCCACCGTCTTGGGCGTGCCTCCGGACTGCTGGATGCCGATTCGCTCGATCGCCTTTCCCTCACCGGCCTGGGTGGCGATGAGCTCGTTCTTGATCACCTCGCATCCGAGGCCGACGATGAGCACGCTGGCCACGTTGGGATGCGCCGCGAGGTTGGCCAGTGTGCGCAGCGTCATCGAGACATCCTGAGGACCACGGCCGCACCCCTCGGTGTGGGTCACGGTCTTCACCTCGGGTACCGCTCTCCCGATCTGCTCGACGACCGCATTGGCGCAGCTCACCGAGCTCATCACCACGACGTGGTTGCGGACGCCGACGCGACCATCCGCACGAGGGTATCCCATGAAGCTCATGCCGATCTCCTCACGGCTTCGAGGTTGTGGGTGTGGACCCAGTCGCCCGGCGCGATCGCCTCGCCCGCGGCTCCGATCGGATATCCGTACTTCCGGATCTCGCCGCCTGGAGCGATCGCCTCGATGGCTGCCTTGTGACCGGCCAGAATCTCCTGGCGGGCCGCCACGAATTCGCCTTCGGCGATCCAGACCACCGAGCCTCCCGCGGGCACTTGGTGCAGCAGGGTCACGACGTTGTCGGAAGGGTCGATCAGCAGTGCATTGGGTTTCATGGAGTCACCTCCTGGGGCGCGCGCATCCGCGGGGCACGCGCGGCTGCGGGCTTCTGAGCTCCTGTCACAGCTTCAGCAGGCCGGCTCCGATACCGGACATGATCATCGCGGGCGGCACGATGCCCAGGGCCGAGCACCAGGCGAACCGGCCGAGCGGTACGCCCATCGCGCCCGGGAGCAGGGTCGAGATGTGTCCCCCGGCCCAGGGGACCAAGCGGGAGCCGATGATGAACACGGGATGCCCGACCGGAAAGCGCCGGATGACCGCCGGAGCCCGCGAGACCCACGCGGAGATGTCGAAATCCCGATTCGCGCGACGACCGATCTGGAACTCGATCAATGCGGTCATGTACCAGCCGAGCCAGCTCAACACACAGCCGAGCCAGAAGCCGTAGATCGTCCCGTTGGCGATCGCGATCACGTCCGATGGGAAGGGCGTCACCCCGACGATGGCGTGAATCGGCACCGAAATGGCGGGCGCTGCGAGCCCGAATCGTTCCCAGATGCCCTCGGGCCCGCCCAGCGACTCGACCCAGCGTGTGAGCCAGAACGCGACGAGACAGAGGCCGACAATCAGGTACAGGACCCGGGACCCGAGCACTCGCCGAATGAGCGACCTGCTGGACGCGGTGTCAGGCTCTTGCGGGGAAGGCAAGTTGCTCTCCTCCATGTCAGAGGTGCACGTCGGGCTCGGGAACGCCGCCGCTGCTGGCGAGGCAGTCGAAGTCGCAGCCGAGGTGCGCCTGGGTCACGTGTTCGGCGAACAGGGCCTGGTAGCCGCGTCGCGCCTGCGGGCGGGTCGGCTGCCATCGGGATCGGCGCTCGTCGAGCTCTGCGTCACTCACCCTGAGCTCGATCCTGCGCTCGGGCACGTCGAGCTCGATCACGTCACCGGTTTGGACCAGCGCCAGGGGCCCGCCCACGTGAGACTCGGGAGAGACGTGGAGGATGCAGGTTCCGTAGCTGGTTCCGCTCATCCGGGCGTCGCTCACGCGGACCATGTCCCGGACCCCTCTCTGGGCGAGCTTCTGTGGAATCGGCAGCATTCCGCACTCGGGCATGCCCGGTCCACCGCGAGGTCCTTCGTTTCGCAGAATCAGCACGCTCCTCTCGTCCATCTCGAGGTCCGGGTCGTGGACCCGCGCGGCGAGGTCGTCGACGCCGTCGAAGACGATCGCGCGGCCCTGGTGCCGGAGCAGCGACGCGCTCGCGGCGCTCGGCTTGATCACGCAGCCGTCCGGCGCGAGGTTCCCCCGCAGCACCGCGAGCGCCCCCTCGGCGACCGGCTCCGAGAGCGGCCGGATGACATTTGCGTCGTGGACCTTCGCGCCCTCGATGTTCTCTCCCAGCGTTCTCCCGCTGACCGTCGCGCAGTCGAGTGCCAGGTGCTCCCGGATCCGACCGAGCAGCGCTCGAATTCCGCCCGCCCAGTAGAAGTCTTCCATCAGGTGCTCACCGGAGGGGTGCACGTTCGCCAGCACGGGGACGCTGCGCGCCACGGCGTCCAGATCATCGAGCGAGAGCGTGACGCCGGCGCGGCCCGCCAGGGCGATCAAGTGGATCGCCGCGTTCGTCGATCCCCCCAGTGCCGCGCTGACAGTGGCGGCATTGCGAAAGGAGGCTTCGGTGAGGAGATCGGACGGCGTGAGGCCGCACCAGGCCATCTCGACGATCCGCCGGCCCGCTTCGACCGCGAGTCGCGCTCCCAGCGCATCGACCGCCGGCACCGAAGAGACCCCCGGCAGGGAGAACCCGAGCACTTCGGCAAGGGTCGTCATCGTCGACGCCGTCCCCATGTCGTTGCAGGTTCCCACCGTGGGGGCGCAGGTCCGCTCGACCTCGAAGAAGTCCTCGGCCGAGATGTTGCCGACCGCGAGCTCCTGGCCGTACTTCCAGCCCGCCGACGACGACCCCAGGCGCTCGCCGCGCCACGAGCCGCTCATCATGAATCCCGCCGGCACGTAGATGCAGGGGATGTCGGCGCTGATCGCCCCCATCAGGAGCGCAGGCGTGGTCTTGTCGCAGCCCCCGAGGAGCACCGCGCCGTCGACCGGATGGCAGCGGATCAGTTCTTCGGTCTCCATCGCGAGGAAGTTGCGGTAGAGCATGGTCGTGGGAGCGACGTTCCGCTCGCTGAGCGACATCGCGGGAAGCTCCACGGGGAATCCGCCCGCGTGGAGGACGCCGCGCTTCACACTCTCGGCGCGCTCCTTGAGATTCCCGTGGCAAGTGTTGAGGTCACTCCAGGTGTTGATGATGGCGATCACGGGCCGACCGACGAACTCCTCGATCCCCCAGCCGTTCTGGAGCATCCGGGATCGGCGACCGAAAGACAGCGGACCCTTCCCGAACCAACGGTGGCTGCGAAGCTCAGCGGGCTCTTTGCGTTTGGACTCGACCATTCTGTTTCTCCCGAAGTGGACGGTTCGACGAATGCGCCGCGTTGGCACCGGCCGCCTGCGCGCAGTGCGTCAGCATGACGGGGAAGATCCCTTCGAACGGGTTCATGGGGGCTAGCTCCGGAGGCCCGCAGCGAGTGTCGAGACCAGATCGGGCAGCGCATCCGCGCGGGAGTAGGGGGGAGCCAGGCGCCCGTCCAGCTGCTTCCACCCGAGCCATGCCATGGTCTCGGTCATCAGGCGCGCCACGACTCCAGGGAGGTGCAGCTTCCGGATTGCCCCCTGCTCGATGCGAAGCTGCAGATACGACTCGAGCTGCTCGAGGATCCTCTTGCGCGCGAACCGGTCGTACACTCGAGCGAGCTCGGGGAACTCCTGCGCGGACTTCTCGAGGATCACGATCTGCACTCGGTGCGCGTCGAGGAGGTCCCACATCTCGCCGAGGATCGCCTTGAGCTCGGCCTCGATGACGATCTCCTCCTCCGGCGTGGCGGCGCACGAATCGATGCTGGGAAGCCGGCTTTGACGCCGAAGCTCCTTCCCCAGATGGGGGAGGAGCTCGTCTTCGGTTCGGGCCAGGGCGACGTCGCCCGGGCTCACAGAGACGCCGTCGGCCGGCGTGCCGTGCTCGAGGATGTAGTGGAAGAGCTGGAGCTTGCCCGGGAAATAGAGATAGAGAGTCGCCTTCGAGACCCCTGCCTCGCTGGCGATGTCCTCCATCTGCGCCCGCCGGAAGCCGGAGCGGGCGAAGACGCGAGCTGCGGCTCGAATGATCTCCGAGATCCGATCTGCGGGCATGACTCGGGGCACAACGATGGCTCCCATTGATAACTGACCTAGTCGGTTATATACTCCCTGAGGACCAGCCTGTCAACTCCCGACTGCGACCGACTGGCGGAGGAAGGTCGCGGCTGCGACGGTTCCTCGCCCATGTGGACCGTGGAACGCTTGAGCGAGCCTCTGGGGCCGCACTACGACGGGGTCCTCGACGTCCTCTCGCTCGGCTTCGAGACCGATCCCGGCTACCTGGCCCTCTTGCAGGGTTCGGGCGAAGCCCGCCCCCGGCTGATCCGAGAGCTGAACCGCTCCACACTCGAGCTGCACCTCGCTGGCCACCAGCCCGTCTTCGCGATCGAGCAGGATGGAGAGGTCTTGGGGGTCTCTCTCGCCGAGGAGCCCGGTGCCTCTCTTCCGCTCCTGGCCGCTGCGAAGGAGCTGGTCCGCCTGCTTCGGGTGACCACGCTCTCCGTGACGCTCCGTTCGGTTCGGGGTCTGTTCGCTCTCATGCGCGAGCGCCTCCGGGAGCCCCACTACTACCTCGGCATGCTGGCCGTACATCCGCGGGTGCGGGGGCGTGGACTCGCTCGGGCCCTTCTGGAAGACCTCCACGCGGCTTCCGAATCGCATCCCGATTCCGTCGGGGTCGGGCTGGACACGACGAACCCTCGAAACGTGACGCTATACGAGCACTTCGGATACCAGATGGTCGCGCGGCTCCGGGTGTCCGGTGCCGACACCTGGTGCATGTTTAGACCCAATCGGTCCAACCGGCGAATGTGAGGATACGGAAATGGCTGTTGTCGATGGAGGGCGTGGTTCCGCCCAGCCGGGCGGAGACATCGCCGCCACCGCAGGGAGGCGTGCATGCTTCGGTTCCTGATCTCGATCGCCGTGGTCTGGGTTGCATGGCCGGCCTGGAGCGAGGAGCCCGCGGAGGTTCCCCGCCTGGAGCCCACTCCCTGCTCGAGCTTCGACCTGCACGACGAGAGCGCAGAGTGCGGATTCCTGGTCGTGCCCGAGAATCGGGAGCAGCCGGAGGGGCGGACCCTGCGGCTCGCCGTCGCCGTGCTCGAGAGCCGAAGCGCCGATCCCCAGCCGGACCCGGTGATCTACCTGCACGGCGGGCCCGGGGGAAGCGCGATCGCGGACGCCTCGCTCTGGCTGGACCACCCGTTGCGCGACGACCGCGACTTCATCCTGATCGATCAACGGGTGACCGGCTTCTCGGAGCCCGAGCTCTGCCCCGAGCTCTCGCGGGACGACATGATGGTCATGGCCCGCGACCGCTCCACCGGCGAGGCGATGGCAGAGCGACTGGCGCTGTCACTGGCCTGCCGCGACGAGCTGCTCTCGGAGGGCGTGGACCTCGCCTCCTACAACAGCGATGCGAGCTCCGCGGATCTCTCCGACCTTCGCCGCGTGCTCGGCCACGACTCCTGGAACCTCTACGGGATCTCCTACGGCACCAAGCTCGCTCTCACCACGATGCGCAACGCACCCGAGGGAATCCGCAGCGTCGTGCTCGATTCCGCGTACCCTCCCGGCGTACAGGCCTTCGACCATCGGACGCTCAACCTGGTGCGCGCTCTCAAGGTGCTCTTCGAGGCCTGCGCGTCCGATGCGGCCTGTCACGCCGCCTATCCGGATCCGAAGGAGGGCTTCTTCGCGATCTTGGAGGACCTGGGGGAGCGCCCGCTCACCATCCGCGGCGTCGACGGCGCGGGGTATCCCGGCGATGAGTTCACCGTAAACGCCCAGGACTCCGTGATCGCCACTCACCAGATGCTCTACCGCCGTCCGATGATCGCACTGGTTCCCTTCGCACTGGAGGCGATGCGGACGCGGAACCGGGAGGCTCTCTACGGCCTGGTCGACACCTTCGGAGAGCGAGCTTCGGAGATCAGCCGAGCCACCTACAACCTGGTGGAGTGCTGGGAGCGCGGTCCCTTCGGAAGCCGCGAGGCGTACGAGGCGCTGACCGCCGGCCATCCCCGGATGCGCGCCAACTTCACCTACTTCGATGTGGACCAGGAGATCTGCGACGCCTGGTCGGAGGACCATGCGGGCCCCGAAGAATCGCTTCCGGTGAAGAGCGACATTCCCACTCTGATCTTCGGGGGCGACTTCGACCCGATCACACCACCGGAGTGGGGAAGGCGCGCCGCGCGGACCCTAGCGAACAGCCACTACTTCGAGTTCTCGGGCATCGGCCACGCGGCTAGCATCTCCCACTCCTGCCCCGAGTCCATGACCGTTGCGTTCGTCCAGGATCCCACCCGTGCGCCGGACGCGAGCTGCATGGACGAGATGGAGCCCATCGCCTTCGTGACCGATCTCCACGTGAACAGCGGGGTGTATCGGCTCTCGAAGGCGCTCCTGGTCGAACGCGACGGCGGGGCGGTCCTCGCGTGTACGGCGGTCACCCTGGCGCTGCTCGTGGGCGCACTCTGGTCTCCGCTGGCCGTGCGGCTCGGGCGAAAGGAGCAGGAGAAGCCCGGCGGCACGGGCGCGCGCCGGCTGGCCAGCGCGGCCTGTGGGGTGGCCCTGGTCTTCCTCGTGGGGCTGGGGGCCACCTTGATGATCACCGCCGACGAGAACCCGGTCATTCTCGCCTTCGGCGTGCCGGGGTGGGCGGCACCGCTCTTCTGGCTCCCGGTCCTCGCCGCGCTCATCATGCTGGGCGCGCTCTTCCTGACACTGTCCGCCTGGAGCTCGGAGTGGTGGTCTCCGCGGCGGAAGCTCCTCCACACCGTGGCGATCCTCGGCTGTGTCGGGTTCCTGGCCCTGCTGCTCCGCTTCGGGATCCCCTGAGACGGATCGCCGCGAAGCGGCGGTGAGGTCGGCGGTCGTTGCGCCTGGCCGGCGGGCCCCGTAGCCGCGCGATTTCCCTGAGTTCTCCCCCTGGTTCAGGGATTCTGGGGCGGAGAGACGGGCTCGCCTGGACTGCCCGCTCCGCCCGTCTCCCGGGTCGCGAGAGATTCGCTAGATTCATTCCTCTGTTTCCACGCGCCCGTAGCTCAGTTGGATAGAGCGCCAGGTTGCGGACCTGGAGGCCGCACGTTCGAGTCGTGCCGGGCGCGCCAGTAAACGAGAGCGGTTCCGGTCGGTTACGCCGGGGCCGCTTTTCTTCGGGCCCAGGCCAAGCGTCTCTTTCCCTCCCAGCCCAAGTGCACGTGAGACCGCCGAGCGTGCTCTCGTCCGGGGGGTTCACCACCATGGTGCCCCCCGAGTTCGTCGCACTGGCTTTACGGGCTCCGGAGGAGACGCTCGAAGAGCAGGTCCTCCAGGTCCCGCCGCGCGTCGAAGACCGCGAGGACGGTCACGGTGTCGCCTTCGATGCGGTAGATGAGGCGATACGGCCGGATCATGAGCTCCCGCCAGGTACGCATCTGGAAGCGAGCTAGCTCGGGGACCACGCGGCCACGCGCCGGGCTGGACTCGAGCGTCGCGGTACGGGCTTCGATCCGCTGCAGTACGCGCTCGGCACCCTGCTGGGAATCCAACGCAAGGAAGGTCACGATCTCCTCGAGGTCGCGGACCGCCACCTCGGCCCACTCGACGCGGAAGCGGCGCCTAGCCATTCCGGGCAGTCCGCTCGATCGCCCTTTTCGCCCGGCGGAAGGCGTCTGCCTGTTTCACCATACGACCCCGCTCGACGTCCGCCTCTCCCTGCGCCAGCGCTTTGAGCAGGGCCATGGCCGCTCTCCACCGGTCGTAGGTCTCGACGTCCATCACCACGACCTTCGCTTCGCCATTCTGGGTGATGGTGATGGGTCGGCCCTCCTCGCTCACCTCCCGCACCAGATCTGCGGTCTTGGTCTTGAGATGAGTGATGGGACGCACGTCTTTCTTCGCGGGCATGGGGGCTCTCCACTACCAGACAGAATTTAAGACGAAATTCTGACCTATACACGTCTTCGGCGCAAGCGGGCCGGGCCCGCATCACTCCCTCCCTTCGGTCGGCGGGGGAGGGGCCCAGGCCAAGCGTCTGATGGAAGAGGACGCCCGGCTGAAGATGCTGGGTGCGTAGCGGGCCCGTGACGAGAGCGTTAGAAAGGTATGGCGGTGGAGGGAGAGTATTGCCCACGAAGACATTCGATCAGCTGAGGCCTCTCTTCTCGCCCCGGTCCATTGCGATCATCGGCGCCTCCAGGACGCGGGGCAAATGGGGTCATGACATGGTCCTCAGGCCCATCCAGTCCTCTTTCCGGGGATCCATCTACCCCATCAACCCCAAAGGGGGTGAGATCGAAGGGCTCCGAGCCTATCCAAGCGTGCTGGATGTCGATGATTCCATCGACATGGCCGTGATCACGATTCCGGCTCCGCTGGTTCCGGGGGCTGTGAGGGACTGTGCCAAGAAGGGAATCAAGGCGATCGTGCTGATCACGGCGGGATTCGCCGAGACGGGGTCGAAGGGGCGGGCGCTGCAGGACGAAGTCGTCGCCATCGCCAGAGCTGGCGGGATTCGGTTCATGGGCCCCAATGGCATGGGAATCTGGTCATCCGAGGTTCGTCTCAACTGCGCATTCGACTTCACCCCCCAGGCAGGGGGCATTTCCTTCATCTCCCAGAGCGGCACGATGGGCGGCTATCTGCTCGCCACGGCCAACGACAAGGGCTACGGCTTCAATGCCTTTCTGAGCGTCGGGAACCAGGCCGACCTGGAAATGGCGGACTACGTCGAATACCTGCGCGATGACGAGCGGACCAAGGTCATCGTCCTGTATGTCGAAGGGCTGAAGGACGGGAAGAGATTCCTGGAGAGTGCGCGAGCCGCTACCGCGAAGAAGCCGATCATCGTCTTCAAGGCTGGACGCACGGAGGACGGGTCGAGAGCGGCGCTCAGCCACACGGCTTCCCTGGCCGGTTCCGACGAGATCTTCGACGCCGCCTGTCGCCAGGCAGGGATCATTCGAACCCGTGACGTGATTCACGCCTTCGACATTGCGGAAGCCCTCTCGAAACAGCCCCTGCCAGCGGGAAACCGGGTCGGCATCGTGTCGGGCGGCGGCGGCGAGTGCGTCTGCTGTACGGATGCCTGCAACGGGTATGAGTTGGAGGTTCCGGAGCTGAACGATGAAGCGGTGGATGCGCTCTCAGCGCACCTGCTGCCCCATGCATCCAGACCGAAGAACCCGATCGACCTGGCCGCAGACCCCAGGCACATGACCGTGGCCAAGATCGCTGAGTTCCTCGCCAAGCAGCCCGAAATCGATGCCATCATCGCGCGGGCGCCCACCTGGGGGATCGAGCCCTCCACCGTCAAGGAGGCGCTCAGTGCGGCAGAGATCATCTCTCGGATTCCCGAGCAATACGGGAAGCCCGTGATCGCGACGGCACTCCGGCGAGAGCGAAGCGGTGTCGTGTATGAATTGATGCGTCAGCGAAACATCCCGACCTACGAATTCCCCGAGGAAGCGGCGCGGGCGATCTACGGGCTGTACAGCTACGCGAAGATCCTGAAACGAGCCGAAATCACGGCACCGTAGGACAGCTCTGAGTCGCTCCCTCCTCCTCTGCGCTCCGGGGAAGCTGTCTCAGCAGCCCCGCTACTCCTCGAGCTCCACCGCGTCCGAGCTTTTGCGAAGCCACATCACTGGCCTGTACTCGCGGGCCACGATTCCGTCCTGCCTGAAGGCGGGCCAGCCCAGAACCAGCGTCGTGATCACGCTCCAGTTCGGCTTGAGGTCGATCTTGTCCGCGATGGCGGAGACGCCGGAGACCAGAAACCCATCCCAGCAGGCCCGGATGCCGAGGGAGTTGGCTACCAGGTTCATGTTCTGACCGCAGATCCCGATGTTGAGCTGCGGACCCGTGATGGCCCGCGCATCCGCCGCCAGCAGGATCACACAGGGAGCGCCGAGCGAGGCGAGCATCTCTCCCCGGACGATGGTGCCGACGCCGCCCCACAGAGCCCTGGGCTCGAAGGCATAGGGCGTGGTCTCGGCCACACCTCCCATCTCCTTGACCAGCTCGTCGTTCTGGTAGGTGGCCCATAGCCCCTTCATCAGGGCCAGGACGGTCTCGTCCATCTTCGCGATCAGCGCCTTGTCGGTGATCACGATGAACTGCCAGGGCTGGCAGTTGCCGGCACTCGGGGCGAAACGACCCGCCTCGAGCACCCGCCGGATGAGGTGGTCGGGGACGGGCTCGTCCGTGAAGTTCCGGACACTGCGCCGCTCCAGAACGGCGCGCTCGACGGAGTTCCACTCGTCCAGATTCCCTTCCTTGTCCCTGGGCTTGAGCGGCATCTTGATGGGTAGCTGATAGGGCTCCGTGGCCCAGAACCCGCCCGTCACGTGGTAGGTATCGACGACCGAGATCGCGTCCGTGGGACAGGCCACCATGCAGTTGCAGCAGCTGAAGCAGACGTAGTCGTCCCGGAGCTCGGGGGTCCCGCCCTCCTCCAGCGTCCAGCACTTGAAGGGGCAGTTGTCGACACAGAGCCCGCAGCGGGTGCAGGCGTCCGCGTTGACCTCCATGACGCCCCTGCGGACTTCCGTGGGCCGTACGATGCCTTTAAGCTGATCCCAATCCATGGTGAGCTCCTCTCGATTTGTTGGTGCGTCCTGGAAAGCGGTGACGCAGGGTTTCTCCTCGGCCAATTTGCGCTGGCTGTTGCCCTTCTCGGGCCGGAGCGGCTGTTCACGAGGTCAGCTCTTCTTGCCTCGCTCGCGCACCAGCCCGCTCGTCTCCTCGGACACCGGACTCGGCAAGATCGCCGCGATCAAATCGACCAGGTGGCTGGTGAAGAGCCGATCGTCACGCCGGCGTGACGACTCGGCGCGCCGCGCCAGCTCGAAGTGCATGATCCGCAGCGCCGTGAAGCGACGGTGCAGGCGATTCACCGCGAGCTCCGGCATCAGGGGAGCCACCAGCTTTCGCCATCGATTGACGCTGCTCCGAGTATCCTCCAGCGCCTGCGGGTCGAATCTCGGGTCCGGGCGATTCATCAGCTCCGCCATGATGCGCAGGTAGTCGCGCCCTCCGTCGCGATCCGCGAGCTTCGCCGCTGCGGGCATGACCAGCGCCTGCACCCACTCGCGAACGCTCACCCGCGAACGCGCTTCGAGCTCGTCCATCATCCCGTGTCGCTCGGCTTCCACGTCCGGGTCGTGTTTGGCGAGAATCGCGCGCACCAGCCCGCGCCGATTCCCGAAGTGGTACTGGAGTGCCGTGGCGTTGCGCTGCCCGGCGACCCGGGTGATCTCCCGCAGCGACACCACCTCGATGCCGTGCTCGGCAAACAGCCGTTCGCCGGCGCGAATCAGCCGTGCCCGGGTTTCTTCCGAGTCACGCGGCACTCGCACCTCCATCCCGTGAGCCCTAGGGGCGAAGGATTGCAGGAATCCTGCGAGATGTTATCATGCACGTGCATTAATTCAAATCCGGGTGTCACCGGCTCGCGAGCGAAACCGCTCGACCCTATGCCTTCCCACGAGGAGAACCCATGGCCATCGACTTCACCTTTTCCGAGGATGTCCAGCTGGCGATCGACCACACCAGGAAGTTCATGGACGACATCGTCCGCCCCGCCGAGCAGGAGATCGATCGCTACCCGGACTCGCGAGAGGTCCTGGTCAAGCAGGTCATCCACATGCGCAAGGCCGCCCAGGAGTGGGGCCTCTGGCTCCCCCACATGCCGGAAGATCTCGGCGGCATGGGCCTGGGACACGTGGCCATGGCCGCCGTCTCCGCCGAAGCCGGAAAGACCCGCTACGGCCCCTTCGCCCTCAATGCCCACGCACCCGACGAAGGCAACATGCACACCCTGCTGCACTGGGCGACGCCCGAGCAGAAGGAGAAGTACCTGAAGCCGCTGTGCAAGGGTGTGGTGCGCTCGTGTTTCGCCATGACCGAGCCCGACGTCGCGGGATCCGACCCGACGCTGATCCAGACCAAGGCCGTCGAGAAGGACGATCACTGGCTGATCAACGGCCACAAGTGGTTCATTTCCGGCGCCGGCGGTGCCAGCTTCGCAATCCTGATCGCCCGCACCGAGGAAGATCCGGAGGTCCCGCAGGCAGTCAACTCGGCATTCCTGGTCGACATTCCGTCCGAAGGCTGGGACATCCTGCGCGACATCGAGACCATGAGCGGTGGTCACAACCACGCCGAAATCAAGATCACCAACTTGAAGGTGCCCAAGGAGAACATGCTGGGCGATCGGGGGCAGGGCCACCGACTGGGCCAGTACCGCCTCGGCCCGGCCCGGCTCGCGCACTGCATGCGCTGGATCGGCCAGGCCGAAAACGCGCTCAACATGACGATCGACCGCGCGCTGAACCGGTTCTCGCACGGCTCGCTTCTGGCCGAGAAGCAGGGGATCCAGTGGATGATCGCGGACTCGACCATGGAGCTCTACCAGTGCAAGCTGATGGTGCTTCACGCGGCCTACAGGATCGACAAGGGTCTCGACTTCAAGAGCGAGGTCTCGATGGCCAAGCACTTCGTCGCCAACGCCCTCGGACGGATCATCGACCGCGCGATCCAGGTCCACGGGGCGCTGGGATACAGCACGGATTCACCGCTCTCCGGAATGGCGACCCAGGCCCGCTGGGCGCGCTTCGCCGACGGTGCCGACGAGATCCACCAGTGGCGGATCGCCCAGCGCGCCATCGAGGCCTATTCGAAGACAGGAAGCGTGAGTGTGGCCGCGGGAGACATGCCCCTGTAGGATCTCGATCAAGGTTGATCGCCGTGAAGACCGTGACCCACTACCCGATTGCCCACCAAAGGCAATTTGCGCTGAACAGGGAGCGCGTTCGGGGAAAGCCGTACGAGAAGTACTTCAACAGCGAGCTTCTGTTCCCTGAGGATGTCCTGCCTGCCATCAAGGAACCGATGGCGGTCTCGAAAGCCCTGGACCCGAGCCCAGACGCGCTGAACACGCTGCTCGAACCAGGGTATCACGAGGTGGAGACCGGCTTCTGCGAGCTCCCCGACGGAACCGCCTACACGACCAGCCTGGTTCCCTTTCCCGGCTGCACGGGGGAGATGTTCCAGTGGTGGTTCTGGTGGCACTCGGTGGAACCTTCTCGCTACACGCTCTGGTATCCGTACAGCCACGTTTCGGCTGACCCGGTGAATCGCGAAGTCCTCACCGCACCCGGGCTGAGCCACGAGCAACGCTACATCGGCAACACGCACCGGGTGACGGAGTACATCGGCGAGCGTCGGGTGAGGATCTCGATCCGATTCGTCGATCCGGCCGAGCTGGGCTTCGACACCTCCCGCTTCGCCGAGGCCGGCATCGTCGGTCATGCCTGCGCCGAGGTGAGCCTGCTCCGGCCCGACCTGCCGATGACGACCATGGTCCACCTCGTCCGGGAGACGGAGGACGGAATCGAGCTGCGCAGTCGCTACTGGATCGGCCACCGGATGCGGCTGAACCTGCTCGGTCCATCACGGTCTCTTCCCTTGGATGGCCTGCTGTCGAGCCTCGGTCTCAAGAAACGACTGGTCGGACAGCGAGTGGCCTACGACCAGCTCCTCCACGACCAGCTCGAGTGGACGCACCTGGCCTCGTTCCTGGCGGACATCTACCGGGAGTTCGGGCCGCAGTGATACGGAGAGTGCCGCCTGGATCTCGATGGCGGTGGGTGCTCCCTCTCGTTCTCACACTCATACTGATTTCTGTCGTCGTGATCCTTTGCGCGTACGGGCCACTGCTCAAGACGTTGATTCCTCTTCGCGCCGCGTATCCGGTGCGGCCGAGTCCCACGATCGCCGAACCGATTCCCCACTTGTTCTCCCACGACGAGAAGGTGCTTCGGCGCAATCGCACACTGATACAGAGAGGGCAAGCATCTGCGACCTTGCGCGATGCCTATGAAGCTCTATTGGCCGAGGCCGATTCCCTCCTCACCGTGGGGCCTTTCTCGGTGGCCGACAAGCCCATTGGCCCCCGCGGTGGATCGGTTCACGACTTCTACACGCTGTCTCCCTACTTCTGGCCCAATGGTTTCATTCCGGGGGGAAAACCTTACTTCTATCGGGATGGGCTCCGGAACCCCGAAGCCGATTCCGATCGATACGACAGTGTTCGGCTCTCCCGATTCACCCACGCGGTGCGGGTATCGAGCCTCGCCTACTACTTCAGCGGTAGAGCGGATTTCGCTGAACGTACTGCCGTGCTCCTGCGGACCTGGTTCTTGGATTCGAGGACAGGGATGAATCCACACCTGGCCAATGCCCAGGCGATGCCCGGCTGGGCGGACGGGTGGAACTGGGGGATGATCCGCCTCCGGGATTTCGCAGAGCTGACCGATGCCGCCCGACTGCTCCAGGGGTCGGAGCCATCGAGCGACTTCGATCACGTCGGTCTCCAACAGTGGTATCGAGATCTACTGAACTGGATTTCTGACCATCCCTTCGGAAGACGCGAATACAGGAAGCCGAACAATCACGGGACCTGGTTCGACGCTGCCGTCGCCGGAATCGCCTTGTTCGTGGGCGACGAGGCGACGGCTCGCGGCCTCATCCAGGCGAGCGCCGAGCTTCGCATCGGGCGGGCGATCAACCCCGATGGCTCCCAGCCTCAGGAGCTGAGCCGGTCGATACCGATTCACTACTCCATCTTCAATCTGGAAGCGCTGACCAGAATTTCCCAGATCGGGGAACGAATCGAGATCGATGTGTGGGGCTACGAGGGTCCCGAGGGGCAGTCCATCGGCAGGGCTCTCCGCTGGCTGCATCGAGCACTCGTCGAGAAAGGCGCAGATTCTCGGATCGACCGGGAGGTGATCGAGAGAGATCTGGACCGACGGAACAGGCGGAAGCTCCTCTCGATTCTCGGAGCACATCGGGAGAGACTCGAAGCCTCGCACTCGCCCGTTCCGGAATGGATCGAAGAGCTGAGGGATCACCTCGCCCAGGACCTGATCAATGAGGGGTGGGAGGGGTTGCTCACCCGCTGACCCCTCCTTCGCGCCGCTCTTCGGCCTCGGTGTCGATGGTGCGCTCCGGCGCGTGACCAGATCCCACCACGATGAGTACGACTTGCTCGGTCCAGCCGTCTCGCAGCCAACGCCGCTCGATAGCGCGCTAGGGCGCGCCGTAGCCCGGGGGGTGGCGGAAGTCGCCCGCGGCGGAGAAGAGCTGCTGGGCGGCGACCAGGAGCCCGGCGTCCTGCCACCGCCGCGCGACGAGCTGGGCACCGATGGGGAGCCCTTCTTTGCTCGCCCCGATCGGGATCACGACGACCGGATTCCCCGTGGCGTTGAAGGGGACGGTGTAGCTGACGGTCGCTTCCCAGTAGGAGACCAAGCGGTCGTCGACGGGAAGCGTGACGCCGTCGTAGACGGGCAGGGGGCCCATCATCCCCGTCGGAGCCTGATGCTCGAAGGCCGGGATGAAGCTGACGGGGCAGACGAAGACATCGTAGGGGGAGAGGAACGTCTCCATCCGGGCGATGATCTCGTTACGATCTTTGAGGGTCTTCTTGTAGTTCGCGAGTGAGAATGGGAAGGCTCTGGTGTCTCGTCGCAGCAGGTAGCGGAAGAACCGCACCGGGGCGAGATCGCCGCCGATCTCCATGCCGCCCAGATCGCTGTAGACGCGCCAGATCTCTGCCAGGTCTTCGGAGCTGGGTGTGGCCCGCTCCGTCGGAAAGCCGGCTTTCTCCAACGAAGCGATGAATCTTCCCAAGGCGGCACCTGTGTCGTCGGAGACGGGCTGCTCGGGGAACTCGTCGGTCCAGCCGATCCGGAGTGCGGCCGGGGGCTTCGGGTCGGGGTAGACGACGGGAAATCCAGGCACGTCTACTTCGCGAGGGTCCGCGCCGGCGATGAGGGAGAAGGCCAGCGCGAGATCCTCGATGGATCGCGCCAACGGTCCGTAGCTGAGCCGATGCCACCACGGCTGGAATCCACCGCCGGGCATGCCGTCGGTGATTCCCGCGCCCGAGACGCGCTTCTCGGTCGGCTTGTGGCCGAAGATCCCGGTGGAGTGCGCAGGGATCCGGATCGAGCCACCCACGTCGGCCCCCATTCCGAGCGGAGAGAGCCCGGCCGCGATGGCGGCGCTCTCGCCACCGCTACTACCGCCGGGGGTTCGGCCGAGGTCCCACGGGTTGTTGGTGGTTCCGAAGATCGGGTTGGAGCTCTGGATGTCCATCCCGAGGATCGGCTGGTTGGTCTTGCCGAGCACGATGGCACCCGCCTCTTTGAGCCTCGCCACCATCGTGGCGTCCTCCTCCGCCACGTAGTCGATCTGGGGGAGGTAGCCGTTGGTGGTCCGCAGCCCCTTCGTCGCGAACTGGTCCTTGATGGTCACCGGGACTCCGTGGAGGGGCCCCCAGCGCTCACCACGCGCCAGCGCCTCGTCGGCGGCAATGGCGCGCGCCCGCGCCTCCGGGTTCACCTGGATGACGGCGTTCAATGCCCCGTTGTAGGCGTAGATCTGGCTCAGGTGCGCGTCGACGACCTCGAGCGCGCTGAGCTCCCCGGCTCGAATCCTCGCCGCGAGCTCGCTCGCGGTCGAGAATACGATGCCGGGCCGCAGCTTGATGGGGGCATCCGGCGGGGCCACGTAGGGCTGTGGCGTGGCTTCGCTCACGGGGTATCGAATCGAATCGACGATGAAGCGCCACTCCGTTCGGCTCACGGAGGCGACGGCGGCAATCGCGAGCAACAGGAGCAGCCCGATCACCCAGCGGAAGACTCGGCGGATGGATCTCGACAAATCGTTCTCCCTTCTTGGGCTGTGGAGGCCTTCCTCTCGGCCCCCGTACCTGACACCGATCCCCACAGGATAGCTACACTCACGGAGCGGAGAGATCTGGGCCAGCGGAAGGGCGAGTCAATCCTCGGAAGTGTAGGATTTCCCTTGCCATTCGTTGCCAGTCAATCGGGAGGAACGCCCGTGGCGGCACCGAAGAAGAACAAGGTGGTCGAGCTCGAGCCCAGGAAGGCCGGATGAGCCATGATCCATCGCTCGATTCTCGCCACCGTCTTCGCCAGCACAATTGCCCTCGCCCCGAGTCTTGCCCAGACCCAGGCGTCATCCCCCCTGCCCGACACGGGTACGGACCGGTGGTACGCCTATGTCGACGGAAGGATCGCCGAGAACACCTCCCTCTCGGAAGAGCCGACCTACTTCACCGACCCAGAGCTCGATGACTACAAGCCCGTGCCCTCTCCCGACGGATCCCAGGTCGCGTTCTTCCGGGCCATCGACTACGGGAATGGCGACGTCACCACGTGGAAGACCAAGATCTGCGTCATGAATGCGGACGGCACCGGAATGAGGGAGCTCACCAGCGGGGACCACATGGACACGAATCCCCAGTGGACCCGCGATGGCTCGAACAGAATCGTCTGGACCCGGATGGAACGGACCCTCTCACTCTTCGGGGCCAACTTCGTCCTGGGAATGAACGTCTACTGGACGGACCCGGGTGCCGAGCCCGGCGACGAGGAGCGCATCTCCAAGGGGTGGAGCTATGAGTTTGTCTACAGCGGGCTCACGGACGGCCGCCTGCTGGTCCGGCGCGAGGGGGCGAACGAGTACTACCTGATGACTCCGGATCCCGGAGGCGGAGCCACCTACGAGAGGGTCTCCTACCCGACTCCGAACACCCTCCTGCACAAGATCACGATCTCGCCCAGCGAAACCAGGATCGCATACATGAAGGTCGCCGACGCGGGGTGGTCCACCAACTCCTCACCGGAGGCCTACTCCCAGGCCGTGATCGCCTACGCCGATTTCGATGCCGAGAGCCTGGCGATCTCGAACGAGGTCGAGGTGACCGAGCTCAACGAGGCCAACAACAACTGGTACGCGAGCTGGACGCGGGACGAGGACAAGCTGATCTACGCCTGCGCTGGGGACTGTCCCGAAGGCCAGAGCATCGGACAGATCTTCGAGTACGAGCTCGCGACTCGGACGACGAAGAAGATCTCGGGCAACGATGGTCTCGAGTATCGATACCCGGCGATCAAAGGGGTCGTCAAGTAGCCAGGCGCAGCTCGGGTACGGGTCAACCCAGCTCGCTTCGCTTTCGGGGCGTCTCCGCCGGCGCCCCCTGGCTATAGTCTGCGAAGGGCCCGTCCCGGCGGGTCACGGCGCCCTTGACGCCTTCCGCTGCGGCGACGCGCACGAACTCCCTGCCTTCGGGCGTATTCCGCATGATGCCATCCAGGATCGGGCCGAGCGTCTGCGTGCCCTGGAGGCCCATGTTGTCGTAGGCCTGATTGACGATGAGTTTCATCGCGATGAGCTGGGTGAGCGGGATGCTCGTCAGCTTCTCGGCCAGCTCCTGGACCCTCCGGTCGAGCTCTTCCAGCGGACAGGAGAAGTTGATCAGCTCGATCTCGGCGGCTTCCTTGCCGCTGATCCACTCTCCCGTGAGCGCGTAGTACTTGGCCTTCGCCAGACCCAGGCGGTAGATCCACATGCCGCTCAGATGGCAGCCCCACACCCGCGAGTAGGGCGTGCCGAAGCGCGCATCGTCGGAGGCGACGACCAGATCGGCGCACAGGGCCAGCTCCGACCCGCCACCCACGCAGTAGCCGTGGACCTTGGCGATGCTCGGCTTGAGCCCGCGCCACAAGCCCATGAACCTGGGGATGTAGCTCGTGAACTGGTTGATCACCCAGTTCACGTCCATTCCCGGGTCGTACTCGCTCTCCTGGATCACCCCGTAGTGCTCGAGGCCGCTGGAGAAGTCGAACCCGCCGCAGAAGTTGTCGCCCGCTCCCTCGAGGATGATGACCTTGATGCCGTCGTCCCGATTCGCGTCCGCGAGGGCATCGTCCATTTCCTGGATCACCTCCATGCGGAGCGTGTTGGCCTTCGCCGGACGGTTCAGTGTGATCGTCGCGATCCCATTCTTCTTCGAGTACTCGACGACTTGCTCGCTCATGTTTGCCTCCATCTGATTCGGCTGCTCGGCAGCCCGTCGATCGCGGAGAGCCCCAACGCACCCGAGATCAGCGCCCAGATCTGGTCGGCTAGGCTTCGCGGATCGGGACGCTTGGCTTCGGCAAACGCGTGGGTCACAGCCTGCCGGATGGCGCCGATGATCGCGGCGGCCGCGATCCCCGCGTCGATCGTCTCGGGGATCTCACCGCTCCGCTGACCCCCCTCGATGTTTCGCCTGGCGAGTCCGATCAGCCGGTCCTGGCGCGTCGCCTCGACGCCGGCGACTTGAACCGTGCGGCTCATCTTCCCCAGCACGATGGGTGCAAGCGGCTCGCCGTAGAGAAAGGCGACGAGATCCTGGAGCCGCCGGAGCTCGCGTTCGGCCCAGGGCTCCTCGAGATCGAGTTCCTGGTTCACGACGCCGTCGTAGCGATCGTAGAAGTCGTCGATGACCGCCGAGAGGGCTCCGGCCTTGGATCCGAAATAGTGGTAGGGGAGGCCATTGGAGACGCCCGCGAGCCGCGCCAGCTCCCCCATCTCGAAGTCGCCCCCTCCCTCGATCAGGGATTGTCCAGCGGCGGCAATCAGGTGGGTGCGGGTTTCTCTTCCACGTGCCATGCGGGCCAGGGGATCTCCTGCGTCGATCTCAGGAGCATAGAGAGAGATTGAATTGAAGTCAACTCAATTTCTGATGTCTGCCCTTCCCGCTCCCTATCTCTTGGAGTGGCGAGGCCCCGGAGCCTCGCCCCGTTGGAATCGCGGGACATCCACGCCATACCCCTCCGGCGCTCCTCCCCGTATGATGGTCCGCCCAAGAGGAGGGGCGTCAGTGTCGGTCAAGACCGTTGCGATCGTGTTGTTGGGCCTGGTGGTCCTGGTGGGGCTGTACTTGGCGGGTGCCTATCTACACCTCTACGGCGCGCTCGAAGACGCCGGAGAGCCAACGCTCGCGCCGGTGTCGGCCGAGGTCGTCGAGCAGCGGACGCGGATGCAGCAGCGCGCCGCCGCCCGGCTGAGCCCCGCTCCCAGCAAGCAGATTCTCTTCGGCGATCTCCACGTCCACACCACCTTCTCGACCGACGCCTTCCTGTGGAGCCTACCCATGATGCAGGGCGAGGGGGCGTATCCCCTGGGCGACGCCTGTGACTACGCGCGCTTCTGCGCGGCCATCGACTTCTGGTCCATCAACGACCACGCAGAGGCCAGCTCCCCGCGCAAGTGGCGGATCGCCAAGGAGGCCATCCGCCAGTGCAACGACGTGGCCGGGGATCCCGACAATCCGGACGTGGTGGCGTATCTGGGCTGGGAGTGGACCCAGGTCGGCACCACACCCGCGGACCACTGGGGCCACAAGAACGTGATCTTGCGCGACCTCGGAGACGACGAGGTGCCGAAGCGTCCGATCGGCGCTGCCGGCCTCGCCACCAACGGCCTCCGGGGATCGATCGGCGGCATGCCCTGGTATCTGCCCCTCGTCGATTTTACGAACCGCCAGCGGTACTACGACTTCATCGCGTTCATGGACGAGGTTCGGGAGATCCCCTTCTGCGCGGAGGGCGTCGCCTCCCCGGATCTTCCCGCCGACTGCTACGAGTCCGCGGAGACGCCCGGTGACCTCTTCCGAAAGCTCGGTGAGTGGAACGTGAACTCGATGGTGATCCCGCACGGGAACACCTGGGGCTACTACTCGCCTCCGGGGACCGCCTGGGACAAGCAGCTCACCGAGGCCCAGCACGATCCGGACCAGCAGTTCATCGTCGAGATCATGTCGGGCCACGGGAACTCGGAGGAGTACCGGGACTGGCGTGCGGTTCGCTTCGACGCCGAGGGCCGGCCGACCTGCCCCGAGCCCACCCCCGGCTACCTCCCCTCCTGCTGGCGGGCCGGCGAGATCATCGAGGAGCGCTGCCTCGACGCCGGCGAGAGCGGCGAGGAGTGCGATCGCCGCGCCGCCGAGGCGCGGCAGCTCTACGCCGAGGCCGGAGTGGCGGGGAGTCACGTCGTGACCGGCGAGTCCTTCGAGGAGTGGCTCGACTCCGGCCAGTGTCCGGACTGCTTCCGCCCCTCCTTCAACTACCGGCCGGCCGGCTCGACCCAGTACGCCCTGGCGCTCACGGACTTCGCCTCGGATGGCGACGGGAGACGCTTCCGATTCGGCGTGATCGCGTCGAGCGACAACCACCGCGCGCGCCCCGGAACGGGCTACAAGGAGGTGGACCGAAAGGTCACCACCGAGGCCAACGGGCTGCGCAGCGAGGAGTGGAGCCAGCGCGTCTACCCGCCCGAGGAGAAGCAGGCTCGCGCCGTTGCTTTCGACAGGACCGACTTCTCCCGGGGCTTCGGGACCCTCGAGGCCGAACGTCAGTCCTCCTTCTTCATGACCGGTGGCCTCGCGGCTGTCCACTCCGAGGGCCGCAGCCGCGAGGAGATCTGGACGTCCATGGAGCGCAAGGAGATCTACGGAACCAGCGGCGAGCGCATCCTGCTCTGGTTCCATCTCTTGAACGCCGAGAGGTTCGACGGAAGCTACGGCGCCGTGCCCATGGGAGGCGAGGCGGTCATGGGCGAGAATCCGCGCTTCGAGGTGCGTGCGGTCGGCTCGTTCAAGCAGGATCCCGGTTGCCCCGAGCACGTGGCCGGAGCGCTCACCTCCGAGCGGCTCGAGCGGATCTGCCGCGGCGAGTGCTACAACCCGTCCGACGAGCGCAAGCTCATCACGCGCATCGAGGTCGTGCGCATCCGCCCCCAGGTCTCGCCCGACGAGCCGGTGGCGAGCCTGATCGAGGATCCCTGGCGGGTCCACGAGTGCGAGCCCAGTCAGACGGGCTGTACCGTGCAGTTCGAGGACCCGGAGTTCGCCGAAGCGGGGCGCGACGCGGTCTACTACGTGCGCGCGATCGAGGAGCCCACGCCCACCATCAACGCGGAGAATCTGCGCTGCACCCGTGACGAGGAGGGTCGTTGCGTCGAGGTCCGGCCCTGCTACGGCGACGACTACCGGACCGACCCGGAGGACCCCTGCACCGAGCCGAGCGAGGAGCGCGCCTGGTCCTCACCGATCTTCGTGGATCATGCGGGATGAGCCCCCGGTGAGGAAGGACCGGGAGGCTCGAGGCTGATGGACCTTCCCGAGTACGCGGCACCCGCCAGCGCCCTGCGACGCATGCTGGGTAATCAGCTCGGTCAGGCGAAGCGCACGCCCCGCTGTCCCGACACGCCGCGCCTCGACGGCAAGCTGGCGGTCGTGACCGGTGCGACCGGAGGCATCGGGCTGGAGATCGCACGGGGCCTGGCGCGCCGGGGTGCGGCGCTGATTCTGCCCTGCAGGAATCCGGCGAAGGGCGAGCGGGTGGCGGAGGCGCTCCGCTCCGAGCTCGGGTCCGACGCCTCCGTCGAGCTGGTCGAGATGGACCTCGAGGATCTCGATGCAGTGCGACGCGGCGCCGAGGCAATCGCGCGTAGCGCCGCTGGCCGCAATGTGGACGTGCTGGTCGAGAACGCGGGCATCTGGCCGCATCGCTACGCGGAGACCCGCCAGCGACACGAGATCGCGTTTGGGGTGAACGTGCTCGCTCACTTCGTGCTGCGCGGCGAGCTCGAGGCGGCGGACGCACTCCGCGCGACCCGCGTCGTGATGCTGACCGGGGACATCTACATCCTCGCGTCCGCCTGCACGCCCGACTTCCGCTGGAGCGGCCGCCTCGGGGGGATGAGGGCCTACTGCCGTAGCAAGCTCGGCAACCTCTGGATTGCAGCCGAGCTGGTCCGGCGCACACCGGGCCTCGAGGTTCGCGTGGTGCACCCGGGGGTGGTGGCGACCGCCCTCGGCGGGAATGTGGGCGCGCTCGGGGACCTCTTCAAGCGGAGCTTCTTCATTTCGCCCGAGCTCGGTGCCCAGATGCCGCTCATCTGTGCAACGCAGCCCGACCTCGAGAGCGGCGGCTACTGGCACAACGTCCACGGAAGGATGCGGCTGGCGGCGGAAGATCCCGCGCGCGACGCCGCCTCGGCGGCGGGACTGTGGGAGACCTGCGAGAGGCTGGGTTCGCCAGACGGAGGGTAGCGCGCGCCGGACGGGCCTCCCTGAGCTGGCGGCGAGGCCGATCGCCTAGGAGACGAAGAGCTTGTCCGTCGCGAAGGCGGGATCGCAGGTGAGGCGCACGCCCAGCCGCCGGAGGCCACGCTCGTCGCCCGGCGTGGGCAGGTGCGTCAAGTGCACCTCACCGTCGATCAGGTTCGGTAACTGCTGCATCGCCTGGTGTGCGATCGGATTCGTGGTCGAGCTCATGCTGAGCGCCAGCAAGGTCTCCTCGAGGTTGAGGCTGATCGACTTGAACCCCAGCAGGTCCTTGCGCAGGGTACCGATGGACTCGATGACCGTCGGGCTGATCAGGTCCAGGTGTTCCGGGATGCCAGCCAGATCCTTTACGGCATTGAGCACCAGTGCCGCGGCCGCGTGCATCAGCGGCGAGTTGCGCCCTGTCACGACCTTGCCGCCCGGCAGCTGGATGGCGGCCCCGCTATACACGCCTCGGTGCCCTCTGTCTCCCTTCATGGCCGCAGTACCGGCAGCTTCGCGCGCGGGCAGGACGACATCCCGGTGCTCCGGGCAGGTCTGGAACTCCTCCATCAGCGCTTCGATGCGACGTACCGTTTCCCGATCCGCGGTGCCGAGTGCCTCGTCACATGCATAACGGAAGTAACGGCGCACGATCTCGTGCTTCGCGGCGGTCTGCGCCCCTTTGTCGTCGATAATGGCGAAGCCTGCACGGTTGACGCCCATGTCGGTGGGCGACGCGTACATGGACTCCCCCGTGATCTTGTCCAGGATTCGCTTGAGAAGGGGGAACGCTTCGATGTCGCGGTTGTAGTTGACCGCCCGCTCGTCGTGCGCCTCGAGGTGCCAGGGGTCGATCATGTTGACGTCGCGGAGCTCGGCCGTGGCGGCCTCGTAGGCGGCGTTGACCGGATGCCGCAACGGAAGATTCCAGATCGGAAAGGTTTCGAACTTCGCATAGCCGGCGCGCACGCCGCGTTGGTGCTCGTGATAGATCTGAGACAGGCACGTCGCCATCTTCCCGCTGTTGGGACCGGGGGCGTTCACGACCACGAGCGACGCATCGGTCTCGACGAACGGGTTCGCGCCATACCCCTCGTCCGATACGGCGAGATCGACGTTCGTCGGGTAGTCCGGGATCGAGCGGTGGGTGTAGACGTCGACGCCGCGATGGCGCAGCTTGCTGATGAACGCCTTGGCCGAGGGCTGGGCTTGATAGCGGGTCACGACCACGGCACGCACCTTGAGGTCATAGGCGCGAAGGTCGTCTATGAGCTTGGTCGTATCGGCGTCGTAGGTGATGCCGAAGTCTCCGCGAATCTTCCGCCGCTCGATGTCGCCGGCGTAGACGCAGAGGATGATCTCGGTCCGGTCGGAGATCTGCTGCAGCAGCTTCATCTTGATGTTGGGATCGAAGCCCGGCAGCACGCGCGTGGCGTGCAGGTCGAAGAGCAGCTTGCCCCCGAACTCGAGGTAGAGCTTGCCGCCCACGTCCTTCATGCGCTGGAGGATGGCGTCCGTCTGCTCGGCGAGGTACCGCTCGTTGTCGAACACGACATCATGCGTCAGGACTTCGGGCATTGGCTCCTCCGCGGCGAGTCTCCCGAGGTGCGGGAAGCCTAGCAATCGGGTCCGACCGTGCGTTGCGAGGAGTACCGCCGGAGTCGCTGCGGTGGGGATTCCCTGTAAGTGCCCGGAACCACTCAGGAGTGAGCAGCCTCACAGGAGGGTCGGGGTTACCCCGTGACGACGCGTGCAGCCCCTCGCGATCAGAGGAGGCGGACGCGGACGCCGCAGAGGGTGATGCAGTCGCCCTCGACGGGAAGACCCCGATCGCGGGCGCGCTCGAGCACCTCGGGCGCAGCGGTCGCCGCCACGTCGACGCCACCGAGGCCCTCTCCGCGTCCGTCGGCCACCTTCGCGAATCGGAGCGTTCCCTCGTCGAGCGGGATCTCGAGGCCGCGCCGCGGAATGCCGAGCACCTCCGACCAGCGTGCCGCGCTGCGCTCGGGGTCTTCCGACTGCAGCTCTGCCGCTACGATCCCCGAGGTCGAGTCGCGGCGGATCTTCGAGCGCCAGTCCGGACCCGCCCATTCCCATTCGTCCCACTCCGACATCTGATCGAAGGAGACGAGCGAGCTGCCGATGTCGCGGGGGTGCAGATGGATCACCTTCGCGCGCCCGATATCGGCCTCCCAGACCACGTGCACCCCCAGCTTATCGATCCGTTCTCGCTCGCGGCCGAGATCGCGGGTCTGGAGCACCAGCATGTAGCCGCCGTCCCCGCCGCGCCGCTCCAGGTAGCGTCCGGCGGTCGTCCCCTCCTGCGCCGGCGACACGACCTCGAGGAAGGTGTTCCCGACCGGAATCACGGCGTTCGCGAGGCCGAAGACCACCATGTTCGGATCGTTGTACGCGACGTCGATACCGAGAACGTCGCACAGCTCCCCGACGCTCCGCTCGAGGTCACGGGCCACCAGTGCCACCTGTCGTAGACGCATTCCCCAACTCCCGCGCTCGACGCGAGATTAGGATACGCCGAGCCGTCTGGCCCATGATCGGCTGAATACGCCGTTCGCGCTTGAAAACGGCTGCGAAATGAGCAAGGCTGCGCTCCAGATGCGCAGGTTCCTCAGACGTCTGGTGCTGGGCCTGCTGCTGCTGGCGATCGCGGCGGGAGCCGGGCTCTACTGGCTCGGCACCGGCGGATACAGCTACTCGGACGAGCAGCAGGCGCTGATCGATCAGTCCGGGAAGCCGGACGGCTTCGTGATCGGCTTCAGCACCGATGCCGAAGCAAACCCCGAGCGCTTCGAGCTCTGGTACTACCATCGCCTCGGCACCGCCGTGCACTTCGTGAACGGCGTCGCCACCCACGTCGAGCCGATCGAGGCGCTTCCGGACGACGTGCTGCTGCCGCGCTACGAGCCCGCGGAGTTCGACCGCTTCATGACGCGGGGACACGTCATGGACATCGTCGCTCCCGGACCGTGGGCCTCGGCGCCCGAGTACTTCCCCGAGCTCTTCGTCGATCAGGAGATCGAGATCCACTACGGCGAGCAGCTCGTGCTGGGCGTGGACGCGGAGAGCCAGCGGCTCGTGTACGTCGAGACGATGGCCCTGCGCCCAGACGAGCCGTAGGCTCAATCGGATGAGCCGGTTGCGTTCCCGCCGTCTCCTGGTCGTCGCGCTGCTCGGGGTGCTGGCGATCGCGCTTCCGGCGACCGTGCCGGAGCCGGCGAACGCGCTCAATCTGTGGCGGCCTTTCCGGTGGATCGGCGAACGCGTGCGCGACGTGGCCCAGGTCGGGCGCCTCGCCATCAAGGGCGGGGTCGCGGTGGTACGCACCGTGGACCGCGGCACGCACAAGCTCGTGGACGCGACCTACCGCGTCGTCGACCCGATCGTCCCCAGGCCGTTCAAGCGGCCGGTGCGGCAGCTGGCCCACGTGAAGGCTCATGTCCTCACCGGGGCGGTGAAGGGCCTGCGGCCACTGATCAGGATCGACCGCAGGATTCGGAAGCTGGAGCGGATCCAGCGCCGCACCGCCGAGGTGCGCCGGAAGGCGGAGGACTACGCCGCCCGCGTGAGCAAGCTGGGGGACCGGGGTCGCAAGGCGACGCTCAACTTCGTGGCGGTTGGTCTGAAGGAGAAGTGGCTCACACCCGGCCAGGCTGCCGAGCTGATGAGCGAGGCCAAGGGGTTCGACGCCTTCACCAAGCAGCTGAGCGGGGGGCTCACCGAGATCTCGAAGCAGATCACGCCGCCGAAGGCCGGGCGCGTTCTGGTGCGCGAGGTGCTCCCGGCTGGGGCGCGGGCAATTCGCGACCTCGGCCGGCGCATGTTTCGCAAGCGGCGCCGGCCCCGGCGCGAGCCGGCGCAGGAACGCTCACCGCCGAAGGGCATCCAGGTGCTGGCCAGGGAAGCACTCGATACGGGGAGGCAGGTGGCGCTCGACGCCGTGCTCACCGGTCTACGCGAGAACTTCCGCGCCGAGCTGCAGGTAAAGGGTGACGCGTTCCTCAAGAAGTGGCTCGTCTCCCGCGCCCTGCGCCAGATCGATCCGGAAGGCCGTCGGAAGCTCATCGACCTGTACCGAAAAGCCACGGGCCTCGAGCGCCTCACGCGCGAGCAGCAGTTCACACTGGGTGCGGTGGAGATGCTGCGCAAGGGGGACCGCGAGGGTGCGATGCGCGCAATGGGCAGCGCGCCCCCCAACCTCGACCCCAAGGTGCGCGACACCCTGCTCGCGATGATCAAGGGTACGCTCAAGAAGACCAAGGAGCAGCTGCGCGAGAACGCCCGCGAGTCGCTGCTGAAGGTGCTGGAGAAGAAGAGTGGTGTGCGCTGGAAGCCCCTGATCGCACGCTACCGCAAGGTGAGGAACAACCCGACCGAGCGCAAGAAGCTCGAGAAGGAGATCCTGGCGATGGTCGGGAAGGCTCTCACCGAGCTAAGCGCGCGCTTCACCGCGGGCCCCACCAAGGGCGAGGCGCCGCTCAGCGTGAGCTTCGACGCCGGCCGCTCCGAGGGACTGATCAAGAGCTACGAATGGGACTTCGGAGACACTGGCACCGCCAGCGGGCGCACGGCGTCGCACATCTTCCAGGCCTCGGACGAATACACGGTGAAGCTCACCGTGACGAGCAAGCTGGGCCAGACCCATGCGGCCACCCAGAAGATCGTCGTGCTCCCGGATCTGGACGCATCCATCGCCGTGGAGGTCGGCGTTCAGCCCGATCGCGTCGCACCGGGCGACCCGATCTCGATCGGCGCCGTCGTGAAGGTGGACGGGATACGCGAGGGAACACTCACCGTGGACTTCCTGGTGGACGGCAAGCGGGCGGCCCCGTCGAAGCAGACGGGGGGCGAGATCGACTACGACTTGGAGTACGGCGTGAGGTTCCCGGTTCCCCCAACCATGCGCGACGGGGAGCATGTCGTCACGGTCCGGGCCAACCTGCCGCTCGACGAGTTGCACCGCAAGGCGCTCAAGAAGAAGAGCCTCGCCGGCAAGGGCACGGCCTCCTTCACCGTGGAGCGGCCCAAGAAGGCGAAGGAGCCGGCGAAGAAGCCGCCGAAGCGCGACTTCGCGGGCACCTGGAAGTGCAAGGCCCGGCCCCAGAGCCTGGTCGATTCCGAAGGCAAGCCAATCGATGTCGACCCGGCGATGTTCTACCTCAGCATCAACGCGACTGCGGTCATCAGGAGGCAGGGAAGCAGCTACCGAGTCAGCGGACTCACCGACGGCCGGATGAACTCGATCCGCGTCGAAGACGACACCCTGGTGATGGAGGGGCTCAGCGATCCTCTGATGGGGGAAGGCTCGGACCGGGAGACCATCAGGCTCACGCTGAAGGAAGAGGGCCGTGTCCTCGACGGCACCCAGCAGACGGTCGACTACTTGGGGAACGTCGCCACCGCGTCGATCCACTGCCGGCGCTAGCTCCGGGGCCCATCCATAGGGTCGCGCTCCCGGAATCCCGGTTCGCTCGGCCTGGGCGCTATCCTCTTGCCCGCGAGTGCAGAAGATGAGAGGAAGGACATGAATGGATTCTGGGGCAAGATTCTGAGAGTGGATCTCACCGCCGGCGAGATCGCGGTGGAAGAGCCGCCCGAGAGCTTCTATCGCCGCTATCTCGGAGGCAGCGGCCTGGTCGGCTACTACCTGCTCAAGGAGGTGCCCAAGGGAGCGGATCCGCTGGGCCCGGACAACCTGCTGATCTTCGCAGCAGGGCCGATCACCGGAGTTCCGATTGCCGGAGCGGGCCGAAATGCCATGGGAGCCAAGTCCCCCCTCAACGGAGGCTTCGGAGAGGCGGACGTCGGTGGCTTCTTCGGCGCCGAACTCAGGCAGGCCGGGTACGACGCGGTGGTGGTTCGCGGGCGGGCATCCAGCCCCGTCTACCTGTGGATTCACGACGGCGAAGCGGAGCTTCGTCCCGCCGATCATCTGTGGGGCTCGATGACACTGGAGTGCCAGGAAGCCGTGCGCGCCGAGCTGGGCGACAAGCGGGTGCGACTGGCGATGATCGGCCCCGGTGGCGAAAAGCTGGTGCGCTACGCGTGCGTCATCAACGACGTCACCCGGGCTGCCGGCCGAACCGGCCTGGGCGCGGTGATGGGCTCCAAGAACCTGAAGGCGGTGGCGGCGCGAGGGCGCGCCGCGGTGCCGCTGGCCGACCCGGAGGCGGTCCAGCGGCTCGCCAAGTGGATGAGCGTGCACTGGCGCGACACCCAGGCGGAGATGCAGGATCTGGGCACCCCGAGTGGCCTGGTCAACTTCAGCACCATCGGCGCGCTCCCGACGCGCAACTTCCAGGACGGGCAGTTCGAAGGCGCCGAGCGGATCGGCGGCGCGGCGCTCCGCGACACCATCCTGGTCGGTCGTCCCTCCTGCTACGCCTGCCCGATCCACTGCAAGCGCGAGGTTGAGGTCGACGACGGGGAGTATCGGGTCGAACGCCCCTACGGCGGACCCGAGTACGAGACCATCGGCGCCTTCGGATCCAACTGCGGGATCGACGACCTGCGGGCCGTCTCCATGGCCAACCAGCTCTGCAACGCCTACGGCCTGGACACCATCTCGACCGGGATGTCGGTCTCCTTCGCCATGGAGTGCTTCGAGAACGGTCTCCTGAGCTCGAAGGATACCGGGGGGTTGGATCTCCGCTTTGGCAACGCCGAAGCGATGGTGGAGCTCACGCGCCAGATCGGGGAGCGCGAGGGCCTGGGCGACCTGCTGGCCGAGGGACCCACCCGGGCGGCCCGAAAGCTCGGATCCGGCGCCGAGGCGTTCGTCCTCGATGTGAAGGGACAGCCGCTGCCGATGCACGAGGCCCGGACGCGGCACGGTCAGGCCTTCGGCTACGCCGTTTCCCCGACCGGGGCGGACCACATGCACAATCTGTGGGATGAAGGGCTGGCCAGAGAGCGGCTGGGGCAGGTCTGGCAGGGTCTTGGTATCTACGAGTCGGTGCCGCAAACCGAGATGAATCCGCACAAGATCCGCGCCTACGTCGTGGAGACGAGCCGGAGGTGGATGATGAACGCCGTGTCGAGCTGCGCGCTCATTCCCTGGTCCCGTGGCCAGGTGGTCGAGTTGATCAGAGGTATCACCGGTTGGAGGACGAACCTCTACGAGCTGCTCAAGGTGGGTGACCGCATCGTGACGATGGCGCGCCTCTTCAACATGCGGGAAGGTCTGACCCGGAAGGACGATGTCCTGCCGCCGCGTCTGGCGGCGCCGCACGTGAGCCGCACGCTCAACGAGAAGCCGGTCGACCCGGAGCTGCTCGACGAGATGCTGAGCATCTACTACGGCATGATGGGATGGGACCCAGAGACGGGTGTACCCACCGAGGCCAAACTTCACGAGCTGGACCTCGGCTGGGCAGCAGACTCCTAACCCGGATCGCTCGTGAGGCAGGGGCTCTCCAAGTGGAGTTACCCGGGTTTCGTGGACGGGTGACCGCTTTCGAGCCTAGGACCCTCCCTCTGGAGACAAAGTATAGGCTGCCAAGCCCGCGGCGTTTCGGGGTACCCTGGCGCAGTCCATTAATGGTTGGGCGGCGTGGAGATGCTATGCGGACCGTCTACTTCATCACGCATCCGGATGTCGTTGTTGATCCACGAATCTCCGTTCCTCAATGGCCGCTTTCAAAGCGAGGCCGTCGTCGCATGCGAGCCCTTCTTTCGAGGCGCTGGGTCTCTGGCCTCGAATCCGTCTACTCAAGCACTGAACAGAAGGCACGTGACGGCGCCAGGATCCTGTCGGAGCACATCGCTGTGCCGGTCCAGGAGGTCGCCGCACTCGGAGAGAACGACCGTTCATCGACAGGCTACCTCGCAGCGGAGGAGTTCGAAGCCACGGCCAACCAGTTCTTCGCGAACCCGCATGTGTCGGTTCGTGGCTGGGAGCCGGCGGCTGTCGCCCAGCAGCGCATTGTCCGTGCCGTGGACGAGATCCTGGAGTCAAATCGCTGTGCCGGAGACATAGCCATCATTTCCCACGGCGGCGTCGGCACCCTTCTCCTGTGCTACCTCAGCGGCTGGCCGATTGACCGGTCCCGTGACCAGCCCGGTACAGGAGGCGGCAACTACTTCGCGTTCGACACCTCGAAACTCATCGCTCACGGCTGGCTACCGATCGACGCGCACGCCGCCTAGCAACGCCGCTGAAGCTGACGGCCGAACAGGTCAGCGCAATCGATCCTCGGCGGTGGTCAGGCTTCCCCGGGGTGGGTCGCCCATGGTAAGCTTCATGCCGGCCGCAGCTTAGCGGCCATCCGTTGTTGCGACACGAGGTCGTTTCATGAAGTT
>CAZTOU010000022.1:0-53492 GCA_964615365.1 uncultured Spirochaetales bacterium
AGCGGTACCCAGAGCGTTCCCGTCGGCCTGCCGTATTACGGGCTCGTCCCCTGGGAGATCACCATCGCCGAACTCCTGACCGATGCCGGCTACGCCACCGGCATCTTCGGGAAATGGCATCTCGGGAAGACTCCCGGGCGCTTCCCCACCGATCAGGGCTTCGACGAGTGGTACGGGATTCCGAACAGCACCGACGAGTGCCTGTGGGTGTCACCGGAGGTGACCGCCTCCAATCCGAACTCGCGAGACATCAAGGACAGCATTCCGGAGCGCGAACTCCCCTGGATCATGGAGGGGCGTAAGGGTGAATCACCCAGAAAGCTGAAGCTCTACGACGTGGAGCAGCGGCGACGGATCGATGCGGAGCTGACGCGCCGGGCGGTGGACTTCATGGAGCGAAACGGCAAGACAGGAAAGCCGTTCTTCGCGTACGTACCGCTCACCGCGATGCACTATCCCACCTTTCCCCATCCGGAGTTCGCCGGCAGAACCGGTAATGGGGATTACGCAGACATGCTGGTCCAGACCGATCACTATCTCGGCCAGATGGTCGACGCGCTCGAGGCTCTAGGAATCGAAGACAGCACGATCGTCATCTTTGCCGCGGACAATGGTGCAGAGGACCCCGAGAACGGCGGCGGCTTGATGAGCGGATGGACCGGACCCTGGGCGGGAACCTACTTCACGGCGATGGAGGGAGGCCTGCGGGCGCCTTTCGTGATTCGCTGGCCCGGGAGAGTCCCGGCAGGCCGGACGAGCAACGAGATCGTACACATCGTGGACCTGTTCCCCACGCTGGCCAACTTGGCGGGGTTGCAGACCCCGGCCGATCGGCCGATCGACGGGGTCGACCAGTCGGATTTCCTGCTCGGAAAGCGCGAGAAGTCCAACCGCGAGGGCTTCGCGATCTACGTCGGCGACACGCTGCACGGTGCCAAGTGGCGCAACTGGAAGGTACATTTGGTCTGGCAAGAGACCAAGTTCGGCACGCAGCAGCCGTTTTCGACTGTGCCGAAGGTAGTCGACCTGATCACCGACCCGCGAGAGGAGCGCAATGTCGCCGAACCGTACAACACCTGGGTCCAATACCCGGGGATCGAGCTTCTCCTCGACTTCCAGCAGAGTATGAAGAAGTACCCGAGCGTGCCGGTGGGCGCGCCGGATTCCTACCGCCCGCCGAAGTAGATTCGCCCGGATCCCTGCTCCAGCGTGCGTTCGCCGTGCATGCCTTCGCCCGCCGTCACCGCGTGGGGTACAGTGGGTATGGGTACCGAGTGGCGTGTCGGTGAGGAGTGATTCGATGAGTGAGACGAAGAGGCGATCCATCCTCGCATCGATCGTGGGCCTGCTGGTCCTCTGCGCCGGCCTGGCCGCCTTCCTCGTTCCTCTCCAGCACGCGGGTCCCTATGGAATTCCCGGGCGAGGCCTGATCGGTGGGCTTCTCTGCTTCGCGATCTCCGCAGTGCTGCTGGCGCGCCGTGCGCCGAGGATTGCGCGCGGAGCCGCACTGGTCGCCTCACCGTTCGTTCTGTTCTTCGCACTCTACGGCGCCCTCGCAGAGCTCGAGGAGGTCGTCGTCCTCTACGCCGACAACGCCGAGCTGCGGCTGTGGATCGTCGATCACGAGGGGGTCGAATGGGTCTCGATGCCGCGCTCCAAGGAGGAGACCAACGGCCTGGACGGTGCAAGACTCGAGCTGCTGCGCGCCGGGACGACGCGTTGCGTGGTTCCAAGCATCGTGGACGACCCCGTTGCGAACCGTCGGACCTTCGACCTGCGCCAGGAGAAGTACGCCGTACAGCGCCTCGGAGGTGTTCTGGGCATGTTCGGCGACGGGCCTTCTCCCGAGACGATCACGCTGCGCCTCGATCCCTGCGAGTGATCCGTGGGGTCGCCCTCTCGTCCGCCTGGGGGAAGCATTGCCTGACGCTGCGAGATTCTGGGACAAGCGCGCTGACAAGTACTCCAAGAGCCCCGTCAAGGATCAGGACAACTACGACAGGACCCTGGAGTGCACTCGGAAACACCTATCCCCAAGCGATGAGGTCTTGGAGGTCGGGTGCGGGACGGGAAGCACCGCGCTGCTTCTGGCTCCCAGCGTGAAGCAGATCACGGCCAGCGACATTTCCTCCCGAATGATCGAAATCGCCAGGGAGAAGGCCTCGACTCAGAAGGTGGAGAATGTCCGCTTCAATCCCGGCACCCTGTTCGATGACTCCGTGGCGAAGGGATCCTTCGACGTCGTTATGGCTTTCAACTTCCTGCACCTGCTCGAGGACATCCCCGGCGCGGTCCACAGGGTGAAGGAACTGCTGAGGCCCGGCGGAGTGTTCATCTCGAAAACCGTCTGCCTTGCCGAACAAAGCCGTCTCTGGAGTCTCCTCGTGGCCGTCATGAGACCCCTGGGTTTCGCTCCCTACGTCAAGTGCCTGAAAATCGCCGAGCTCGAGGACATCATCACCAGCGCGCACTTCGAGATCATCGAAACCGGTCTCTATCCGCCCTCCCCTCCCAGCCGTTTCATCGTTGCCCGGAGCTCCTGAAGAGGGGCTGGCCTCGGCGATCGATAGATCTCGATCGAGGCGGTCCTGTCGGCCCTGATGTGGCTCTACCGAAACCGCCGCCTACGGCAGGTTTGGAGTGGGGATCGTGGGCACCGGATCGTTCACCGCGCTCCAGTAGAAGTCCTGCCGCTGCTCCACCGCGACGAACGAGCTATGCGCACAGAAGTGACCTTCGAAGTCGAACTCGCAACCGGGCGACGGGGGAAGACCCGGCACGCCGTTCGGAACGTACTGGACCATTCCGGCAGTGGTCTGGGGGCCGATGTTCGCAGTGGCGGGCGCGTCCTCTACGGCGAGGAAGGGTACCTGCCGTGCCACAGGCGGGAGCTGTGGAATACCGAGCAGCCAGGCCAGGGAGTCGGTCGCGTTGTTCGGAACGTGGCTGTCCTGGATACCCTCGACCACCAGGATGCTCGGCTTGTCGGTGGTGCCAGCGACTTCGATCGGGTCGCGGTAGATGAACCGCGCGTGATTCTGGGGGTCCTGTGGGTCGAACCGCATCTGAAAGATGGAGAGGCCCGTCCAGACGTCAGTCGGTGTTACGTTGGGGACGAAGCCGGGGATCTCCTCGAAGAAGAAGCTACCCCCGGTGCCGCCCGGGTCGGTGCGATCCTGGTGGATCAGCACCTCCGTGAGGCGCTCCCCCCCGACGATGATGGCGGCAGCCCGTACCTCCGGCGCGTAGGCCAGGAACGCCTGGCCGAGGTTCCCGCCCTCGCTCACCCCCTCGTAGACGATGCGGCTCGCGTCGATGTTGAGCATCTCCGGCGGCGCTCCCGGGGGCAGGTCGTCCACGCCGTTGGCGTCGCCGATCGACTGGATGAGGCGGAGGAAGGCGAGCTGCTCGCCCCAGGTCTGGATCCAGAAGTCGCTGACGCGGCCCGACAACTGGAGCAGCCCGAAAATCGCGAGATTCTGCTCGTCCATACCGCCGATCTCCCGGTTCAGGACGTCGAGACTCCCGAAGGTGGCGAAGCCGGCCTCGGCAACGCTCGATCCCGGGACCTCGGCTGGGCTTCCGGGGTTCCCGTGCTGGTACATGGCGGCGGGCACGGGCCCGTCCTCGATCCCTTCGGGCAGCGCCACGGTGAAAGGCACATCGAATGTCCCGGTTTGGACCACCCTGCCATCCCCGTCCCGGGCCAGATATGCGCCGCTCAGCCAGCTCGGCGACTTCCAGGTGCCATTCACCACGGCGAAATAGTCCCCGAAGCCGGGTTGCACGCTCGTGATGGCAAACTCCGGTGGCGGCGCCGCGAGGATCTGATCCTTCATGACGAGGACGTCGTTGGGCAGGTCGTCCGTCGTCCGAGCCCGCAAGGAGAGCGCCAAGGCGACATCATCGGCGGGGATGGGCAACGCCGCGTTCGCCTCCAGGGCTTCGAGCACCTCGTTCGCGAGCTGCCGGACGCGAGCCACCGGCTCGGCCTCTCCGGGGGCCGCCGGGCCGAGAGCCGCACCGAAGAAGCTCGATGCCTCGAAAGGCCGCGCCGCATCGATCAGCACCCGGTCTGTCACCACGAGCCCGTAGTGCCCGCCTGGAGCCAACGGGATCGAGGGAAAGATCAGGATCGAGTGGCCAAGGGGCCCGGAGAACACCCGATCCGAGCGCAGCGTGATCAGGAACGGGACACGTTGACCGTAGCTCTCGCTTCCAGGTGTGAGATCGAACAGGCCCACGGATGCCACGGGATCGAGGGACGCCTCCGCAGTCATGGGGAGGGACGCCTCATCCGGCGCCGCTGTGAGGTCCACCTGGATCAGCACCAGGGGACTCCAGCCGTCGAGCTCGTTCGTCTGGTTCAGCAGCTTGCCGAAGAGGCCCTGGACGTCCGGCGGGCGCGAGGTCGGGACGGGTACCGCCACCCGAAAGCCCGTAGGGGTCGAGGCATCCGCGGCCAGGAAGTAGTCGTCCGGGAAGGGCGCAAAGCGCCCGTCGTCGGTGCGGTCGTAGATCACGGTGCCGGGCACACCGGGCCCAGCGGTGCCGAAGGCGAGACCCTCTCCGTCACCAAGTCCTGCCCAGCGCAGCTCACAGCTCGCAGCAGTGGGGAGCTTTGCATCGGGGTTCACCACGATTCGCCGAGGCTCCACCGCATGGACCTCGACGTCCTGCGGTGCGCTGTCGCAGGCGAGAACGAAGCTCTGGAACAGTGTCGAAGGTACGACGTCGACGAAGCGAAGGTCGAGCCATGCGGTACGGGGCACGTCGCTTGCTCCTTCCGCCGGATCGGTCTCCGCGAGGGCGGGGATGCCGAATTCGAGCATCCACTCCAGCGCATCGGGGTCGAAAGCGACCGTGCGGTCTTGCCGCAGCCGAAAGCTGTCCACGGCCTCTGCGGTTCCACCCGGAGTGACGGATTCGAAGTCGACCCCGTCGTCGGTGACGACAGTCGCCGAGGTGAGGCTTCGCACCGTGGCTCTTGCCCCCGTGAACGAGAGATTGCTGCTGGTGAGCCGCGCGGCGAAGGTGTACTCGAACTTGGTGCGCCCGACGCGCTCCGCTGCTACCCGCCAGTAGGCGAGAGTCGCCCCGCCGAGATCGACTTCGTGGACCACAGGGGTGGGGTCACAGGTCGGCGCCGAGATGAGGACCGTCACCAGCAACACCAGGGGGATACGAGTGCAGCGCATCACGGCGATCCCGCGCCGTCCGCAGAGCCGCAGCGACGAGGGCGGCGGTGCCAGCCTGCGAGAAGTCCCAGTCCTGCGGCGACGAGGAGCCCGGTTCCTGGCTCCGGCACGAAAGTCATCCCGCTCTCAACCGTGTGAAACCCGGGGTCGTAGACCACGAAGGGCTGCGGGCCGGGTGGGCTGGCGCTGTTCCAGACGAAGGTCACAGCGAAGGGCATCGCTACCGGTGGCGAATCGACCAGCGCGAGCGCGTCGAAGAGACCCTCTGCGGGGAGAAGGGGATCTGGCTGGAGAGTGATCACGTCCCAGGCGGGATCTGGCGCGGTGGGGCTCTCCTCGAGGTGGACGGTCGCACCCGGGTCGAATCCGATGCCGAAGCCGTAGCCCGCATCATAGGGGAAGGCATCGAGCGTGTACTCGTAGCGCCAGAGATCTTCTCCCGGCAGGGCGTCCGCGAGGTCCATGACGGCATAGCGAATCGAGATCGCCGCCACCGGCGAAGCCACCAGGATTGCCGCCGCCAGGATCCCGATCGTTCGCACCCTCTGTCGGATCCGTTCCGGACATTGCACACCCGTACCCTCCCGGCTGTTGGAATAGTGGTAGCTGGGGGCGGGATGTGGCGTGTCGCGAGGTAGGCGAAGAGAAGGCAGAGCGAGTCCCACCATCACACTATCATGTAACCCCATTTGGGTGGGGTTGCTCTCAACCATGTCCCCGCGCGTTTCCTGAGCCGGCGCGGTGTCGAGCGGAGCTGCATGTTCGTTACCGGGGTAGGAACCGCCTCGGGATGGAACGGCACAGCGACGGCTTGGTGACCAACATCTCGAGAGGGGGGCTGCTGGTCGGGCTGGCATCCGACCGGCGCCGTCCAGGTGCGCAATTGATGCTTGCGCTGCCGGGCCCGGATGGGGAGTGGTTCGAGATCCCGGGAGCGGTCGTTCGCGTGCAGGAATGGGGCTTTGCGGTTCGCTTCGACGATCTCGACCCCGAGCGGGAGCTGAAGCTGAGCGCGCTGTTGGAGAGCATCGCAAAAGAAGCGATGTAGGCGGGGCCGGGCTACAGGCGCGATGTCGATCGGTATGCTGCGCCGCTCGTGCGCCGGGCCGCCGAAGAAGAGGCGCCGGCCCGGGAACGGGTCGGGCTCACAAGCGTGATGGACGAGGGCCTCGCCCTCGCTTCCGTTCTCTTTCCCCGAAGGGCACGAACGAAGGGCCTCGAGCCGTCATCTGACTCCAGACCGATATTAATTGACATGCACGCCAGTCAATGAAAGAATCGCGAGGAATGACGGAGACCTCCAGGTACGACAGAGACCGTCGCGCGCTCGTGGAACGGGTGCGATTCGGCTTCTACCTGGTCGAGCCCGTGGCGCTTCACGACGCCCTGGAGCTCGGCGCACGCGCCGAGGAGCGGGGCTTCGACCTGGTGGCGAGCTGCGAGAATCTGTTCTGGTGGGACCCGGGACAGGCCCCGGTGTGGGACTGCTTCACGGTGCTCGCCACCCTCGCGGAGCGGACCGACCGGCTCCCCTTGATGACGAACGTGATCGATCCGGTGAAGCGCCATCCCGCGGTGGTGGCGCACATTCTGGCGACGCTGGACAACATCTGGCCAGGTCGGTTCACGCTGGGCATCGGACCCGGCGAGGTCGCGAACTACGGACCCCTGGTCGACGTGAGCGGGCCTCCGCCCCACCGCTTCTACACGCGTACTCGGGAATTCATCGAGGTGCTGCGGGGGGTGTGGGCGTCGACGCAGGAGGAGCCGTTCAGCTTCGAGGGCAGGCTCTTCCAGGTCGAAGATGCCCATCTCTCCCTCAAGCCCGTGACGAAGCCGTACCCCCCGATCTACCTGGCAGCGCTGGGGGAAAGGATGAAGCGGCTGACCGGCCAGGTGGCAGATGGCTGGACGCCCGTCATCCACACGCCCGAGACCTACGCGGCCGACTGGGCGGAGGTGGCGGCCGCTGCGGAGTCCGCTGGTAGGGATCCCCGCGCGATCGACCGGGCCCTCACGATCTCGACGGTCGTGCTCTCCGACGAGCAGAAGGCGCGCGCCTTCGGCGACATCGTCGGTCGCGTCATGCTGACGACCCGGCCGCAACTGCTCCGTCAGCTCGGCCATCCCGAGCTCGCCGATGAACGCCTCGACGTGGCGCGCACCGCGAGCCCCATGAACGGCGTGCAGCTCGCCCAGCAGATCCCCGCCGGGCTCGGCGAGCAGGTCACGATCTGCGGCACCGCCGAGCAGGCGATCCGGCGCATCGAGGAGTTCATCGCTGCAGACGTGAGGCTATTCGTCCTCTGGCCGCCCTACGAGGACGCGGAGATGCTCGGGGAGACGATCGAGCACTACCGCAGCACCATCCTTCCCTACTTCGCCGCGCGGAACAGTCCATGACGCAGATCACCAGGGGCGTCCGAGGCCAGGATGCACCCCCCCGCCGGAGGCGGGTCGGACGTCCCAGCTTGGGACCCGAACGCCGCGAGCAGATTCTCGCTGCGGTCGAGCGATGCATCGTCGAGTACGGCGTCGCCGAGACCACGCTCGCACAGGTGGCAGATGACGCGGGCGTGCCGCGCTCGCTCATCCACCACTATCTCGGCACCCGCGAGGAGATGCTGCGGGCAGCCGCGAGCCGAACCATCACCAACGTGGTCCGCACCGTAAGCCAGGGCATGGAGGAGAGCGACGGAGATGCCCGCAGCGATCTGGAGCGCTGTTTCGATGTGATGTTCGGCCCGCGCCTGCAGGATCGCAGTATCGCCGTGGTGATCGACGAGTTGAACGGTGCGGCGATTCGCGACGAGTACGTCCGCGGGCTGGTCGCCGGGATGTACAGCACCTTCGTGGCCGAGTTCGAGCGAGCGCTCTGTGATGCCTTTCCCGATGCCCCGGTGGATCGATGCCGCACGGTTGCCCACGCGATCGTGGCGCTCGCCGATGCCACCGGCCGTTTCGACAACTATGCGTTCGATCCCGAGAACTTCCGTCGCGCACGCGAGGCCGCCGTGCGGCTCGCCGCCGGTCTCGGCGGCGAGTAGAGAGAGACAGCCAAGCAGGAGACAAGAGATGTCAGCAACAGAGCAACCGCTCGGGTTCGCCTACGAGGGAATCAGGAGCTTCTGCCGGATGCCAATGTGCTTCAATCCCGATCAGCTCGAGGCAGACATCGCCGTCGTCGGTATCTGTTTCGACACCGCGAACTTCTCCCGCTGTGGTGCCCGATACGGTCCCCAGGCGATTCGCGAGGCCTCCAACTTCATGGGCCTGGTACACGATCCGAACGGCGGGTTCTTCGACAGCGAGCTGGGCAGAAACGTGCTGTCGGGCGTCGGCATCGTCGACTGCGGAGACATCACGGTGTTCCCCAGCCTGCCGGAGCTCACCTTCGAGACCGTCAAGAGCCAGATCAAGGCGATCCGATCCCGCGGCGCCGTACCTGTCGTCCTGGGCGGGGAGCACACCATCAGCATTCCCGTCTTCTGGGCCTTCGACGACCTTCCTCTCCACATCGTGCAGTTCGATAGCCACCTCGACCTGATGGACGACACGGCTGGCATCAAGTACGCCGACGCCAGCCCGATGAAGCGCGCCATCGAGATGGAAAACGTCAAGGGCCTGACACAGATCGGCATCCGCGGCTTTCTCAACACCCCGGACCTGTGGAAGGAGACCGAGGATGAGAGGATCACCACGTTCACGGCAGAGCGTGTCCACGACGAGGGAGTCGACTCCATCGTCTCGCAGATCCCCGAGTGCGAGAACCTCTACATCACGCTCGACATCGACGTCCTCGATCCCGCCGAGGCGCCGGGCAGCGGCGCTCCGGAGCCCGGCGGTCTCAGCTACCGGCAGATGCGCAAGCTGCTGCGCGGCTGCGCGGAAAAGGGAAAGCTGGTCGGGATGGATGTGATGGAGGTCAATCCCATGTTCGATCCGACCGAGAGAACCGCCTACCTGGCGGTGCGGCTGATTCTCGATTCGCTCGCAGCGGCGAGGCTGCGATGAGGAGCAGGCCCGCAGACGTCCTCGGCAAGACCTGATCGCGACCGGGAACTCACGGCAAGGCGAGGGAGGCAGATCATGGCAGGCTTGATCGTGGCAGTTGCCCAGATGAGCTGCTCTTGGGACAGGGATGAGAACCTCCAGAAAGCGGAAGGACTGGTCCGGGAGGCGGCGGCGCAGGGGGCCCGGATCATTCAGTTGCAGGAGCTCTTCGAAACTCCGTATTTCTGCCAGCAGGAGAACCCCGCGTACTTCGATCTGGCGACTCCGCTGGAAGAGAACCCGGCTGTGCGCCATTTCCGATCGGTGGCGGCGGAGCTGGATGCGGTCCTACCGGTTCCGTTCTTCGAGCGGGTGAACAACACCTTCTTCAACTCGACCGCCGTCATCGACGCCGGTGGAGAGATCCTGGGGCTGTACCGGAAGATGCACATCCCGGATGCTCCGGGTTATCTCGAGAAGTACTACTTCGCACCGGGGGATACCGGGCCGAAGGTGTGGGCGACACGACACGCAACGATCGGGATCGGAATCTGCTTCGACCAGTACTATCCCGAGCTGGCTCGCTCGATGGTCCTGATGGGAGCCGAGATTCTCTTCTACCCCTCGGCGGCTGGCTCCGTTCCCGGAATCCCGGACCTCGACCAGTGTCCCAGGTGGCAGGCAGCCATGCAGGGACACGCCGCCTGCAACGCGGTCCACGTTGCCGCCTGCAACCGCGTGGGCACGGAAGTCATGGACGATTCGGAAATCACGTGGATGGGCTCGTCGTTCATCACCGACAGCGAGGGGAACAAGATCGTCGAGGCCGACCGCACTTCGGACACCGTGATCACCGCCGAGCTCGATCTGGACTTGGCGCGACTGATCCGACATGGCTACGGGTTCTTCAACCACAGGCGCCCCGATGCATATGGCGCGCTGATGACCATGACCGGAAGGGCCTGACAGTCATCGAAACGCAGAACTCGAGATGGCATCAGAGACGGGAATGAATCCGTGAAGAGGACCAACTGCCTGGAGCTGACAGAGCGGTTCGACCCGATCTATCCGGCGGGCCACAGCAACTTTCGCATCCCGATGGAGGCCACCGAGTACCGGGTCTTCGCCAAGCAGGCCGAGGGCAGCCGCGTTTGGGATGAAGACGACAACGAGTACATCGACTACCTCGGTGGCCAGGGAGTCAACCTGCTGGGACATCGCCATCCGGAATGGGTGAAGGCCATCACCGAGTATCTGGAAGAGAGGTCTCCCTATCTCGCCTCGGGCGTACTGAACAGCCGGGACGATGTCGCCGTCGGCGAGAAGCTGCTCGAATTCATACCCTGTGCCGAGAGAATCAAGTTCTGTCTGTCGGGTTCGGAAGCGGTCCAGATCGCGATTCGACTGGCCAGAGCCCACACGCGCAGGTCGCACATTCTTCGCTTCGCCGGGCTCTACCACGGATGGATGGACAACGTGATCGGCGGACAGCTGAACCCTGCCCTCGACGGCAAGCCGGTTGCGGTGGAGAGCCCCGATTCGAGCTCATTGGACGATCCCTTCTACACGCGGGGCAAGGGACCGGGATCGATCGAGCAGTCGCTGATGCTGCCGTGGAATGACGTGGATGCGCTCGAAAGGACGTTCAGAGAATACGGCGAGGAGATCGCACTGGTCCTGACCGAGGCGATTCCCACCAATCACTTCTGCATGATGCCGAGGCCGGGCTTTCTCGAGAGAATCAGGGAGTTGTGTGACGAGTACGGCGTGGTGCTCTGCTTCGATGAGGTGATCACGGGTTTCAGGCTGGGCCTTGGCGGAGCGCAGGAGCTGGTCGGTGTGACGCCGGACATCGCCACCTACGGGAAGGCTCTCGCTGGTGGTTTGCCTTTCTCGGCCGTCGCGGGAAGGCCCGCCATCATGGATCAGCTTCGCGGGGGAGAGGTCCTATCGCCCGGAACGTTCAACGGGTATCCCTTGGGAATGAGGGGAGTGCTGACGTCGCTTCGGATTCTCGAGCGCGACGATCGCGCCGTCTATGCGGAGATGGACCGGATTCAGAAGAGGATCGCGGAGGGAATCACCGAGATCGGGCAACGGAGGGGGATCCCCGTGCGAGTGCAAGGCGTGCGAGGGGTCTTCTCGGTGCTCTTCGGCCTGGACAGCGATACCGAGCTGTACACGGATGAGGACCTGCAGCCACTCGATTTCGAGAAGCTGGTGAAGTTCTGGAGCAGCATGCAGCAGGAAGGGGTGCTGACGTTCCTCGGCGGCCGCTGGTTCATGTCCATCGCGCACACCGATCCCGACGTCGACCAGACGCTCGAGGCTGCCGATCGCTGCATGGCGGATCTGTAGAACCCTAGCGGGGACGTGGCCGCTGCTGCTCTATGCCGGTGCGATGTCGATCGGTACCCCGCGCGGTACGTGCACCGGGCCGCCGAAGAAGAGGCGGTAGCGCAGGTGGCCGTAGTCGCCGGCGAAGTGGGTGGGCTTGTAGGGCGACGAGACCACCTCCATGTTTCCGCGCCAGCCCGGGAACTGGTAGGGCTCCCAGGCGTGATAGACGAGGGCCTCGCCGGGCGGCATCGCCGGTGTGACCTTGGCGGCGATCTGGAAGGAGCCGTGGTCGTTCCAGACGCGCATCTGCGCACCATCCTGAATGCCCCGCGCCGCCGCATCCTCGACGGAGATGCACATGAGCGGTTCGCCGCGCTGGAGTCGCAGCAGCTCGGGATGGGCGCGGAAGAAGGCGTGGATGCTCCAGCGGGTGTGGCCGCCCGTCAGCAGGATGGGATGCTCACCGCCGGGTCTGGGGAGCGGGCGGTAGCGGGGCAGCACCTCGTCGGCCTCGAAGAACCAGGGGTGGTCGATGTAGAACTGCTGGCGCCCGGTGAGGGTCGGCCAGGCGTGCTTCTCCTCCACGTGGATGCGTGAAGGCGAGAGGCTGCCGCCGGGCTCCACCTCGCTCCCGATGCCGCTGGTGATGCCCCAACCTCCCGCCGAAGCGGCGGGAATCGCGCCGGCCTTGCGCGCCGTCTCCCATCCGACGCCGCCGGTGACTGTGGAGACCTGCAGGATGCGGTCCACCACCTTGACGTCGTCCTTGGGACCGTAGGTGCCATTCATGCTGAACTCGTCGTAGATCTCGGCCAGCCCACCCTCGATGCCGCGCTCGATCGCGCGCTCCTGGATGCGCTTCGCCAGCAGCGAGAAGATCTCCCACTCGCTCTTCGACTCGCCCAGCGGCGCGACCGCCTGCTCCCCCACCACCACGTAGGGCGCGAGTGCGACCGCGTACTTGATTCCCATCTTCTCGTAGTAGCCCGCCGCAGGGAGCAGCAGGTCGGCCTTCATGCCCGTCGTCGAGAGGCGGAAGTCGACGACGGCGATCATCTTGAGCTTCGGCCAGAGCACCTTCTCGACGATCTGCGGTGAGGGCCAGCGCCGCAGCGGGTTGCAGCCCGAGGTGATCAGCACGCGCGGCGGGTTGCCCGGCGCCGGTAGCGGGTAGGTCCAGCCGAGCTCCAGCGCCTCGTTCATGTACTCGCGGGCCGGCCTCGGTAGCGAGGGATCGTTCGAGTCCGGGTCCATGACGGCGTCGAGCCCGCCGTGCACGTAGAGGAACAGGTGCGATGGCGTCCAGGTGAGGGCGGTCGTCGAGGCGCCCGCGATGCCGCTCTCCATCATGCGCGGGGGCGGCGTGTAGAAGCGCATGATCAGCTGCTGCAGCCACGATCCATCCGCTCCCGGGGTGAACTCGTTGCTGCCCGTGAAGGGAAGCCAGGCGGCGAAGCGCACGCCGGCTCCGGTGCGGCCGTGGTGGCCGCGCAGCGCCGAGATCAGGATCAGCGCGCGGTGCAGCAGATCGGCGTGGTACTGGCGGTTCGAGCCCCAGGAGGGGTAGAAGAGGGTGCGCTCGGAGCCGGCGATCTGATCCGCCAGCTGCTCTTGGATCGACGGAGAGACGCCGGTGATCTCCTCCACGTACTCGGGCGTGAAGGCGGCCAGCCGTTCCCGCAGGTGCTCCATCACTGGGCGCACCGTGACCGCACCGCGGGTGGTGTTCGCCTGGAAGCTTCCGCGGAGGGCAGGCTCGAGTTCCCCCAGATCCAGTGAATCGCTCCACCAGCGCCCCGGGGTCCCCGGTGCCTCGACGATCTCCCCGGAGACCATGTCGTGGACGTAGAAGATGTCGTCTTTGCCGCCCTCTTCGAGGTCCGACTGGCGCAGGAAGCGCTTGGTGTCGTCGCAGACCAGGAAGGGAAGGTCGGTCTGCTCGCGGACGTAGGCCTCGTCGATGGCGCCGCGCTCGAGGATCCCCCGCGCGATCCCCAGCGCCAGCGCAGCGTCGGTGGCCTGCCGCGGGTTCACCCACAGCGAGGCGTGGATCGAGCTCGCCGAGTAGTCGGGCGCCACGGTGATGACCGTGGTGCCGCGGTAGCGCGCCTCGGTGGCGAAGTGGGCGTCGGGCATGCGCGTGGTGACCGGATTGCTGCTCCAGAAGACCAGCGTGTCGGCGCGCATCCAGTCGTCCGAGCTCCCGTCCACGAAGGTGGTGCCCCAAGTCTGCACCGCACCCAGGGCGAGGTCTCCGGTCCCGCCGAAGCCGTCGAGAAAGGTGGAGCGAAGCAGGGCGAAGAGCCGCATCTCCGCTGTGGCGCCAGGTCCGGCATCGACGTTCGAGGTCCCGTTGTCATAGATGACGGTCTCGGTACCGCCTTCTTCGATGGCGTCCAGCATGGAATCCGCCAGGCGCGTCAGAGCCTGCTCCCAGGAGATGCGGCGCCAGCGGCCCGAGCCGCGCGGTCCGACCCGTTCCATCGGGTGGGTGATGCGATCCCCGTTCGTCATCAGGTTGCTGTAGCAGGCGCCCTTCTGACATCCGCGAGGCGCGTAGTCGGAGAGGCCCGGGACCTCGCGTGCGTAGACGTCGCTCTGCTCTTCGTGCCAGACCACGCCGTCCTTCACGAAGAGGTCCCAGGCGCAGGCGCTGAAGCAGTTCGCCCGCAGGTGGGTTCCGCGCACCACGCGGTCCCAGGTCCAGGCGTTTCGGTAGAGATCGCGATAGTCGCCAAAGGCGAACGGCTCTGCGGCGGCCGGCGCGGCGGTTTCTGCGCTGGCGAGCTTCGGCGTCAGCGATCGGAGCGAGAGAGCCACGGATCCGATCGCTCCGGCGATCAGCAGTTCGCGTCGGGTGAGATCGATCAACTCGGAACCTCCTCGGCCCGGACCCTCAGGAATCCGGGTTCCCTCTTACGCTGCAGGGGCAGACCCGGTACAGGCCGGTATCCCAGTGCGCCTCGACGACGAGCCCCGCGGCCTCGAGCCGCTCGCGGAGACCCTTCGACATGAAGCCGTCGAAGTCCTCGCTCTCGAGACGCTCGAAGACCTTGAAGAACCAGAAGAGCAGCCTCCGCCAGCCGGCGCCCGGAAGCCGGTAGTCGGCGACGAGGACCTTGTCGCTCGACACCCGCCGAACCTCCGCGAGCACCTGCCGGATCTCCTCCTCGGCCATCTCGTGGAGCGACATCGCGCAGACCACGAGGGGGAAGGAGGCATCTCGGCAGGCGATGCGGCGCGCGTCCATCCGCACCCAGTCGGCCCGGTCTGCGAACCCGGCGGCTCGGGCCCTGCGTCGGGCATGCCGAAGCATACCCGGCGAGAGGTCGCAGCCGACCACGCGGCCCCCGCGGCGGGCCATCGCCCTCGCGACGCCCCCCGTGCCGGTGCAGACGTCCAGGCGAGGGGAGCCGGCCTTCTGCTCCGCCCACTCGGCCATCGAGTTCCAGAGGCGCCGAAAGCCGAAGGTATACACCGCGGGGTCGTAGAGGCGTGCGGTGCGGTCGAGGAACCGAATGCGTCCGGAACGCGGCATCAAACCTCACCTAGCTCGAGTCCATCGAATCGACCCGAATCGCCGCCCGCCCTTCCACCCGCGCCTCTCTACGCGTTCGTCTCGAGGCGTTCAACGTCGACGCGGGTGTCTCGATCGGTCTGGTTGGGCTCGTAGTGCGCGTATCCCCAGTGCATCTGGCCGTAGTCGGTGACGAGCTGGGTCACCTTGAAGGGACTGGGCGAGACGTACTGGTGGCAGCCTCCATCGCGGAACTGGTAGGGCTCCCAGGCGTGCATGATGTGGATCACCGACGGCTGGATCGCCGGCGCGATCTTGACCCGCACCACGAACTCGCCCAGGTCGTTCCAGACCCGGACCAGGTCCTGCTCGGAGATTCCACGCTCTCGAGCGTCGGTGGGATTCATGTAGATCACCGGCTCCCCGCGCTGGAGCTGCAGCATCAGCGGCTGGTCGCGCCACATCGAGTGGATGCTCCAGCGCGCGTGTGCGCTGGTCATGGTGAAGGGATGGTCGCCGCCCGCCTTCGGCGGGTCCTTGTGGACGGGGAACTCCTCGCCGACCTTCAGGAACAGGGGATGGTCCACGTAGAACTGCTGGCGGCCGGTGAGCGTCGGATAGGGCTCCTTCTTCTCGACGAAGTCGCGCAGCGGCACCACCGGCTCGGTGGTGCTGTACTCGGAAAAGATACCGGCGGTTCCGCCCTGCACGCCGAGGCCCGCGATCCGCATGGCGCCGCCCTCCCGGCGCAGATCCGCGAGGGTGATCTCGTCCGAAGGGCCGGAGACGCTGAGGATGAAGTCCACCACCGCCTCCTGGTCGTGCGGCCCGAAGCGGCCGTCGTCGCTGAAGCGGAGGTCGAGATCGGTGAGACCGCACTCCTTGCCCGTGAAGCTGCGCGCCATGGTGACGCCCCGCGCGCGGGCCACCTGGGCCACGTGCTGCGACAGCAGCGAGAAGATCTCCCACTCGGGCTTCGCCTCTCCCTGCGGCTCGGCGCCCTTGTCGCCCAGCGTCACGTAGGGGACGAAGGCGGCGATGTACTTGATGCCGACCTTCTCGTACCAGCCGGCGGCCGGCAGCAGGATGTCGGCGTGGCGGCTGGTCTCGTTCATGCGGAAGTTGATGTCGACGACGAGGCGGGCCGGATCGAAGAGCGTCTCGCGCACCTTGTTGCCCATGCGCGTGTGGCGCAGCACGTTTCCACAGAACCCGAAGATCACCTCGGGCGGGGGGGCCGTGCGCGGCGGTCCCACCGGGAAGTGGCCCTTGTCGACCGCCTCCTCGATGTAGGGGGTGCACCCATCCGGAAGCACCGGGTCGTTGTGCTCCGGCGCGCCGACGAACTCGAGCAGGCCGCCGTGGACGGCGTGGAAGATCGTGCTCGGCACGTACATCGACTCGAACTCGTGAAGCACCTCGTCGGGCCAGAAGTAGGAGCGAGCGGCGGTCCACGCCAGGTAGGGGAGCGCCAGCTTGTCCTGCATCGCCATCAGGCCCATGCCCTCGAGGGCGATGAAGGCGCCCGATCGCCAGCCGCCGCCGGCGCGTCCCAGGTTTCCGGTGAGCGAGGCCAGCAGGATCTGGCTGCGCTGCATCAGATCCGAGTGGAGGTTCTTGCACATGCCCCACTGGGAGAGGATCAGCGCCGAAGGCGCCTTGGCAAACTCGCGCGCGAAGCGCCGGATGATTTGTGCGGAGAGGCCGGTGATGGGCGCGGCCTGCTCCGGTCCGGCCTCGGCGAGCCGCTCCCGCAGCAGGGAGAAGGCCGTGCGCACCGGGACCCGGCCTCCGTCGGCGAGGGCGACCTCGCCGCGCTTCTCGAGGTCGGGAGCGACGCCCAACGGAAGCGTCAACGTCCTCTCGGGACTGCCCGCGGATCCCGGCGCCCAGAAGAGAGCGTCCGCCGAGGCGTCCCACATGGCGAACCGGTCGTCCGCGCCGCCCGCCACCACGTCCGCCTCGCGCAGGAATCGGCCGTCGTCACTGCGGACCAGGAAGGGGAGATCGGTCTGTTCGCGGAGGTAGTCGGCGTCGTAGAGGTCCTCCTCGATCACCACCTGGCAGGCTGCCAGCGCCAGGGCGATGTCGCTCCCGGGCCGGAGCGGGAGCCAGAGGTCGGCGTGAATCGCGCTCTGGCTGTACTCGGGCGTGATGGCCACGATCTTCCCGCCGCCATAGCGCGTCTCGGGGACGAAATGCGCATCGGGAATGCGCGAGACGATCGGATTGAATCCCCACATCACCAGGTAGTCGGATCGGAACCAGTCGTCGGAGGTGCCGTCGGTGTGCGGCAGGCCGAGAGTGATGGTGCCGCCGACGCCCAGGTCTCCAATCTGCGCCATCGAGTCGGTGATGGGTGCGCCGATCTGCCGGAAGAAGCGAAGCGCCGCCGCGGTGTTGGCCCCGTAGTCGACGTTCGGGCCCAGCTCCAGCACCACGCCCTCGCCGCCGCGCTTGGCCAGCACCTCGACCAGGTGCTCGGCGATCTCGTCGAGGGCTTCCTCCCAGGTGATCCGCTTGAAGCGCCCGGAGCCGCGAGGTCCCACCCGCTTCATGGGATGAATCACGCGCGATTCGCTCAGCGTCAGATCGCTGCACATCCCGCCCTTCTGGCAGCCGCGGGGGTTGAAGTCGGGAACGCTCGCGTTCGACTGCACGTAGGGGGAGGACTGCTCCTCGCGCCAGACGATGCCCTCGCGCACGTAGAGATTCCAGGCGCACGAAGAGACGCAGTTGACGTTGGTGTGGGTGCCGCGAACCACCCGGTCCCAGGTCCATCGCTTCTGGTAGACGTCGCGAAAGTCCTGGTAGTCGGGTGCCAGATCCGCCGCCGCCGGCTCGGGTGTCACCCAGCCGAGTCGGTGGAGACCCAGAGCGAGAGCGGTCGCCGTGCTCGCCTGAAGGAATTGCCGCCGAGTCAGGGACACCGTTCCACCTCCCCGCGGGCGCCCTCGATCCTGGCCCCGATCGATGGTTCCCGGCGAAGCTATCCGGGGAGTCCCAGCGGGGGTATGACGACCGTCATAGCTCTCGGAGGGGGCGTTTCGCGGCCCGCTCCAAACCCGCGCGAGAGGGTATCTCAGCGCGATGCGACGGTCGCAATCCGCTCCAGGGCCGACTCGTCCACCACCTGCACGCGCCCCACGGCGCCGCTGATGATCCCGTCTCGCTCGAATCGGCGCAGCACCCGGATCGCCGTCTCGACCGTGGTACCGGACGCCTCCGCCAGGGCCCGCCGCGTCACGCGCGCCTCCCCGTCCTCCCGTGCAGAGCGCAGGAGCGCCCGCGCCAGCCGAGCCGGAGCCGGATCGTGTGCGAAGGACCGCAGGCGCTCGTGGGCGTCGCGGAGGCGGTGGGAGGTGACCACCAGGATCTCGACGGCGAGCACCGGCACCTCTGCCACCAGGCTCATCAGCACCCTCCGCGGCAGGCACCAGGCCATCCCATCCGTGACCGTCTCGGCGCTCGCGGTGTAGACGTCCTCGTCGAGGGAGGAGACCGCGCCGAACATCTCGCCCGGACCGAGGGCCTCCAGGGTGGTGATGCGCCCGTCCGCCGAGCCCTTGTAGAGCCGCACCTCCCCCCGGTGGACCACCCAGAGGAACTCCGCGGGCTGCCCCTCGAAGAAGAGCACCCGCTGGCGGGTGAAGCGCTTCTCGCGGAGGACCGATTTGACCTGGTCTCGCCGCTCCGGAGGCAGCGCCCGGAAGAACTCAGCGTTAGCGAGTTCTACCTCACCACTACCACTCATTCCACCTCGGTCCATATCCGCGTGTGAAGAGCTCTCGGGCGCGGTATGACTGGCATCATACTCAACTCCCGCAATTAGGGCCCATATTCATGGTGGGGAAGAACAGGAGTGCCGAGGGCTCGCCGCTCGAGACGAGCCGAAAGGGGGAAGTCCGGTGATCAGCCGGGTTGCCGCAGTCCATCGCAGCCTCGCAGCGATGTTCGAGGAGACGCGCGCGGCGTTCCGGGACGGGGACGAAGCGGAGGCCGCCGTTGCGTTCGGACGGATCCGAGAGGAGCTGGAGGCCCACTTCGAGAAGGAAGACCGACTCTACTATCCGGCCATCCGGGCGCTGCGGCCCGACCGCGCCGAGGCGGTGGATCGGGTCGGGAAGGCGCACGCCCAGTTCATCCGTCGCTTCGACCTGATCGTCGCTCAGCTTCAGGCGGGGAAGCGGGAGGAGGCGAGACGCTCCTTCGAGGAGTTCGCCGAGGCCTTCATCTTTCACGAGATCCGTGAGGAAGACCTGATCCGTTCGCTGGAGAAGGAGTTCATGGAGGCCCGCCGGTAGCCCACCCGGGCGCGAGGCCCTCCAATCCCCGCGGGTCCCGCAGGGCAGGGGAGAGCCTCCCCGGGGGCCTCAGTTCATCTGCATGCCGCCGTCGACGTTGAGGGACTGCCCGGTGATGTTCCTCGCCTCGTCGGACACCAGGAAGACGACGGCGTGGCCGATGTCCTCGGGGGTCTGCTCCCGCCGCAGCGGGCAGTTCGCCTGGATGTAGGCGCTGAACGCGGCGCGTTCGCCGACGACGTTGGGATCGGTGTCGCGGCGGAACATCCCCTCGAGCTTCTCCCACATCGGGGTCCAGAGCAGGCCCGGACACACGGCGTTGACGTTGATGCCATGCGGTCCCAGCGAGAAGGCCATTGACTGGGTCAGGCTGATCGCGCCGGCCTTCGAGGCCGAGTAGGGCGCCAGGCCGTTGTCTCCCCGCCGCCCCGCAATCGAGGCGATGTTCACGATCTTCCCCCCGCCGCGCTCGCGGAAATGGGGGATGACGATGCTGCTCACGTTCCAGATTCCCCGGAGGTTCACCATGTAGCAGCGGTCGAAGTCGTCGCCGGAGACCTCGCTTCCCGTGTGATCCTGGACGACGCCCGCGTTGTTGACCAGGATGTCGATCGCCTCGAAGCGGGCGAGAACCTGGTCGAAACCCCTCTGTACCGATTGCGTGTCGGTGACGTCGACCTGGCAGACGATCACCTCGCGGCCGAGGCTCGCGACCTCCTCGGCGGTCTCCTCCGCGCTCCGTACGTCGACGTCGGCGATCGCGATGTCGGCACCTGCCTCGGCCAGACCGAGGACGATGCCGCGCCCGATTCCCCGGCCGCCGCCGGTCACGATCGCGACCCTCTGACTCAGACGACCCATCTCTCACGCATAGGGGATTCGTCACCCAGAGGCAAGGTCGGGAATCCGGTGGCGGTGACCGCGCCCGCGCTGGTGCATCTCGTTGTGGACCTTGCGGTGCGCGGAGGTCAGGACCAGCCGCATGCGCTTGTAGGCCGCGTCGTCGGCGCGTGTCCCGACCGTGTCCAGATAGGCCAGCGCGCCTTCGATCTGCTCCAGCATGGTGACGGCGTCGGCCGCTGCAAAGAAGCGCGAGCCCTCGATCTCGATCGTCACCGGCGACGAATGCGCTGCGATCATCTCCGGCCTGTCCCGGTAGTGGCCGCGCACCAGGAGTGCCAGCCAGGAGCTCCTGTCGAGATTCACCGCCCAGTGTCCTCGGGCCTTCTTCGCGCCGATCCGCTTGCTCTCGCGGATCTCTCCATTCACGACGAGGTCCACCCGGGACATCGGCACCGTCACGCTGGCGAGCTCGTACTCCACGTCCACGGTTCCGCCGCTTCCGTTCATGACGATACGGCTACCGGGCGGCTCGCCCTCCACCCGGAACTCCATGAGCGGCCCGTAGCTCACGAAGGTGTCACCCGACCGGACCGCATCCATCCAGGCCTGGTAGGTGAAGGGACTCCCCTCCGGGATCCGCGCGTAGGTGCGGATCGTACCGACCGCGGTGTTGGCGGTCATCTTGTCGGTTCCGCCCACCGCCGGGTAGAAGTAGCCGCAGTTCAGGTAGCGGTACCAGTCGGAGAGTGAGTAGGGATCGATTCCGGCATAGAGATTGCCCCAGGAGCACATCTCCACCGCATCGACGTCGCCGTGGATCAGCGTTGCCGCGTTTTCGGCCCGGGGGTTCGGGAAGTGAGGGAAGACCACCAGCCCTCCGCGGTCGCGACACTCCCGCGCCCATTGCGTCAGGAGCGCTCCCACCGGGTCCCCCAGGGCGGCCTCGTCGGGTCCGCCCGCGCACATCGGCGCGATGATCTCGCCGCCGTAGCCCAGCAGCGAAATGTGGCCGAGCACATGCTGGCGGTTCTCGGTCCCGACGCGAACCAGCCATTCTCCGTCGTCGCCCGCTTCCCGGGATCCGAAGGTCGTCTTCCCGTCGAAGTCGCCGACGTTGGTCATCAGCTCTCCCCACTGGCTCGCCAGCAGGTTGATGACGTTCACGCCCTCGGCGGCGCCCTCCAGCCGAGCGGTCGCCGGCGACAGGAAGTGAACGTGGGTGTCGGCGGTCACCCAGCCGCGCTCCCTCCAGTCGAGGACGCGATCGATCCCGAGGGTGAGGGCCCGGGTCGACCGCGAGATCTCCACCACCTTGCGCAGCGGCTTGATCTCGAAGCCCTTGCTCACCTCGAGATAGACCCTGCCGAGGGGCAGATCCAGCGTCGCCTCTCCCGGGATGTAGCAGCAGTCGTGTCGATTGCCGGTCATCGGATCGAGGTGCGCGAAGTCGGCGCTGTAATCCTCGAACCACGAGGGATTGGGGATGCGATGCCGATCGACCGGCACCAGGTACTCGCCGGCCTCGCCGTGGGCGTGGAGCTTGACGGCGACAGGCATCTTGCTGCCCTTCTCCACCACGCGAAGCTTCACCCGCTGGAGCGCCGGACGCACCGGCGAGAGAGCCCTGGTGCTCTTCTCCTCCGCCAGCTTCGAGACGGGAACCGTTCTCCTCCCGCCGAGGTGGAAGCGCGCGTCGGGGTGGGCCGTGTACTCGATCAGGACCTCGCGGTTCGAGGTGCCGGGCGTCTGGTTGTTGTAGGTCTTCTCCCAATCGTCGTTGGGGTACAAGGAACGCGGCTGGGCCGAGATCACCTGTCCCAGGTCGAGCTGGATCTGATCGAGGAGGCCCCGCTCGTCGAGCTCGGGGCGGAATGCTTCGCTCTTCGGCAGCCGGAGCAGCGCCTTGCGTCGCGTCTCCCAGCGCAGCGGCAGCGAGCTGGCCCTTCCCGCGGAGATCGCGGAGAGCACGACCACACCCGACACCGGCTCGACGCGCAGGCCGGTGATCGCCTTTCCGGGACGGGGGTTCTCCCAGGCCCAGATCCAGTTGCACCAGGTCCCCAGGTCGCGGATCTGCGCGCGTGTCTGCGACATCCCCCAGTAGAGGTGCCGCATTCCGAACAGGGGCGGGGAGTCCTGCTCGTGGACTGCCGGAATCGGATGGGGCTTGCGCATGCAGACCGCCTGAAAGCAGTTCTCGCCCCAGCCCCGCTGGAACATCCCGATCTGATGGCGTCTCCGGATCGCCTGCCGCAGCTCGCCTCCGTCGGCGTAGTGGATCACGTAGTCCGCCACGTGCTCCCCGAGCCGGCCGTAGCCCGGAGTCGGGCTGACGAAGCCGTCCCGGTTCCAGTCCAGTGGTTCGACGTCGGTGGTGTGCAAGAAGACCAGCCACTTCGTCTTGACCGGTCCCACCCTCACCGAGACCGGATCGTCCTTTGCCAGCAGTGGCCTTTTCACCTGGAAGGGAATTCCCCACCCCGTGCATCGGCCCCTCGGCGCTCTCTCCACCGAGCCCCGCATGCCCGGTGTTACCTCCGCTTCCGCCAGCGCCTTCCAGGGCAGCGTCCCGTCGAAGGGGATCACCTGGAAGAGCGGTGATGCGGGTCCGTCGTGCTGAGGCGCCATGGGAGATTCCTCGCAGCTTTGCCGGCGCAGGCGTCCAGTGCCTGGTGGGCGGGAAGCTCACACTCTGCAGCGGGAGGGGGCCGCCCGCAAGGAGCGCGCTTCTCAGCACCGGCTACGCTTGGTTTCGCGATGACGATTCAGCCCGACTGGGACATGACCCCGTACTTCCCCGAGTTCGGCGGATCCGCATACCGGGAGTTTCGGGCCCGCCTCACTGCGGATGCGACGACTCTCCTCGCCGACCTGCGCGCGGCCGCGCCGCTCGAGGCGGGGGCGATTCCCGTCTGGGTGGCACTGCTGCTCCGGCTGGAGGAGATCGCCTCTCGCTCGGCCCATCTCCAGTCCTACCTGGGCTGCCTCGGTGCGGCGGACGCGCGCGACGAGGAGATCCAGCGCGAGACGGCGGCCGCTGCAGTCCTCTGGGCCGAGATCTCCAAGATCTTCGTGATGGTGCACGCCGCCTTCCGCGAGGTGCAGGGCGAGGTCTTCGAGCAGCTCACCGCCCACCCGGAGCTGTCTGGGGCCGCCCACTTCCTGCGGCGCGTGCGCCGCAGGGCCGAGTGGAGCATGTCGGAGCCACTCGAGACGCTCGCCGCCGATCTGGGCGTCACCGGCATCTCGGCCTGGGGACGCCTCTACAACCAGGTCTCCGGGAAGCTCGACTTCGAGCTCCGTCCTCCCGGCGAGACGCCCCGCCGGGTGCCCGTCTCGATGACGCGCACCCTGCTCGAGGACCCGGCCCGGGAGGTGCGCGCCGCGGCTCTCGAGGGATCCAACGCCGCGTGGGAGAGCGCCGGCGACGTCGCGGCGGCCTGCCTGAACGCGATCGTGGGGACGCGTCTGGAGCTCTATCGCCGCCGCGGCGTGGGGCACTTCCTCGAGCCGGCGGTCTTCGACGCCGGCATCTCACGGCAGACTCTGCACACCATGCTCGACGTGGTCCGCTCGCGCTCCGAGGTCCCGCGCCGATACCTGCGGCGAAAGGCGCGGATCCTGGGGCTCGAGCGGCTGGATTTCCACGACCTGGCAGCGCCTCTCCCCATCGCGAGCCAACAGCGCATCTCCTGGGAGGCGGCCCAAGAGCGGGTGCTGTCCGCCTTTGGGGGTTTCTATCCGGAGCTCCGCGACTTCGCACTCGAGGCATTCGAACGGCGCTGGATCGACCACCGACCGCGCTCCGGCAAACGCCCCGGTGGCTTCTGCTCGACGTCGAAGCTGATCGGAGAGTCCCGTGTCTTCATGACCTTCAACGGCGCACTGGGCGACGTGGCCACGCTGGCCCACGAGCTCGGCCACGCCTATCACTCGCGAGTCCTCGCGGACGCGCGGCTCTGGGCGTGCCGCTACCCGATGACGCTCGCCGAGACGGCCTCGACCTTCGCCGAGCAGCTGGTGATCGACGCGGTTCTCGAGGGCCCCGACGCCCGGCCCGAGGAGCGCGCCGCCGCGCTCGACTGCCGCATGAAGGACGGATCCGATTTCCTGCTGAACATCCCCATGCGCTTCCTCTTCGAGGAGGCCGTCTACCAGGAGCGCGCCGCGGGTGAGATTCCGGTCAGCCGCTTCGGAGAGCTGATGACGGAGGCCCAGCGCACCTGCTACGGCGACTGCCTGGCCGAGGGGGAGCTCGACCCGTGGTTCTGGGCGTCGAAGCTGCACTTCTATCTGACCGGCATCAGCTTCTACAACTTCCCCTACACGTTCGGCTACCTGTTCAGCATGGGGATCTTCGCACGGGCGAAGCGGGAAGGACCGAGCTTCTTTCCCCTCTACGAGAAGCTCCTGCGCGGGACCGGGAGCGACAGCGCGGAGAACCTGGCCCGGAGCGTTCTCGGAGTCGACCTGGAGGCGCCCGCTTTCTGGAACGCGTCGATCGATCTGATCGAGTCCGAGCTGGTGCGCTTCGAGGAGGCGGCGGACGCGCTCGGAGGCTCCGCGACCTCCGAGATGCGCGCGGGGTCGTTCACGACGGCGGCGCGCTAATCACGATCGATGCTCCGCCGTCGATGACGATGCTCTGTCCCGTCAGCCAGGCGCCGGCCGGCGCCGCCAGGAACACCGCCGCTCCGGCGATGTCCTCCGGGCTTCCCAGGCGCCGCAGCGGCGTCGCTGCCTCCTGACTCGCCGCCGCCTGCGGCTCCTCCCACAGCGCGCGGGCGAAGTCCGTCCTCACCACGCCCGGGGCGATACAGTTCGCGCGGATTCCGTCGGGCCCGAACTCCACGGCCAGGTTTCGGGCGAGCTGCATGTCCGCCGCCTTTGAGATGGCGTAGCTGCCCAGGGCGCTGCTGCCCTTGAGGCCGGTAACGGAGGAGACGATGATGATGACGCCGCCCCCTCGCTCCCTCATCTCCGGGACGACTATCTGGCACAGCCAGTGGTTGCTCCGGATGTTCACGTCGAGGATCTTCTCGAATGCGGAGTCGGGAATCTCGAGACTCGGGCCGTAGAAGGGGTTGACGCCGGCGTTGGCCACCAGGATGTCGATCGCTCCCAGCTCGCGGCGGGTCACGTCGACCAGGTGCTGAAGCTGCTCCTTGTGTGACACGTTGCACGGGACGGCGATGGCTTCGCCGCCGGCCTCGCGGATGTGCGCCGCCACCTCGTCGCAGACCGAGGCCTTGCGGCTCGAGATCACCACCTTCGCGCCGTGTGCGGCCATGACCTCTGCGATCGCCCGCCCGATCCCCTTGGTGGAGCCGGTGACGACGGCGACTCGGCCGCTCAGATCGAACAGGTCCTGCATGCGGCTCTTCTTTGCCTCCCTCTCGTGAGGCAGCATACTAGGACGAGGGGGGTCGGGGAGCACGTCGAGATGAGTGGATCCGCAATCGTGATCGGTGTGGGAGCCTCCGCGGGCGGCCGGGCCTTGCGCAGAGTAGTAACTCTGCTGAATCCTTTTGACTACGGGGTCTTCTTTCGCTTTCGTCTCCAGGGAGGTTGAACGTGCGGAATCTACTGGCCATCGCTCTAGGTGCTTGCTTGACGATCGGCGTGGCCGGTGGCGCCGGTGACGGCTTCGAGGCTGGTGACCACGGATGACACCGTCAATTCGGTCGTCTTCACCTCGGTGGCAAACCTGACCGGCAGCTTCGACTTCGGCCCGACCGGCGGTCCTCCGACCGGAGGCCCGATGGGGCTCTCCGGCACCGCGAAGATCTGCCTGGTCTTCGCCTCCTGTCAATACGCGAACCTGACCATTCCGCTCACCCCCGTCAGTGATGTGGGCATCGGCGTGGGAGGCACCCAGGTGGTCCCTGGCGCTCACCCTCCAGCACAGTCCGTGGACGATCGGTCAGCCGGTGCTCACCATCCACACCGCGAGCGGCAACGTGACCACGCCGAGCTTGCCAGGCGGCTTCGCACACGGGCCGGCCTCGCTCACGACGAACACGGCCCAGCACGCGGGCGCCTTCCAGCTCGTGACGGTGAGCAAGGCCTTCACCAGCCTGACGACGGCGTTCCCCGAAACGACCATGTTCGCCGCCCTCAGCCTCCAGTTCGCGCCCGAGCCGGGGACGCTGCTCTTGTTCGGCCTGGGCACCCTCGGCCTCGGCCTCTACGCACGGCGACGGCGGTCGGGCTAGCGAGGAGGAGCTCTCCGCTCCGGTAGGGCGGGCGGCTGAGCCCCGGCGGCAACCCCTCTCGACCCTCGGGCCCGGGCTTCCAGGAGGAGCCGTCCGCGAGCGCCGCCGCCCCGGTGGCAATTCTCCGGCTCGGGCCCGATCAGCGCTTTCGATGGGGCCCGGAATCGGCGAAAATAGGAGTGGCTGCTTGCCGGGGGTTCGCACGACCGGTCCGGACGGGCAAAGGGCTCGCTGGGATCCGGCGGGAGGAGGGGGCTCGGCCGTGCCTCGCCGCTTAGACAAACCGGGGAATCCAGAGGGAGACGGAGGCGATCGGGAGCGCCCCGAGAGCGGGATGTCCACCGACGCGATCCGCCAGGCGGGCACCGTGGTCATCCCGAACCAGGCGCCCGGGGCGCTGGAACGCGAGCCTCTCATCCCTGGTCACCTGATCCTGGTCGATGGCCCCGAGAGCCTGCGGGGGAGTCGCTTTCCGCTCTCCGCCGGCGAGACTACGATCGGCCGCACCCAGGACTGCCACGTCTCCATTCTGGAGAGGAGCATTTCGCGGGTCCACGCAATCCTGGTGGCCGCGGAGGGCGAGCTGACCCTGATACACCGCAGTCAGACCAACGGCACCTTCGTCAACGGCGAGCCGGTCGAGGACCGGCAGCGGGTCTTCGACGGCGATCAGATCCAGCTGGCGGATTGCGTGGTGCTCCAGCTCGAGGCGCCAGCCCATCGAGCGCCGATGGGCCTCGCGAGAGCGCGCACGCTGCGCGAGGCGATGGAGGCCCGCGTCGATCTGGACGAGCGGATCGAGCGGGAGTTCCTGCGTGACGGGAGCTTTCTCGATGTCGACGTCGTCGATTCGTTCGGGATGAAGGCCGCCGAGCCTCGCTCGGAGCGGGTCGTGGTCTCATTCGAGCGCTTTCGCGGCTTCGTGTCGCGAACCGTGACGGAGCACCGGGGGGAGGTCCTCAACTGCAACGGCGACGAGGTGATGAGCTTCTTCGAGTCCGCCCAGGACTCCGTTGCCGCGGGCAAGGCGATCGTCGCCAGCCTGGCCCGCTTCAACGAGGACGAGAACCTGCTCGGCACCCCGTTCCGGGTTCGCGCGGGCATTCACACCGGGCGCTCCGCGGTCGACCTCGTCAGCGGGGTGGCCTACAGCGCGGTGCTCGACGCCGCCGGCCACATCCAGAAGGCGGCGCCCGTCGACGGTCTGCTGATCTCCGAGGACACCGCCAAGGAGCTCTCCACCCGCGAGGGGCTGGTGGCGATGGGACCGGTGGGCAAGAACCAGATCGAGACCCATCGGGTCGAGATCTAAGCCCGCCTAGGGCGCGCCCGTCGCCTGTTCCTTCGGCTCCTGGAGGATCTCGAGTAGCTCGACCTCGAAGGCGAGAGCGGCGCCGGGCTTGATCAGCGGGGGCGACCCCCGATCGCCGTAGGCGGTGGAGGCGGGGCAGGTGATCCGGGCCTTCTCTCCCGTCTTCATCTTCTGCAGGGCCTCGGTCCAGCAGGGGACCACCCGGTTCAAGGGAAAGGCGGCCGGCTGACCACGGTTCACGGAGCTGTCGAAGACCGTCCCGTCGCGCAGGGTTCCGTGATAGTGGACCCGGACCCGGTCGTCGGGACCCGGCGAGGCCCCGTCCCCGGGGCGGAGCACCTGTCTCACCACGCCGGAGTCGCTCCGCTCGGCGCCCTCCACCGCGGCAGCCTCGGCGAGAAACGCGTCCCCCGCCTTGCGCTCGAGTTCGGCGAGTTCGGCGCTGCGGCGTGCGATCAGTCCCTGTACCTCGCGTCCGTAGCGGACGGTGTCGATCCTTGGCTCGCGCCCGAGGAGGGCATCGGCGAAGCCGGCCTGGAGGGCCTCCTTCTCGGATTCGCTGAGCGGCAGGCGATCGAGATTCCGGGCCATCGTCGCGCCCATCGCGTAGAGGGTCTTGTCGTCCTCGGTCTCGAGAAGGACCTCGGTACCCGGCTCCGGCTGCTCCGGCGTGCAGGAGGAGAGGGCGGTGACGAGAATGGCGAGGAGAAGTGCGGTGCCGGCCTTCGAAATCGGGATCATCGGCTTGCCTCCCGCCCCATCATAGCGGAGCTGACACGGGGACCGGCCATCTGGCATCGATTCCGCAGCAGTCGAAGACAGGTCTACCGGGGCATCGAGTCAGTAGGACCAGGGGTTGGGTGTCGTGGAGTCCGCCGGGCTGTAGAGGCGCCGGATGTCCTGCTTGGCCGAGTCCTGCCTTACCCCACCCCAGTAGAGATAGGCGTGAAGCCAGATCGCCCCGTTCCCCGCGATGATCTCCCGCTTGGCGTAGAGCGGGAACTTGACCTTCACGGGCTGTCCGAGGGGCGGGTGTTCGGCGGCGGTTGTGGCGCGATTCGGGCGATTGCCCGAGCCGAATTGCTCGCCCGTGGTGACGTCTCTGTTGGCGATGTAGTTCCAGTCGAACTCCTCGGTGCCGCCAAGCGCCTCGGAGTGGAAGCGTACCACCACGTCCCGCGGGTCTCCGCCGGCGGGGTATTCCTTGAACTCCAGTACCAGCCAGGACTCCAGCTCCCCGCTCAGGAGGTTTCCTCCCGAGGACATCCGGTCGATCTTGGCATCACTGCAACCCAGGATCGCAAGCCACAACACCAGCGCGCCCGCCGTCGAGAATCGCTTGCAGCGCATGCTCGAGCACCTCCGCGTTGCCTTCCCACTACGCCGTTTCGGCTGGCGGCGAGCGGAACTGTAGAAGGGAGGCTCGCTCCTGGCCGCCTGCAACCAACGCCGTGCTTCCGCAGTCTGCTAGCGGAAGACTCCGCGGCGTTCGTGAAGGCCCCGCGCGAACAGATCGGTGATCGCCTCGCGCACCGCGTCGACCTTCTTCTGGACGACGGAGTCCTCCTCGCTGGGATCGCCCTCGAAGTGCATCGGCTCGCCGAAGTAGATGTGATACTTGACGGGGAGAGCGACCAGCAGGCCCAGCGGACCCAACCACGGAAAGGTCACCGTGATGGGCAGGGAGGGCAGCCCCACCGTCTCCGCCACCTCCCGGAAGTTGGCCAGCCCCGGCTGCTGCTCCTCCGAGCCCACGAAGGCGACCGGAACGATGGGAGTGTCGGTCTGGAGAGCCAGCCGCATGAAGCCGAGGCCGAAGGGCTCGAGCTGGTATCGCTGGCGGAAGGGCTTGCTGATTCCGCGCGCGCCCTCCGGGAACACCATCACGCACTCCTCGCTCTCGAGCATCCGGATGCAGTTCTCGGGCGTGCCGACGATGGTTCCTCCGCGCGCCACCGATACTCCCAGCCAGGGGAGCCGCCAGATGAAGTACTCCCCCATCCCGCGAACCAGGCGCGGTGGATTGGCGTCGAGCATCATCGCCGCGCTCAGCATGGCACCGTCGTAGGGCAACTGCCCCGCGTGGTTCGCGATCAAGAGGACCCGCCCCTGCGGAACCCGGTCGATGTCGTGAGTCTCGGCGCGGAAGTAGTGGCGGTAGAGGACTGCGATGGGAAGGGCCATGTGGCCGGCGGACTCGGGGCTGAATCCGAACGGGTCGTAGCCGTAGTCGTTGAGCTGCTGTGGCGCCTTGCGCAGACGTTCTTTGAGATCGAGCTGAAGCTCGCGCATGGAGAGGGGGAGCAAGGCTCCGGTCAAATCTCCGAGCGCGCGTCGGAAGCCGGATAGCAAGCTGGCCACTGCGAGTTCCCGCCCTGTTCGATGTCCGCGCCGCGCGCCCGAGGTCGGCGCCGCAAACGCTTCTGCCACTACGCTAGCACGCCCTCGATGCAGGCTGCTTTCTAGCCGCAGAGCGAGGCGTGGATCGCGTCGATCAGCTCCTCGGGCTCGTAGGGCTTGCGGATGAAGGTGGCGATCTCGTGGGGCGGGAAGCGGTCCGCCGTCGCCTTCTCGCTGAAGCCGGAAGCCACGATCACCGGAAGACCGGGGAAGATGCGGCGGATCTCCAGAAAGGTCTCGCGGCCGTCCAGGTCGGGCATGGTGAGATCGAGCACCACCGCGTCGATCGCCTTTCCCGCATCCCCCCGAAGAATCTCCAGGGCCTCCCTCCCCCCTTCGGCGGTCACCACCTCGAATTCGCCCCGCTCCAGGAACTCCCGCGCCAGTTCGAGCACCCACTCCTCGTCGTCGACGACGAGAATCGTGCCTCCCGATGCCGCGGTCGGGCCCGACGGCGCTTCGCTCGGCGCGGGAAGCGCGGCGCGCGAGGCCGGCGGCAGGAGAATCCGGAAGGTGGTCCCCTGGCCCGGCTCCGTCACCAGTTCGACGCCCCCCCGGTGTCCCCGGATGATTCCGACCGCGGCGGCGAGTCCCAGACCGCGACCCGCGAACTTGGTCGAAAAGTAGGGCTCGAAGATCCGCTTGCGGACCTTCTCGTCCATCCCTTCCCCGGTATCGGAAACCTCCAGGTAGACGTAGTCGCCCTCGGCGAGGTCGCCCGCGCCGAGGATGCGCCTCAGGTAGGCCGCATCGGCGCGGACGAGGCCGGTGCGCACCGCGACGCGCCCCGGGCGGTCGCGGAGGGATTCCGAGGCGTTGGTGACCAGGTTCACGATCACCTGGCGGAGCTGCGTGGGGTCTCCCTCGACCACGGTGCCGCTCTGCTGCAGCGCGATCTCCAGGCGACACTCCTTCGAAGTGGAGGCCTCCAGCAGCTCACAGGTCTGCTCGACCAGCTCCGAGAGATCGAGAGGCTTCAAGCTGACCGATGCCTTGCCCGAGTAGGCGAGCATCTGGTTGGTGAGTGCCTTGGCGTGCTCTGCCGCGGAGCGGATCCGAGCCAGCTGCCGCTCCAGACGGGACCCCGGCTGCGCCTGGCTCCTGGCGAAGGTCTCGTTACCGAGGATCACCGCGAGCAGGTTGCTGAAGTCGTGGGCGACGCCGCCGGCGAGGATCCCCAGACTCTCCAACTTCTGCGTTTCCAGTAGCTGCGCCTCCAGGCGCCGGCTCTCCTGCTCGGCTCGATGGGCTTCGGTGACGTCGCGGATGGCTCCCAGCACCCGGAGCTTGCCATCCACCGGTGAGCGGGCCCCCTTGACGTGGACGCTGAGCCAGCGCACCTCACCGTCCCGGGTGAGAATGCGACCGTCGACTTCCCGCGTCTCACCCTCGGCGATTCGAGAGAGCTGCGGCGCCATGCGATCGGCGTCCTCGGGGTGGAGAAGGGTCCGCCATCCGCGCTGGTAGATCTCGTCGACGCTATACCCGGAGATCCGCGAGACCGCCTGCGTCATCCACTCCAGCGTCAGCGAGCCATCGGGCTCCACGACAACGGCGTAGCTCATGTCCGAGCTCAGCTCGGAGAGGTTGCGCCAGCGCTCCTCGCTGACCCGCAGCTCGTGCTCGACCCGGTGCCGTTCGGCGATCTCCTCCTGCAGGCTCGCGACCGCTTCGTCGAGCTGGGCGGTCCTCTGCTTCACCCGCACCTCGAGCTCTTCGTGGGCGCGGCGAAGGGCGGCGCCGAGCTCCATGCGCGCGGTGACGTCGCGCGAGTTCACGACGATCCGGTTCTCCCTGGCCACCCGGTAGACCCCGCTGCTGGCTTCCACCCATCGCCAGCTGCCGTCCCGGTGGCGCACCCGCGCCGTCACGAGCGTGTCCCGCTCCGGCGAGCAACGGGTCCGGAACCACGCCTGGGTGTGCTCTCGGTCCTCGGGGTGAACCAGGTCGAGCGCGGGCGTCCCGATCAGGGTCTCCCTCGGACGGCCCAGCCACTCCTCGTAACGCGGATTGGCGTAGGTGAACAGTCCCACTCCATCCATCTCCGCCACCAGGTCGAAGGCGTTGTCCGACAGCGCCCGAAAGCGCTCCTCGCTCTCGCCGAGCGCCTGCTCGACTCGCCGCTGCTGCCCCACGACCCGATCCCTGGTCACGGCGATCTGGATCGCCAGGGCGAGCGGTCCCACCAGCACCCAGGCGGTCAGGTGAGACGCGGTGAGGCCCAGGCCGCGCACCCCGGAGAGGGCGGCCGCGCCCTCGACGACGGCCACGGCGACAAGGGCGGGCGCGAGCAGGGATTGGCTACGCGAGGTGTCGGCGCGCTGGGCTACCTGGAAGGCGATCGCGGCGGCCACCAGCACGCACCCGGGCTCGAAGAGCAGGGCGATCGCGTGGTCGAGCCCCTCGAGCCCGGCCCGATCCAGGGCCCAGCGCGTGGCTCCCACGACGAGGGCAAGGGGCAGCAGCCACCGGGGAACCGATCGCTCCGCGTAGGCCACGGTGCCGGACAGGATCAGCGCGGGGAAGAACGGTCCCATCAGGTGGATCACCGTCTTCGTCCAGGTCGCGTCGCCGCCGATCAGGAGGGCCGCCATGCAGGTGAACAGGAAGGCCCAACCGTAGCCCCAGAGGGCGATGGGGCGGGACTCGCGGCTGCGCGTCAGCCGCCAGGTGACGGCGGCCAGCGCCGGTAGGACCAGGAGGAAGGCGAGATCGCTCACGAGGGATTCCCTTCCCTGCGGCGCGCCGTCTCCAGAGGCACCGCTCGCCAGGGTGGATCGTGGACGCCGGTGAAGCGCCGGTGGTATCTAGTGTAGGGTACCCGCTTCCCGCGCGGGTGCCCGATCTGGCCGGGATCCGGGGCCGAGCTACTCGGGCAACAGGCTGTTCAGCCGCTCCACGGAATCGAGGAACTCCTCGACCATCTGGTCCACCACCTGGCGGACCGAGCGCACCGCCTGGAGGGAGCCCACGATCTGGCCGCAGGGGTTGAAGCCCACGCGCTGGGCCTGGGCGGGGTAGCGATGACCGCGCACCACGGCCTCCGATGCCACCATGTACTGCAGCGGCATGCCCAGCGGATCGGGCGAGTCGTCTCGATTCCAGGCGTTGGTCCAGTCGTTTCGAAGCATGCGGGCCGGCTTTCCGGTGAAGGCGCGGGAACGCACCGTATCTCGGCTGGTCGCATCCAGGTAGGACTGCTTCTGCTCCGGCGGGCAGTCGGACTCGGTGACGGTGAGCCAGAGGGTGCCGCACCAGACGCCCTCGGCGCCCATCGCCACCGCTGCCGCCATCTGACGACCGCCGCCGATTCCTCCGGCGGCGAGCACCGGGGTGGGAGCCACGGCGTCGATCACCTCGGGCCAGATCACGACGCTGCCGACATCGCTGGTGTGGCCGCCGCCCTCGCCGCCCTGACAGATGACGATGTCGACGCCGGCCTCCTTGTGAGAGAGCGCGTGCCGGACACTCCCGGCGAGGGCGGCGACCAGGCGACCCGAGTCCTGGATCTCCTTGATCACGTCCGCCGGTGGAGTGCCCAGGGCGTTGGCGAGCAGCCGCACCTTCGGGTGTCGCAGTGTGGTCTCCACCAGCGGGCCGGCGGTCACCGCCGTCCACCCGAGAAGCTCGTGGAACTTCTCGCCTTCGGGGAGCTCGGGCACTCCCGCCTCGGCCAGGAGCCTCTTCGCGAAGTCGCGGTGCTCCTGGGGGATCATGCTGCGGAGCTTCTCCTCCAGCGCCTCGGCATGGATCTGCTCGTCCTTGCCCTCGTACTTGCCGGGGATCACGATGTCCACGCCGTAGGGCTTGTCGCCCACGCGTTCGTCGATCCAGGCCAGCTCCGTCTCGAGCTGGGGGGCGGTGAAGCCGACCGCTCCCAGAACCCCGAACCCTCCGACGTTGCTCACCGCGGCGACCACGTCGCGGCAATGCGAGAAGGCGAAGATCGGAAACTCGATTCCCAGCTTCCTGCAGACTTCCGTTCGCATCCTGCTCTCCCAGCGGGACCCGCTGCCCACCACGAAGGATCCCACATCCGGATGGTTCGGCCACCAGCTCCGGGCGCTATCCTTCCCCTGTCTCACCGGGAGAAGAGAGGATGCGGATTCGGAGCCTGGCTGCGCTTCTCGGCATTGCCGCGATCGCGCTCTTGGCGTGCAACTCCACGGGCTCCCGCATCCGCCGCCAGCAGGAGCTCTTCGACAGCTATCCGCCGGAGGTCCAGGAGAACCTCCGCAATGGCATCATCGAGATCGGCTACACCACGGAGATGGTGGTCATGGCTCTGGGCGAGCCGGATCAGAAGACGGCGGCGAAGCCCGAAGGCGAGGTGGAGGAGGTCTGGAGCTACCGCCAGCAGGTTCCCGGCTTCGGCATCGGGCTGGGCACGGGCGGCTACGCCGGAGCCGGGGTGGGTGTCGGTACCGGGGTCCGGGTGGGCGAGCCCGCGCGCAGCCGGGACCGCGCCGTGGTCGAGTTCTCGGAGGGTCGGGTCAAACGCTTCCGGACCCTCGAGGGAGACTAGGCTAGACCGGTAGCTCCTTCTCCGCCGCGACCGCGCGGAGCGCCTTCTCCAGGATGGCGAAGCCGACCTCGAGCTCCTCATCGGTGGTGTTCACCGGAAGCAGCATGCGGAGCTTCATGGGGCGCTCGCCGGTGCCGAAGATCAGCAGCCCTTCCTCGAACGCGCGATGGATCACGGCGTCGACCAGCTCCGGGCTTCCATCGAAGGGAACGAAGGCCTGCATGGCGCCGATTCCCGAGCGTTGCCCCACCGCCCGGGGCAGGCGCTTCTCGAGAGAGAGGAAGCGCTGCTCGACGCGGCGCGCGAGCACCGCGATACGCCCCTCGGGGCCCAGGTAGCCCTCCTGGCTCATGCGTTCGATGATGCGCGCCCCCACCGCCATGCCGACGCTCGCGCCCGCGTAGGTCCCGGCGATCAGTTCGGGCTTCGGTTTGTACTGCCCGGTGAAGAGCGTGGCGCTTCCCTGGAGGATCTTCCCGGCCGTCACCACGTCCACGTACTCGTCCAGCTCGAAGGTGCGGAAGGCGAAGAGCTCCCCGGTTCGCCCGAAGGTCTGCACCTCGTCCACCCACACGGCCAGCTTTGCCTCCTGGCAACGCTCCATCAGGGTCGCGAAGAACTCGCGCGGCGCGAGGTTGAAGCCGCCCTCTCCCTGCACCAACTCGAACAGCATGGCCGCAATCCGTCCGGGATAGCGCCTCAGGTGCGCGTCGAGAGCGCGCAGGCTCCGCTGGGTGGAATCCGGATCCGAGGGATCGTAGAAGGGGACGTGGAGCACGTTGCCGCGCAGCGGCAGCCCCTCGCGGTATCGCGGCCGGTCGGTGATTTCGGCGAGGGTGGTGGTGCGACCCGCGAAGGCACCGCGGAAGACCACCAGTCGATCCGCGGGCGAGTGCTTCTGCAGGATCATCTTGAGTGCGTTCTCGTTGGCCATGGCGCCGGAGATGGAGAGCCAGGCGTGCTTGAGGCGCGGGCCGGCCTGCTTCACCAGCGCCCGGGAGAGCCGCAGGTACTCGGCGCCCGGAGCCAGGTGCCCCTGGAAGACGGCGTCGGTGGCGGCCGCCGCCACCGCGGCGCCGAGGAGATCGCGATCGCTGTGGCCGAACGCGTAGACGCCGATGCCGCCGATGAAGTCGAGCAGCGTCCGGCCATCGGCCAGTCGCACCCGAGCGCCTCTCCCGGCCCCTGCCGTAAGCAGCGGGAAGTGAAGCGGCGAGCCGCGGAGCCGCCCGGTCTCGCGGACGGCGCGAGCGTACGCCTGCGGCGAGAGCGCGCGCTCCGCGCTCTCCTCGGCGACGGCGTCGATCAGCCGCTCCGCGGCCTCGCGAACCGCGGGGGAGTCCGCCAGGGAGGCCAGAGGGTTGCGGTCACGGCGCGGCATCTCGGGGATCCTATCGGTAGAAGCCGGCTTCGTCTTGGGTGCGCTGACTGATGGCGCCCCGAAACCCAGCGGCGGTGGGGAGCCCTTCAACGAGGTGGCCGGAGGTTCATGATCGACGTGGGGACTTGCCCTCGGCACAGGAGGCTCGGCTATGATGCGCGGGGAAGCGACGGGACCATCCACCGCTCCTTTCGCCCTTGACTTTCCGCGTCGGGGGCCGATGACCAAGAGCATGACTGCACGAAGGAAAGTCGGTCGGAGGGACCGCGCCAAGCGCGAGCGCGCCGCGGCGCGAAAGGAGGCCCTCGCGGCGGCGATTCCCTATCTCGCGGTCGTGAAGGCGCCCACCCTTCCCCGGGCCAAGGCGATCGGTCGCGACATCACCGTCGCGAGCTACAACGTGCATCGCTGGGCGGGACTCAACGGAACCCGATCGCCCGATCCGGCCCGCGCCGGCTACGTGATCTCGGAGCTCTCCGCCGACGTGATCGCGCTTCAGGAAGTCCTGCGCCCCTTCGATGTGGAAGATCCGCTCGAGCGTCTCGCCGATGCCCTGCACCTGCATCTCGCCTTCGTGGCGACCCGCGTGCATCGCCGGGGCGAGGTCGGCAACGCGATCCTCTCGCGCTGGCCGATCACCAGCGTCTTCAGCCTGGATCTCTCCTTCTCCCGGGTGGAGCGCCGCTCGGCGGTGGCGACCCAGTTTCCGGGCGAGCTCGGACCCCTCTCCGTGGTGTCGACGCACCTGGCCCTCGTCGATCGCACCCGCCGCCGCCAGGTGCGCTCGATCCTCGAGCATCCCCAGCTCCAGGGCGCGGTGGTGTTGCTGGGAGACATGAACGCCTGGCGACGCTGCAAGGCGACCCGGACCCTCGAGCGCGAGATGATCGGTGGCGCCGAGTTTACCTACCCCCGCACTTTTCCCGCGGCCCGGCCCGTCCTCGCCCTGGACCGCGTCTATGCCCGGGGCGCCAAAGTGGGAAGAATCGAAGCCCACACCAGCCCCGCCGCGAAGCGGGCGTCGGATCACCTTCCCGTCATCGCCCAGATCCGCGTCACCGGGAGCGAGGAGTAGCGCTCAGCCCGGACCCTCCTGCTCCTCCAGCTCCCTCTGGCAGTCGGAGCAGTAGCCGTAGAGCTCGTGGCGATGTCGCAGCAGGCGAAAGCCGTGGCGCTTCGCGATGGCGTCCTGGGCATCCTCGATCGTCGCGCTCTGGAACTCGACGATCTTCCCGCATCGCACGCAGAGCAGGTGGTCGTGGTGCCTCCGCTCGATCTCGTAGCAGGTCGCGCCGTCGTCGAAGTGGCGTTCCACGGCGAGGCCCGCATCGCAGAGAAGCTTCATGGTCCGATAGACCGTCGTGTATCCGATGCGGGGATGCAGCTCACGCACCTTCCTGCTGAGATCCTCACTGGTGATGTGCCCTCGCGTCTCCAGGAACACCTCCAGAATTGCCTCGCGCTGCCTGGTGTGCTTGAGGTGGTGGTCGTCGAGGTAGCTCCCGAGGATCTGCTGCTCCAGCTCGTGAGCCATCAATCGACCGTACGAAAAGGCGATCCGAGGATCAAGCAGACCGGAATCGAGCGATCAGGGGTCAGCGGTCGGTGTGCGGTGGGCCTCGGCCGTTCGGAGGTTGCGCTGGGCGGCTTTGTTTCCGCAGTCGAGCGCCACCGCGCGGCGAAAGGCGAGCAGCGCCTCGTCGCTGCGACCGTCGGCGGCGTAGGCCAGTCCCAGGTGGTTCTGGATCTCCGAGCCGTCGGGTACCAGCTCCGCCGCGCGCTCCAGATCCGCGATGGCGCGGGCGGTGTCGCCCCGGTCGAGGGCCTCGGTTCCGCTGGTGTAGAGCCGCCACCCCTGGAAGCTGGCGCATCCCCAGGATGCCAGCGCGACCAGAACGAGCGCCACCGGGAGCCGCCGCATCGCCGCCTTGTACCAGAGCTGCTGCCGCCTGCCCACCATTCAGTCCTCGAGAATCAGGGCCGTCGGAAGCTGGTTCAGGGCCTTTGGCGCCGCCGGCAGGTGCGTCTGCAGGATCTCCCCGCAGCGTCGCACGGCAGCCAGGATCCCCTCGGTCGCGCGCCTCTCCCGGACTCCGGCGAGCACCAGATCGACCACGTCCCCCCAGCTCTCGTCTGGGTGGAGCACCCTGTCCACACCCTCGTCGCCCAGCACGATCACCCGGTGCTCGAACAGCGCCAGGAAGATCAGGATGCCGGTGCGGTCTTCCGTGCGCGCCAGTCCATTCTCGGCGAACGCGCTCCAGGCGCGCCGCTCGGCGCACTCCTGCATGAAGCCGTCGGAGATGAGCGAGCGCCGGATCGGCTGGATCCGGGCGAGGAGATGCCCGAGCAGCAGCCCTGCGAGCTCCGCTCCCAGCAGCACTCCCAGGCTGGCCTCGGGCAGGAGGATCTCCGCCCCGAGGAGGGCGAGCAGAGCCATCGCCACCCCCAGGCGCCAGCCGGCGCTCTCGTACTCGGCGCAGGAGCCGACCACCGCTACCACGATCTCGCCCGCCGTGTCCCGCTCCGCCTCGAGGACCGCTCCCTCGATGCGCAGGCGATCGGCGGGGTCGAGGAGGGCGGAGGGTTCGAGCCTGGAGATCCGCCCCGGGGCCGTCCCGCCCGCGCGCGATGTAGTCCCCGCGAAGCCACCCACCCCGCCGCCGGCGAAGCTCCCCGCCCCCCGGTGAAAGCCGCCGATCCCGGGCAACAGCAGAGCGAAAGCGGCTCCCGAGAGCGCCGCCAGCAGCGCCCCGCCCCAGGGTGCGTTCAGGAGCCAGGCGGTGCCACCCCCGACGCCGAAGGCGATCAGCCCGCCCAGGGGGGCGCGGCGGAAGGCCCTGAGCGGCAGGCCCACCAGCCCGCCCAGGAGCGCTGCGAAGGCGACCTCCGCGATCGGCTGAGCCACAGGGTCCCTTCCTCCATCGGGGATCCGGGAAGGGTACCGAATCAGCCTCCCCTCAAGCCGCCTCCCCGTCGCTCCGATTCATGGTATCGCCATGGTTTCCGAGCTCAGCTGTCCGATCTGCAACGCCGACGTGCCGCTGGCCGGTGACGAGCGCCTGGGAGACGAGGTCTTCTGCACCTACTGCAGGGCGCCGCTCACCCTCAAGGGCAAGAGGGACGATCCCTCCGAGATGGAGCTCGAAGAGGACTTCTGACCCCAGCCCCGCGCGGGGTGGCCCTACGGCAGGAACTTCTTGGTGTCGCCGAGCTTGCGGGGCAGGTACTCCTCGATCACGTAGTTGAGGCCCCACTTCGCCAGCGCCTGCTGTTCCGCGCGCACCCCCATCTTGAGCAGCTGGTTGATGGCCCTCTGCCAGGGCCGGTGGGTCTTGAAGAAGGGGTCGTTCTTGAGCGCGTCCTTGGCGCGCTTGATGTCCACCGGCTGCAGCGGATGGGTCGGCAGGTCGTAATCGCGGATGTCGCTCGGCGTCACGCCCAGGAAGCTCGCCTGCGGCACGCAGAAGAACTGCGAGAGGTGGGCGGCGTTGCCGGAGCCGACCTTGAGGGTGCGGTAGATGTTCGAGATGCCGTAGGGATCGCAGTCCACGAAGGCGTAGACCGGCAGCTTGCAGTCGTCGGAGAGCTTGCGGATGAAGCGCCGGCAGGCGCGGGCCGGAACGCCTCCCATGGAGACGAGGATGCAGCCGGCGGTCCGCCAGTACTTGTGGCTCTGGAGGCGCTGAAAGATGCCGCCGGTCTCGATCGCCAGGATGAACCGGGCGTCCGTCTCGAAGGAGAGCTGCTCCACCGAGGAGGGGATCGAGTAGGCGCCCGAGCCGAAGCGGGTGCAGTCGATGCGTTCCACCTCGCCCGTCTCCCGGTCGGGGTCGAGGACGATCAGCTGCCCGGCCACGGAGCCGTTGTAGGCCTCGTCGGGGACGAACCGCAGCTGCTCGCGCGAGACCCCCTGCATCGAGAACATCGCCTCGATGTCGTCCATCACCGTGTCAGATTCGGGCTGCTCGTCGAACTTCGCCTCCTCCCAGTTCTTGCTCTGATAGTAGGCGTCCCGCTTGGTGGCGAAGTCGTTGTTCTCCACCAGGCTCTTCGAGAGGCCCATCATGCGCAGCGTCTGGGCGAAGTTCTTGACGGTGTTCACGGTGAGGGTGCGGCTCTTCTTCTGCTTGCCGATCTCGAAGTAGCCCCGCTTCTCGGAGTAGGAGACGTTGCCGAGCGAGCGGATCGGGAAGGAGAGGTCCGGCTTCCTGTGCTCGTGGATCTCGGTCTGGACGCCGGTCGCGGTCTCCTGGATCAGCTTCACCGTGACCTTGTCGAGCTGGCGGCTCTGCTTGGCGACCTCGCTCGCCTGCTTCTGCGCCGCGCTCTTCGAGACGCGCGCGGCGCGCTTCCGGGGAGCCCTCTGCGGCGTCGGCTTGGCGCGCGTGGACTTCTTGCGACTGGCCATGGTCAGAGCCTCCGGCTGCGCTCGAGCACGTCGGTCAGATCGGCGGTGATCTTGTCCCGCTCGCGATCGGGAAAGCCCAGGATCTCCTGGAGGCCGATCGCCACCTGAGGGATGTACTTCTCGATGTAGGCGCGCTTCTTGGCCTCGTCCGCCTCGCGTCTTCGCTTGCGGATGTGGGTGGCCACGCGGCGGCCGCACTCCATGAGGGTGAGGCGGATCTCCTTGATGATCTCGGGGTAGTGTGCGATCGCCTCCTTGCTCTCCGAGGTGAAGGGAACCCAGACGCTCGCGATGTGCACCATCAGCAGCATGGGACCGATCGGGGCGCCGCCGCGGGGCTGCTGGAGCTGGTAGGACTTCCAGTCGGTGGCGGACACGCCCTTGGTGATGGCGCATGCGCCCTGCTGGTACTGGAGCGGGACGCGATTCGCGAAGCGGAAGACGGTGACCGGATCCTCCGCCGAGAGCTCTCCCCCGTAGGCGAGGCCCGCCTCGATCAGGAATGGGTTCCCCCGGTAGACGGTGGGTCGCCGCGTCACCGCCGCGTAGAACTCGGCCTGGACCTCCGCCCGCAGCGAGCTCTCGATCAGCTCCTCTCCGATCGGAGAGATACAGTCGGTCGGCGGTGACATGATCTTGGTGAGCTGGATCGCCTTGTGGACCTTCTCCGACTCGTCGCGACTCATCTCCCCGGGTCGCCGCGAGCTGGCGACCTTGGCCCTCTTGCAGATCTCGTCGGTGATGCGGCTCGAGACCCGGGAGAAGTCCTTCATCAGGCAGCCGCGCAGGTTCCGCGACTTGGTGTCGCGGAACATCTGCATCAGCACCCCGAGCTCGACGCCGTAGGGATGGGGCTTGATCTCGGCGGTCTCCGGCGGGAGCTCCTCGGTCACCCGGTCGAAGACGTGCTCGGCGCCGTACTTCTCGGGCTTGGGCGGGACGAAGGTGATCTTCGCGTGGGGGTTCGCAAGGGAGATCTGTCGAATGTAGGCGTCCACCGAGTGCTGGCCGCCCCGGTAGGCGCCCTCCAGCTCGATCTCGACGCGGGTTCCGTGGTCCCGATCCCAGTCCACCGAATCGTCCCGCTTCACCTTGGGCTCGTTGCTCTTGGTGTCGATCACCAGCTCGAAGTGATGGGCCTCCTTCTTGGCAGAGGTGCGGGTGGTGATGAGGATCGGCTTTCCCGTGGTGAGGAGGCCGTACATCCCGGCCGCGCTGATGCCGATGCCCTGCTGGCCTCGGCTCTGACGCAGGCGGTGGAACTTCGATCCGTAGAGCAGACGCCCGAAGATCTTGGGAACCTGGGCGCGGACGATTCCCGGCCCGTTGTCCTCGACGGCGACCCGGAACCGGGTCTCGTCGAGCTGGACGATCTCGACGCGGATGTCCGGGACGACGCCGGCCTCCTCGCACGCGTCGAGGGAGTTGTCGACGCCCTCCTTCACCGTGGTGAGCAGCGCCTTCGAGGGGTTGTCGAAGCCCAGCAGGTGGCGGTTCTTGGCGAAGAACTCCGAGACCGAGATGTCCCGCTGCCGCCCCGCCATCTCCTTGGCCGTCATGCGGGTCTGCGACCCGGAGCGGCCGCCGGGCGCCGACTTCCGCGGCGTCGCCCGGCGCGGCCTCCCCTTCGGCGCGTTGGCCTTCCCGGAGCCCGACGGCGCTCGGCGCTTCGGGGCCGCCGCCTCGAAGGCAAAAGTCTCCTGCTCACCCATGCCGTTCACCCCCCGGATTCTGGCAAGGGGATGATCCTCCCCGAGAGGGGAGCGGTCAAGCAGGCCCGGTCGGGGCGTCTCCGACGGCCTCGATTCGGAGCCCGCGGAAGTTCCCGGCCAGCCGCACGCGGCCGCTGTGGAGCAGGTGGAGCACCGCCGCGACGATCTCGCGATCGTCGTTGGTTTCCTCGGCGATGGCCTGGATCAGCTCGAGGAGCGTGGTGTCGATGCTCTCGGCGCCGTGCAGGCGGCGCACTCGCCTGTGGTTCGGAATCTGGCTGACGGCCGCGCTCATGGTGTTCACTCTCCTGCTCTCTCGCGTAGCAGGATGCGTGCCAGCTCCGAACCCCTCCTCGACACCTTCGAACAGCGCCGAAAACGAAGCGGTTTTCTGAGCGACCCTGGCCCGGCCCGGCGGGGGCCGCCGTCGAAGTGACGGTTTTCGGTCACCCGGGTGTCCGAATTCGCACACCGCTCGCGGTTGATGCGCACATGGACGGTAGCCGTCGTTCGCGAGCCAGTAGCCAGCCGGCGAGAAGCTGTTAACCGCGGGCTACGGAACCTCCTCCCGCAGGTCCGAGGCCTCGGTCACGGCCGAGAGGCCGAAGCGCGGCTTCGACACGGTCTCCGAACCATCTGGGCTCTCCCCGAATCGCCTCGTTTCTCGGGCAGTCACCCCTCCCCACGGGGGCGTTGCCTGGTATTCTCTGTGTCATCCAGCAGCGGCGGCCATCAGGTATGCGCTACGGGATCGTCCTTCCGAATCTCGGCGGGTGCGGCGATGCGCGCCTGCTCGCGGACCTTGCGCGCCAGGCGGAGGATGCCGGCTGGGATGGCGTCTTCCTCTTCGACTGCATCCTCAGCAAGGACTGGGATCGCTTCTTCGAGAAGACGTCCGAGATGCGGGGAGTCGCCGACCCCTGGATCGCTCTGACCGCGATGGCGATGGAGACCGAGCGCGTCCTCCTCGGCCCGATGATCACGCCCGTGACCCGCCGACGGCCCTGGAAGCTCGCGCGCGAGACGGTGACTCTCGACCATCTCTCTCGCGGGCGGCTCGTCCTGCCCGTCGGCCTCGGTGCCGTCGACGACGGGGGCTTCGCGAAGGTGACCGAGGAGACCGATCTCAAGTGCCGGGCACAGCGCCTGGACGAGGGCCTCGCAATCCTGGAGGGGCTCTGGAGTGGCGAGCCCTTCAGCTTCCGGGGCGAGCACTTCGAGGTGGACGACCTCCACTTCCTGCCGAAGCCGGTGCAGTCTCCCCGCATCCCGGTCTGGGTCGTCGCCCTCTGGCCGTACGAGCGCTCGCTGCGGCGCGCCCTGCGCTGGGACGGCATCATCCCCGCGCGGCGCGAGGGCGTCGTTTCTGAGGATGACCTCCGCAAGATCCGGGCGTACGTCGAGAAGCACCGAGAGAACGAAGGCGACCTGGAGATCGTCTACGAGAGCGAGACCTCGACCGACGACCGCGATCGCGCACTGGCGTGCGTCCGTCCCTTCGCGGACGCGGGCGTCACCTGGTGGCTCGAATCCGGCTGGACGCGCGTCCTCAAGCCCCCGCAGACGCTCGACCGCCTCCGCCGCAGGATCGATGCCGGACCGCCGCGTCTGTAGTGGCCACGGCGGTGCACCGCCGTGGCAAAGAAAACTGGCGGTAGCCGGGGGTCGTCAATCGATGGCGAGCTCCGAGCCGCGAACCGATCGGGAGGGATCATGAGCGATCGCTTCTTCGAGTTCTTCATCACTCCGGAGATGTTCGACCGCACCAAGCTCCGGGAGCTCGCCGGTCCCAACGGGTGGCTGTTGTTCGTCGCCTGCAACGCCGGCATCGAGATGGCGCGCCAGGTCAAGGACGAGTACGAGTCGCTCCTGGGCGAGAAGGGCAGCCAGCTGGGGGACGTGCCGCTGCTGGGCACCGAGGAGCAGTCGATCACCCGGGTGTTCGATGACACCGAGTCATGTCCGCGGATCGATCTCCACGTGGCGGGCTCCGACGCATTCGTCTTCCAGTGCGCCCACGAGAACGTCCAGCAGCTCCTGCAGGTCTGCCGGACGCTCCGGGCTCATCGCGCCAAGACGATCACGGTCGTGCTGCCGTACATGCCCTACTCGCGGCAGGACAAGCCGACCTTCCTGAAGCGCGAGGCGACGCTCGCGAGCCTCTTCGCCGACCAACTGCGCGTGGCGGGCGTGGACATCGTCCTGACCTACCACCCGCACACGATGGCTCTCGACGGCTTCTACGAGCCGGCGATGAAGTTCGTCGCGCTGAGCGGCATCGACCTGTTCATCCAGATCTTCGAGCCCTTCCGCGACAAGAAGGACGTGATCGCAGTCAGCACCGACGCCGGTGGAGCGAAGTTCACCGTCCACTTCGCCAATGCGATGGGCATCACCTACGCGATCACCAGCAAGTTCCGCGACCACCGGGGCAATGCGGACCTGCTGGGCGTCGTCGGCGACACGGAAGGAAAGCGCGTGGCGCTGGTGACGGACGACGAGGCGGTCACTGGCTCCTCGATCCTCAAGACGGTCGAGACGCTGCACGACCGCTACGGGATCGAGGAGACGCACGTGGCGATCTCCCACGCCAAGCTGGACGAAAAGAGTCTGAAGGGCTTCGTCCGGGCCCACGAGAAGTGCGGCCTCGCGAAGCTCCACGTGACGGATACGGTGCCGCAGCGGCTGGCGTTCAGCGAGCTCGATTTCGTCGTGACTCACCGCCTGGCGCGGCGCTTCGCGACGACGATCAACCGGCTCCACTACAACCAGTCGGTGAGCGAGCTGTTCTACAAGCTGTGAGAGTTGGCTCCCCAGTCTCCTAGAGAGTCAAGAGCAGCGGTCTGAGGCATTCCCTACATCACCTCCTCCCGCAGGTCCACCGCCTCGGCGACGTCTGGTCGAGGAGATCTACGAGCCGCAACCCTGAGATCAATCACGGCCCGAGGTGGGTGGGGGCCATTGATCGCCCCCAGCGCTACCTTCTCCCCGACTAGGGGACGAGGAACATCATCCGGATCTTCGTCAGTTCCGTCATCACCGGTTGCTCTCATGCGCGGTACGATCCAGCGATTTAGGGACGCCATCGAGGATCACAGGCGCAAGCTGCTCGACGAGGAGGCGCTTCGCCGTACGATCGACCACCTGGTAGCCGACGGAGAGCTGACGACCGCGCGCGCCAACGATCTTCGAGACAATCTCGCCGACACCATTCAGGAGTCGGAGTACGTACTGAAGCATCTCAGCGCTCATTTGGGGATCGCGGCGATTTTCGCCTTTGACACCATTCCACTCCCACTTGGCACCCTGAGCCGCGTTCTCTGGGTCGCCGGAAGCCGGATCTACGAGTCCTTCTGGGGGACGCCGGAGCGAGCCAAGGTACACTCCGTTGGTGTTCTCCTCATTGCCGCGATGCCCCTATTCATCGGCTACCTGGCCTACGTCTTCAAGCTGCGTCAGGTCAGCGAGGAAGCAGCCTATCTGTATGCAAATCGGGCTGTCTACGCTCGCCGAGGAACCACCCTCGCCAAGGTCTTCGAGTCGAAGCCCGCGTTCTTGGCCAAAGTGGCCGGCTGGTTCGTGCCGTTGACCATCGTGTGAGTCGAAAACCCACCCGCTCTCGGTCCGCCTGGCGGAAACTCCCTCGGAGGTGCGCGCGGAGCCGTCGGGACTCAAAGGAGAAGATCATGTCCACGGGAGAAAACAAGGCGATCTATCTGCGCACCCTCGACGAAATCTGGAGCCAGGGCAGGGAGGAGGTCTACGACGAGCTCTACTCGCCCGAGGCCACCCATCACGACGGGGAGGTCCAGATGGAGGGCACGGCTCTCGAGCGCCGAAAGCAGAGGCTCCGCATGTACCGCCGGGCGGCACCCGACTTGGCCTTCGAGCCGGTGGTGCTCCTTGCCGAAGGCGATCTCGTGGCTTGCTACTACAAGGGCAGGGGGACCCACACCGGCGAGATCCTGGGCACGCCCCCGACGGGAAAGCGCTTCGAGTTCAAGGGGGTGGACATCGTGCGCATCCGCGACGGCAAGATCGTGGAGGGCTGGGACGTTCCCGACCTCCTCGGTGTGATGGGGCAGCTGGGCCTTCTCCCGATCCCGAAGCCGACCAGCGCCTGACCTCCTCGTCGGTCAGGTTACCGAGAAATGGGTTCGAGTGACCACTACACCTGCACGGATCATGGGATCTCGTCGGGAGACGGCGGGCTCTGAGTTCGAGATCCGCGCATCCATGAGCTCTATTGCACGGTGTAGGATTGGCCGATGGTATCCTGCTATCGGACCATGGCCTCGAGGAGCTCCAACTCGAGTGCTTCCGCGTCCACAGAGGCCAACAAGCCCTCGGGCAGCGGCATGAAGCTCCCGTCATGGCCGAAGTCGGTGTTGCCGAGGATCGGGAACCCGTAAGGCTTCGTGATCTTGAGCAGCTCGCTCCTAGTGTCGGCCTTCAGTCTATCAGCCTCTTCCTCGGTGGGCGGACCGACTAGCTTTCCCACGACCATTCCAGCGACGTTACGGAAGAATCCCTCCGCTTCGAGTCTACGGAATCTCTCGGTAATCTGGCTGGCGTTCAGGGCCACGGCTTCCCAGAAGAGAACGATCTGCTCGAATGACGGCCAGTACTGACGCCTCGCATGCTCTGCGACGACGGTGAAGAATCCGCCGACGAGCCTCCCTTGGGCCGCTCCCGACCTCCAGCATTCCCAGAGCGTTCTCTGCGGGAGAACGCCCACTGGCTCAGCGGACAGGCAGCAGCGTCGGAACAGATCCACGTTGTAGCCGAATGCGGCCTGCCCTTCCTCGGCACCGAAGCCGCACATCAGCTCCATCCCGTGGAGCGTGATGATTCCGGCCTGTGAGACCATGGCCATGTGGAGATGCGTGATGTCGCTCTGTCCCGAGAAGAGGGTCGGATGCCTGCGAATCGCCTCGTAGTCCAGCAATCCGAGAAGATCCGATGAGCCGCCGCCCCCGGTGAGGCATAGGATCGCCTTGATGTCGGGGCGCCGGAACATGTCCATGATCTCGGCTGCGCGATCCTTCGCCGAGGCCCTCTCGTTACCGGGTCGAACCCGAACGTTGGGTCCGACTTCCACGCGGAAGCCCATCTCGCGGAGGACACCGACTCCCCGGGTGTAGGTCTCTTCATCGTCGAGGGGTAGAGCCGGCGCTACGATGCCAACCCAATCACCAGGACGGAGCCGGTCCGGCTTCAGCAGGTCACGCTTCGTCAAGTCAGGTCACTCTCTTGGCCGATCTCGCCGTGGGCGAGCGGCCGGCGGGGTGGGTACGCCTCTTCGAAACGGTCCCGTGACGAGATTACCCCTTCCGCGAGCCCCAACGCGGACGACGCCACGGAGGGCGGTTCCGAGAGCTCAGTACGGCCACTCTTCCAAGAGACAGAAGCCATTCCCGAAAGGGTCGCTCAGGGTGGCCTCTTTGAAGGATCCGTACGTGTTGATCCCTCTCTCCAGCCTCGCTCCTGCCTCCTCTGCTCGAGCGACGGCCGCCTCTATGTCATCGACAACGAAGTCCACGTGAACCGGGGTCCAATGCCGTCGGTAGTCTCGCGCGCTGATGCTGCCCGGGCCTGGGGAGCTGCCCGCGGGTTTGACGGCCAGGTAGATCGTCGAGGAAGCACCTCGCATCTCGGCCGTCGAATCCTCGAAGAGGCGCCGAGTCAGCGTTAGGCCGATCGCGCGGCGGTAGAACTCCACGGCTTTCTCCAGGTCGTCGACGTCGACATTGACGATGAGGCGCACCATGCCCAGAACAGTATGGTGTTTCTTCCCCGGTCTCTCCAGGTCGGGTCGCGTCAGACGATCCCAGCGTGCCGTCAGAGATGCAGGCGGCTAGCGCGATTGGTTGCCTGTTCTCCGAACTCGTCCGCTGCTGGAGTTGCCCCGCTTTCGTGGATACCTCATCACTGGGGAGAGAGGAGTCCACGAACCCGGGGCTGCTCGACGCGTCATCTCATCCCGGTTCCTATGCTACCTCCTCCCGCAGGTCCACCGCCTCCGCCATCGCCGCCGGACCGACGCGGTCGTCTCCGGACAGATCGGCGACGGTACGGGACACGCGCAGCACCCGGTGCGCGGCACGGGCAGAGAGGGCCAGACGCTCGACCGCCTTTGCCAGAAGCGCGCGCGCCTCGGGTGTGAGCGCCACCGCCGCCCCCAGTGCGCCGATGGGGATCTCGGCGTTGGTGGACACCCCGAACTCGGCCAGCCGCTGCGCCTGCCGAAGGCGCGCCGCCGCGACCCGCGCCCGCACCGAGGCGCTGTCGGGAGCGTCGCCGGGGCCGTCGAGTTCGCTCCAGGAGACCTCGGGGACGCTCACGTGGAGATCGATCCGATCGCGGAGGGGGCCGGAGAGGCGCGCCGCGTAGCGGGCGACGCTGGCATCGTCGCAGCGGCAGTCCCGGCGCTCCGAGAGCCGCCAGCCGCAGGGGCAGGGGTTCGCGGCCGCCGCGAGCTGGAAGTGCGCGGGGAACTCCGCGGTGCCCTGGGCCCTGGCGATCCGCACCCGCCGCTCCTCGATCACCTGGCGGAGCGACTCCAGGCTGCGCCGCTCGAACTCCGGAAGCTCGTCGAGAAAGAGGACGCCGCGGTGGGCCAGAGAGACCTCACCGGGCCGCGGTGGCGAGCCACCCCCGAGGAGCCCCGCCCGGCTGGCGGTGTGATGGGGAGCCCGGAACGGGCGCTCGCGGATCAGCGGCGCGTCTCGGTCGAGGCGGCCGGTGACGCCGTGGATCCGCGTCACCTCGAGCGCCTCCTCGAAGTCGAGCGTCGGGAGGAGACCCGGGAGGCTACGGGCCAGGAGCGTCTTGCCAGTGCCGGGCGGGCCCAGGAGGAGCAGACCGTGCCCCCCCGCCGCCATGATCTCGAGGGCCCGCTTGGCCCGCGCCTGGCCCCGGACGTCGCGCAGATCGATTCGGAAGCCCGCGTCGGCCGCGTCGGGAGGGGATCCCGCGGCGGTGATCTTCGGAGCGGCGGCCAGCGGCCTTCCGGCGCCGAGGGACTCCACCACCGACGCCAGATCGTCTGCGATCCGGACGTCGACGCCGGGAGCTAGGCCCGCCTCCGGTCCGTTCTCGCGGGGAACGATCACGCGCCGGACCCCCGCCGCAGCCAGACACAGGGTTCGCGCCAGAGCACCCCGCACGGCGCGGAGCCGACCGTCCAGGGCCAGCTCTCCCACCAGCGCGAGGCCCGTGAGGCGCTCGGCCGGGAGGACCTCGGCGGCGGCGAGGATCCCGATCGCAATCGGGAGGTCCAGACCCGCGCCGCTCTTTCGGACCCCCGCGGGGGCCAGATTCACGGTGATCCTTCGCAGTGGGAAGGACTTGCCGATCGCCGAGATGGCGGCTCGCACGCGGGCCGCGCTCTCCCGGACCGCTGCTTCCGGGAGACCGACGATGTCGATCCGCGGGAGCTGGGAGCTGATCCGAACCTCCACCTCGATCGGAATGCCGTCGACACCCGAGAGGGAGGCCCCCAGAATGCGAGACACGGAGATCTCCGCGGGACCGAGGGGTGGGGGGATCCGGAGGGCGAGGCGCACGAGTTGAAGGCAGGGCCTGCCTCGCAGGCCCTGCCTTCCACCTTTGAGAAGCCCCGCCAGGGATGGGGCATCCACTCATTTAGGTGGTATCCGGGCGCAAAATGTGTCAGCGATACCACGCCGCGCCTGAAAAACTTGTGGTTCAAGAATGGAGCGGCAGCGCCCCCATGATGGTGTAAGAATCCCCTCCGGGAGGAAACCATGCTTCGATCGATCGGGATTCTCTGCGGACTGGCGGGCCTTCTCGGCCTCGCTTGCGAAAGTCCCGCACCTCCGCCCCCGGAGCCGGCGCAGGATCCGTCTCACTTCTCCGGAGAGCGGGCCTGGGAGCATCTGAAGAGCCTGGTGGAGATCGGGCCTCGCGCCTCGGGCACCCCTGGGGCCGACGAGGCGCGGAGCTACATCCGCGCGCAGCTCGAGGTCATCGGCCTGGAGCCGGCCCCCCACTCCTTCGTCATCGAGAACGAGCTCGAGGACGGGGCGGTGGAGGAGAGCAGCTACGAGACGATCGTGGCGGTGGTGCCCGGCGAGACCGAAGACATCGTGGTCCTCGCCGCGCCCTTCGATTCGAAGCACTTCGAGAGCTTCACCCATCTCGGAGCCAACAACGGCGCTTCCGGCGCCGCGCTGCTTCTGGAGCTGGCGCGGGTGCTCCGCGCCGATCCGATTCCCTATACCGTCTGGCTCGCCTTCCTGGACGGCGAGGCCGCCGCGGCCGAGGAGGCAGGGGCCGAGCAGGGCTTGCTGGGAAGCCGCACGCTGGTGAGCGAGATCCAGGAGGCTGGCCTGCTCTCGCGTCTCCGTCTGGTGGTGTACTTCAATCAGGTCGCCGACCGGGATCTCACGATCGCCCGGGACCTTCTCTCCGACCGGATGGTTCGCGAGACGTTCCGTCGCGAGGCCCGGTCGCTCGACCACGAGTCGGTCTTCCCGGTGGATATCCCCTTTTCGCGTCCCCCCGGTGGACACACCGTCTTCCAGTCCGTCGGCTTCCGCCGCGTGATGAGCGTCATCGACGACCGCTACGGAGGTGACGAAGCACCCGGGGTCTACTGGCAGACCGAGGAGGACACCTTGGAGCAGTGCGATCCCACCAGCCTCGAGATCGTGGGTACCGTCACCAATGCGGGGCTCCGGAAGGTGGCGGCACTCTTCCGGAAGGTGGATCGCTACAGCAAGAAGCCGGTTCCCGCCCCGGAGGAGGAGGTCGCCGAGCCGGCCGAGTCCGAGGAGGCGGCCGAGTCCGCCGACCCGGGTGAGTCCGAGGAGGTGGCCGAGCCGACGGAGCCGGCCGAGCTCGTCGAGCCGGTGGCGACGCCCGAGCCAATCGGCACTCCCGAGGAGGCGGCGCTCCCGTCGCCCTGAGGGACGCCGCGTGGTCTATAGTCAGCCACCATGGGCTCGCCTCGCTCTCTGTGTCGTTTCGTGATCGCCGGCGCGGCGATCGGGCTCGCCCTTCTCCTGATCTCGGGGTCGCGGACCGCCCTCGGTGAAGAGGAGCACGTCCGCATCCTGATCGACTCCCCGGCGCCCGGCATTCAGGTGGAGAGCCAGGTTCATCAGGCGCGCATCAGCGGCAATGCCGTCGCAGAGGGCGACGAGCCGCTGTACTACGACGTAATGCTCGCCATCGACGTCTCCCAGTCGACGCGAGCCCCGAGCGGCGTCGACGTGGACGGGGACGGAGTCGTCGGCGTGAATCCACATCGGGAGCTTCTCCCTCCCGGCGCCTTCCCCGAAGAGGTGCTCTGCACCGATCCCGAGGACTCGATCCTCAACGCCGAGATCACCGCGGCCCGGGCGCTCATCGAGCGGCTGGACGCGCGCCGGGTGCGCGTGGGGGTGCTCTCCTTCGCGGGAGAGGTCGACCCGGCGACGGGGAAGCGAAAGCACCTCGACCAGCAGGACGCGTGGCTGGACGTTCCCCTGACCGCCGACCTCGCGTTGATTCACCGCACCCTCGACGCCATCCTCGCCCGCGGCGCGCGCGGCGCCACCAACTTCGCGGCGGGCGTGCGCCTCGGCGTACGGGAGCTCGCCGGTCTGAGCGGCGCGCAGAGCCAGTCGCGGCCGGATGCGAAGAAGGTCATCCTCTTCCTCACCGACGGTGCTCCGACCCTTCCGAGCGGCCGCGGCAACGTGATCGACCCCGGAGATCAGGAGGCGGCCGTGCGCGCGGCCGAGGTGGCCCACAGCGCGGGAGTCACCATCAACACCTACGCCCTCGGGCTGGGAGCCCTCGACTATCCCCGGGTGGTGACCGAGATGGCCAGGGTCTCGCTCGGAACCTACACGCCGGTGCAGAACCCCGGCGACATCATCATGCTGCTCCAGGGGGTGTCCTTCGCCAACGTCGAGGACGTGGTGTTCAGCAACGTCACCACCGGCGACTTCTCCACCGACGTGCGACTCAATCCCGACGGAAGCTTCCAGGGCTATGTGCCGGCGCAAGAGGGAACCAACCGGGTGCGCGTGGTCGCCCTCGCCAGTGACGGGAGCCGCGGCGCGGTGGAGTTCGAGTTCGTCTTCAAGCGCTCCGAGCTCTCTGGCCGGGACAAGCTCCGTGAACTCGAGGAGATCCAGCGTCAGAACAAGGCGCTCGAACTCCGGCGTCTCGAGCTGGAGATCAAGGCCTTCCGCGAGCAGCAGCGCAAGGAGATCACCCTCACTCCCGAGGCGCGGGAGGAGGGGGAAGAGACTACAGAGGCACCAGAGCCGGGTCGCTGATCTCGCGCTGCTTGAGCTTGCCGCCTTCGTAGACGGACTTGATGTCGATGATGCCGTCGCCGTTCTTGTCTTGGTCGCGCCGCTTGATGGTGGGCTTGCCCGCGATCTGCTCGTAGGTCTCGAAGGTGTCTCGCTTGCCGTCGCCGCTGCTGTCCTTCTCGATTCGGACGATCACCTCCTCGCCGCCGATCGTCTCGAAGTGAGTCCAGGTGTCCATGCGGCCGTCCTGGTTCCGGTCTTCGTCGGAACTCACGATCTCGCGCTGCTCGTAGCGGACGATCCGATCCAGCGACCCGTCGGAGTTGCCGTCGTGACGTTCTTCGACCAGCGAGCCGCCCTGGAAGATGAAGAACGCGTCTCGCACTCCGTCGTAGTTGCGGTCTACCTCGCGGGTGGACATGCGTCCGTTCGGACCGTAGCGCTGCCACTCGTCGGCCTCGCCGTCCCTGTCGTTGTCCCGCTGGATCTCCACCAGGACGCCGCTCTCGTAGATGCTCCAGGTGTCGGTGGTCCCGTCGTAGTTCTTGTCCTCTTCCTTGCGCAGGATGCGGCCCGTGGCGGCGTCGTGATAGCGCACCTCTTCGGGGTTCCCGTCGCGGTCGGCGTCGAGCGAACGCGCCAGGACCTCGGTTCGCTTCTCGTTGCCCCACTGCCCCTCGGCAATGGTGCGTTGCTCCTCGTCGAAGATGGAGAGCGGCAGATCGCGCTCCGCCGGTGCGCTGGGTGCCGCCCGGGGATCGGTTCGCGCGAGGAGCGTCTCGTCGTCGATCTCCTCCTCCGTTCCGGTTCCCTCGGCGCGGAGGGCCTCGTCCCGCTCGATCTGGCGAAGCAGCTCCTCCTGCCGCCGGAGCTCCGCCTCGATCTCGGCCTCGAGGGTGCCCTGACGGGCCATCTCCTCCTCGATCTCCCGCTCGAGGTCCGCTTCCCGTTCGGCTTCGGATCGGCTCGGGCCCGCGGAGGATCCGCCCTGCAGGGGCACCTCGCCGGTGACGGCGCTGTAGATGAGCAGCGTGCCGGCGCCGACCGCCGCTCCGATCGCGCCCGCC
>CAZTOU010000022.1:53592-70049 GCA_964615365.1 uncultured Spirochaetales bacterium
CGCCGGCGACGTGGTGGCGCATCCCGCCATCCAGACCAGGATCAGGGCGGCGGCCGAGAGCGTCCACCCGGCGTTCCGTAAGGTGCGCAGCGATTTGCGCATGATGGCGGTTCTCATCACCTTGCCCCAATCCCCCATAGGTACCACAGTGGGGGTTTCGCTCCCAGAAGGGAAGGCGGCGGCGACGCGGCGCGGCATCGCATCCCGTTTGCTGCGGGATCGCCCCGGGGAACCGCTCCAAGGCGTTAACTGCGCTGATCTGCTCCCGAATCGGCTTTCTCGTCGGGTACGCACGAGATCGGGACAAAACCCTGGGTGGAGTGTGGGTGTAATTCCAATCGACCCCGGGCGGATTTCGAGCTAGTCTAACGCGGTGCGGCGGTTGGATCGTATACATGCCGATGCGCGCCTCGGTGTGACGCTAAAGCCCCCACGGCACCGATTTCGCATATTGGCGGCAAGCGATCGACGCGATTCGCCGATGAACCCGTAGAGGAGTGCCGTGGGACTGACACTGATTCGCAAGAGCGATGCCTTCCGCCCCAAGCGAAATCCCAAGGTGGCGCTCGTGCTCGCTGGCGGGGCCGTCTCGGGCGGCGCCTTCAAGGTCGGCGGCCTCAAGGCCCTCGACGACTATCTCGTCAGCCGGAAGATCACCGACCTCGACCTCTACGTGGGGCTCTCGGCGGGCTCGATCCTCGCGGTCTCGGCCGCCGCCGGCATCACCCCGGACGAGATGGTGAAGGTTCTCGAAGGCACCAGCTCCCGCTTCGACCAGCTCAGCCCCCTCGACTTCTACAAGCCCAACGTCCGCGAGTTCGTGGAGCGCCCCGCCAAGTTCATCTACGACCTGCTCGCCTACGCGCCGGGCGTGACCTATGAGCTCGCGCGCCAGATCCCGAAGCTGCCCAGGACGCTGGCCCCGAGCCTCCGCGCCTTCCTGAAGAAGCCCAGCTACACGCGGGCGGAGGCCGTCGCGATCAAGCTCATCGAGCACGTCTCGCCCTCGCGCGAGATCCCCGCTCTCACCAACCACATCCCGACCGGTCTCTTCGAGAACGCGGGGCTCGAGCGCTGGCTGCGCAGGAATCTCCAACGTATCCGCATGCCCAACGATTTCCGGGCCTTCGAGGAGAAGAGGGGCCGTAGCCTCTACATCGCCGCCTGCGATCTCGATACGGCAGAGCGCGTGATCTTCGGCGCCGACGAGAACTGCGACGTCACCATCTCCGAGGCCATGCAGGCCTCGACGGCGCTTCCCGTCTTCTTCAAACCGCCGCGCTTGAATGGCATCGACTACATGGATGGCGGGATTCGCAACACCGCCAACATCGACGTCGCCATCGACAAGGGTGCGGACCTGATCATCTGCTACAACCCGTTCCGCCCCTTCCTGAACCGGATCGACGACGAGCGGGGCGAATCACACTACTTCTCCGAGGGTCGCTATCTCGCAGACCGCGGTCTCAATGTCGTGATCAACCAGGTCTTCCGTACGCTGCTGCACTCCCGGCTCAAGCTCGCCCTTCAGCGCTACCTGGCCGACACCCGCTTCCAAGGCGACATCGTCCTGCTCGAGCCCCGGGATCGCGACGCCGAGTTCTTTGCCATCAACCCGCTGGCGTTCTGGAAGCGCGCCCAGGCGATTCGCGAGGGATTCGAATCCGTCCGGGTGACCATCGAGCAGAACTACGATCAGCTTGCCCGGGTCCTGGGCCGCTATGGCCTGGAGATGGACCGCAAGACGGCGCGGCGCAAGGCCGATCGGCTGCGCGCGGCGCGGGGCTGGAAGCTCACCGAGGACTCCCCGCCCGAGGAAGCGCCCGAGCTTCCCACCCTGCACCTGGTGAACGCCAAGCGGGCCTAGTCCTAGCCCCCTCACCGGCTCGCCTCTGCGGGCACCGGGCCCTGGGGTGCGGCGCACCGCTAGGTGGAGCATCGCCCCTAGGGTGGAGATCTTGCTCCCCGGGGGACATCGTGTTATCGTAGAAGGTTACCCTTTCGCTGGCGCCGGCTCGACACCGGCCGCAAGGTTCCGTAGTGCGATGTGCACGCTGATCGTCCTGCACCGCTGCTTCAGAGAGGCTCCGCTCGTCCTCGCGGCGAACCGCGACGAGTACCTGGATCGGCCCGCGGAGAAGCCGGCCCTGCGCCGGGTGGGCCAGCGCGGAGTCCTTGCCCCGCGGGATCTCCAGGCCGGGGGAACCTGGCTGGGCCTGAACGACGCGGGGGTGGTCGCGGCGCTCACCAACCGCCCCTGTCGGAGCCCCGACGCGTCGGCCCGGTCTCGGGGCCTGGTGGTCCTCGACGCGCTGGGCGCCGGGTCCGCGGTGGAGGCGATCGAGGTGCTCGCGGGCGCTCCGGAGGGGGCCTACAACCCCTTCAACTTCTTCGTCTCCGATGCGGAGAGAGCGTTCGCGGCCACCTGCGAGGGAAAATTGCGCGTCACCGAACTCGCGCCCGGGCCACATGTCATAGGGAACGTCGATCCCGACGACAGGAATGCTCCGAAGATCGCAGGGTTGCTGGCGCGCGCCGAGAGGATCGCCAAGTGCGGCGTCGATCAGGCGCTGGGCGAGCTGGCCGAGCTGTGCCGGTCTCACGAGGGGAACGGGGCGCGCGGCACTCTAGACGACACCTGCATCCATGCGGGCGGCTATGGGACCCGGAGCAGCACCCTGATCCAACTCGGGCCCGACGCTTCCCGAAACGAGTTCCGTCACGCGGAAGGCGCCCCCTGCCAGACTGAGTACGAGAACCTGACCCCGTTCCTCTTCGAGCTGGATCCCCCACCGGCATCGACGCAGGAACTCCGATGAGGAAGGCAACTTGAGACGTATCGGTAGCAACATTCGGAAGCAGAACGCAGAGCAGCGGAGCAATCGCTTGATTCGCAACATCATCCGCTACACAGAGGAGGAAAAGCCGCTCAACGACTATCCCAAGAAGATCATCTCACCGCCGAAGGCCTCTAGCTGCTGCACGGATGAGAACCGGGTCACCGTGGGCAGCGTGCGCGAGGTAGACGGCTTCAAGTTCTGCTACAAGATCTGCGAGTCTTGCGGGCACGCGGTCCGTTACTACTACCCGGCCGCCGAGGGCACCAGTGCCGCGGTGAAGAACTACCGCCGGTGGAAGAAGTACATGGTCCAATAGCCCGAAGATCGGAGGACGATCTGCGAGGCGACCTCTACCGGTCGCCTCGTTCTCTTTTGAAGGCGGGATTTCATGGCGACTCTCGAGGAGGCGGAGGCGTATCTCTCGGGGCTCATCAATGTCGAGAGAGCGCCCCACGCTCGCCGCTTTCGCTTCTCGCTGGAGCCGATCCGATGCCTCCTCGATCGGATGGGAAACCCCCACGCGGGGCTCGCGATCCTCCACATCGCCGGATCCAAGGGAAAGGGGTCGACCGCCCTGCTCGCGGAGGGGCTCCTGCGGGCCCACGGGCTGCGGGTGGGAACCTTCACCTCTCCTCACCTGGAGTCGTGGACCGAGCGCTTTCGGATCGACGGGGAGGAGGTGGCGGGAGAGAAGCTGGCGGAGGTCGTGGAGCGGCTGCGGCCCGAGGTCGACGCGCTCCGAGACGAGCGACCCGAAGACGCCCCCAGCTTCTTCGACGCCACCACCGCAGCGGCGATTGCCCTCTTCGCGGACGCCGGAGTCGATTACGCGGTGCTGGAGGTGGGTCTCGGCGGCCGTCTGGACTCGACCAACATCGTGACGCCCAGAGTGGCCTGTGTGACGAGCATCGAGCTCGAGCATACCGAGAAGCTGGGTACCACCCTGGCGGCGATCGCCGGCGAGAAGGCCGGCATCGCCAAGCCCGGTGTTCCCCTCGTCATGGGGCCCCTTCCGGCCGAGGCGGCGGCGGTGGTGGAGGAGCGCGCCGGCCGGCTCGGCTGTCCGCTGGCGCGGTACGGGAGGGAGTTCGCTGCCGAGATCCTGGAGGAGGAGCTCGACGGTCAGCGAATCCGCTTCCGCGAGGGTGCACTGGTCGTAGAGGCGCGGCTCGGCGTGGCGGGCGCCCACCAGGCGCGCAACGCCGCGATGGCTCTCGCCTGCGTGCGGCGTCTGGGGGCGATTCCCGGCGGGCTCGATCCCGGCATCGCGCAGCGCGCCTTTGGTCATGCGACGCTTCCCGCGCGGATCGAGTTCCTCTCCCACCGCCCCTGGATGGTCGTGGATTCCGCCCACACCGCCGCCTCCGCCGCCGCGCTGGCGGACACCCTCGCCCGCATCCCCCGCGAACGGGGCCACCTGGTGCTCTCCATCTCCGCCGGCAAGGATCTGGCCGCGATCTGTCGCAGCCTGGTTCCCTTCGCCGACCAGCTCACCCTCACGCGGGCGGAACCGGTCCGCTCGCTGGCGCCCGAGGAGGTGATCCCGGCCGTTCGCAGCGTGGCGGCCGATCTCATCCCACGGGTGGAGCCGGATCCGCTGGCTGCGGTCCGCACCGCGCGGGAGGGACTCGGGCCCGGGGATCTGCTCTGCATCGCGGGCTCCGTGTATCTCGCCGGAATCGCGCGACGCGCGCTGATCGATTAGCCGCTTCCCTCGAGGAGCTGGCGAAGCTCGCGGTGGATGGAGCGCAGTTCGATCTCGGCGTGATCCGGCGCCGGAGGCGGGGCCGCGTTTCGCCGCAATGCCCGCGCGGCCCGCCGCAGGCTCTGCCGGGAGAGGTCGATTCGCCGCCGGGTGACGTCGAGGTTCGAGGGTTGGCTCCGCGCCAGCCAGAGGCGCGCCAGCTCCTTGCCGAGCTCCGTCTGCTCGCCGGCCAGCCGCTCCAGGGTCCCGGCCAGGCACCGCCTCCCCGCCGCGTCGAGGCGGCCGGGCCGCCTGCGCCAGGCGAGCCACTCACCGGCCGCGAGCGCCTTGCGGACCGCGAAGAGCGACGCGTCGGTGGCGTAGCTGAGCTCGTCCCGAGTGAGGGGATCCCTCTCGAAGGCGTCTCTGGCCTTGCGCAGACGCAGCCTGCATTGCTCCAGACGCCGCAGACTGCGGCGCAGCGCCGCCGGCTTCGCCTGCTGCAGAAAGAAGGCGCGATCGAGATCGTCGAAGAAGAGATACTGGAACGCCGACGCGTTGAAGATCCGGAAGCCCGCATCGTGGACGGCGCCCAGCGCGCGGTAGCAGCCGGCTACCGCTCCGCGCGTCTCGCCGAAGAGCAGCCGGCCGAAGGCGCGATCGAAGCTCTTCGGGTCGGTCTCTCCGGACCAGGCCTGCTGGGCGGTCCACGCGAAGGCGAGCCAGGAGTTGCCGAGGAGGTTGTAGTGCCCGTAGTCCCCCCAGTCGGTGCAGATCACCCCCAGCGCGCCGTGGCGCCGCGCCGCGTCGCTCCAGCGCGAGATGTTCAAGATGCTGTTCTCCACCCGCGGAAACAGGCAGTTCCAGGTGGAGGTGCCCGGGCAGACCAGGAACTCGATTCCGTTGCGGCGGTACGCCTCCACACGATCGAAATCGAACTCGGCCTCATACCACCAGTCGAGCAGGATCAGGTCGCGGTCCATCTCCGGAATGATCTGCGGGTGGCCGTAGACCACGTCTCCCCAGATCATGGTCCGCTTGCCGTGCTGTGCGGCGAGGTCACGGACCCGCCGCACGTGCTCCAGGAACACGCCCCCGCGCCCCAGCTTCTCGCCGAGTTGCTTCGACTTCCCCTGGCACAGATCCCAGGGCTCGTCGCAGTTGGCGTTGAAGAGCGGGGAGCGGAAGTTGGGGAGGTACTCGCCCAGGAGGTCGCGGAGCAGCTCGTAGGTCCCGGGTTCGGCGGGGGAGAGGGTCCAGCCGTCGTCGGTCTCGTCGAGCCCGGCGTAGGCGGCGTGCTTGAGGACGTGGCCCATGTGGCCGAAGGATTGGAGCGTGGGAATCAGATCCACGTGCCGCTCGGCCGCGTAGGCATCCAGCTCCCGCATCGTCTCGGCGTCGAGGGGGGAGTCGTGGGCGCCAATCAGCGGGTGGCGCCTGAAGCGGAAGGTGTGCTCCGTGTAGAGCATCAGGGCGTTGAGCTTGAGCCGCACGCACAGGTCGATCAGCCCCTTCACACATTTCCCGGTCGGGACCTTGCCCCGGGAGACGTCGAGCATCAGCCCCCGGAGCCGGAAATCCGGGGCGTCTTCGATCTCGCATGCCGGGATGCGCCCACTCGGGGTCACGAGCTGGGCGAGTGTCTCCACCGCGTAGCGAAGCCCGGCGGGGCCAGCGGCGATCGCCTCGACGTACTTCGGTGTCACGCGAATCCGGTAGGACTCTCCCTCGTCTCCCTCCCGCCGCAGCTCGATCCGGGACCCCAGCCCGTCGGTCCGGGCGTGTCCCTCGATCGGAAGCACCCGGCCGGAGATTCGGTGCAGCGCGTCGCGCAGGACGCGCGCGGAGGTGAAATCCGAATCGACGGCGTTCGGCGTCAGTACCAGGGGAGTTCCTGCGCGGAGCGGAAAGGATCCCGCGGCGGCGCGAATCGTCGAAGGGGCGGGCAGCAGGGGAATCATGGGGGGGCAGTCTAGCCCGCTCCCCGATGCTCCGGGAAAGGCGAAGCGCCCGGGCTGACTCCTCGCGCAAACGCGCGAGGGGAGGGGTAGCCAGTCCGGGCGCTGAGAGCTGAATCCGCCTGCCCCATGGATAGAGCAAGGCCTGTGCCAGACCGAACCCCCCCGCGGACCTTCTCTAACTATGCGATTTTGTGAGGTTCTCGGAATCCGTCTCGTCGGGATCCGGCAACTCGTGCGCAGTGGATTCCGCGGCGGTGACACATTTTGCGTCCTCGCCGCCGGAGAGGGCGCGAATGTGTTCGGGCCGGGTTCCGCAGCAGCCGCCGACGATTCTCGCCCCGGCCCGGATCCAGTCCGTTGCACAGCCCGCGTACTCCGCCGGCGAGCGCTCCTCGCCGGGTCCGATCAGATTGGCGTACACGAGAAACGGCAGGCCGGAGCGCTGCAAGTCACCGAGACAGGGCGGCACCGCCCGCGGCGGCAGACAGTTCACCCCGACGGCGAGGGGACCCAGGCCGGCTATGGCGTCGATCGCTTCTCCGAGGGGCTCGCCCGAGAGGAGGCGCGCCGGCTCCCGGGGGACGAAGCTCGCGAGGACCGGAGCTTCGCACTCGCGCGCGGCTCGAACCGCGGCGACTGCTTCTCGGATCGTGTTCATGGTCTCGACCAGGATCGCATCGACACCCCCCTCCACTAGGTGTCGCGCGTGCTCCGCGTGCTCGCGAGCGAGGGCAGAGTCGTCGGGAACCCGCTCCGGGTGAAAGCAATCCTCCAGGGGTGGAGCCGAGCCCAGCACGAAGATGCCGTGCTGCGATGCGGCTTCGCGCGCGAGCGCCACCGCCCGCGCCGTGAGCTCCCCGGCGCGGTGGCCCTGACCCGCCGCGTCGAGGGTGCGTCGCTGGGTTCGAAAGGTGTTCGCCGTGAGCGCCTGTGCGCCGGCCGCCGCGTAGGCGCGGTGAATCGCCAGCACCGTCTCCGGCGCTTCGATCAGGCCCCGAGCCGACCACAGGGGAAGCTCCGAGGGGATTCCGAGCCGCTCGAGCTCGGTTCCCGTGGCGCCGTCGAGAAGGAGCGGAGGGCCCGTCGCCAATCGATCGCGCAGCCGCTTCTCCGAGTCGGTCATTGTCCCGTTATACTCCGCGCCGATGTCTCGCAGTCTCACCGTCGCACGTCTCGAAGACGGAGGACGTCTGGAGGCGGTGCGCCTGGGCGCGCGCTACTCCGAGGCGGCCGATCCGGAGCGTAGCGACGAGGGGGTGATCGGACCCACCCACTTCGTCGAGGGCGCCTTGCTTCCGGGCGTGCAGCGTCTCGGGCCCTTTCGGTTCACCGTCTCTCTCGACGCGGCCGGGGACTTCGCCAGCTACGACCTCCTGGTCCGGAACGTCGCCGAAGCTCCGCTCTACCTGGAGTCGGTGGTGCTGGGCTTCCGCTGGACGGGGATCGAGACGGAGTCCCTGCGCTTCCTGCGCCACGGCTGGCAGTCCTGGTCGTTTACCGGGGCGCGGGCGCTGGACGCGGCGGGCGAGCCCGAGTTTCCCTCCGGTCCCTGGCTGCGCGGCATCCTCCACGGCGTTGGCTCTCCACCCCCGGATCGCGCCGGATGGCACGAGTCGGACCTGGTCTCGGTGATCGGCGGGTCGTCTTCTCCCGCCGCCTGCCTCGCCGGCGTGTTGGAGAGCGGCGTCGGGACGGGACTCGTCTATCTGAAGCCGGATGCCCACGGGGTGCGGGTGGAGGTGGAGGTTCGCTTCGAAGTTCCCGTCGCCGCAGGAGCGGACCGTCCCGTGGAACGGGTTCGGGTGGCCCTGGGCGACGATCCGAACCGGCTCCTCGAGGACTTCGCGGGCGAGCTCGGCGCGCTGGCGGGAGCGCGAACCGGCAGTCCCTTCCAGACCGGTTGGTGTAGCTGGTACCACTACTTCCACGGCGTGACGGAAGAGGATCTGCTCCGCAATCTGGAGCAGCTCGTCGCGCGCCGCGACGAGCTTCCCGTCGACGTCGTGCAGCTCGACGACGGCTACCAGCGCGCCATCGGCGACTGGCTCGAGACCAACGAGCGCTTCCCGCGCGGCCTGGCTCCGATGGCCGCTTCGATCCGCGACGCCGGCTTCCGCCCCGGCATCTGGACGGCCCCCTTCTGCGTCACGCGGGAGAGCCGCATTCACGAGGGTCACGGCGACTGGCTGCTCCGGAACGGCCCGGAGCTTCACCGGGGCCTGCTCCATCCCGAGTGGTCGCAAGACGGCCAGGTCCACGTCCTCGACACCTCGCGGGAGGAGGTGTGTGCCCATCTCACGCGGACCTTCGCCGCCCTGGTGGGAATGGGCTTCACCTATCTGAAGCTCGACTTCCTCTACGCCGTCGCCATGCAGGCCGACGCCCACGATCCCCGACTGACCCGGGCCGAGCGCCTGCGGCGCGGGCTCGGGGCGGTGCGCGCCGGTGCCGGCCCCGACGCCTTTCTACTGGGCTGCGGCTGTCCCCTGGGCGCCGCCGTCGGAGTGGTGGACGGCATGCGCATCGGTTCCGACGTGGCACCCGCCTGGGCTCCGGACCCGGGGGGCGCCATTCCCGGACTCGAGCCCGCCACTCCCGCGGTGCGCAATGCGGTGCGCAACATCCTCTCGCGGACCTGGATGCACCGCCGCCTCTGGCTGAACGATCCAGACTGCCTGATGGTCCGGACCCGCGAGACCCTTCTCTCGAAGGCCGAGATCACCACCCTGGCGGCGAGCATCTCCGCGACCGGCGGAATGGTGATCTTCTCCGACGACGTCTCGATGCTCTCCGCGAGCGACCTGGCGCTGGTTCGCGACACCGTCGCCCTGGCCCGCGAGGTCGACTCGGGGGGCGCGCTGGGCACCGGGCGTTCCATCGGCCTCCTCGACGGCGAGTTCGCAGCGGGAGCTGCGGGACACACGGCCTCCGGCGCCCTCGTGGCGCGAGTGAACGCGTCGGACGATCCCCGCCAGCTCGAGATCGACCTCACCGCCATCGGCCTGCCGCCGACGGGGATTCCGTCCGTCACCCTTCTCGGGACTCCCGAGCCCGATGCGGGAGGCGAGACGGGTCGTCCCCGCTTCGATCTCGGCGCCCACCAGAGCGCGCTGCTGCGCGTACACCGAAACCCGGCGATCGTCGTCTTCTGTGACTACGACGGGACCTTCGCCCTCCAGGACGTGGGCGCGACGCTGGCCCGGCGCTACGCCGGAGAGCGCCGGGATGCGCTGTGGGACCGGCTGCGCAGCGGTGAGTTTAACCCCTGGTCCTACAACATGGAGCTTCTCGACGGTCTCGAGCTCTCCGAGGAGAAGCTCGACGCCTTCCTGCGCACCGTCGAGCCGGATCCAGGCGCCCATCGCCTGGTCGCGTGGTGCGAGGATCACGCGATCCCCTTCCGCATCCTCTCCGACGGCTTCGATCGCAACCTGGACCGGCTCCAGGAGCTCCACGGTGTTCGCTTCGCCTACGACGCCAACCGGCTCTGGTACGAGAACGGCGCCTGGCGCATCGCGCCGGGTCACCCGAATCCGGACTGCTCCTGCGGCACCGGGACCTGCAAGCGGACCCGTATCCGCGAGTTCCAGAGCGTTCATCACGGCGCGGTGGTGGTTCACATCGGCAACGGCCGGGTCTCGGACCTCTGCGCCGCCCACGCCGCCGACGTGGTCTTCGCCAAGGACACATTGGCCGAGGAACTCGTCCGCCAGGGCGTTGCCCACGAGCGCTTCGAGACCTTGAACGACGTGGTCGACGGCCTCGAGAGACTCCTGCACAAGCGGCTGGTAGAGAACGCTTAATCGTCCGCCCACGCGTCGAGGGGCATCACCACCCACAGAACGGCGTAGATGACCAGACCGACGCCGCCCGAGAACAGGGTCATCAGCACGAAGGCCAGCCGCACCACTGCGGTGGGCACCCCGAACTGCAGGGCCAGACCGCCACAGACGCCAGCGATCATGCGGTCGTGGACGGTGCGATACCACTCGTCGGTGGAACGCCGACCATTCAGCCGAGAGCCGCAATACCGGCACTTGATGGCCTGGGCGCGAACCTCCTCGGCGCAGTAGGGGCAGAGCTTGGTTCCGTTCATGTCACGGCCTCGTTGTGGCGCAGCAGCGCGCGTCTGTGAGCCAGGACGGGAAGGGTTCCCAGGACCACGGCCAGCCATCCGATCGCACCGAACAGATAGGCGCCGGCCAGACCCCAGGTGAAGGAGGCGGGGAGCCAGATGATCAGGATCTCCCGACCCAGCGCGAGGATTCCCAGGTTCCAGAGCAGGTAGAGCGGTATCGAGAGGGCGCTGGCGCCCAGCAGTCTCGCCAGCTCCCGCGGGAAGCCCGCCGGTATGACGGCGTGTCCTCGCTCCTGCACGGCGGTCTGGGTCTCCCGGCGAAGCTCCACCGTCGCCAGCTCGAGCGTGTGGCGGACGAGCCGCTCCGAGGGCTCCGACACCTCCAGGGAATCGAGGGCCGGGGCCAGTCTCTCAAGCTCCCTGTCGATCGGCTCCATCGTTCCCTTCCTGGGCGCGCAGCGCTTTCACCGCTGCGTGTAGCCTGCTCTTCACCGTTCCGCGCGGAATCGCCAGGATCTCGGCGATGTCCCGCTCCGGGAGCTGCTGGTAGTAGCGCAGCACCAGGACCTCTCGCAGCCGTTCGGGAAGCGCGTCGAGGCGCTGGCGCATGTCGAGGCGGAGCTCCACGGAAGGCACCGCGGCCCCCTCCGACCCGCCGTCGCGGCCCTGTGCCAGGCTCTCCAGGTGGCGGACCTCCACGGCCCGGCGGCGCCCGCGATCCCGGCAGAGGTTGTTGGCGATCTGAAAGATCCAGGTGGAGAAGCGACGGCGCGGGTCGAAGCGGTCGCGGGCGCGTACCACGCGCAGCCAGGACTCCTGGAACAGGTCGTCCGCCGCGGCATCCCCCACCCTCCGGTTCAGGAAGCCGTAGAGGGGGCCCTTGTACCGGTCCATCAGCGTGGCCAACGCCCCTTCGTCTCCCGACTGCAGCCGCACCATCAGCTCTTCATCCGTACTCACTGCGGCGCACGGTACCGCACCCGATGGGCCCGTCTCGCATCCGCTTCGCCCTTACTACGCGCTGGCCAGAGCCAGGGTTCATGGTTCCTGCTATATCCTGCCCGGCCAGCCACCCCCCGAACGGCCCGGTGAGAGATGCAGGCGAACCCGGACATCATCGTGATCGGCGCCGGAATGGCCGGACTGGCCGCCGCCGAGCGCCTTCGCGAGCGGGGATGCCGGGTGACGGTCCTGGAGCGCTCCGATCGCGTGGGAGGCCGGGTGACCAGCGAGCGACGGGAGGGCTTCCGGATCGATTCCGGCGCCCACCAGGTGTGCGCCACCGACCGAAATCTGCTGGGGTTGATCGCCGATGCGGATCTCCGCGAGCAGTTCCTTCCGATCCGGCCCCACCGCCTCGCCCAGGTGAGCGGAGGAGAGGACCACCCCATCGATCCCGCCGGCGTGCTCGGCGTGGCGCGTCTTCCGGGAGTCCACTTCCACCAGGCTCTTCGCCTCTGGCGCCTGCCCCGGATCCTGCGCCGCTTCGGCGGAATTCTCGACCCGCGACGTCCCGAGCGCGCCGTACGCCTCGATGATCGCAGCATCTCGGACTTCACCCGGCTCTACTTCGGCCGCAGTGTCCTCGAGGGCTGGGTCGCCCCCTTTTCCGCCGACCCCTCTCTCTGCGATCCGGACACGACGAGCCGCGTCCTCTTCCTTCTTCACTACCGCACACGCCGATACGCACCGGTGGGGACGCTGCGCTCAGGTCTCGCGGATCTCTCCCAGGCGCTGGCGGCAGAGCACGAGCCGCGGCTTCGAGTCGACGTCCGGGCGCTGGAGCCGGCCGGGGAACGTCTCACCGTCCACGTCGCGGAGTCGGATCGGGAGCGGAGCCTCGAAGCCGACGCGGTCGTCCTGGCCACGCCGGCGCCGGTCGCCGGAGAGATCGCGGATCCGCTGCTGCGGAGCGTCGAGCGAGAGTGCCTGGCGCAGGTGCGCTACGCCGCGGCGATCGTCGCGGCAGTGGCGCTGGAGCGAATCGTGGTGGGATGCGCTACGCGGATTCGCGTTCCCGCTACCGAGGGCTGGCCGGTGGCGACGATCGCCGTCGAGCCCGGAGGCGCGGGGTCGCCCGCGCCCGAGGGCAAGGAGCTCGCTCTCCTGACCGCGACCGACCCGTGGAGCCGCGCGCACCTGGAGGCACCGGACGGGGTCGTCGAGAAGGACCTCGTCGGCCTTCTCCAGCGACTCCATCCCGGAGCCAGCTCGGCGGTCTCCTTTGCGAGGGTATGGCGCCACCGCCGGGCCTTCCCGCGCTTCGACGTGGGTCGCTACCGGGAGATCGCGCGTTTTTCGAGGGTTCAGCGAGACCTCCGCGCCGGGGGGCGGCGGCTCTACTTCGCCGGGGACTGGCTGGTGGCCCCGAGTCTCGAAGGCGCGGTCACCTCCGGCCTCCACGCCGCAGACCAATTACTCTCTGATTTCGGGGTTACCTAGCCGCGGCAGCGCGGCCCTGGGCGACCGGCAGATGAGGTTAGAGCCGGGCGTGGCAGGCCCCGCCACGCCCGGCTCCCCTTCGCCGCGCTTGCCTAGTTCTCCAGTAGCGCGACGGTTACCCCGTCGCCCCCCTCTCTCGGGTCCGCTGCCTCGAATCGGGAGACGTAGGGGGATTCGCGCAGGTAGCGGTGGATCGCCTTGCGCAGGGCGCCGGTTCCGAGGCCGTGCACGATCACCAGCCGGTTGGCACCCGAGGTCGCGGCGTCGTCCAGGGCCGAGGCGGTTCGATCCAACGCCTCGTCGACCCGCAGACCGCGGAGATCGCAGCGCGTAGTGCCCCCCGCCGCCTCGCGGGGAACGGTCTGCACCGCCACGCGCGGCTGGCGTTTCCGACTCACCTCGATCGACGCTGCTGCGATCAGGTCCGCCGGGAGCTCGAGCTTGGCGTTGCCGATCTGGACACTGACCCGCCCGCGGCGATCCGGCAGTGAGCGGAGCGTGCCCCGCCGGCCTCCGGGCACGCCCACCGGATCGCCGGGCTGGATTCGCGTCCAGTCGACCCGAGCAGCCGGCTCAGGTCTCTCCTGGTCGTCGCGCAGCTCGGCTTCCGCCGCGCGGGTCTTCTCCTCCAGGGCAATCAAGCGCTCGCGAGCGTGGGCCGCGTCCTGGGCACGGCCTCCCCGCTGTAGGTCGCGAATCACCGCGGTCACCTGCGCGTGGGCGTCTCGAAAGCCCCGCTCCAGGTCTTGCCGCATCTCGTCGAAGAGCTTGTCCCGGCGGGCCTGGAGGCGCTCGAGCTTGCCCCGGTACTGGTCTCGCGTCGCCTCACTCTCCTCCCGCAGGCGCGCCGCCTCACTCCGCTCGCGTTCGAGGGTCAGCCGGCTCGCGGCGAGCTCCGCGAGCATGCGATCCAGCTGGCGGTCTTCGCGCTCCAGCAGCGCGTTGGCTCGTTCCAGGACGTCGCCTCGCATACCCATCCGCGCGGCAACCGCCGTGGCGGAGGAGGCGCCCGGAGCCCCCATGGACAGGCGATAGGTCGGCACCAGCGTCTCCGGATCGAACTCCACGCTGGCGTTGGCGAAGCGGGAGTCGACCGCCGCCATCTCCTTCAACAGGTTGTAGTGGGTGGTCGCCACGACCCGCACCCCCGCTTCGGCCAGTGCCTCCAGCACCGCCTGGGCCAGGGCGGCGCCCTCGGCGGGATCGGTTCCCACGCCCACCTCGTCGAGCGCTGCCAGGGTCCGCGCGTCGGCCGACTCGACGATGGCGGAGAGGTTCGCCATGTGGGCGGAGAAGGTCGAGAGGCTCTCTCGGATGTCCTGCTCGTCCCCGATATCGGCGAGGATCGACTCCACCGCATCCATCTTCGCACCGGGGGCGGCGGGGACGTGGAGGCCGGCCCGCGCGAAGAGCGCAGCGAGGGCCAGCGCCTTCATCGTCACGGTCTTGCCGCCCGCGTTGGGACCCGAGAGCACCAGCACCGTGAAGCCCTCGCCCAGGTGCAGGTCGTTGGGCACCGCCATTGCGATAGGGAGGAGGGGATGCCGCAGCTGGTGCAGCCGAAACACGCCGTCTGCCTGGAGCGCGGGCTCCACCGCCTCCATCTCCCGGGACAGCTCGCCCCGGGCGAAGGCGAGATCGATGGTCTCGAGCACCTCGAGGTTCGATTCGATCGCCGGCAGAGCCTCTGCCGCGCGCTTCGAAAGCGCGCGCAACACCCGCCGCGTCTCGCGCTCGATGGTGAGCTCCGCCTGCTTGAGCCGATTGTTGAGATCGACGACCGCCTGCGGCTCCACGAAGAGGGTGGTCCCCGTGGAGGAGGCGTCGTGCACGATGCCGGAGACCCGTCCCCTGGCATCGGCGCGGACCGGCAGCACGTAGCGGTCATTGCGAATCGTGAAGTAGGAATCCGAGAGCGCTTCGACGATCTCCGGGTCCTGCAGAAAGCTGGCGATGCGGCGCTGCACGTCGCCGGCGAGCTGTCGCGACTCCCGCCGCGCAAGGGCCAGCTCGCGAGATGCCGAGTCCCGCACCTCGCCGTCCGCTTCGAGTGTCGTGTCGATCTCCGCCTCCAGATCGGAATGATCCTGCAGGTGGTGGGCCCACTCGGCGAGCAGCGGCGCCTCCTCGGCGCGGGAGAGCAGGAAGCGCGCGGTCTGGTGGATCGCGGCTAGCGTCGCGCCCAGACCCAGCAGCTCTTCGCCTGTGAGCACCCCCCCCTTGCGCAGCCGACCCAGCACCCGGGTCTGGTCGAGCACCCCGCTGAGCGGAGGGATCTGGCCGGCGTCCAGGATCGCCCGCGCCTCGCTGGTCTCGGCCAGGCGCGCGCGGGCCTCCGCCAGTCCCTCCTCGAAGAGCGAGTCGTCGGCCTCGCAGCGGATCCGTCCCCGGGGCGTGCGGGCGTGCCGCCGCAGCCGTTCCACGACCTCGGGCCACTCCAGACGATCGAGGGTCTTCTGCGACACGCTGAACGGCACGCCGCCATTCTAGGGTAGTGGCAGCGCCCCTCGCCCCGTTCAGCTCCCCGGGCGGTCCTGCCGAAGAGGATCCGCAGTGGCCGATGAACTGCTCACAGAGGCGATCCTGGAGTCCACGCGGGACCTGGATCGGCGCAGCGTCCGAGAGATCCTCGACGCCATTCACTCCCAGGACCACCGTGCCGTGGAGGCCGTGGGTCGCGTTCTCCCGGACGTGGAGCGCGCCGTGGAGGTCCTCGTCCTGACCCTCAAGGGCGGCGGGTGCTGGTTCAACGTGGGTGCCGGGACGAGTGGCCGCATCGGGGTGCTCGACGCCGCAGAGATCCCGCCCACCTACGGCTATCCCCCGGAGCGGGTGGTGGGCATCATGGCGGGCGGACCCGCTGCCCTGGTGCGGGCCGTCGAGGGCGCCGAGGACGTCGCGGCGGACGCTCGCACCGCACTCAGGGAACGAGATCTGATGCCCGGCGATGCCGTCGTCGCGCTGTCCGCGTCCGGACACACCCCCTTTGCGATCGGAGCCCTGGCGGAGGCGGAGTCCGCCGGAGCCCGGCGGATCGCCGTCACCTGCGACCCCGACTCGCCGCTCGCCGCGGCTGCGGAGATCGCCATCGCCCCGGTGGTGGGTCCCGAAGTCATCGCTGGCTCGACGCGGATGAAGGGCGGTCTCGCCCAGAAGATGGTGCTCCACCTGCTCTCGACCGCGGTCATGGTCCGGCTCGGCCGGGTGGAGGGCAACCTGATGACCAACCTCCACCCCGCTTCGCGAAAGCTAGAACGCCGGGCCCTGCGGATCGTGATGTCCCTCGGCGAGGTGGGCCGGGAGCGCGCCAAGCAGCTCCTGCAGGCGTGCCACGGAAGCGCCCACGACGCCATCGAGCTCGCCCGCCGCGGGTAGCCCATTCGGGGACGTTCCTTTCGTTCTTTCGTTTCGGGATCCCGAAACGCAAGAACGCAAGGAACGTCCCCGCGCGT
>CAZTOU010000023.1:0-45217 GCA_964615365.1 uncultured Spirochaetales bacterium
GAGTCCCGGATTCCGGTGGGCCTCGTGCGCAGCTACGTTGCTCACCATGGTCGGACGTTTCGCGCTCGAAGCGAGAAAACTCACGAGTCACCGTCGCGCATGAGGCGCGACAACGAGGAACCTTCCGAGCGCTCGCGGCGTATTCGCCCCGGGCGCATTCGCGCCGAGCGAAGCGAGGGACGCGGCCTTCTCCTGCGCAAGGTCTCGGCGCGGGCTCGACGATACGAACGGCGTTCGCGCTCCACCGGGCGAGCGCTGCAGAAGCCGGGGTACGGTCCGAGTGCCCGTCAGCAACGGAGCGCCGTGAAGCTCCAACACGTGGCCAACCGCACGGCCGGAGGCTGGCGGGCCCATGGCCACTACCGGGCCCGCGAAGGAGCGCAGCGAGAGGGGGAGAAAGGGCTCGGGTTCGAAGCCAGCATTTCTTACCGGATCGCTACTACTGCGGCGCTCCTCAGAGGCTCCCGAGGGTGGACTCGAGGATCTTGGAGTCGAGCAGCAGATACAGGTAGGCGGGAAAGGTTCGCCGGGCCGAGACGAAGTCGATCTCGAGCGAGACCACCATGGTGTCCCGCGGAGCGTGTGTCCCCAGAACCGTCGCCACCAGGGAGTCCTCCTCGAGGCCCGGGACTCCGCACTCGAGGGGCGGCCCTCCCCCCGCACCCAGTCGCTCCAGGATTCCCTGGACCAGCCTCGCCCCCGTCGACCGGAAGACGTCGAGGGGATCGCCTTCGATCTCGACCGAACGGATCAGCTCGAGCGCGTGGCGGGGCTCGAGGGAGATCACCGAGGTCCCGAGGATCCTGCCGCGGTGACTGACGAGCACCGAGGCCATCATCTCCTCGTCGCAGAAGACGGCCTTCGCGGGGAACTCGCCGAGGTGGCACTGCGCCGCGCGGGAGACGCGCAGATCCCAAGGGAAGGCGCCGGATCGGTGGAGATCGCGGGCCGTCGCGGACGCGGCTTCCTGGATGGCAGCGCGAAAGGCCTGGAGCCGGGTGGCCGAGATGGTCAAGGGGGAGGTCCCTCCGGAGGGGATTCCGATCCTTCGGGTGGTTTAGCCCACGGCCTTATCGGCCGTCAATCCCCTCCGCCAAAGCAAATTCCGGCCTCCGCAGCGGCATCGCCCAGTACCGACATCTGCGCGCAACTCCCCCGGCACTCCCCCGCAGTGAAGCCGAAAAGCGTTTCCTCGCATGGCGGACCGCCGCGGCGCCGAATGCGAGATGCGTCACTAACTGAACCTCCCCGGCCCGCCGATAGACCGAGCAGCCTTTTCTTGGGTGAGGAAGAGCAAGTGGCCAGACACCGGACTCTGCTGCTGATCGATGCGGGAGCCAACCGCATGGAGGAGCTCTCTTCGCGCCTTCGAGAATTCGACTACCGGTCGCTGCGCACCAAGACGGTGGAGCAGGGCCAGGCGGCCCTCTCCGATCCTCGATTCGCCGTGGCCGCCGCGCTGGTTCCGCCCGATCTGCCGACTCCCGACCTGGATCGGACCTTGGCGGCCCTTCGCGCCTCCGCGGGCAAACAGGTGCTACCCCTGATCGTGACCGGGACCCGCCCCGACGCCCACGAGCGCAGCCTGCTCCGCCGCGCGGGGCTCGAGTTCGCCCTGTGGGAGCCCTTCGACGATCACACCCTGCAGTTCCAGATCAACCGCGTCATCGCGGAAGCCTCGCCACCGCCAAGCGCGCGCCACGCGGCGCGGGTTCCCCTCAACTGGCCGGTTCGCGTGCGGACCGGCGGGCGGGAGAAGCACGCCAAGGTCTACTGCGTCTCCGCCCAGGGGGTGTACCTGGCAACCCCCCGTCCCTCCCTCCCGCGGGCGCTGATCCACTTCTCGTTGCCGCTCCCCTCCGGCGAGCTGCGCCTCTCGGGAAAGGTGGTGATGACCAACGTCCCCGGAAACCTGGGGCGGGGGAATCTTCCCGTCGGGATGGGAGTTCGCTTCACCGGGCAATCCCCCGAGAGCGAGCGGTCGCTCCTCGCCTTCACCGAGGAGCGCCTCCAGGTGCTGCGGGTATAGCGATAGGCGTCGGCGAAGGGCCGCCCTGCGTGGGAGACGGCGATCCCGTAGTTTCCCGCCATGAGCGAGAATCCGATCAGCTACCGGCTGGAGGGGAAGGTCGCCGCGCTGCGCTTCGACGACGGCAAGGCGAACGCGATCTCTCATCTGGCGATCGACAGACTGAACGCCGCGCTGGACCGGGCCGAGCAGGAGGCCGGGGCAGTACTGCTGCTGGGCAGGCCGGGCCGCTTCTCGGCGGGCTTCGACCTCTCCACCATGAAAGCGGGCCCGGATGCGGTACAGAGCCTCGTCTCGGGAGGAGCCGAGCTGCTGCTGCGCCTCTACGAGTCCCCCCTCCCGATCGTGATGGCCTGTAGCGGCCACGCCCTGGCGATGGGGGCCGTACTGCTGCTGGGAGCCGATCTCCGCGTCGGCACCGCGGGGAACTTCAAGATCGGACTCAACGAGGTCTCGATCCGTATGACCCTGCCGCGCTTCGCGGTGGAGATCGCCCGGGATCGACTCTCGCGACGCCACTTCGACCGATCCGTGGCCCAGGCGGAGATCTACGGGCCGGAGGGGGCGGTGGATGCCGGCTACCTGGATCGAATCGTCCCCGCCGAGCGGCTCGCCGAGGAAGCGATGGCCGACGCCTCGCGGCTCGCCGAGCTCCCGCGACGCGCCTTCAGCGAGACCAAGGAGAGGGTCCGTGGCGCGAGCGCCGAGCGCATCCGCCACGCCATCCGGCGCGTGCTCGCCCCTTGAGTCTCGCTAGGATCCAGATCGCATGGGGAGGATCGTGGCAGATGCGCATTCTTCGTACCGCTCTGGCTCTGCTCGTGCTGGCGTCACCGGCGCTGGCCGAGAGCGACGCGGAGGACCCCTGGTTTGCCTCCGGACGCGCCGCCGTGGAGCGCGCGCGGGAGAGAACAGGGGAGGCGGGAACCGCAAAGAACGTGATCCTGTTCGTGGGGGACGGGATGGGGATCTCCACGATCACCGCGGCCCGGATTCTCGCGGGGCAGCTTCGCGGCGAGAGCGGTGAGGAGAACCAGCTCAGCTTCGAGGCGCTCCCCCACTTGGCGCTCTCCAAGACCTACAACACCAATCAGCAGGTCGCCGATTCTGCCGGAGCCATGACCGCCATGGTTTCCGGAGTGAAGACCAAGGCCGGGGTGCTCGGCGTCCGCGATTCGGTCCGGGTCGGGGACCACGAGAGCGTCGCCGAGAGCCGCATCGCCACCATCCTGGAGCAGGCCGAGGACCGGGGACTCTCGACGGGCATCGTGACCACCACGAGACTGACGCACGCGACGCCGGCCGCCCTCTACGCTCACTCGCCGCACCGGGACTGGGAGGACGACACTCTGCTCTCCCACGCGGCGCGAAAGGACGACTTCCCGGACATCGCGCGACAGCTGATCGAGTTTCCGAACGGCGACGGAATCGAGGTGGCACTGGGAGGGGGACGCTCCCATTTCCTCCCGGCCAACGGCCGGGACCCCGAGGAGCCTTCGCTTTCGGGAGTGCGTTGGGACGAACGCGACCTGACGGCGGAGTGGCGGGCGCGAGCTCCGGGGTCGGTGTTCGTCTGGAACCGGGAGCAGTTCGAGGCCGTGGACGCGGCGAAGACGGATCACCTGCTAGGCCTCTTCGATGCCTCCCACATGGAGTTCGAGATCGACCGCCGCGACGACCTGGGCGGCGAGCCTTCGCTGTCGGAGATGACGGCAAAGGCCATCGAAATCCTGTCACGCAATCCGCAGGGATTCTTCCTCATGGTGGAGGGCGGCCGCATCGACCACGGGCACCACGTCGGAAACGCACTGCGAGCCCTCACCGATACCATCGAGTTCTCCCACGCGGTCCGCGTCGCCCTCGAGAAGACCCGCTCGGAGGAGACCCTGATCGTCGTCACCGCCGACCACAGCCATCCCTTCACCATCGCCGGCTACGCGACCCGGGGAAACGACATCCTCGGGAAGGTGATCGAGAACGATCCGCAGGGGAAGCCGGCAAACGCGCCGACGGTGGATCTGCTGGGCGTCCCGTACACGACGCTCGGCTACCAGATCGGTCCCGGCTACGCGGGCGCGTCGGATTCCCAGGCGGAGGGACCCAAGCAGCACCCGCACCTGCCCCTCGAGTTCCAGGGCGTCACCGGGGGTCGGCCGGACCTCACGAACGTCGATACCACCGATCCCGGATACCTCCAGGAGGCGACCATCCCCCGCCAGTTCGACACACACTCCGGCGAGGACGTCACCATCCACGCAGGGGGGCCGGGGGCCGCGCTCTTCGACGGCGTCCAGGAGCAGCACTTCATCTACCACGCGATGGTGGAGGCCCTGGGCTGGAACCCCGCGGTCGATTCATCGACCAGTCCGCGCTGACCACTGCGCCTCGGAGGTCCCTTCCCTCTCCGGATCTCCGCTCACGGGAGCTTCGGAGCGACGACGATCTCCGCCTCGTCGCGAAGCCGGTCGAGGTATTCGCGAAGCGCGCGGTCCCCGGCGCGCCGCCGCCACTCGCTTCGCACCTGGGCTTCGATCTCGACGAGAGGGGCGATTCTCGCCAGTTCGCGATCCACGAGCTGAAGAAGATGGTATCCCGTCCCCGAGCGGATCGGTCCGCTCACCTCTCCCACCTCGAGCTCGAGTGCGGCCCTGAGTGCGGTGGGTCCGAGGTACTCCCGGAGCTTCGCGGCAGGGAGGAGGACGTCCGGAAGCGGCGACACCTCCGGGTCACCGTGGTCGCTGCGCAGCTCGACCAACGCCTGTCCCGGCTCGATGCGGTCCCTGACCTCCCGAGCCCGCTCGGCGACCGCCGCCTCCTCCGACGGGTTGGGAACGCGGAAGAAGAGCTGGTGAACCCGCATTCGCCCCGGCTGGGTGAAGAAGTCCCGGTGCTCTCGGTAGAACTCGCCGAGCTCCGAAAGCGAGGGCTCTTGATCCTCGATCTCCACCAGGATCGAGCGAATCATCGCCGCGGTGATGTTGGCGCGAATCCTGCGATCGCTCTCCGCCAGTCCTAGCTCGAGGCCCCGTTGGACGAGCACCTCCTCGTCGATCATCCGATCGAGAACATGGCGCCGGGACTTCTCGTCCGCAGCCTCCCGGGTATCCCGCTCCAGGCCAGCGACCAGTCGCATGTAGTCGTCGGTCAGGATCTCGGAGCCGTTGACTCGCGCGATCACTCTCTCCGGCAGCGCGTCCCCCTCTCGGACGTCGTTCGCCACCAGGCCGCGAGCCGCCAGCACCAGGCCCGCCACCGCGCCCACCCAGAGCAGCGTCACTGCGCGTCCGCGACTCCTTGCACCGGCTTCCGGTCTTCTCTCCATCATCCCCTCACACCTAGTAGGCGCCCTGCTGCTCGAAGATTTGCCGGGGGTTGCCGACGGTCATGGCGCGGATCTGCTCCTCGCTGACGCCGCTCCCCCGCAGGGCGGGGATCACCGCGTCACACACGTGCCGGTAGTTCCAGTCCGGCGCCGCCTGCTCGACCAGCTGCTTCGGAAACCAGTCGATGAAGCACGAAGCGTCGTGAGAGAGCACCATCTGATCCGCCCAGCCGCGACGACACAGCTCGGCGATGGTGGCCACGCGCTCCTTGGTGGGCAGGATCAGGTCGATGCCGTTTCGGTCCATCCCGATGGTGCTGCCGCGCTTCAAGATCGACTCCAGGTAGGAGAGGTCCGTGCTGTCGCCGCAGTGTCCGATCACCACGCGACGCAGATCCACGCCGTGCTCCTCGAAGACGTCCTGCTGGGTGAGCCCGCTCCCGTTGGAGACCGCGGTATGGGTGGAGATCGGAACGCCGGTTTGGCGGTGGGCGCGGGCCGTCGCCTCGAGCAGCTTCGCGTTGAAAGGCGTGACGCCGAGCCGGTCCGTGGCGCACTTGAGAACTCCGGCCTTGGAATCGGTTCCCTCGATCCCTTCGCGGATGTCCCGGACCAAGTACTCGGCGAGTGCCGCCGCGTCCCAGAGGTCCATCCATGGCTCCTCGGTCCAGTAGAAGCCAGTGGCGGCGATCAGATGCATCCCGGTCTTCTCGCTCACCTCGCGGATGACGCGGATGTCCCGACCCAGGTTGATGGCGGTGAGGTCGAGCATGGTGCGCACGCCGCACTCCTTCGCGGAGCCCACCTCCCGGATCGCGTCGCGGATCAACGCTTCCCTGTCGACGTAACCCGGGAATCCGCGGCGCATCGCCCAGCTCGCGACGAGGATGTGCTCGTGCATCAGGGTGAAGCCGAGATCCCGCGTCTCTATGGGACCGAGGACTCCGTTGATGGTCGCCACCACCCGACCTCCTTCCACCTCGCTCTCGAGCGCTGACGGTCCTGTGTACAACAGGACGAAACTGACGTCGATCAGATCGGCTGACGAGGAGCGGGCGGCCGAATCTCCCTCTCCGGGACCTCCCGCAGCCGGATGATCCCCACACCTCTCCCTCCGGGGGGACGTTCCGGCGGGAAGCCCGCTGCGACGGGCGCCACGAGAACTCCCGGCGCTTGCGCGGAGGCCGAATCCGCTCCAGCATACCGATCGAGCTCAGTCGCCCCCCGGGATGGACGATGTCGGGACACTGCCTGCGGCAGGGAGTGGCGCTGTGATCTGTCGGGTCGGCCGAACCATCGGTCAGGGGCTCGCGGTGGCGGTCCGCACCAGCGCCACGCCGCTGGTGCTGGGCATGCATCTGGCGAGGCGGCGGGATGGCGACAGGCACCCCGACGAGCCGTCACCCCGCTGGGATCTGCGCCTGGCCTCGAAGGCGGCCCTCGACGAGATCTTCTTTGCCACCGAAATCGTCTCCGCCTCCTTCTTCTCCCTTCGCGAGCGCCGGCGTGTGGTCCGCGAGATCGGGACGGCCGAGCGCCTGTACGAGCGAAAGGGCTGGCTCCGGACGCCGGCGAAGTTCCACCGGCGTCCCCCGGCGGCGGAGAAGATCGCGATCGACGAGCGTCGTTCTCCGTTCGGGCCCTACCAGCACCTGCGCTTCGAGAGCGGCTACCAGCCCCACCCGGAGGAACCCGGCCGCAAGCGCTTCCTCGAGTACGCGGCGAATCGGACCGCCCACGCCTGGACGATGCGGCACCCCGGACCCAGCCGTCCCTGGATCGTCTGCGTCCCCGGCTACCGGATGGGACACCCGGCCGTCGATTTCACCGGCTTCCACGCGCGCTGGCTCTACCGCGATCTCGGACTCAACGTCGCGATCCCCGTGATGCCGCTCCACGGCCCCCGCCGCGTGGGCCGACGGGGCGGCGACGGCTACCTGTCGGGCGACTTCCTCGACACCATCCACGCCCAGACCCAGGCCGTCTGGGACATCCGACGACTGATCGGATGGCTGCGCGTCGAGGGCGCAGCGCGGGTCGCGGTTCAGGGCGTTTCCCTGGGCGGGTACACCGCCGCGCTGCTGGCATCACTGGAGGACGATCTCGACTGCGTGATCGCGGGAATTCCCGCGGTGGATTTCCTTCGCCTCTTCCGCAGCCACACGCCGGAAGTCCTGCTGCGCTTCTTCAAGGCGATGGGAATCCGCTTCGACCGGATCGAGCAGCTGCTGCGTGTGATCTCCCCCCTGGAACACACGCCGCGCGTGCCCCTCCCGAAACGCTACCTCTACGCGGGCATCGCGGACCGTCTCGCGCCACCGGACCACGCCCTGGACCTCTGGAATCACTGGGATCGCCCGCGCCTCGAGTGGTACCGCGGCGGTCACGTCTCCTTCGTCTGGGAGAGAAACGTTCGAGATCTGGTCCGCGAGGCGCTCACCGCGTCGGGCCTGGCGGTAGCGCGGAAGCGAAGTGGGGCCAGGCACCGACGGAAGCACACCGAACGCCGGCGACTGCCGGCGCGGAGCGGCGGACTGGTCGAGGCAGTTCGCTAGCCCGCAAGACGCGGCTCGCCGCGTAGCACCGCGATGCTGCCGGGCTCTCCGGCCTGCATCTCGCCCACCAGGGCGCGGGCAGACACCCCGCGCTCCGAGAGCTCCCGCAAGAGCGACGCCTCCGCTTCGGGAGGCACAGCGATCAGCAGCCCCCCCGAGGTCTGAGCATCGGCGAGGATCAGGCGCTCGACCTCCGACAGGGAGGAATCGAAGCTCGTGTGGGGCTGGACGTACGCCAGGTTGTCCTTGCTGCCGCCAGGAACCATTCCCTCTGCGGCGAGCTCCGAGACGAAGTCGAGGATGGGAACCGCGTCCGCGAAGACCCGCGCCGCGAGTCCCGATGCGCTGGCGAGGTGGTGCAGGTGACCGAGGAATCCGAAGCCCGTCACGTCGGTCGCCGCGTGGGCGCCGGAAGCCAGCGCCGCGTCCTTGGCCGCCCTGTTGAGCGTCGTCATGATCGCCACCGCCTGCTCCAGCTGCGCTTCCGAGAGGCGGCGCTTCTTGATGGCCTGGGCCGCGATCCCGAACCCGAGGGGCTTGGTGAGGACCAAGCGGTCCCCGGCGCGGGCGCGGTTCTGGGACAGCGCGTCCGGATCCGGCAGGACCCCGATCACGCAGAGGCCGTACTTGAGCTCGGGATCCTGCACCGTGTGCCCGCCGACGACCGCGCAGCCGGCCTCGGCGGCCTTGTCCCGCCCACCTCGCAGGATCCGCGCCAGGATCTCGATCGGCACCCGGTCGGTCGGGAAGCCGCAAACCGCCAGGGCCACCTGCGGCTCGCCACCCATCGCGTACACGTCGGAGAGCGCGTTGGCGGCGGCGATCGCACCGAAGGTCTCCGGGTGGTCGACGATGGGGGTGATGAAATCGACGGTGAACACCAGAGGGGAGCCGTTCTCGGGGCGCAAGAGGGCCGCATCCTCCACGGGCCCGACCTCGGCGGTGACCCAGGGATGTTGGAAGGGTGCGATCTCCGAAAGGACCTGGACCAGGTCCCGCGCTCCCAGCTTGCGGGCTCAGCCGCCGGCGGGAACGAGTGACGTCAGTCGGATCTCGTCCACGACTCCTCCAGTCGAAATGAAGCGCCGGATCGATTCGGTCGCGGCCAAGTCCGGCGCGAGATGGCCTTCGGAGCGAGAGAGCAAAGCGAAAAGCGTCTCTCGGATCAACCGCGCGGGACCCGCGGGAATCTCCCCCGGCCCGCTCCGACGACGCTTCTCACGGCTCGCTGTCCGCGACCGGTTCCGCCTCGAGGATCGCCGAAACGACGGCCTCCAACCGCCGACGGAGATCGCCCGCATCGGGCTCCCGGTGAGTGAGTCGGTGAAGCTCATAGCCACGGATCAGGTGCAGCAGGGTCCGGGCGCCCTCGAAGGGACGAGTGGCGCCGAGCGATTCGAGGCCCTGGCCGAGCTGGGCCACCATCCACTCGTCCCACTCGCGTAGCGCTTCCGCGATCTCCGGATCCCGGGCGGCGAAGAGCGTGAGCTCGTACTCGGCGAGCATCAGGTCGGGGGCGGCGACCTCCGCCTCGGTGAGGGCGACGAGGAAATCGAGGATGCGGTCGCCTCCCCGCTCCCGGAATGCCGCCGCCAGTCGCGACTGCTGGGCCTTGGCGAGCTCGATGCAGTGACGAAAGGCCTCCCGCAGGAGGTGCTCGCGGGAGTCGAAGTAGTAGGTCGTGGCGCTGAGCGAGACCCCCGCTGCCTTGGCCACGCGCCGGTGGGTGACGGAATCGACGCCCCCGTCAGCGATGAGGCGGAGGGTGGCCTCCAGGACGAGGGTCCGCCGACTCGCCGCCCGCCGCCGGGGCGCTTCTCTGGATTCCGGGCGAGCAATCGCCATGGAAACTATAGTACCAGAATTCTGGTACTATTGTCCAAGTTCGGTTATTCTCGATCCGCGCCGGGAAGCGGTCGTTTCTCGTATCTTGTGCGCCGCGCTGGGAAACGAGCTGAGGGAGGAATCTGGATGACTTCGTCGAAGCAAGCGCATCTCGGCCTGTACCAGGCGATGCAGCGGATCCGGAAGTTCGAGGAACAGGTCTCGAAGCAATTCGCCGCGGGCAGGATCCCGGGCTTCGTTCATCTGTGCATCGGCCAGGAGGCGGTGCCGGTCGGCGCCTGTGCCAGCCTCGAACCGGACGACTACATCACCAGCACGCACCGGGGACACGGTCACCTGATCGCCAAGGGCGGCGACCTCCGCAGGATGATGGCCGAGCTCTACGGAAAGGAGACCGGGTACTGCCGGGGCCGCGGCGGTTCGATGCACATCGTCGACGTCGGACTCGGCATCCTCGGCGCCAATGGGATCGTCGGCGCCGGCACGCAGATCGCCGCGGGGGCCGGGCTGAGCTCCAAGGTGCGGGACAGCGGGCAGGTGGTCGTCTGCTTCTTCGGCGACGACGCCACGACCGAGGGAATGTTCCACGAGAGCATGAACCTGGCCGCACTCTGGGACCTGCCGGTCATCTTCATGTGCGAGAACAACCTCTACGGTCAATTCACTCCCTACCAGAAGCACACCAGGGTTCCCGACGTCGCCGAGAAGGCCAAGGCGTACGGCGTTCCCGGGGTCATCGTGGATGGCAACGACGTGCTGGCCGTCAGCGCCGCAACCGAGGAAGCCGCCGCCAGGGCGAAAGCCGGCGGCGGGCCGACCCTGATCGAATGCAAGACCTACCGCTGGCACGGCCACATGGAGGGCGACGTCTACGGCTATAGGACCGAAGCGGAGATCGAGGAGTGGAAGGAGAAGTGCCCGATCGGGAGGCTCCGCTCCAGACTGGTCGCGGAGGGGATCGCCGGCGAGGAGGAGCTCGACGGCATCGACGAGCGGGTCGATGCCGAGGTCCGCGAGGCGATCGAGTTCGCCGAGAGCAGTGAAGACCCCGATCCCGGGGCGGCCTCGGAGAACGTCTACGCGGTGGAGTCACCCCACGGATCGACCCCCGAGAGCGACGAGACCGACCAGCTCCCGATGGCGATGGCCATTCAGCAGGCCCTGCAGGAAGAGATGGAGCGTGACGAGAGCGTCGTCGTCCTGGGAGAGGACGTGGCCATCGGAGTCTTCGGCGTGACGGCAGGTCTGTTCGCCAAGTTCGGCGAGAGCCGGATCCTCGACACTCCCATCAGCGAGAACGTCATCGCCGGCGCGGCCGTCGGCGCGGCCATGACCGGCCTCAAGCCCGTGGCCGAGATCGAGTTCGGTGACTTCCTCACCTGCTGCATGGACCCGATCATCAACCAGATGGCGAAGCTCAGGTTCATGACGGGCGGCCAGGTGAAGCTGCCGTTGGTGATCCGGACCAACACGGGCAGCGGGTTCTCGGCGGGGGCCCAGCACTCGCAGAGTCTGGAGGCTCTGCTGATGCACGTCCCGGGGCTCACCATCGCCGTGCCCTCCACGCCGCGCGACGCGAAGGGTCTGCTCCGCACGGCGATCCGATCGGACAACCCGGTGCTCTTCTTCGAGCACAAGGGGATCTACTTCAATCCGGGCGCGGTTCCCAGGGGCGATTTCACGATCCCCTTCGGCAGCGCCGACATCAAGCGAGCCGGCTCGGACGTCACCGTCGTGGCGATCGCCGCGATGGTCAACAAGGTGCTCGCCGTGGCCGAGCGGTTCGCCGAAGAGGGAATCTCCGTCGAGGTAATCGACCCCCGCACGCTCGTCCCGCTCGATGCGGACACCATCGTCGCGTCGGTGGAGAAGACGGGGCGGCTGGTGATCGCGGAGGAGGGATGTCTCACCGGCGGGTTCGGGGCCGAGGTGGCCGCGATCGTCGCGAAGCGGGCCTTCGACCATCTGGACGCCCCGATCGAACGGGTCGCCGCGCGGGATGTGCCGGTCCCCTTCGCACCGCAGCTCGAGAAGACCATCATTCCCGGCGAAGAGAGGATCGAGGAAGCGATCCGCAGCGCGGTGGGAGGCTAGCGTGATCGCGAAGGTAATCATGCCCAAGCTGGGCCTGGTGATGAAGGAAGGGCTGGTGGTCTGCTGGCACGCGGCCCCGGGTGACCGGGTCGAAGCGGAGAAGCTCCTCCTCGAGATCGAATCGGACAAGGTGACCACGGAGATCGGGGCACCCGCCTCGGGCGTGGTGAGAAAGATCATCGTGCGGGAGGAGGAGATCGTCCCCTGCGGCACGATCGTCGGAATCATCGCCGACACCGCCGACGAGGAGATTCCGGGCCTGGAAGCGATCGTTTCCGCATCGCGCGCGGTGGTGTTGACCCGCGAGCAGTGGGAACGGAAGCAGACGCTTCCGGAGACCGCCAAAGAGACCGGAAGCAGGCGGGCCGAAGCGAAGGTGCGCATCTCGCCGGCCGCGAAGAAGCTGGCCAAGAGCCATGGGATCGATCCTTCGACGATCGAGGGAAGCGGGCCGGGCGGGCGCATCGTACGCGAGGACGTGATGCGGGCCGTCGAAGCGGGCGCGGAGCAGCCCGAGACCCGCCCCGAGGAAGGGCGGCCGGGCGAGATCGCTCCCCTCAGCAGAATGAGAAGGTCGATCGCGGACAACATGGCCCGCAGCGCGCGCACCGTCGCCCGCGTGGTTCACTTCGCCGAGGTGGACATGACTCGCGCGGTCGACTATCGGGACCGCAACCGGGGAGCATTCGAGAGAGAGGTCCACGCGGACCTCTCCTACAACGCGATCCTGGTCAAGGCGACCGCCTCGGCGATGCGGGAAGATCCCGTTCTCAACGTCTCGTTCGAGGATGAGGTGATCCGCAGGCACAGCGACATCCACATCGGGCTGGCCGTCGCTCTCGAGGAAGGTCTGATCACGGTATCCATCAAGCACGCCGACCAGAAGAGCCTCCGCCAGATCGCGGAGGAGTGCACGGCGCTCATCGAGAAGGCCCGGACCGGCGGACTGCAGGTGGATGACGTCACGGGGAGCAGCATCACCATCTCGAGCCTGGGCGGGTTCGATATCGACTGCTTCACTCCCATCGTCAATCTTCCGGAGGTCGCCATACTGGGCGTCGGTACCATCGTGGAGAGACCGGTGGTCCGGCCCGGCAAGATCGAAGCCGCCCCGATCATGAAGATCTCCCTCTCGTTCGACCACCGGGTCGTCGATGGCGCTCCCGCCGCGCGATTTCTCCAGCTATTGAAGAAGAAGCTGGAGACGTTGGATTTCCTCGACCAGACCTGATCTCGCGGACGATTCTTGACACTACTCCCGCCCGCAGCTATTTGACCCGGGATTTCCGACGGAAAAGCATCGGACGATTTTCCCCGGAGAAAAAGGGAGGGGTGATCCACACATGACGGCGCGAAAGAGCCAGAAGAAGCGAGACCCGAACCAGCTTCCGAAGACCCTCAACCCGGAGAGGGTCTTGCAGGCGCTCAAGAAGTGGGGGATCACCAAGGGACAGTTTCGCAGGGCGTACGACGCGACTGCCAAGACTCGTGGCTCCGGCCTCCGGACTCCCCCCGACAGGCTGGTGAAGGCCTACGCCAAGTTCGAAAGGGACAAGGACTTCGATGCCTTCTGCGCAGCCCTGGGTGTCGACTCCCAGAGAGGCAATGCGGCGCTGGGGAGAATGGTCCGTTGGAACGCCGCCCGGCAGAGCTGATCCCGCCCTTTGCCGCCGAATCAACCGCTGGCCTCGGCGCCAGGATCGTCCGCGGCGTCTTGTGGGCGCTGGACGCCCTGGTCTCCATCCTTCTCAACCTGGCCCTCACCAAACTCATATCGATCTTCGTCTGGTGGCTCCATGCGCGAGCAAATCGCGCCACGTTCCACGGTCGCGCCGAGCTCTGCAGGCGGGTGAAGAGGGCGCGCAAGACGGGGGATCCGGTGCTGTTCGCCTCGAACCATCTCTCGATGTTCGATGACCCGGTGGTTCCCATGGCGCTGTTCAGGATGGGACCCCGCGCGGTTGCCGAGCTCTCGGCTCTCGCCGCCCTCCTGATCCTCTGGTGGCTGACGCCTCCGACGATGCTGCCGCCGGGAGCCTTCCCGGTCCTCGTCACGGCCTACGCGCTGGGGATCGCCGTCCTTGGAGCGCGCAAGACCTGGTGGTCGATCGGCGATCTCGTCAATTTCAGCGGAGCTTCGGCCCTGCGCGGCAAGATGGAATCCGGCCGGGAGCGAGCTCTCTCCACACCGGTGCGGGTCCTGCTCGCGGTCGCCGATCCCGTGGTCTTCTTCTTCATGCGAAGCTCCACGGTGAAGACCGTGCTGGTGGATCGGCGGACTGGCGAATCGGGCAAGCGATCTCGGGCGCTCGCGGTCGATCGCGCCATCGAGCTGGCTGCCGCGGGAGAGCAGATCTGGATCTTCTTCGAAGGTGGACGCAGCCGGGACCCCGACCAGATTCGCCCGGCGCGGGGGGGGGTCGGTCAGGTGATCAGCGGTCTCCAGGCGCGGGGGATTCGTCCCCTGGTCATTGCCATCCACCACCGGGGACTCGAGCGCGTGATCCCCATCTCGTCGCGGCGTTGGCTCACCTCGGGTCACCACATCGACATCCGCTGGTCCGAATTCGATCTCGATGGTATCGGCGCTCCCGACGTCGGTTCCCGGGAACCCCAGAAGATCGCGGACGACGTCCGCGCTGCCGCGGTGCGGCTTCAGTCCGAGTGGCGTTCGGAGCGCTCGGCCGATGCGTGACCTCCTCGACCTGCTGATCCGGCTGCTCGTCACCGCCTGGGGCTACTTCGTCTTCGCCGTGGGCAGCATCTTGTGGGGGCTCCTGGGGATTCCCCTGGCACTCCTGCTCGGCCGCTTCTGGCCGGGCGCCCGCGACCGGTTCGGCGATGGCACCCAGTTCCTGCTCACCACCTACATCGAGCGACTTCCCTTCATCCAGGTCCACGTCGACCGCAGCAGAAGGCTCGCCGGTGGATCGTGCGTACTGGTGTCCAACCACCAGTCGTTCCTCGATCCCATCGTAATGCTCTCTCTCGAGCCTCGGCTCAGCGGGCCCGCGCGGGGGTACATGTTCCGCGTTCCGGTCGTCCGGTCCGTGCTGAAGCTCGGGCGGTTCTTCCTCTCCGACAGCGGTGAGCCCGCTCCGCTCGACCGCATGCGCCAGGGAGTCCAGGAGGCTCTGGATCGCGGCGGAACCCTCCTCTTCTATCCCGAGGGCACCCGAGCCCGGACGGGAGAGATCGGACCGTTTCATCATGGGGCCTTTCGAATGGCGGTCGAGTACGGGCTGCCGATTCAGCCGGTGGTAACCGACGGCCTCCATCGCGTGCTTCCGCCAGGAAGCCTGATCGTGAAGAGGCGCGGAAAGAACCCGGTGCAGATCCGCTATCTCGACCCCCTGCAGCCCCCCTACGGAGAGGAACCCCAGCGGCGCGCGGTGCGCGAGCTCGCCCGGCGGGTGCGGGACTCGATGGTCGAAGAGCTCACCCGGCTCCGGGGCGAGCGGGAATTGGCTGGACGAGAGTAGCTGCCGGCCGGGGCGAGCGGACCTATGCTCTCCGATGGAGGACATGCCATGGTGGAGAAGCAAGGCTGGGAATCCGAGACCGTCACCCCCGGGCGGAGCGGCGGAATTCGCCGGCGGGGCCGGGCGTCCATCCTCGCCGGGGCCCCCGGGGCGTCGCTCTGGCGGCGGTGCTGGCGCTTCTGGCCTGCTCGGAGCGCCAGGGCCAGGTGGTGTTCCGCGTACAGCCAGAGGACGCCAGCGTGTGGCTGCACGAGGACCAGGAGCGCCACCAGCTCGAGCCCGTGGCCGGTTCCCTCACCGCCACGCTCCCGGCCGGAGCCCACCGCGCCGAGGTAGAGCGAGAGGGCTACGCGTCGCGTGAGATCGAGCTGGAGGTGGAGGGCGGCGAGACCCGCACCATCGAGGTGGTCCTGGAGCGGGCGGTGGGAACGGTCGTCTTCGCGGTGGAGCCCACCACCGCCGTGGTGGAGTTCGTCTCCAGCGAAGAGACCTCCCCGGCCCAGAACGTGCCACTGACCGAAGGCCGCTGGGAGGGAGAGATCGAAGTCGGCAGCTACATCGCCCGCGTGAACGCCTCCGGCTACCACGGGAAGAGCGAGCCCTTCGAGGTCCGCGAGGGTGAGCCGACCGTGGTTGCCGTGAGCCTTCGGGGGCTTCCTCACGTGAGCAGCGGGGGCGGGCGGACCGTGGTGGTGCCGGCCCCGGTGCCGGGCTACTACGGGCCCGGTCGGGTCTACGCACCCGGACTGCCCGTGGTGCGTGGGCCGCGCCTGCCGGGGGCACCGCGCCCGCCGCTTCCCTAGCCTGCGTCTTTCGCCAGGTCGCTACTGCGGCCGCCGCCAGGTGGGACTCGTTCTCGAGTCGAGATCATCTTCCGAGAGCGATGACGACCCGTCCCCGAGTACAGCTGTACTTGACACAGTGGATCGCTTCCAGGTCGCAGGGCTCAGTCGAGGTGCACAGTCTCATGCGGTGCGGGTTGTCCTGGACCGGGCAGCCGTACCGGGTCTGATTCATCAGCATCAGCGCCGCCGCGGCACAATGGAAGGCGCTGCCCGTCATCATGCTGCCGAAGAGAGGCGAGTACCCAGCGACCGCGACGTCGCCATCCGCGCTCTGCCGATAGCAGGTCTCGTCCTCGGACATGCCGTCGGCGTCGAGAACGCAGAGGTCGGGAAAAGGCTCGGCGGGTTCCGCATCGAAGGAGACGCCGCGAATCCCACAGTACTTCTTCGCCCCCCCCTCGCCGCAGAGGAGCAGGAAGACGCTTCCCTCCCCGGGCACCGCTCCGGGCGTGGGAGAGCACTCGAACGGTCTGATCCTTCCGTCCTCCACGATCCGAAGCTTCTGGCCGCAGATGAACTCCATCACCGTTCCCAGCTCCTCGACGCTTCCCACCAGGACGTTCTCGCACCTTCCCTCCTGGATCCATGCCCGGCCGAGGACCAACGCCTGATGGAAGGAGAGGCCGAACTGCGTGACCGTCAGCGTGGGCCCGCGATTTCCCAGCGCCGATGCGACATAGGAGGCAGCGGCGTTGTGGACGGAATGAGAGAACAAGGTGGGGGAGACGTTGGAATCACCGTAGTCGACGATCTCGTCCAGGAACCGAAACGCCGTGACCTGCGGCCCGAAGGCACTGGCCAGGATGATGCCGAGGCTCGTCCCGCCCTCCTCGAGCGCGATGCCGCTGTCCTTCACCGCGTCGCAGGCCGCGAGCACCGCCATCTTGCTGAAACGGTCGGCCCGGCGCAGCTTTCGCAGAACCGCCTTGTCCTTGAGGGTCTCCTCTTCCACGGAGTACACCGGCATCGTCCCTTGGGACGAAGCGGCGGCGACCTCCCTCCGACGAGGAGGCTTCCATCCCTGCCGGAGTGCCTCCTCGAAGGCTCCAACCCCCCGACCCCCGGCGAAGACGACTCCGATTCCGGCGAGGTTCATGCGCCGCCCCGATGCTCGACGCCGCTCCCGTTCCTCGGACCGCGGGAGATCACGATCGCGGCGTTGTTCCCGCCGAAGGCCAGCGAGGTCGATATGGCGAACCTGCCCGTGAGCGGAGTCTTCTCGCTGACCGGACAGAGGAGGATCTCCTCATCCTCGTGGACGAAGCCGGCACTGCGGGGGATCCACCCTTCTCGAAGTGCGGCCGCCGCAAAGGCCGCTTCCACCCCTCCCGCGGCTCCGAGGGTGTGGCCGATGAAACCCTTGCTGGAGAGGAACTTGACGTCCTTGCCGAAGACCCGCTTGAAGACCGCTCCCTCGATTCTGTCGTTGTCCGACGTCGCCGTCCCGTGAGCGTTGATGAAGCACACGTCATCGGGTTCGATGCGCGCCTCCGCCATGGCCCATCGCAGGGAAGCCTCCAACCCCGAGCCATCCGGACGGGGCGCCGTGAGATGGTACGCGTCGGCAGACGATCCGTATCCCAGGAGGTAGAGCAAGGGCTCCTCGCCCCTCTCCCGGGACACCACTTCCGATTCCAGAATCAGGAGCCCCGCCCCTTCACCGAGGTTCAAGCCCTTCCTGTTGCGGTCGAACGGAGCACAGACCGAGTCGGACAGGATCCCGAGGGCCCCGAAACCGCAGAGAGGCACCGGGTTCAGTTCGTCGGCGCCACCGGCGATGGCGATGTCGCATACCCGGTTGCGGAGCCACGACAGCGCGACGCCGATCGCGTCGGCTCCGGAGGAACACGCGTTCACCACGGTGAGCGCGGGTCCCCGCGCACCGATGGCTCGCGCGACGCCTTCGGCCAGGTCCCCCTTCAGGTACCGGTCGACGGCGCGCATCGATACCGGCTCTTTTCGTCGATAGCTCCCGTAGAAGGCGAGCTCGTTCAACTGGCTCGCGACGGTCGTTCCCAGGCACACGCCGACCCGGTACCGGGACAGCTTCGAAGGCAATCGGGCGTCGCGCAGGGCGTCATCCACCGCGCACAGCGCAAGACCGAGGGTGCGATTGTGGGGATCGCGCGCCTCCATCTGGATGTCGCTCACCTCGAAGACCGGGTAGGACAGGGAGGTCGGAAACACGGATACCCCACCGGCACTCGGCTTCCCGTGCTCGAACGTGTGCAGGTTCCCCGCGAGATCCGCTCCCGCCGCCGAGATGGCTCCTATTCCGGTGATTGCGACGTCCATTCCAACGCTTCCAGGCGTGGTGCTCAGTCCGTCAGGTGCTCGTGTACCCACCCAGCGAGGGTATTCATCGACTGAAAGATCTCCCTCGCCTGTTCTTCGTCGATGATCTCCAACCCGTAGTTCCGTTGGATGAGAACCACGATCTCCACGGCATCCAGGGAATCGAGACCGAGACCTTCTTCGAAGAGGATTTCATCGTCCCCGATCTCCTCCGGGGTGATGTCCTCCAACGCCAGGTTGACCACCAGGAGCTCCTTCAGCTCTCTTCGGATCTCGTCCAGCGATTTCTTGTTCGGGCTCTGCATATCCTTCTCTCCTCGTCACCACGGACGCCGGGGTTTCCGGATATCTCCGCCGGCCCCCCACCATCGACCACCCATCGCTCTCGATAGCCGCTCCGGCGTGGAGCCCGACCGCTCATGCCGGAATGCCATCGGCTTCTTCCTTCCACACGTCGCGATACAAGAAACACTGATAGGGATGCTCCTCCAGGAACGACTCCGTCAGGGTGACGAACTTCTGCACCCACGGCTGGAGCTGCCCGACCTTGTCTCTCCTGCCTTCGTATCGGGGGTATAGTACATTGGTGAGATCGACCACATAGCGATATGCGGAGACCTTGGCCGTCTTGAGCACGATCAGTGGGCACTCTGCCGAGGCCGCCAGGCTGAAGGCGCTGTATGGGAACCACGCCCGGTCTCCCAGAAACTCGACCTCGACCGCCCTCGCCCCGTACCGGCGGTCTCCCATGATCGACACCAGGTCCCCTTTCCTGAGCGCGTTCATGATTTCGATGACCCCACCAAGATACTGCTCCGGGGAAATGATGCGCACGTTTCCCCCTTGCTCCTCCGGATACAGAAGATTCTGCATGGCGGGATTCTGATCCGGGACCATGACCAGGTGCACCGGCTTTCCCAGGTCACCGAGAGCCATCATCGCGATCTGCCAGTTGCCCTGATGAGACGTGAGCAGGATGGCGCCCTTCTCGGGATCCCGGATCCTCGAAACCAGATCTTCCTCGGCGTCGAGCTCGACCTCGAACACGTCCCGCCCCGAGATCGCTGCGTAGCGATCGATCAATTGCTTCCCTTGGCTCACGATCAGCCGGTACGCGTGCCAGCGCTCCTCTAGAGGAGTACAGCCGGGGAACCTCCTTCTGACGAAGGGCAGAGTCGAAGCAACCAGCGACCGATCGACCAGAACGTAGTACAGGGAGACGACGTACAGTAACCCGTACGCACCGCGCAGACCGAACACTCGAAGGATGACCATGAAGAACCATATCCCGAGGTCGTTCCCCCGTTTCCTCTCTCCCTCTTCTCCGCCGGGATTCTGCCCTCGCTCAGGCCCGTGCGCCATTTCCTCGCCTTCCCACCCTGCCTCGGATCGCCCGCGCTCCCAGAAACACGATTCCGCCCACGAGCACGGCTCCCACGGGGGCCACCAAGAATGAGCCCAGCAACCACTCGAAGAGCCGGTGATGCGCCTCGCCCAGAATGGTCTTGGTGGAGAACTCGGTCAGCCACTGCCCGTACCTCATGCGGTATCCCAGCTCGATACAGATCATCGGGACGAAAGGAGGCATGCACAGATTCTGAATCGATACCGCCATCACCCGATTGAGCCGCAGGCGGGTGGCGACGTAGAGGATCACCACGGTATGGAGCGCGAAGATGGGCAACGTGGCGAGGAAGACGCCCACTGCAGCGGACACCCCCAAGAGACCGGGCGTGGCGTTCTCCGACAGCAGGCGTTTCAGCATCTCGATCGGGTGAAGCAGCACCCGCAGATCGACGCGATCCTCGTCCGATGGGATCAGCTTTCGGTGTGGGATTGGCAGGAGGCGCCTCCCCACCAGCCGCGCGTGCATACAGGCGATTCGGAAGTTGTCGACGAAGGGCCTGAAGCTCGAGACCCTCGCGCTGGGCTCCGGGTACCAGACGTCGACCGCGATCGCGCGCAGCGTGAGACCCGCCCAGACCGCCCGCGCCAGCACCTCCACCTCGAAGTCGAAGTAGGATCCCGCGAGCTTCAGCTGCGACAGATACTTGACCGGATAGGCACGAAATCCGCTCTGGGAGTCCTCAATGGAGACGCCCGTCTCGATCCGCAGCCAGGAGTTCCCGATCTCTCTTCCGATGCGGCTCTTCCGGGGAACGCTCTCCGCCTCGAACCGCCTCGAACCGATCAGGATGAACGTATCGTCTTCCTGGAGCAGCGGGATGAACTTCTCGAGATCCCGGGGAATGTGCTGACCATCGCCGTCGATGGTGATCATGAAACGGCCGCCCTGCGCCTCTACATGGCGGAGCGCCGTCAGAATCGCCTCGCCCTTGCCACGGTTCTTCTCGTGTCTGAGGACTTCGATGCCGCTACCCGACAGCAGCTCTCCGACATCCGCGTCGGTGCTCCCATCGTCGACCACCACCACCTGCGGAATGATGGAGTGGCACTCCATGGCCACGGACTTCACCGTGGCCTGATTGTTGTAGACGGGGATCGCGCACCAGATGTGACCGAGGGGGAAGGAACTACTCTGTCCCATGCCGCCTACGCTTGCCTCGCGGTCTTTTTCTCTTGGTGAGTACCATGTCCCAGAGGAAGCCCACGTGCCCGAGTCGGTAAAGGAACGCCAGGCTGCTGTCGAGGAGGTCGGGGGGGAACACGCAGTGCCTGAGTCCGGCGAAGCCATCGGTGAGCATCTTCTCCAACCAGTCCCTGTCGATGCCCGGCGCGATGTAGAAGGCCGGTTCCAGCAGATCTTGCCCCTCGGAGATCAAGCCCTCCCGCTTCGCGATCTTCGCGAGCGGGGTGTCGGGGAGGATTCGCAGACCCATGTAGATGAACGAGACCGTCTTCTTCAAGCTCTTGATGTTCTCGATCCCCTCGATGACCGTGTCCTGCGTCTCCCCCGGACATCCAAACATGTAGAAGTGGGCCGCTCCGATGCCGTGGCGCCCGAATAGCTCGGTGGATTCGACGATGTCCCGGAACCGAAACGACTTCCCCAGCTTGCGAAGGGTCGTATCGGTCGCGGCATCGGCCCCGATCTCCGCGGCCCGGAGCCCTGTCTCTCTCATCAACTCCACGGAATCGTCGTCGAGCCCTTCGGGCTTGAAGAAGGCGGTCCAGGGTATGGACACACCGCGCCTCTTCATCTCTCGGATCACATCGAGATAGTGACCCGCGTCATCATTGAAGACGGAGTCGGTGAAGAACACGTGTCCTGCGTCGTGCTCGTTCACGAGAGTCTCGATGTCGTCGACTACGGCCTCTGGCTCCCTGCATCGGATCACCGAACCCTCCAGGACGGGATAGGAGCAGTACACACACGAGTGTGTGCATCCCCGCTTGGTCTGGACGGCCGCGATGTTCCCGCTCTTGAGGTAGTACTCCATGAGCTCGTCGTCGTACTTCGGCGAGGGAATCTCTCTTCCCCGGAGTGTCGACGATGCCCTGATGCAGCGTTCTTCCGGAAACACGCCCCGCGAGGCATTCTCCACGAACTCGAGCATCGATGCCTCGCCCTCTCCCACGATTCCGTAGTCGGCTCCGACCTCGCGAAGAATCCCCTCGGGCATGATGGAGAATCCGGAGCCGCCGAGTACCACGGGAGCCTTCGTTTCCTCCCTCATGCGCTGGATCAGGTCTCCGACGACTTCGACATACCTCTTCTCATTCAGCAGGTTCACGTTGTCGATGTTGCGAATCGAGATGCCGATGATGTCGGGGAGGAAGCTGCGAACCGCGTCGGCCACCGCATCCAGTGACATCCCCGAATGAATCAGATCGAACTGCCGCACCTCGTGCCCGGCATTGGATAGAGATCCCGCCACCATGCTCAGGCCCAGCGGGTACACCGAGTACGGGGTAGAGGCGGCGTTGGCGGAAACGAGTAGAACCCTCATGCAGACACCTTCAAGGCTCGCCGACGAAGAGGGCCGAGCCGCAGACCCTCACCGCCAGGAGCGCTCTGGCCGCAGCCTCACCCCCTTGTACGTACCGTCCTTCCTCTCCATCTCCAGCACCCTGAGGAACAGCTTCGCCATCTGAAGCTCCTTGGAGCAAGAGGTGTAGAACGTCTTCCACGCGTATTCGTACATCTCCTGGAGCGAGTCCACACTCATTCTCTTGGGTTGGAAGACCACCTGGTCGGCCGTATATTGGATCCAGTCGTTGTGGAGTATCCTGCCTTCCCCTTCGAGCTGGCGTCGCACCGGTGTGTGGGGAAACGGCGTGAGGACGGTGAACTCGGCGAGATCGAGCCCTATGTCCAGCGTGAAATCGACCAGCCGCTTGATGGAGTCCTCATCGTGTTCGTCCAGCCCCAGGGCGATCGTACCTTCGACGCCGATTCCGCGTTCCTTGACCCGCTTGACCCTCCGGCGAATGAAGTCGGAGTCGTTGACGATGGCCTGGTACATATACCAACAGCCCGCTTCGGCAGCCAGATCCAGGATCTCGTCGTCGTCCTTGATGGGGTGGGAGATCCACTTCTTCTTCAGGGGAGCGAGCTCCTTGAACAACGCCTTCAGCCAGTCATCGTCCTGCGCGAGCGAGTTGTCGACGATGAACAGGCGATTGTTGTCGATGCTCTCGATCTCCTCGATCACCTTGTCGAGGGGACGAGGCCGGAACGCGCGCCCTCCCAGATACGGGGTGCAGCAGACGAAGCAGTCGAACCGACAGCCGCGGGAGGCGTGTACGAGATCCACCATCTGGACGCCGCGGAAGTTGTAGAGCTCACGGTCGAGGATGTCGCGGCGCGCGGTCTTCACAGATCTCATGTCGGGATGGTCGTTCAGGTGATCGTAGAACTTCTTGAGTCGCCCCTTCTTCAAGTCCTCGATGACCGCGTCGAATCGCCCTTCCGCCTCTCCGACGAATACGGCGTCGGCGTGCTGCATCGTCTCTTCGGCATGCAGCATTGCGCCGATGCCTCCGAAGACCACCGGCTTCCCCGCTTCGCGGTAGCGGTCCGCGATCTCCCATCCCCGCGGAATCTGGCAGGTCAAGAGCACCGAGATGGCGATCAGGTCGGCATCCTCGTCGAAATCGAGCTCGCTGACGTGCTCGTCGCAGAAGGAAATCTCGATCTCGTCATCCAGGGCGGCAGCGAAGACCACGGGGCCATGAGGCGGCAGCCTGAACTCGGGCTGATGCCTCAGCTTCGGCCACTTCGGGAATATGATCTTGACCTTCAAAGCCTTCTCATCTCGCGTGGGTCCGCCCGCCGTGCCCCGCGCAGCTCTCGCGTCACAGGCGGGCGAACTCCTCGATCATCTCGCCGGGAGAAGTGCTTCTGCTCGCGGCCTCGATCACCTCTTCGAGCGCCAGGACCGGCTCCGAGGAGACGTCGTCCCTACGCCTCAAGATGAAGCACTGAGCCTCCTCCTCGCTTGCCCTCACGGCCACCATCGCGGTCGTCTCTCCCCGGAGGATCATTCGGTCGGATTGCCTCAGCAGCGAGGCGATCACATCCCTGGAGTACCCCACGTACAGGAGAGGCCCCTGGCACTTGAAGTAGATCGCCGCCTCGGCCACTGGAATGGATGGTAGCGTATAGACGAATAGATTCGCGCGGCCCAGGGTCCTGCCGTTCTTGACGAAATCATTGAAGAAATCGATATTGGAGCGCAGGCATCCATCGGCGTTGGTCCCGAGGATCCCGACGTCCTGTTTCCGGTCCTCGGAATACGGCATTCCGGCGTCGTAGAACGCGAGGGCGACCGCGCAGCATGTCATCTGCGAGGCGCGGTCGTATTTGCCGAAGCCCTTCACTGGATACGAGAAGACGGCTTCGTCTTTCAGGGCCGAGCGGAGCGACTTCACGTCCGGGTAGGAATTCCGCAGCCGCCTTCTCACGCAACCGTATTCGCTTCGATCGATCCAGCCTATTCCCGCAACGACGTTCATCGCAGACAAGCTCGCAGCCTCATCGTCCTCGACTCAGTACGACGGCGCAATTGATGCCGCCGAATCCCGAATTCGTGGAGACGGTGATCCCTCCATCCCAGGCGGCCGGTCGCGGCGAAGCCCACCCGGCAGCCTCCTCGTCGACCTCCCGCAGGTTCACCGTGGGCGGCACCACCTTCTCCTTCAACGTCTCGATGGCCACGATGATGTCGGCCAGCCCCGCGGTTCCCATGGTATGGCCGATCCCGCCCTTCAGGGAATAGGTCGGGAGTGGATTCCCCTCGAAGACGGACTTGAACGCCTTCATCTCCATGGAATCGTTGTACTCGGTCCCGGTGCCATGGGCGCAGATGCTCCCCACCTCGTCCGCGGAGGCCTTCGCCGACCGGAGGGCCCTCTCGACCGCCAGAGCCAGTCCGCTCCCATCCCGGGAAGGACCGGTGATGTGGTTGGCGTCGCTCGTGAGACCCCACCCCGAAACCCGCGCCAGCACCGGCCTGTCTTCCCGCGAGGCCCGCCCATCACTCATCAGCATAACGAAGGCCGCCGCTTCACCCAGACTCAGCCCCCGCCGGTCCCGGTCGAACGGATGGGCCATGTCCTTGTCCAGCGCCATCAGCGAGGAGAATCCCGAGGCGACGAACTCGCTCACGTTGTCGCACGCCACGACCAGCACGCAGTCGCGATCTCCATCGCGGATCATCGCCGCGCCCTGGGCGACGGCCGCACTGGAAGAGGCGCAGGCCGCGCAGACCACGATCCCCGGCTCGTCCAGTCCGCAGAGGCGTTGCACCTTCTGGGTCAGGCATTCCGGGCGACTGCCGTCTGCGTCCGGAGTCCCGTTCAAGACGGCTCGCTCCAGAATGTCGATCTCCCCATTCGTCGTCGCCAGCATCAAGAGCGCATCAGCGGGAATCGCGGACGCGTTCGCCTCGATCAGCGGCCGCACCAGCTGCATCACCAGACTCTCGTCTCGATCCGGGTCCAGGCCCGCGACGTATGCGGCATTGCCGGTTCGGAGGGCCTTCATCGAGAATCGCTCGAACGGCCGGATCGCCGTTCCTCCGGAGAGGAGACCCTCCCAGCAGGCGCGGACGCCCCAGCCATAGGGCGAAACGAGATCCTCGGCGACCACGACCGCTTCTACTTGAGCCAATGGAATTCCCCGGCCTTCCACCGGCGCCGGCACCGCTCGAGCAGCTCCGGGGTGGTGAGACATGGTCTTCCGGATTCGGCATCGATGAGCATCTGGACGCTGTAGGCCGTTGCAGCGATGCTTCCATCCTCCTTCGTCACCGTGTATTCGGTATTGAGCCGGGCACCCTCGCACCAGACGATTGCAGCCGTCACCGTGAACTCCTCGTCCAGAGAAAGCGACAGGTGGTAGTCGATGTGGAATTGCGCGATGGGTGCGCGGAGATCAGCGTCGGCGAAATCCCGGTAGGAGAGGCCGCACTGCCTGCCGAGCTCCGCGAAACCCTCTTCGAAGAACGCTGGATACCTGCCGTACCAGGCGATTCCCATCACGTCCGCCTCGTTGAAGCGCACCCTCCTCTTGACTCTCATGATGAGCGGCGCCGGCGCAGATTCGTCTCGCTCGAAGTATCCCCCCTTCTTCCGTCGAACCCTAGTCAACACCCCGCCCTTTCTCTTCGAAGGATACCCTCAGCCTGAACCTGGCGATATTCCGGTCGGCCGTCGCCACGGTCGACCTGACCAGCGCATCCCGGCCGTCCTCCATCGTCACCGCGCACTGATACACGACCTCCTCGTCACAGGTCACGGGGGTCGCGAACTTCGCCAGGATGATGTCTCGAAGCGCAACGGGCTCGCCCTTCCACGCCTCCAGCATCGCCAGCGCCGCCTGGATCTCGCAGACGGCCGGCAGAATCGGCCTTCCGGGGAAGTGCCCCTGGAAGCCGATGAATCCCACGGGAAAGAGAAAGCGGGCCCGGAGTTCGCCGGGGCCCGTCTCGATGAGATCGGACATGCACTGGCGGGTCTGCAAGAAGATCTCGCTCATGAGCGGATCTCTTTCAGCCGCACCACGAGTCGATAGCCGTAATCATGATGCTCCAGGATGATCCCATCCGGATACATCTTACCGTGCTTCCGACGATACTCGTAGTAGGAAGCGCTCCAGACCTTTCGCCCGTCCTCGTAGTAGCACTTCTGGACCAGGAGGCCGTCGCTTCCGGCAAACACGTACTCCAGCTCTCCCTCTCCTTCCTCCTGCCTGAAGAGGACTCGATATCTCTCCCCGTGGACCTTCGCATCTGGGGAAGGAAGACGGTCGAAATACATCCTTCTGGTATCGTCTCCGACGGCACGGGCGAGGTCGCCCCGGGCGGAGAACTCCTCGAGTGCGAACCCGCTCTCGACGTTCTCGGACTCACCAGATACCTCGAACAACTTGACCCCGCCCGCGGGGTGAAGGCCGACGACGGTGAAGGCCTCCGCGAGAGTATCCACCTCGGTGTAGCCGATCGCGGAGAACGAGTTCCCCTTGAAATGAAACGTCACCGTGTTCACGATGCGAAAGGAGAGCGGGAGCACCCTGGCGAACTCCGTGCGCAACCTCTCCGCGTCGACCCCTTCGAGAGGCACCAGATCGACCTCCCGAAAGGGAACGGTCGAGCAGGCGACGACCGCCAGGATTCCGAGACCAGCCAGTCCCCGACGACAGGTGATCATCCCGGCCCCATCCTGCCCGGTAGGAGACGACGATACATGGAGGGGAGCACCAGGATCGACGAGACGTATCCCGCCAGGACGCCGATCACCATCGTCAGGCCGATCGCGAACAAGATCGGATGCCGGGCAAAGAGGAGCACACCCGCTCCGATCAGGGTGGTCACCGCCGAGAGGGTCACAGCCGTCTCCGTACCCGTCTCCATCCGGTAGTGGCAGTGATAGACCATGAAGATTCCGTAGTCGATGCAGAGCCCGACGGCAACCATCGCGGAGATCACGCTGGGCGCGTTCAGAGACAGCCCCAGCACGGGAATCATCCCCAGTATCGACACCACGGCGGTCACGACCGGAACCAGGGAAAGGACGGTCAGCCGAGCGCTCCGCAGCAGCAGGCCCGCCAGTAGCGGCACCAGGAGAGCGGCGACTCCCGCGAGATAGACGATTTCGGAAGACACCGATCGGGAAAGCGCTCTGGAGAGAGCCTTCCGGGAGACCAGGAACGTACCCGGATGGCGTTCGCTGACCTCGGACATCTGTGAGACCCATCGATCCTCGTCTGGAAAGAACGACAGCACCTGGTAGCCGTTCTCACGCTCCTGCACGAAACGTTCCATGAGCCTCGAGAAGATCTCCAGGTCCTCCAGTTCTCGATCGGATCGGCTTTCCGCATGGAGGTTGTCGAAGAAGGGGGAGAAGGCGTCCTCGGAGAAGTTGAACGCTGGGCCATGCTCCCGAAGAAGCTCCTTCAGCTTCGCTTCCCTACCCTCTCTCCAGAACTCCCTCCAGCGTGTCCTGTTTGCGGCCCGCTCTTCCCTGAGAGGCCACACCGCCGACAGACTCGCGAATCCCTCTTCTCCCGCGACGGCCACCGCGTCCCGGTACACCGCCCTGTTGCTGCCGAGCGCCGCCTCCAGGCTGCGCCCCGGAACGACGAAGATCGCGGGATGCTCCTGCCCGCCCCAGACCCGGTGGAACTTCTCCTCCGCCTCGATGATGGAGGACTCGCTCCCGTCGAACTGCGTGATGTCGTTGTCGAAGGTCAGGCGACTCATGGACGCCGCCGCCGCGACCATCACCAGGGCCCAGCATGCGATCGCAAACCCGCCGCGACCCCCGAATCGCCGAAGCTCCACCGCCCTCGGCGCTCTCCCCGACGCGAGCCGCGGACGCCCGCCCATCAGGTGGGGGAGCACGAACAGAGCCGAGGCGAGACACAGCCCGATACTCAAGATGGAGAACAACGCAAGCTGGTGATATCCCTGGACACTCGAGAAGAAGAATGCCGCAAACACCGACAGCGTCGTCAGGGCCCCGGTCACCACCGGCTTCGCCACTCGCTTGACCGCATCCACGCGGCCATCGGCGGAGCGGATCGCCATGTAGACGTGGATTCCGTAGTCGACGGAGATGCCGGCGATGACCCCGCCCATCCCGACGATGAAGTACGACAGGTGGGACAGGACCAGATTCGAGAGGTTGATCGCCACGAGCACCGATGCCACGGGGAGGAGAAAGAGTACGGCGGCCCTGAGGTCGCGGAACAGGAAGACGAACAAGCAGAAGAAGGCGGCGGCGGCAATGCCGAGGGTCACCCAGACGTCCCTCTTCATGACGTCTTCGTTGCTGATGGTATGAAGATGTCCGGCAATGATGTCAGCCGAGACGTAGTCGGGGAGGTTCTCGAGCTTGTCGCGCAAGTAGAGGACGAGCTCCCTGGCTCGTGACGCATCGGTGACGTTGATCGGCGTCTGCACCACGAGCATCGCGTGCGCGCGGTCCCGGCTGATGAAGTGCCCCTCCTCGATCTCGACCTCGTATGCCAGCGAAGAAGAGAGTTCCTGCAACGAGGATAGGATCCCGGAGCTCACGCCGAGAGGATCCGAACGAACGAACGGCGTCATGAACGAGCTCGCTGGGGTCACCAATTGTCGGTAGCTCCTGCGTAGACTCCCGGTGACGCCCTCGGGGGTGAGCTGGTGATCGACTCGGGAGAGGGCACGCTCGTCGATCAACTCCGGGACGTGCTCCAGAAGGGAGAGCACCCCCTCGATCATGTCGACACCGGGAACACCACTCACCACACCCGTCACCAATGGTGGCTCGAGCGACCGCTCCAGTCGACCGGCAGCGCGGATGAGATCCGTGGAGGACCGATCCGGGGATCTGAGCTCCAGGGAGACGACGACGTCATCCGAGAAACGGGATTCCCGCAGGAAACGCATGCTGCGACGAACCTGGTCGTCCCCGGGAAGCATCAATTCGAGATCGTTCCCCAGCGAGATCCACTGAATTCCAATCGCCGCAGCGGCCGTCAGGATCGCTGCGAGACCCATCATCAGCCGCTTCCGTCGGCGACAGGCGTCGAAGATCAGCGAGAACCACTCATCGAACATCCTGCTTGACCTTCCATGCCGAGGGCGCGATGGGGCTGTTCAACAGGGTGTTCGCAAAGGTGAGAACGGTCCTGTCTCCCCGCTTCTCGAGAATCTGGATCTGGTGGATGTAGTGCTCATCGCGTTCGAATGTCACCGTCACGCGGTCGATCACGCCTCGGGCGAGGGACGTGTCGCGCGGGACGAACTCGAGGGAGATCGGCTCCCTCTCCAGAATGGTGATCTCGTATTCGGCGAGCATCGACCCGTATGCGCCGGAGAGCCAATCCCGGAGCTGCCGAATCGCCGTCTTGAAGACCGGGTTCCTCGACAGCGACGTCTTCTGGACCTGCTGGGTATCCTCGTCCCACTGATGCACGACTTCATCGCGGACGACCATCGAGTAGCGGAGCGGCTCTCGCACGACCCAGGAAAAGCGGTCCGGCGTCTGCATGAAGATCGTACCCGTGAGAACGAGAGGCTCCTCGAGGACGATCAGGTGCTTCTCCTGGATGAAGTCGGCCGTGAGGCTCCGTACGCCGGACATCCTCTCTTCCAGCCGCCGGAGCACTTCTCCCACCTCGGAGCGCGTCTCGCGGGTCTCCTCGCTCCCAGCGGGTGCCGCGCTCGCAGGGATCCAGGCGAGGCACAGGCAGAGGATTCGAAACGCCAGCCTCTTGATCATCGAGGATTCGCTGCGCTCACTCTCCGGCGCCAGATTTCTGTGGGACATCCCCGCTATCCTCCCAGGTCTTGATCTCTCCCCGGGCGAGCACCACGCCGTTGCGGGAGATCTTTCCCTTGAGTATCCCGAAGTCACCGAACCGGGTCTCCTTGTGAACATGGATGTGCAAGCTGTCTCCCACCCGGGCCTGGCCCAGTATCTCGAACTCCCGCACCCCGACCAGGAATCCCTCCAACGCGGACTGCGATCTGCCCAATCGCTTGAATGCGTTGATCGCGGCGATCGACTGAGCCAGCATCTCGAAGTACGCGGCCTCGTCGATGACGCCGTCCTCCCCGGCGAACGGCATCTCCTCCGAGACCGTCACTGAAACCTCTCCCGATCGATCGCCCACCTTCACCAGGTCATCGATGATCCGCATCGGCCACTTCTGAGGAATGATCTCCTCCGCCGCGAACGGCAGGCTGTGGATCTCTTCCTCGTGCCCGGCGTTCTTCCAGCAGAGGGGATCAGAGCCGAGATAGTCGCCGGTCAGCCGGTGCGCTGCTCCACGGCATCCGTAGCACACTTCCGCATCGGCGCAGGACGCGCACGGTCCCTTGATCGTATGAAGATGGCCCCTCAGATCCTCGAGAACCTCGCTGTCCTCGATGATCTCCGAGAGCGCGTGCTCCCGGATGTTCCCGATGGGTATCTTCAGGCCGACGCACGGCATGACGTCGCCGCACGGGCACAGCAGACAGGAGAACTTGTGACGCATGCATCCGTTTCCCCACCGCGGAGGCAGTAGAGTCCAGGTGCGACCGTATCGGTCTCGCTCGATCTCGGTGATCTCCTCCATTACCTCCCGTATCCGTCCGGGATCGGCGCATCGTCCCTCTGTCTCCCCCGAATCTCCTGGGGCTTCCGCGAACTCCAGGTAGGGAGCGATCTCCTGGTCGCGGAGCCAGCGCCACAGGGACGAGATCTCGCCGATGTTGTGACGGCCGATCACCGTATGGACGCCCAGGACAGCCTCTTCCGACGGGTATCCGGCCTCCGTGAGCCGCCGGAATGCACGCTGGATCGACTTGAAGGAGCCCTCGGACCCGGTCACCAGGTCTTGCGTGTCCCGATCGCGCGAATCCATTCGCAGGACGACCCGTACCCGGTCTGCGAGCAGCTCCTTCGCCAGGTCGGCGGTGATGCCCGCGCCGTCCGTGAACATCTCTACGCCGAGGCCCTGCGACCTGATGAACCGGATCACCTCCAAGAGATGGGCATGTCGGGTCGGATCGCCGCCGACGATCGTGATTCTTCTCGCCCCCAGGTCCTTGGCGTCAAGGATGACGCCGCGGACCTCTCCCTGGGTGAGCTCGTCCCCCGCGGTCCGTTCTCCCGGGCCATCGCGCTGGGAGCCGTGGAAGCTGCACCCCGGACCGAGTTCGACCTCCATGGCCAGAAGCCGGCCGCCCCGTACCGCCTCGTCGACTTCACTCCGGGTGAATTCAGGCTGGTGGATCTGCCTGGCACAACAGCCCGGCATCTTCGTCATCCTCCGTCCATCGAGAAGACGGATACCGTCGGTCACGGACTGGATGTCTCCCACACTGCGAGATTCCGCACTAGGCAGCCGGGGAAATCCCTTCCTCCTGCAAGGTGAGCACGAACTGGTAGATGTCCCCCAAGGTCCGGATGTCCCTGACCCGCTCGTCGTCGCGGATCCGCACGTTGAACTTCTTCTGCATCGCCACGACCAGGTCGACGATGTCCAGACTGTCCAGCTCGAGGTCTTCGAAGATGCTCGCCTCCGGCAGGAGCCTCTCCCTCTCGATCTCGAAGTAGTCTTCGAGGACGTCGTCGACCGCGGCCCGGATCTCCTGCTCCGTCATGCGGGCTCCCATCCCTCAATCCTCCAGACGTCTGCACACCAGAGCGGCGTTGATTCCGCCAAAGGCAAAGCAGTTCTTGATCACCACCCTGAGGTCACGGCGAAGCGGGGCCATCACGTGACCGACCCCCTTGCAGCCCTCATCGACGTGATCCAGGTTCAAGGTCGGGAAGATCACTCCCCGCCCCATCATCGCCAGCGACACGATCAGCTCCAATGCCCCGGAGGCGCCCAGGGTATGCCCGAAGTATCCCTTCAGGCTGCTGACCGGAACCTTCTCTCCGAAGACCTCACCGATCGCCTGGGCCTCGACCTCGTCGCCGTGCCTGGTCGCCGTCCCATGGGCACTCACGTAGTCGACGTCACCGGGCGAGAGACCCGCGCCGGACAATGCCGCACTCATGCAATCAACGATCGCCTCCCGGCCGGACTGGCTCACGTGCTGCCCACTACCGCCGGTGTGGTATCCAACGACCTCGGCGTAGATCTTCGCATTCCGCTCCAGCGCTCGCTCGTACTCCTCGAGTACGATGATGCCGCTGCCTTCGCCGCACACGAGACCGTCTCGTTCACTGTCGAAGGGACGCGGGGTCCGCTGGGGGTCGTCGTTGTAGCCGGTGGACGTGGCAAGGAGGATGTCGAAGGAAGCGGTGACGGTCGGGTGCAGCTCCTCTGCCCCTCCGCATATCACCAGATCCTGTCTCCCCATCCTGACCAGCTCGTAGCCGGTTCCGATCGCCTGCAGTGAGGACGCACAGGCAGCCGAGGTCGCCATCACCCACCCGGTGATGCCGAGGCAGTGCGCGACGTTCATCGCCGCCGTGTGGGACACACACTGAAAGAACTTCATCGCGGTCAGCTTGGAGAGATCCCTCTCCGGAAGCATGGTTTCGAAGGTCTCGCTGAGACTCGTCGCGCTTCCCATGGTCGATCCGATGATGCATCCGAGTCTCGCTGACGAGAGAATCTCCTCCCCCAAGCCGGCATCGGCGAGAGCCTGCTGGGTCGCCTGCAGCGCAAAGATGCTCATCCTTCCCATTGATCGCCGGCTCTTGCGGGGGATCGCCTTTTCGTTCCGCAGCTCCGCCGGCGCGGCCACGAGACTCCGCAGACCGACGTATTGATCCCATCCCTCCATGAACTGGACGGCGCTCTTTCCCTGCTCGACTCCCGCCACCAGCGACGGGACGTCATTGCCGAGCGGAGAGATCGCCCCGAGTCCCGTTATCACCACCCTCTTCAACTGCCCAACCTCTGATTCAGAAGTCCGCTGTACTCCTCGGTCCCGATGATCCTCCGTCCCACGATGAACGAGGAGACCATCGAGCCCACCAGCCCCGGCAGGAGAGAGCTCTGTCCCGCCGCGTACATGTGCCGCAGCGGAAGCCTTCCGAAGACATTGAACTGCCCGACCTTCTGTTTCACGCCGTATGCCGACCCGTCGGGAGAATTCAGATAGTCCCTGAAGGTCAGCGGAGACGCCGCCTCCAGCACCTTGTAGGAATCCTTGTACTCGGGATAGGCCTCGACGACCCGATCCCTGATCCTCTCTGCGCGCGCCTCCTTGTACTCCTGGTACGCCGCGGGGCGATCGCCGAGCCTCGAGTCCTTCCACGCCTTGAGGTGCTCCACGCACGAGACCTCGCAGGCGTTCACCACCGCGTGTTTCTGGCCACCCAGACCCTCGACGCTTCTTATGATCACCAGAGCCTGGTCTCCCTCGTGCCGCGGGTCGATCAGTTCGTCGATGTCGGCGGTGGGGAAGAGCGAGCGAATCGACGGACCGAAGCCGGCTTCGATATCACCCGTGGAGCCATCGGTCTCGACGACGCCGTACACGCAGAATAGACCCACGGACGGCTCGAAGTCGCACACGCGCTCGACGAACGCCTTGGTCAGATGCTCCCTCGGGAGGATCTTCAGTATCTCCTTCGGATGGATGGTGAAGGTGCAGCGATCGAAGGACACCTCTTCACCGGTGTTCAGTGCCAGCCGACCCACCGTTCGATCTCGCACGTCGAGGCACTCGACGATGTGGGTGGCGGGCCTGATCTCGATTTCCAGATCGGCGGAGCGCTCGAGAAAGGCCCGGATGAACGCCTCGCCGCCGTCTTCCACCATCGCAACCGACTTGTACAGCCCATAGCTGACCCTGCAGTGATTGGCGAAGGAGATCTCCGCGGGCTTGACTCCGTAGCACATGCTGAACCCGGAGAGCACTCCTTTGAGAACGCGGTTCTCCGTCAGTTCATCGAGCACCTGACCGAGACTGACGTAGTCCTCGTCGACGAAGCCCGGCGAGGACGTGACCCTGCGCAGATCCATTCCCGCGCTCCGGAGACACACGTTCTCGACCATTTCGAAATACCGTTCGACGGCACCGGCATCCTTCGGGAAGTACTCCTTCATGCTGGAGATCAGCGCTTGATAGCCGGGCGGCAGGTCGAATTCCGCACCCTCCGCTTCGATGACGAACCGGTTGTCCGCCGGATTCGTCACGTAGATCGGCCTGATCAGATCGTCGATGCCCAGAACCGTGAGCATCTCCTGGAGCAGGCCTCCCTCGTGAAAGGCGCCGGTGAAATGAAAGCCCGTATCGAAGGGGATCCTCTCCCTGTAGAAGCGGGCCATGGAGCCGCCGATGCGTGAGCTCTTCTCGAGAAGCAGGACGGAGCGGCCGTTCAGGCCGAGCAGCAGCGCGAGCGTCATCCCGCTGATTCCGCTGCCGACGACGATGTCGTCATACTTCTTCATGTGCCGATCCCGAGATCACGCGAGAGGAATGGCCCGCTGCTGCCCGACTCAAATCACCAACCCGCCATTGATGCCGATGACCTGCCCATGAATATACATGTTCTCTTCACTGCAGAGGAAATCCACCACCGCGGCGACGTCCTCGGTGTTCCCGAGCCGCTGGAGGGGAATGAGGGGAAGGATCTTGTCTTTGGGGACGTCGTCGGTCATGTCCGTCTCGATCATGCCCGGAGCGACCACGTTGACGATGATGTTCCGCTTCCCCACCTCCCGCGCCAGCGCCTTGGAGGCTCCGATGAGTCCGGATTTCGACGCCGAGTAGTTGACCTGGCCCGGGTGTCCGGTCTGGCCGGACGCCGAGGAGACGGTCACGATGCGTCCCCGCCTGACCCGAAGCATCGAGAACAGCACCGAGCGCATCACGTTGTAGAATCCGTCGAGATTGGTGGAGAGCACCGCGTCCCACTCCTCCTTGGACATCCACATCAAGAGGTTGTCCCTGGTGATGCCGGCGTTGAACACCACCGCGTCCGGGGGGCGTTCCTCGGACCTCTCCTCCAGCGCCGCCCTGGTTTCCTCGAAGTCGGAGACGTCGAAAGCCAGGGTTTCGCAGGACCTGCCGATCCCCTCGATCTCCTCCTTCACGCTCTCTGCCGCGGCGTGATTGCCTCGATAGGTCACCCAGGTATCGAAGCCCGAACGGGCGAGACGCAGTGCGATCGCGCGCCCGATCCCCCGGCTCCCCCCGACGATCAAGGCGGTCTTTCCGTTACCACCATGCTCCATCGAATTCCCCTGCCCAGGACTCCCAGGATCAAGCCCTGCCGAGAAGGCGGCGCCTCACGGGGCGACCGCTCCCGGCCCGGCGCCGCCCTCCGCCTCGAACGTCTACCTGCTCTCCAGATCCTTTCGCCGCAAGGCCAATCTCTCGGTGAAGCCACCAGAAGAGTGCGAGAGCCGCTTGTGCTCCGCACCATGTCCACCATCTCCCACGGCCTCGTCCATGATGAAGCAGCACACGTCTTCCACGAAGTAGCGACCGTATCTGGTCAGCTTGATCGACGAGTCGCCGAGCTCGACACAATCCGACTCGCCCAGTCGGTCCAGCAGCGAAGAAAACACCTCCACCGCATTCTCGCCGAAGCGTCTCGCGAAGTCCTCCAGGTCCAGACCGTCCCGAACCTGCAGATTCAGGAAGAGCGATCTGTACATCTGCTCCTTCTTGTTCAATACCATGGATCTCGCGATCGGTGGCAGGCCCTTCTCGATGAGTCGAAGGTACAGGTACAGATCTTCATGTTTGTCGCAGCAGATGCTCTTCGTGTGAGATCTCGATCGCGATCCCAGGGACAGGAAAGGCGTTTCCTTCAGCCAGAGGTATCGATACGGGAAGCGATTATCAGGAGTAAAGCTCCCGTTCTGTTCGTACCCGTTCTCTTCCATCCACTCATGCGTCTGATATGTCATCCAGAACAACGCATCGTCTTCGACGAGAAGATCGGGATTCGCTCGGAAGAGCGCCATCGCCTGAGGATTGACGATTTCATGTCGCATGTACTCGATCGAGTCCGGAGCGATGTCACCCAGGATCTCGAGATCCCTTTGCACGCTCTCCAGGGACTGCCCAGGGAGACCCGTCATCATGTCGAGATTGGTCGCCAACCCCAGCTGCCTGGCTTTCCGGATGGTCTCCTTCACCTGCGACGCGCGGTGGAATCTCCTGCACAGCTTCAGAACCTCGGCGTCGAAGGTCTGACATCCGATGCTGATCCTGTTGATTCCGAGGCGTGCGAGCTCGCCGAGCCGGTCGTTCCCGAGAACGTCCTTGATGTGGGCCTCACAGGTGATGTTGCAGTTCTCCGAGAAGCGGACCGAGGAGGTGAGCTTCTGGATGATCTGTCGTATCGCGTCGTTTGAAAACGAGGTCGGTGTTCCACCTCCAAGATATAGACATTTTACAGCGATTTCGTCGAATATTGTACAGGACGAATAGATGTCTATTTCTTCGAGGATACGCTCGAGATATTTCTCTTGGCCTTCTCCATGAGATGTTTGAGGAAATGCGTTGCAGAATACGCACTCTGAAGAGCAGTAAGGAAGGTGGACATAGAGTAGCATCCCATCCTCACCCTTCAGGCTCTTCGCCATCTCCCCGAGCAACCCCTTCCCTTCCCGGGGGCTGACCATGGTGAATCTTTGGGGAATGGAGAAATCGGGAAAGCTCTTGGTGTAGTCCAATAACCCGTAGAAAAGGTTCGTTCTGATCCTGCGAAGGGAATCGTTCGTTTCCATCGGTGTTCTCGGCAGTCGTTAGCTTGGCCCATCACCGGTGGGCTGCAAGGCCTTCCCGCAAGTGGCCGTTCTTGTACGGCAATCGGCCCCGGCGAGGCGGAACCGCCGCACCCCTCGGCTCCTCTACCCGCCGCCGGTGATTTGATACTCTACCGCCATGCGCGAGATGAGTCTCACGGAGATCGAGGACCTGCTAATCACGGAGGTGGCCAACATCCTGTCGATCGATCCGACCGAGGTTGCGGTCGACGCTCCTCTCCACTCGCTCGGAATGACCTCGATGGCGTTCGTCGAGCTCCTGGTGGTCATCGAGAAGGCCTTCGACCTGAAGCTCATCGAGACGGACCTCCGCAAGGAGGATTTCAGCGCGATCGGCTCTCTCGCAGCCCGCATCAGCCAGATGACGTAGTTCATCCAATGGTGGACATCCCCTTCTCCAGGAGCAAGCACTACCTGACGGGGATCGACTGGGTCCTTCACGCCTTCGACTACATGAACAAGAGAGCCACGGGCGCAGGGAACGCCTTTCAGATCGTCATGGAGCTCGAGGGCGTTCCCGCGGAGGGCGAGCTTCGCGACTCCATCGACGGATTCGTCAAGAAGTTCCCCCTTCTCGGCGGAAGGCCCCGGCGCGACTACAACCTCGCTCCCTACTGGGAGATCCCTTCGCGGACAGACGAGTCCGTATGGTCCCTCGACGTTCACCGCCTCGAGGATGGTGAGGACGCCTTCCCCCTCCTGGAGCGACTCGCCAACGTTCCCTTTGGCAGCGATCGGGAGCACCTGGCCTTCTCTCTCCTCCGTGCCGGAGAGAACAGCCATGTCGCCGTGAAGTTCGACCACCGGCTCTTCGACGCTCACGGCGCGGAGGCGTTTCTCGGGATGCTCCAGCAGGATTCGGAGAAGGGGGGAGCCTGTAGCTGGGAGCCGCCCCCTCCCGAGCCCGCCCATCTCAGTGAGTGGCGGAGCAAGTTCGAATCGGGCAGACACGTCAACCGGTCCTTCCTGGGAATGGGAAACGACGCGCCACTACTCTCCCTGCCCTTCGATCCCACGCCGATCCGACAGGGATTCAGGTTCAGCGCAATCCCCTTTACCGAACAACAGAGCCTGGAGCTCATCGAGAGGGCAGAGAACGAGGCCGGGTACCTCATGGCCATGCCCTACACCATGGCGCTTGCCGTGCAGGCCCTTCACGCGGTCTTTTCCGACCGGGGCATCGGTGAGGGCGACTACGTGGTTCCCGTGACCATGGACACCCGCCCGCCGAGCCGGGGCCCACAGGACGTGTTCTTCAATCACGTGTCGCTCCTTCTGTTTCGGATTCGACCCAGCGAAGTGGACGACTTCCCCGCTCTCGTCACCTCCATCAAGCGGCAGCTGTACGAGCAGGCCAGGACCGGGTTGGCGCGCCACCTGTTGGATGCGAGCCTCCTGATGCGGATCGTCCCTCTGCCGCTCTTGAGCTCCCTGCTCTCATACTTTCTCAAGGAGAAGATCGGCTCGTTCTGCTTCTCCTTTCTGGGAGATACCGGGCAGATGCCGACCCGATTCATGGGGAAGAAGGTTCGCCGGAGTCATCACATGATGCGGATCCCCATACCGCCCGGCCTCGGGGTGTTCTTTCACCACTCCCATCGAAGACTCGATGTCTGTCTCTCCTACGCTCATGGCCTCTTCACCGAAGACGAGGTGGATACGGTCTTGGACGTCCTCGAGTCCAGGCTGGCGGTGTGACGTCGCGCGGGCGCGTGACATGCGACGTGCTGGTGGTTGGCGGCGGAGTCACCGGCACCAGCGCCGCCGTTCGCGCAGCCCGCGAGAACGCGCACACGATCCTGATCGAACGGGACGCTTCTCCCGGCGGAGTCGCCGTAGCGGGCATGCACCGCTTCATCTGTGGGCTGTACCCCAACGGAGCCGAGATGCCGGAGGAGACCCTCAATGGAGGAATCGCCGCCGAGATCTGCAGCAGTCTGAACGGGCTGGCTCCGGAAATGCGAGTTCAGCGAATGGGCAAGGTCCACGTCCTGCCGTTCTCCACCCCCCACCTCGCTTCCACGCTTCGATCCCTCACCGAGGGCGAGGGTGAACTCGAGGCCTTCTACGACACGGAGGCGATCTCGGTCGAAATGGAGCGGAATGCCATCGCCTCGGTCACCGCCCGGCACCAGGGCGGGAAGCTCGACATCATTCCCCGATCCGTCGTCGACTGCAGCGGCGATGGAGTCGTCATTCGAATGAGCGGCGCTCCGTATCAGGCGACCCCAGCCGACCGCTCACAGCTCGCCGGGTACGGCTTCCGGGTGAAGGGGCTGCGGGATCCCGACGAGATGCTTCCGCTCCGCGTCCCCTACTCTCTCACCAAGGCGGTGTCGGAAGAGAAGCTGCCGCCCCATCTCAGATTCACGACCTACACGCCCGGCGACGATCCGGATGAGGGATACTGTCGGCTCAATGTCCCGCCGTCGGGGGGCGACAGGAACGAGCGGGCGCGAAACGATGCGCTGCTGGTACACCGCCACCTCTCGCGAGACCTGGACCCATTCAAGAGCTCCTACATCGCGGAGATGTCTCCCAGGGTGGTCGACCGGGAGGGTCCTCGAATCGGCGGCGAGTACACGCTGACCGTGGACGACGTGCTCACGGCGAGGAAGTTCCCCGATGGTGTGGTCCGGAATGCCTGGCCGATCGAGCTCTGGGATCAGGAGAAGGGGCCCTCCCACCAGTACCTGGAGCCGGGCGAGTACCACGAGATACCGCTCCGCTGCCTCAAGCCGCTTGCGATCGCAAACTGCTGGTGTGCGGGCCGCTGCATATCGGCGACCCGCGAGGCGCTCGGATCGACCCGGGTCATCGGAACCTGTGTATCTCTCGGCGAGGAGGCCAGCCGTGCCGCTGCGCGAAGCCTCGGAAGCAGTCGATGAACATCTACGCCGTGATCAGAGAGGAAACCGCCGGCCTCCTGGAACGCGCCGCGGTCATCGAAGGTGATCGCACCGTCTCCTACGGAGAGCTGTTTCGTCTGGTGGACGCAATCACCCACGAGCTCAGGGAGTCCGGTGTCGCTCCACATCAGAGAATTGCACTGTCGTGCGCCGACAGCGTCGAACACATCGCCGTCAGCCTCGCCGTCTTGTCTCTGGGGGCGGCGATCGTTCCGCTTTCCTCGTCTCACTCCCGAGCCGAGGTGAGCGCAGTTCTGGAAGAGCTCGACGTCTCCCTCTTGATCTCCGACAAAGAGGTGATGCCCCCAGACCCCGGCGGCCCCCCCCCTTCGCTCCGTGCCTCTTCGAGGACCCTGCTTCTACATCGCCGCGCAGCCCAGGAGAACCTTCCAGAAGACTACTACGCGATGAATCCCGCCTTCATCCGCTTCTCCTCGGGCACCACCGGCGCGAGCAAGGGCGTACTGCTCTCCCATGAGACCATCGTGGAGCGAACGGATGCGGCCGATAGAGCGCTGAACGTGACCAGCGATGACCGGGTGATCTGGGTCCTCTCCATGAGCTATCACTTCGTGGTCAGCATCCTGCTCTTCCTTCGGCGAGCCGCGACGATCGTGCTCTGCGGCGACGAGTTTCCCTCCTCCCTCCTCGACGGGCTCGTCCGGAGACGGGGGACCTTCATCTACGCCTCTCCCTTTCACTATCGGCTGATCACGAGCTCGAGCATGTTCCCGGAGGATGCCTTTGCCGACATCAGGCTCGCGGTGTCCACCTCGATGCGACTGCCCAACACCGACGCGCGGGGGTTTGCCGAGAGATTCGGGGTCGAGCTGACGGAGGCATACGGCATCATCGAGGTGGGTCTTCCCTTCGTCAACCGTTCCCGCGACCCCGAGAAGAGGGGCTCCGTCGGGAGCATCCTTCCCGACTATGAAGCGAGAATCGAGAGTCCCAACGCCGAGGGGATCGGGGACGTGTATCTCCGAGGAAGGGGGATGTTCGATGCGTACGTCTCTCCCTGGCGCGGTCGGGATCAGGCTCTCAGGGACGGATGGTTCAAGACCGGCGACCTCGGCAGAATCGATTCGGACGGCTTCCTGTTTCTCGTCGGGAGAGTGAGCAATGTGATCAATTTCGCGGGGATGAAGGTCTTCCCGGACGAGGTGGAGTCCGTGCTGAACCAGCATCCCGCCGTGAGGGAATCCCTCGTCTACGCGACGGCGCACCCCCAGTACGGAGAGCTCCCCTGCGCCGATATCGTTCCGTCCGGTGAGGCCGACGCAGCCGAGCTGGACACGACCGGGATACGCCGGTTCTGTTACCGACGTCTGGCTTCGTACAAGGTCCCGAAGGAGTTCCGCCGGGTAGCGCGGCTGGAGAAGACGGCGAGCGGCAAGCTCAAGAGGTGGAAGCAGACTCCCGAACGCTAGTTGACTGTTCGGTAGAAGGGTTGCGCGGGATCCCGGCTCCGGGGTCCGGGGAGGACGTCCAACGACCGGCCGTGCGGCATTGATTCCTGAGACCCTTGGCGTAGAATCAGCTTAGGACCTCCTCGGGAGTAACCGTCTCTCATGAACGTCCTCCTGGTGAGACCGCACGCGAGCTTGCCGACCTCCCGGTGGCTGCAGTCCATGCTGCTGCTCGAGCCGTATGCCCAGGAGTTGATCGCCGGAGCGGTTTGCGATCCGCATGACGTCAGGATCTGCGACCTCGCGGTGGAGAAGAAGCCCCTTGCGGCGCTTCGACGGACCTTGCGGGAGTACCGCCCCGACCTGATCGGCTTCGGCGGCTTCTCGGGCCAGATTCGCACCAACCAGGAGCTGGCCGCCATCGCCAAGGAGGAACGGCCGGAGGCAGTGACCTGTCTCGGCGGGATTCACGCCTCCAGTATTCCCGCGGAATGCAAGTACCCGGATCTGTTCGATCTGATCGTGCGCGGAGACGGCGTCTCGGCGATCAAGGAGATCATCGCTTCCATGGACGCGGGCCGGTCCCTGCCGGAGTCGGAGTGCATCCTGCCGACCGCGTCGCCCAACTTCGACCAGCTCGCCGCCCAGAGACCGCCGCTGCTGCATCCAGACGGCATCCATACCCGGCCGCGCCGTGACCTCGTGGACATGTCGAAGTACTTCTGTATCTGCTACGGCGAGCCGGGGCAGAGGATGGAGACGCTGTTCCCGAGGATTGCCTGTGTGCGAACCAGCGTCGGCTGCCCGAACCGCTGCAGCTTCTGCGTCGTCCACTTCCTCGCCAACGGGAAGTACCTGCAGCGCGAAGTCGAAGACGTGGTCGATGAAATCGCTTCGCTGCCGCAGGAGTACATCTACTTCGTCGACGACGAGACCTTCATCAACACCAAGCGCATGAAGCGCATGGCCGAGCTGCTGATCGAACGGGGCGTCAAGAAGAAGTACCTCTCCTGGGCCAGAAGCGACACCGTCTGCAAACACCCCGAGCTCTTCGCTTTGTGGAAGGAGGCGGGCCTGGAGTTCGTCTACGTCGGGTTCGAGTCGCTCAGGGAAGAGGATCTGGACGAATACAACAAGAACGCGACGCCCTCGCAGAACCGGAAGGCTCGCGAGATCCTGAGGGACCTCGATCTCAACATCCACGCTGCGCTGATGGTCCACCCGGATTTCGACGAGAGCGGGTTCCTGGGCGTCCAGGAGGCGATCAAGGAGCTCGGCCCCGCGGAATTCGCCTTCACCATTCTCTCGCCCCCGCCCGGGACCGAGGCCTTCGCCGCTGCGCGCGACGAGATGATCTGCGACGACCCCTTCCTGTACTACGACTGCCTGCACACCATCCTGCCGACCAAGCTGCCGTTGAACCGCTTCTACCGCTACTTCTCGATCCTCTACGCTCTGGGCGCGAAACACATGCCGCCGCGGGTCAACAAGGTCAGGGTGCCCTTCTGGGACCTCGTCCGAGTCCTCTTCGGCGGGGCCAAGTTCGGCTGGCACATCCGCCGCCTCTACCGGGATTACGACCGGAACTACTGGTGAGATTCGTCTCGGAGCGGAGCCGGAATCCCGACTCGCGACGGACAGGGGACGACTGGAGGATGCCGGGAGACAGAGCTTCGCGCATGCGCGTCGTGCTGGTGCACCCGGCCGGCTCGAATTGGATGCCCGGCGGGAAGGATGCCACCATCGCCGCGAACAGGATGGTGCCCGTCGGCCTGCTCTCGATCGCCTCCTATCTCGAAGCGAACGGCCTGGAGGTCCTCGTCCACGATTGTCTCGGGCCGACGGCGCCCGGCACCATCGACGCGAACGTCGCCGAGATCCTGAGTCTCGAGCCGGGCCTGGTCGGCTTCTCCGCCACGACGTCCGCATTCCTGGACGCGCACCAGATGGCGAAGAAGATCAGGGAGGCTCGTCCCAGCGTCAAGAACGTGTTCGGGGGTACGCACGTCTCGGGCGTCGGTGCACAGCTGATGGAGCGCTTTCCCGAGATCGACTACCTCGTCCTGGGAGAGGGAGAGGTCACGCTCCGCGAATTGGCCAGTGGCGAGGACCCTCGGCGGATCGAGGGCCTCGTCTGGCGTGATGGAGAAGAGGTGGTGACCAACCCGCCCCGAGTGCTGATCCCGGAGCTGGATTCGCTACCCCTTCCCGCCTACGAGAAGCTGCGGGGATTTCCCCGGGGCTATCACCTGCCCCTCTTCAGCTACGTACGCACTCCGGGCACGGCCATCAGCACGAGCCGCGGCTGCGTCTACCAGTGCTCCTACTGCGACCGCTCCGTCTTCAAGAGGGGCTTCCGTTCCAACTCGGCCGAGTACACCTACGAGCATCTCAGGTACCTGAGAACGCGCTTCGGAATCAGGCACGCCAACGTCTACGACGACCTGTTCACGGTGAACCGAAAGCGGATCGTCGGGCTCTGCCACAAGCTTTCCGCCGAGCCACTCGGGGTTCAGTTCAATTGCGCGGTTCGCGTCGGACACACCGACGATGAGCTGCTCGGAATGCTCAAGGAAGCGGGATGCCTGATGGTCTCGATCGGGGTGGAGTCGGGAGATCCGGCGCAGCTCGAACGTCTGAAGACGGGCGTCGATCTGGACATGGTCAGGGAGACCGTCGCTCGCATCAAGGCCCATGGGCTCCGGGTCAAGGGGCTCTTCATGATGGGAGTGGTGGGTGATACCGAGGAATCGATCCGCAGGACGAGCGACTTCGCCATCGAGCTCGGGCTGGACGACATGAACATGTCGAAGTTCACCCCGTTCCCCGGAGCGCCGTGCTGGGAGACGATTCACTCGGAGGGAACGTTCGAGGAGAACTGGAGCTTGATGAACTGCCTGAACTTCGTGTTCGTTCCCAAAGGGATCGAGTCCAGAGAGCGGCTCGAGCAGCTCTACTTCGAGCACGTGAGGCGCTTCTACACGGACCCGGCCTGGCGCAAGACGATCAGAAGGCGTCTCTGGCAGCACCGCCGCTCACTCCGCCACCTCGTGTACCACCTGCCCAGTTTCCTCGCCGCGAGGAGCCAATTCAGGCCGCGCTCCGACGGGCGAGTGTAGAGCTCCAGGTCACATGCCCGCGGTCTCGTTCGGGTCGTAGAGGATCCGGATGACCTTGAGCGTGCCGGAGTACCGGTTTCGCGAGTAGACGACGCGCCCCATGCCCTTGTACATCCACTCGGTGCGCGAGGTGTCGGTGCCGTAGTAGTAGGGGATCCAGGACTTGCCCGTCACGTAGTTGTTCTGGTTGTCGGGATTGCCGAGGATTTTGCGTACCTCGGAGTCGTTCATTCCGAGTTTCACCTTCGAGAGAGGGCTACCGGGCGGCGGCGCCGGGTCCTTCGACGCAGCGGCCTCGGCCTTCGAACCCTCCCCGGCCTGTTCGCCACCGGGACTCGACGCACACGCACAGAACACGGCGACCGCGAAGGCTAGGACTACGAGGGAGACTCGAGACATCATCTTTCGGGATCCTCCATCTGCGCCCGGCGCTTCCGCGCCCAGACCCGGGGACTCTCCCGACCCGGAGCGAAGGCAGAAGCGATGAGCACCGGGCGATCTTACCACACCCGGATGGGGCAGAAACGCTCGACCGTTCACCAACTCTGTCAGAGGACGCGGCGAAGCAGCGCCAGCGCCTCCCCGGCCAGGGAATCGACCTGCCAGCGGAAGGCATCGACGTCGGCGGGGTTCCCCATCACGCCCTTCAGGTAGCGAGACAACACGCCTTCGATGATCGCCGCCAGGC
>CAZTOU010000023.1:45317-67875 GCA_964615365.1 uncultured Spirochaetales bacterium
CCCATCACGCCCTTCAGGTAGCGAGACAACACGCCTTCGATGATCGCCGCCAGGCGCCAGTACTGGAAGGCGCGGTAGTAGTCGACATGGCTCACGTCGCGGCCGGTGAGCTCGACGTACCGATCCAGAAAGGCCGCCCGATCGGGAAAGCTCCCGGCCACCGTCGGCGCCAGGTCGGCGCCCCGCATCGCCGCGGCTTCCTCGCCCGGCTGGACCCAGCTGTTCATGACGTATCCCACGTCGGCCATCGGATCGCCGAGGGTGCAGAGCTCCCAGTCGAGGAGGGCGGCGACCCTGGCGTCCCTCCCGACGAGCATGTTTCCCAGCCTGTAGTCGCCGTGCACCACGCTGACTCCGACCTGCTCGGGCATTCGGGCCACCAGCGCCTCGTGGACTTCTTCCATGGCCGCGAGCTCGCGGGTCTTGGACTTCTCCCACTGGGTTCGCCAGCGCTTCAGCTGGCGGGCCAGATAGGCCTCCCTGCGCCCGAGATCGCCCAGGCCGATCTCGTCGGGGTCGAGCCGGTGCAGATCGGCGAGCACCTCGATGACGGATTCCCCGAGCCGGTAGCGCTCCTCTTCGCCGAAGAGCTCCGCCGTGGAGGCTCCGTCTCCCAGGACGACGCCCTCCACGTACTCCATCACGTAGAAGGGGGCGTCGTTGACGTCCTCGTCCTCGCAGAGTCCCAGCGCGGGCGGAACCGGAACCTCGGTCCTGCCGATGGCGGAGATGATCCGGTGCTCGCGGGCCATGTCGTGGGCGGTGGCCAGCACCGCGCCGAGGGGCGGGCGCCGGAGCACGTAGAGCCTCCCGGCCGCGTCGGTGAGCTTGTAGGTGAGGTTCGAGTGGCCGCCTTTGATCAGCTCGAACTCGAGCGGCGGGGTGAAGCCATCGATGTGGGCAGCGAACCACTCGGTGACCCGATCCCGCTCTATCCCCTTGACTACGGCGCTCTCGCCCGCCAACGCCAGCCCTCGTTCCGCGGAGTTCGCCGGCCCCCTGCAGGAGACCCGATCCCGCGGGAAGGTTGCCGCAACCGGGGGCGATCGGCCATCCGGACTGCGGGTGGATCGGCATTCGACGCTTGACGACGACCCGGGGCTCGGGTATTCAAGGATCATGGCGAACCCGAAGAACGCAAGCACCGGGCTGTTGCTCGGGCTGCTCAGCCTGCTCCTTACCGGGGCGGGAGGGGCCTAGCGTACTTCTGGTCAGCCGTCGAAACGCGAAACCCACACCCCCCCCGCCCGGCCGGAGAGGGGTTAGCGGTTGGGGATCTCTTGACTCGACCCTGACTGGACCCTGATTCGCTCCCTCCCCGGCTGGATCCCTCGGCACCTGGAGCGACCCATGTCCAGCATGCCCGCCACCAAGTACCAGCCCTTCCAGCCGATCGGCCTGCCCGATCGGCGCTGGCCGGACCGCGTGATCGAGCGGCCCCCGACCTGGTGCAGCGTCGACCTGCGCGACGGCAACCAGGCCCTGATCGAGCCGATGGGCCCCGAACGCAAGCGGCGGATGTTCGAACAGCTCGTGAAGCTGGGATTCAAGGAGATCGAGGTGGGATTCCCGAGCGCTTCGGAGATGGATTTCGCCTTCATCCGGGAGCTGATCGAAGAGGACAGGATTCCCGAGGACGTGACCATCCAGGTGCTCACCCAGTCCCGAGAGGAGCTGATCCGGCGGACCTTCGAGGCGATCCGCGGCGCGCGGCGGGCCATCGTCCACCTCTACAACTCTACCTCCGAGCTGCAGCGGCGGGTGGTCTTCGGGCTTTCGCGGGCGGGCATCATCGACATCGCCGTCACGGGTGCGGAGCTGATCCAGAAGCTGCGCAGAGAGATCCCGGAGACCGAGATCGTGCCGCAGTACTCCCCGGAGAGCTTCAGCGCCACCGAGCTCGACTTCGCGGTGGAGATCTGCGAGGCGGTGATGGAGGTCTGGAAGCCCACCCCGCTCGCGCCGGTGATCTTCAACCTGCCGGCCACGGTGGAGATGGCCACTCCCAACGTCTACGCCGACCAGATCGAGTGGTTCGACCGGAAGGTGAGGGACCGCGACAGCATCATCTTGAGCGTGCATCCCCACAACGATCGAGGCGCCGCCGTCGCGGCTGCCGAGCTGGCGATACTGGCCGGCGCCGAGCGCGTGGAGGGCACGCTCTTCGGAAACGGCGAGCGCACCGGCAACGTCGACATCGTCACGCTGGCGCTCAACCTCTACAGCCAGGGGGTGGATCCCCAGCTCGCCTTCTGGGACATCGACGAGGTGGTACGGGTGGCCGAGTACTGCAACCGGATCCCGGTCCACCCGCGCCATCCCTACGCGGGAGAGCTGGTCTACACGGCCTTCTCCGGCTCCCACCAGGACGCCATCAAGAAGGGAATGGCGGCGCTCGACCGTGCCGAGAGCGACCGATGGGAGGTTCCCTATCTGCCCATCGACCCGAAGGACGTGGGTCGCAGCTACGAGGCGGTGATCCGCATCAACAGCCAGTCGGGAAAGGGAGGCGTCGCTTTCGTGCTGGAGCAGGATCACGGGCTCCGGCTACCGCGAGAGCTCCAGGCCGAGTTCAGCCGACACATCCAACGCATCACCGACGCCAGCGGAGCCGAGCTCAGCTCGCGGGGAGTCTGGGACGCATTCGCCGCCGAGTATCTCTCCCGAAACCGTCCGATCGACCTGATCGGATACGAGAACGTGGCCGAAGTCGGGAGCTCGGAAGAGACCGAGATCGAGTTCCACCTGCGCATCGACGGCAGCGAGCAGTGGATCCGGGGCCGGGGGAACGGCCCCATCGCGGCCTTCGTGGACGCGCTGCAGGGCGTCTGCGGAATCCGGCTCGAGATCCTCGACTACGCCGAGCACGCCGTGGGACAGGGCGCCGATGCCTGCGCCGTCGCCTACGTGCAGACGCGCAGCGGGCGAACCGGTCCGCTCTGGGGCGTCGGTCGCCACGGGAACATCGTGCTGGCGTCGCTCCACGCGGTGACCAGCGCAGTCAACCGGATCCGCCTCGCCGAGCAGGGAATCTGAGAAGAGCGCTCTCTCCCGCTAGTTGGAAGCCCGCTCCTTGTCCGTCAAAGCTCCGAGGAACGCCACGATCGCGTCGACCTGCCCCGCGTCCAGATCCTCGTCGAGCTGGAGCCGGGCCATCTGTTCGACCGAATCGGCCAGCGTCCCGGCCTTGCCGTCGTGGAAGTAGGGCTCGGTCAGGGCGATGTTCCGCAGAGACGGCACCTTGAAGACGTACCGGTCATCTTCCGCTCCAGTGACGTCGAAGCGGCCCAGGTCCTCCCCGTTGGCGTAGGCGTGGACCTGCCCCATCCGCTCGTAGCCGTCTCCTCCCAGCAGCGCGTCGTCGTGGCAGTCGCTGCAGCCGATCTCCATGAACTGCCTGAGTCCCTCCTTCTCCGCGGAGGTGAGGGCATCCCGCTCACCCGCCAGGAAATCGTCGAAGCGGTCGCGGGTGATCAGCGTCCGCTCGAAGGCAGCCACCGCCTGCGCGAAGTGGTCATAGGTCAGCGCCGGATCGGCATCCGGGAAGGCCACCTGGAATCGATCGGCGTATCCGGCCTCCTGGAGCCGCGCCACCGCCGTCGCCTCGTCGGGCAGGCCCATCTCGATGGGATTGAGGACCGGGCCCTTCGCCTGCTCCGCGAGATCTGCCGCCCGGCCATCCCAGAACTGGGCGATGTGCAACCCGGCGTTCAACGTCGTGGGGGAGTTCCGGCCGCCGAACTCACCCTCGGCCCCCTCCGAGGTGGGGAGGTTGTCGACCCCCCCCAGCTTCTCGTCCAGACGGTGGCAGCTATTGCAGGACTGGGTGCGATTGATCGAGAGGGCGGTCTCGAAGTAGAGCTCCCTGCCCAGCTCGATCTGGACCTGGGTATCGCTCTCGCCCCCGGGCATCCTCTGAGGCAGCCGCGCGAACTGCTCGCTCGCCTCGGCCAGCAAGTCGGGCGCCTGAGCTGCCTCGGGCGCCTGAGCTGCCTCGGGCGCCGGCTCCTCTCGAGGATCCTGCGTGGCGGAATCGCATCCGAGCGTCAGTCCCAGCAACGTGACGGCCAAGCCAGCCGTCCATCTCATCCTGCGCTTCATCGATCTCTTTCTCCCTTGCCAAGGTCATCACGGCTTCGCGCACCGCAGCGACTGGCGACGATCGCAAGCCGCCCTTCGAGCGGATATTCTAGCCATGGGGTTCGCCGAGAGGCCAGGGGCCCGAACCACCTTCCGACACGCGCCGCCTCTGCCCGGGAGAGGCGGTCCAAAACGAGGAGGAGAAGGAATGAAGAGAGCCACGGTACTGACGATCGCCGCGACGATCCTGGTTTCCTTGACCGCTTCGAAGGCGCTCTCCCACTGCCAGATCCCGTGCGGAATCTACGACGATACCGCCCGGCTTCGCCTCATGGCAGAGCACATCACGACCATCGAGAAGGCGATGAAGACAATCGTCGATCTATCGAGCCAGGAGAGGCCGAACTACAACCAGGTGGTTCGGTGGGTGCAGAACAAGGACGAGCATGCCGACCAGCTGGGCGAGATCGTCACCTACTACTTCATGGCGCAACGAATCAAGCCGCAGCAGCAGGAAGGCGGAGAAGCGCAGGCGAAGTACCAGGCGCAGATCGGCTCCCTGCACCGGATGCTCGTCTACGCCATGAAGGCAAAGCAGACCACCGACCTCGGAAACGTCGCAGAGCTCCGGGCCCTGCTGGAGGCCTTCGAGGCCTCCTACATGCCCTAGCCGATCACGGTGCCTGTGCTGGTGAGATCCTCGCGGAGGCGGGAGAGAAAGCGGGTGTCGACGGAGGTGCCGATGCGCGGCAGCCCCAGCTGGAAGGGCTCCGCGTCGACGTCGGTGCCGCTCTCGCAGCTCTCGATGAGCTCGGCCATCAGGCGGCCGAGCACCGGCGCCGTCTTGAACGACGACCCGCTGGTTCCGATGCAGACGTAGAAGCCCGGGAGATCGGTCTTGTCGGCGATCGGATACCAATCCCGGACCGTGACGTCGTAGAGGCTGGCCACACCGCGGGTCGGCCCGAGTTCGAGGCCCGGGATGCGCTTCATCAGCCGGAGGCGCTGTCGCTGGGCGTATGGCTCCGTCACGCTCTCGCCGTAGTCGTCCGGGTCCTGCACCCAGTCGAGCGCGTCGCACTCGGGATCCGTGGTTCCGACGATCAGGGCGCGCCCGCGCGACTCGGGCCGGGCGTAGACGCCCCCGTCGACATCGCCGATCACCGGCACCGGGTTCGTCTCCGTGCCCAGATCGAAGAAGGGATTCGGCATCTGATGCACTTCGCGCCGGAGCGGGCGGGTTTCCAGCGGCAGGGTCACCCCCGCCATCCGGTTGATGATCGCCGAATGCGGACCCCCGGCGTTCACCACGACCTCGCTCTCGATCGACCCGCCCTGCCTGAACTCCACCCGAAAGTGCGCGGATTCCCGGTGGATCGCGACGACTTCGCGCTTGAGCAGGAAGTCGGCGCCTTCGCGCTCGGCGGCGCTTCGCAGGTTCTGCGTGGCCAGGCCGGGGTAGACGACGTACCCGCCGTCCTTCTCGAAGAACCCACCCCCGATGCGCCGCCCCGTCGGCTCGAAGAAGCGCGGGTGATCGGGTGAGGTCGTCGGGTGGTGGGAAGCGGTCTCCAGGAAGGGGAAGCGGGCGGCGATCTCGTCCGGCGAGAGAAGCTCGACGTCGATCCCGACCTTTCGCATCTCGGCGGCCGTCTGCTGTGCGGTCTCGTCCAGCTCCGGCAGGATGAAGAGCACACCCGGCTGCTCGAACACGGCCAGGTCGTCGTCGATCGGGCCCAGATGTGTGCCCCAATCGGCCCAGATCCGGGCGCCTTCGTGAGCCATCGCGATCATGCCCGGCTGCGAGTAGAACCTCCGGACGATCCCGCACGAGGCCGAGGTCGTTCCGTGGCCTACCGCGCCCAGCTTGTCGACGACCGTCGCGTCGAATCCGCGGCGGCGAGCCTCGAGGGCGATCGCGCAGCCGATCACGCCCCCTCCGATGATCGCGATCCTCATGGCGCCGATCTTCGCCCGCACCGGGCGGCGCCACAAGGGGCCCCGGACGGGATGGATCCGCAGCTCTCTCGACTTGCAGCCGGCCCCTTGCCTCTATAGCTTGCCTATCTGGGCACTCACGCAGAATGGGTTCGGACCCCCTCCTGGGAGAAGCATCAGATGACGGCGAGTCCGGCGGTAGCCCAGACTCCTCTCCGCGACGCGATCATCGTGGACATGACCATCCCCGTCTGCCCCGGTAGCGGATTGACTCCGACGACCGAGGACTTCGAGGAGCAGGTAGATCAGTACTTCGAGGGACGCGTCACCTGCGGCTCCTTCACCGTGGCAGCCGACTTCGAGACCAGCGTACTCGCCACGATCAAGTCGATCGCCCGCAGCCGCAACTTCTTCCTGCGAGATCCGGACCGATTCGTACTGGTCGATGGCGTCGACGACATCATTCGCGCCGGGCGGAATGGAAAGCTCGCAGTGAGCTTCAACTTCCAGGGCACCAACCCGCTTACCGGGGATCTCGACATGCTCGAGGTCTACCGGCGGCTGGGGGTCGGCCACATCCTGCTCGCCTACAACCACAGAAACATGGTCGGGGACGGGTGCCACGAGAAGACCGACGGGGGACTCAGCCGCTTCGGGGTTCGCGTGGTCGAGAAGATGAACGAGGTCGGGATCATCGTGGATGGATCCCATGCGGGCTATCGAACCTCCATGGAGATGCTTGAGGTGACCAGCGCACCCGCGATCTTCTCGCACTCCAGTCCGAGGGCGCTCTGTGACCACGAGCGATGCATCACCGACGATCAGATCCGGGCCTGCGCCAGGACCGGAGGTGTCATCGGGTTGACGGGCGTCGGTCTCTTCATCAGCGATGGGGGGACGGACGTCTCCCCCGACAGGATGGTCGAAGGCATCGACTACGTAGCCCAGCTGGTGGGTCCCGAACACGCGGGACTCGGCCTCGACTACGTCAAGGATCCGAGCAAGGCGGAGCGCATGCTGCGCGCCGGGCGCCGCCACTACGGCGATCCCAGCAGCTACCCGGCAAACAACCTCAGGTTTGCCTCGCCGACCGCGATCCCGGAAATCGCCGAGCGGCTGTTCGAGCGGGGATACGACGAGCAGGCGGTGCGCGGAGTTCTCGGCGAGAACTGGTTGCGCGTCTATCGCGAGGTGTGGAGTAGGGGGTACGGGGCGGTCCTGCCCTCGAGGTGTTCCAGTGGCGAGCCTTGCGAAGCTTCTGCTTGTCGTCCTCGTCGTCGCGGTGGGAGCTTTCGCGGTCTACCGATACGCCTGGTACAGCGGCCCGCACCTGCTGGATCGATGCGAGACGAGCCGAACCTTGCGTCTGGAAGTCTTCTTGCCGCAGCTCGAGCCGTTCCTGGAGCGCTTTCACGATCCCCGGGCGAGATTCGACCGCCGGGATCTGCGGGGCCTCTTCTCCACCCGCGCGGGGGGGCACACCGACCTGTACGGATCTGCGGACCTGGTCTACGTGCTGTGGATCCTGGACGAGCTCGAGAGCCGGACGACCGCCGAGGGGCGCCGGGAATGGGTGTCCACCCTCCAGTCGTTTCAGGATCCGGAGACGGGCCTCTTTCGGCCGGGAGAAGCCGCGGTCGAGAGCATCACGCACGCCACCGCCTTCGCCACTGCGGCGCTCAAGCTGCTGGGCTCCCGCCCACTTCATCCGCACCGGTGGGCCGAGCAGCGGTTCGCTTCCCCAGAGGCGATCCGCGAGTGGGTCGATTCGTTCGAATGGCACCAGATCTGGACGGGCTCCCATGAGCTGGGAGCCGCCGCCGCCGTGATCGACGCACCAGAGGGGATTCGCCTGCCTGCGGAATGGGCCGATTGGACGCTGGAAGCCTTCACCGAGAGGGTGGACGACGACACGGGGCTCTGGAAGAACGGCTTGCTGGACCGGGTATGGCGCGGGCCCACCACCATCGATCTGGGCGGCGCCGCTCACTTCTGGTGGATCTACCATCACCTCGGCCGACCGATACCGCACCCGGAGAAGGTCATCGCGAACGTCCTCGCCTTGCAGAGGAAGACGGGGCTGTGGGGCACGCGCCTCTTCAATGGCGCGTACCCCCAGGGCATCGACTTCGACGCGCTGATCGGCCTGCGGGTGGCGTGGCTGCAGCTGTCGGAGGAGGCCCGAGCTTCGCGACGCGGCCAGATCAAGGAGGCTCTGGACCGCTACGCCTGTGCCGCGGATGCCCATCTCGACACCGCCGGGTCGGTCGACCGCCTCTTTCGCAAGCCTCACAAGCTGGTCGGCACGCTCAACGCCCTCGCCGAACTCGACCTCCTCTACCGAGCCCTCACGGGAAGGCCGAAGCTGGAGACATCCTCCCCTCTGCGTAGCGCGCTGACCCAGGTCGCCTGGCAGTAGCATTTCTCCCTTGACGATCATGTATAGCTTCTATACATTTATGTATAGTAGCTATACATGATCGGGGAAATCCGGGGGAGATCGATGGGCCGAGAGAAGCCGTACGCGGGCGAGTTCCCCGAGCAGTTCGAGAGGATCGTCAACAAGTACAACTCGCTCCAGGAGAGCCCCCTCGACTACGGCTGTGGAGAGGAACTCTACCCGTCGGAGATCCACGCCGTCGAGGCCATCGGCAAGCATCCCGAGGTACACCTGGCCGAGCTGGCCAGGATCCTCGGGGTGACGCGCGGGGCGGTCCAGCAGACGGTGGGACGGCTCGTCAAGAAGGGGCTGGTCGAGAAGTTCATGGACGAGGGCGACAGGAAGAAGGTCTACCTGGAGCTCACCACGAAGGGGAATGCCGCCTTCGACGGGCACGAGGAGTACCACGCGGAGCAGTCCTCCCGGATGGAGAAGCTGTTCGAGGGCTTTCGCCCTCGAGAACTGGACCTGTTGAGGGACGTCCTCGACGAGGTGGAATCCTTCATGGACCGGTATCGGGAACAGAAGCTCCGGCAGAAGGGCCGGTGAGGAGAAGAACATGGGAGCGGATCTGAGTCAGATCGGGATGCTGGTCCAGCGAGAGATCGAGGCACGCATCGCGGGCCCCCTGATCAAGGCCTTCATGGCGGAGATCGGTGAGGAGAGAGCACTCGCGATCGCCCGGGAAGTAATCGTGGGGCTGGCGAGAGAGAGCGGAAAGGAGCTGCGCGAGCTCGCAGGGGGAGACGGCCTGGAGGACTTCGCCAAGGCGATGGTGCGTTGGAGCAAGGACGATGCGGTGACTTCCGATCTCGTCGAGTTCACGCCGGAGAAGATTTCGATGAACACCACCCGCTGCCGGTACGCGGAGATGTACCGGGAGCTGGGCATGTCGGAGCTGGGCTTCACTCTCTCCTGCGCGCGGGACTTCGCCCTGGTGGAGGGCTTCAACCCGAAGATCGTGCTCCGGCGGACCCAGACGATCATGGAAGGGGCGGACCACTGCGACTTCCGCTTCACCCTCGAGAAGGACTGATCCGCTCGAAAGCGATGGCGAACATGACCTACAGCATCAAAGACATCCTGGAAATGGAGGTGGCACCCGCGCTCGGCTGCACCGAGCCGGTCGCCATCGCACTCGGGGCCGCGGCCGCGGCAGCCATCCTGCCCCGGAGGACGATCGACTCCATCGAGGTCTGGGTGGATCCGAACATCTACAAGAACGGACTCGCGGTGGTGATTCCGGGAACCAGCGAGCTCTGCGGACTGGAGAACGCCGCGGCTCTGGGTGCCCTGGGAGGCGATCCATCGCTGAAGCTCGAGGCCCTGGCGCCGATCGACGACGAGATCGTGGAGCGGGTGAGGGAGTTCGTCAGTCCCGAGACCGTCGAGGTGCACCTGCTCTCCGACCAGAGGGGTCTTCGGATCAAGACGGTCATTTCGAGCGGAGACGACACCGCCGAGTCGCTCATCGAGGGCGTGCACGACAACATCACCACGCTGAAGCTGAACGGGCTGGAGCAGAGCGACCATCCCCTGGTGTCGCGGCTCGACGACGGGGGGAGGGGCGGCCTGCCCGATCTGGAGGAGTGGCTCAAGAGCCTCCGCCTCGAGGATCTGCTGGCCCTGGTGGACGATCTCGACTCGGAGGACCTGGCCTTTCTCGAGGAGAGCGTTCGCTGCAACCTGCGCCTGGCCGAGTACGGACTCAAGCACGGCTCGGGACTGGGTGTGGGCAAGGCCCTGGATCGGCTGGCCCGGCAGGGCCTCATCAAGCGGGACATGATCCTTGGCGCGCGGATCCTCTCGGCGGCTGCGGCGGACGCGCGCATGGCGGGCGCCAAGCTGCCGGCGATGGCCTCCGCCGGCAGCGGCAATCACGGGCTGATCGCGGTCCTGCCGCTGCGCGCCGTCATGGATCACGTCGAATGCGAGAAGCGAACCTTCCTCGAGGCGATCGGTCTCAGCCAGATCGTGACCGCGTACGTCAAGGCCCACACCGGCAGGCTCTCGGCCGTCTGTGGCTGCTCGATCGCCGCCGGCGCCGGAGCGGCTGCCGGAATCACCTACCTGCTCGGGGGAGCCATCCACCACATCGCCGGTGCCGTCAAGAACCTGACCGAAGATCTGGCCGGGGTGATCTGTGACGGAGCCAAGGCCGGCTGCGCGCTCAAGCTGGCGACGGCCGCCGGAACGGCCGTGCAGGCGTCGCTCTTCGCCCTGCAGGGGATCTCCGTGCAGGCCACCGACGGCATCATCGGGACCTCACTGGAGCAAACCACCCAGAACGTCGGCGAGCTCAGCACGCAGGGGATGATCGAAACCGACCGGACCATCCTCTGCATCATGCTGCAGAAGCGGTTCTCGGGATTCTCCTCGGATCTCAGGCGCCCTTCCGCTTCGTCTCGCAGACCAGGTCCTTCTGCACCCGCGAAAGGCTGATCGGATCGAGGGTGACGTCTCCGGAGACCGGGACCTGACAGGTGAGACCGGCCTTCCCGTTGATCTTGCAGGTGCAGCGGGCGCAGATTCCCAGCGCACAGCCGGCGTGGTCGTAGTAGGCCAGCGTGCCGTCGAGATTCTGGTAGATGTAGTCGAGCACGTCCATCGCCGAGATCCCCTCCTCGAAGGGGATCTCGTACTCCTGATGACGCGACTCCCGGTCTACGCTGGGATCCAGCCGGAACACCCGGGCCTTGATCCTCTTCTCAGACATCCTCTTCACCTCTCCACCCGGTCCGCGGGGTCAATGGTGGCCGCCGATCTCGGAGCGGGACTCCATCATCTTCTTGATCATGTCCAGATACGGCACGACGCCCCCGGGTGGCTCGATCGAGGTCGTGCAGACCGGCCGTGTCGCCAGCTCGTAGCCGGCCTCCGTCCTCCGGACCACGCTCTCGGCGAGCCAGTTGTCGTTGTCCGTGTCCGGATGGTCGAGCCGGAAATGCACGCCCCGGCTCTCGGTTCTCTGCAGGGCGCTCGCGGCGGCGAGCTCGAGGAGCTCGAGGATGTAGCCGAGCTCGAGGGCGTCGATCCACTCCTTGTTGTAGGAGCGCCCCTTGGCCGTCGCCTCGATGCCGGGCAGCTCCTCCCGCTCGATGCGCCGGACCTCGTCGAGGAAGCTCTGTAGCTCCTCCCCGGATCGGATCGGTCCGAGCTTCTCCCGCGCCATCTCCTGCACCCGCCTGCGGACCGGGGCGGGGCGAGCTCCCGCTTTGGGAACCAGCGGCTGCTCCGCCTTGCGCCGTTTCCCGGCGAAGCGGCCCGGGTCCGGTTCCGGAACCGATGCGGAGAGGGCGTACTCGGCGGCGTGCTCCCCGGCGTCGGCGCCGTGGACGAGCATCTCGGTGATCGCGGAAAAGACCCGATTGGCGCCGAAGGGCCCCAAGGTGCACTCGCCGGCCGCGTACAGGCCGGGCACGCGGGTAGCGAAGCCGTCGTCCACGATGATGCCGCCGTCGAAGTACTCGACCACGCTGCCCACTTCGATCGGCTCGTTCTCCTCGAACCTGCGGCCCAGCTCGGTCAGGTCGATGGCCTTGTACTTCCACTTCGGAAACACGAAGGAGCAGAAGAGCTCGTAGGTCTCCCAGGGGACGTCGCCGCGGCTGAAGTGCACTCCACCGTTGGGAAATCCCCGGCCCTCCCGGACCTCCACAGTGGTGGCGTAGGAGACGAAGCTCTTGTTCCACTCGGTGCTGGTTCCGACCTTCACCGTGTAGGGGTCGTATTGGTCGAGGAAGGCGTCGCCGTGGCTGTTGGTGAGTCGGTGCCCCGCGAGCATCCCGATGACGTAGGTGGCGATACTGCCCCGCCAGATGGGCGGTTCGAGCAGCACGTTGCAGGCGTGGGTGATGAACTCCAGGTTGCCGAGGTCCGCCCCGGCGCGATGGGCGATGATCATGCCCTCGCCCGAGAGATCGCGCATGCCCGTGTTGGGCCAGAAGGCCTTGTGCCAGCCACCGGTGGCCATCACCACTGCCTTGGTGGCGATCTGGAGGAACTCCCCCGTCCTGACGTCGAGGGCCAGGGCGCCGGTCACCATTCCGTCTTCCTGGACCAGGTCGAGGAGCATCACGTCCTCGAGGAGGTTCACACCGACCTTGCGGGCGCGCCGCAGCAGGACGTCCATCAGCTTGAGCCCGCTGGTGAAGATCGCCCTCTCGTCCGAGAAGGTGACCTTGAGCCCCCAGTCGATCATCTCCTTCAGGCGGGCCGGCGCCCGGCGAACGTATTGCTCCAGCAGCTTCTGATTGTTGAGGAAGAACCCCTGGGTGACGATGTCGTTGAAGACTTTCTCCTCGCTGTCCTCTGGCTCCCCTTTGAACCCCAGCTCGGAGAGGCTCTTCCCGTCCAGGGTGAAGTCCGCTCCGGCCATGGGGCTGGCGCCGGAGCGGGCGAGCGGGCCCTTGGAGAGGAGCGCCACGGCCGCGCCACGCTCCCTGGCCCCGATGGCCGCGCGGAAGCCGGCGCCTCCCCCGCCCACCACCAGCACGTCGGTCTCGATGGTCCTCGCTTCCATGGAACCCCCTCGCGCCCCGGGCCGGGCCGAAGTTTGTATAGATGCTATACATATTATGTATAGTATCTATACATCTGTCAAGGCCCCGCTACCTGCGGGCTAGAGCTCGAGGCGGTTGCTCCGGGCGATCCCCGCGAACCAGTCGGCGCTGGGCTTTCGGGTGCGGGCCTGGGTCTCGCGGTCCACCTGGACGATCCCGAATTGGGGCCCGTAGCCGTGGTTCCACTCGAAGTTGTCGAGCAGCGACCAGCAGAAGTAGCCGCGCACCTCGATCCCGTCGTCGAGGGTCCGCCCCACCCCCTGCAGGGCTTCGCCGAGGTAGCGGATCCTCTGCTCGTCGTCGGTGGTGCCGATGCCGCTCTCGGTGACGAAGATCGGAACCCGGGCGAGCTCGGCCGCGTAGCGGATCGCGACCTCGACGGACTGCGGCCAGTACTCGTAGCCCATGTCGAGGACCGGGGTGCCCTCTTCCGGGCCGGTCGGCAGGCCCCGCTCGTCGAGCCGGGTGCGGGAGTAGGCCTGGACTCCCACGTAGTCATCGCCGCGGGCGGCCTCGCAGAAAACGCCCTCGTAGGAGTGGCGCACCGAGGCCAGCTTCTCCTCGCAGCCCTCGGGCGCCCACCAGTCGCCCATGGCGATGGTGAGCCCGAGCGGGAACTCACCCGGTCCCGCCTTGATGGCCTGGTACGCCTTGGGGTGCGCGTCGAGGAAGACGTCGCTGACGCGGCCCCAGGCTTCGAAGTCCTTCCGGCCGGGCGGGAACTCGCCGACCAGGTAGCCAGCTGCCGCGACCACGTTGGGCTCGTTGATGGTGCAGCCCATCCCGATCAGATCGCCGAGCTGGGCGACGGCGCGCTCACAGAAGCGGGCGAAGCGATCGGCGGCGGCGGGGTTCTCCCAGCCCCCCTGGGCCGCCAGCCAGCGCGGCGTGGTGAAGTGGTGGAAGGTGACCACCGGCAGCACCCCGTGCTCGTGGCAGCAGGCGAGCATGCGGCGGTAGTGGTCGAGGGCGGACCGGGAGAAGAAGCCCTCCTCCGGCTCGATGCGCGCCCACTCGATCGAGAAGCGGTAGGCGCCGAGCCCGAGCTCCTTCACCAGTCGGATGTCGTCGGGGTAGCGGTGGAAGGAGTCACAGGCGTCGCCCGAGGGCTCCACCACCTTCGTGTCGGGGGCGTGCTCGAAATCCCACCAGTCGCAGTTCCAGTTGCCGCCCTCGATCTGGTGCGCCGCAGTCGCCACGCCCCACAGGAATCCGTCGGGAAATTCGATCGCCATGGCGGCGCACGGTAGGGTAATCGCCGGAACCGTGCACCCGGGCCCGCGGCGCCCCTCGCTAAGCCCAGACGATCTCGGCCGGGTCGCGTGAGAGATGACCCAGGCAGTCCTGCCAGCGATACAGGATCAGCTGGTCCATCAGCTCGGACGGCCCGCCCCGTCGCTTGCGGTCGAGCTCGCAGCGCAACACGTCGAGGGCGCCGCGCACTTCGGGGCCGAAGAGGCTCTCGAGGTAGGCGGGCGGGATGCGTTCCCCACTCTCGTCGAAGCTGCCGTCTTCCCGGATCGGCGCGGGGGAGAGCGGCGGCACGTAGTAGACGTTCGCCTCCGTCCCGAACTCGGGATGCAGCGGCAGAGCCACCCGCCACTTCTCCACCAGCTTGTATACCGCGCCCCCTTCGTCGTCCAGGAAGCCCACGAAGGCAGCCCGTCCCGGGCACTGCCGCACGCAGGCGGGCGCCACACCCTGCTCGAGACGCGGGAAGCAGCCGATGCAGTGCTGGCTCACCTGCCGCGCCTGGTTGAAGTAGATCTTCTTGTAGGGACAGGCCTGGGCGCACTGCTGGGAACCGCGGCAGATGCTCTCGTCGCGCAGAACCAGCCCGTCCTCCGCGCGCTTGTACATCGCGCCCGAGGGACACGCCTCCACGCACGGCGCCCGCGTGCAGTGGTTGCAGGTGCGGGGCAGATAGAAGAAGTAGGCGTTGGGGAACTCGCCGCCCCCCTCGTCCTCGTCCCAGTTCATGCCCCAGCTCCGGCTCCCGGCGATCTTGCGGAGGTGGACGCTCCGGCCGTGGCCACCGCGCAGCACTTCGTCGTAGTTGTAGTCCCAGCCGCTACCGAATTCCTCGGCGGAGGGCAGCTTCCCCAGCGAGAGTCCTCCCTGGGCGTCGTAGCCTCCCCCCATCGTCTCCCAGTCGCGGGGAGTCCCGGCTCCGGGCTTGGTGTTGACGGTCATCCACCAGTGGTGCTCCGCCCCCTCCTGTTCGTGGCTCCACAGCATCTTGCACGCCACCGAGCAGGTCTGGCAGCCGATGCACTTGTTGAGATCGAAGACCCAGGCGAGCTGACGGTTCGGCTTTCGGTCGGTTCCCATGATCAGATTCCTTTCTGGTGCCGCACTGGTGACTCGCGCTCGGGGCCCCTCAGCCCAGCTTCTGGATGTCGACGCGCACGGCCCGGTCGGCCGGGATCGGCTGCCAGGACATGAGGCGGTACTTCAGGTGTCCGTAGCCCCCGGCGAAGCCCAGGTGCTTGGTGTGCCCGGGCTCGAGGTCCGACTGGCTGTACCAGTTCTCGTGCTGGTAGGGCTCGAAGCCGTTGTAGAGGATCACCTGCTTCGGCCGCACCGAGGGCGAGATCTTGGCCTGGATGATGCAGTCCCCCACGTTGCAGACCAGCTTGATCTTTCCACCGTTCACGATGCCGAGCTCCTCCGCATCGGCGTCGTTGATGAAGACGAAGGGCTCACCGCGGTGGGTGTTCTGGATGATGTTGTTGGTCATGTTCATCGAGTGGATGCTCCAGCGGTTGTGGCCGCTGGTCATCTGGAAGCTCCGCTGCGCTCCGCCGTGGTTGGGCACCTCCTTGTGGGTGGGAAGCTCCTCGCCGGCCTCCAGGAACCACTCGTGGTCGATGTAGTACTGGGCCCGTCGCACCAGCGTGTCGTACGGGATCTTGTCCTCGGTGTGCCAGCGCAGCGGGTTGTGCACCTCGTCGGGCTTGATGGTGGACGCCTGGGATTCCCCGTGACCGGTCATTCCCCAGCCGGTCATGCGCACGAACCCCTTCTGGCGCAGGACCTCGAGGGTAGTCCCCTTGGGCAGGATGCCGTAGACCGCGTTGTCGCGGAGATTCTCGTCCCAGAAGTCCTCCTCTTCGCGCACGCCTCCACCGAGCGTCATCCGATCCACCAGCCCCTCGAGGCTGTGCTTGGCGCCGGTCCAGTCCTGGATCTCCTTCACGCCGCGGGCCGCCGCGCGGCGCTCGATCGCCGCCAGCATCTGCACACCGATCTCGCGGTCCGGCAGGGCGTTGCCCGCGGGCGGCACCGCCCGATCCGTCAGCACCCAGTTCAGATGGTGTACCGAGGCCATGGAGTGGCCGAGCTTCTCGTAGTGCTGCGCCGCGGGCAGGATGTAGTCGGAGAAGAGCCCGGTGGTGGTGATCCGGTAGTCGACGGAGACCACCAGCTCTAGCTTGGGCCAGAAGTGCTCGAGCAGGTGCTTCTGGCCACCGCGGTTGCGGCGGAGGTAGTTGCCACCGGACTCGTAGAGCACCCTCGGCTCGACGGTCTGGTAGGCCTCCGAGATCTTCCCACCCCACCAGCCGCGCTCGATCGCCTCGGTGACGTACTCGTCGAAGCTGCGCTTCATCGACGGGCAATTGTTCTCGGGATCGTTCCAGCGCTCCTTGTATCCCATCTGGTAGTACCAGAGGAATGCGGGCGGGGCCGGCGCGCCGGCTGCTCCGGCCTCGCTGGCCATCTCGAGGATCCGGTTCAGGAGCATCTCGCGGGTCTGGGTGGGGTCCTGTGCGGCCATCAATCGGCGCAGCGCGATGAGGCCGGAAATGTGCCTGTGAGCGGCCTCCTGACCGGGGCCCTCCTTGAGGGGCATCATGATCTGACCGTCCATACCGGTGACCGCCCAGGAGCGGGTGCCGGTGCCCCGCTTCCCCCAGTTCCCGGTCAGGCCCAGGAGCAGCGCCATCGCCCGCTCCATCAGATCGCCGTGGTAGTACTTGCCCGAATTCCATCCGATGAAGATCTTGGTCTTGCGCGAGGCCACCTTGCGGGCGAGCTGGCGGATGTTCTCGGGATGGATCTCGCAGATATCCCCCGCCCTCTCCGGCGTGTAGCTCTCCAGGTGTCGCCGCAGCCTTGCGAAGACGGGCTCGACCTGGACGGTGCGGAGGTCCTTGAGCGTGACTTCGAAGCGCCCGTCGAGCGCGGGCTCTACCCCGGTGGTCGCCAGAGTGTGGCGCGGCGCCGGCGTGAGCGTGTTGGTGAGCGAGTCCCACCAGAAGAACTGGTCTTCGCGGTCTCCCTCGACGACCTCGCTCCCGCGCAGGAAGCGCCCGGTGTCCATGCGGACCAGAAGCGGCAGATCGGTCTGCTCCTGCACGAACTGCCTCTTGTAGAGACCCGCGTCGATGATCACCTTGCACATCGCCAGGGCGAGCGCGGCGTCGGTGCCGATGCGAATCGGCTGGTGGTAGTCCGCGTGAATCGCCGAGGGGCTGTAGTCCGGCGCGATGGTGACCACCTCACCGCCGTTGTACCGGGACTCGGCGAGGTAGTGATACCAGTGGATGTTGGTGTAGACGGGGTTGGCGTGCCAGATCAGCGTGAGATCGGCGAGGAACCAGTCGTCCATGGTGGAGACGGGATTGAAGAGCCCCCAGGTCAGGTGGTAGCCCGGACTGAAGTCCTGGAACTCCGCATCTCCATCCGTCATCGGCACGCCGACCAGCTGCGCCCAGGCCCGCGACGCATACGCCCCCACCTCCGGAGTGATGGGGACGACGATCGACTCGGGCCCCTGCTCCTCGATGGCATCGAGCATCCGATCCGCGATGTCGTCGAGGGCCTCCTCCCAGGAGACCTCCTCGAATTTCCCCTCGCCTCGCTCGCCGACGCGCTTGAGCGGCGCCGTGACGCGGTCCGGCGAGTAGTGGCAGTGACTCCAGCAGGCCCCCTTCTGGCAGCCCATCGGGTTCATGTCGGGAATGCCCGCTTCGATGGCATGGAAGAGACCGGCCTGCTCTTCCCTCTGGATCTTGCCGTTCTTCGAATAGACGCGAAACGAGCAACCGCCGGGATAGCAGTCCACCGAATGGCTGCCCCAGGTCACCTTGTCCCACTTCCACATGCTCCGGTAGCGCTCTTCCCACTCTTCGAAGTCGGCGGTCATCTCTGGCCTCCTTGGGGGATGGTTGGACGAACTGCACTGATCGAAGTCACGCGAAGCGGACGCCGAGGTAGCCGAGGAAGGCCCGCGTCAGCTCCTCAGTGAGGCGCTCGTCGGAGCGCGGGATGCCGTGGGTGCCCGGTGCTCCGAAGAGGATCGCCTCCTTGAGCACACCGAGCAGAATGCGGAAGCCGAACTTGGCGGCGAGGACCGGCTCCCGGTGACTGATCTCTTCGACCCGCGCCAGCAGAAGCTCGGACAGCTTGTCGCAGATGTGGCTGATGACGCGTTCCAGCTGGGCGGCGAGCTCGGGATCGCCCGGAGCCCGGCCCATGGCCTCCCGCAGCACGCCGATGCGCTCGCGGTGCACCCGCACCATGAAGCCGATCGCCTCGTGGGCGATCTCCGGGATGCTGGACCCCTCCCAGCGCGCCGGATCCAGGGCCGCATCCGCGGTCCGGCACGCCTCTTCCCAGAGCTGCTCCCGGATGCTGCGAAGGATTCCCGCCTTGTCGCGGAAGCGGGCGTAGATCGCCCCGACCGAGAAGCCCGCCCGGCGCGCGATCTCGGCTACCGGAATGTCGGCGACGCCCTTCTCGGCGATCAACTCTTCGGCGGCGTCCAGGAGGCGCTGTCGGGTCTCCTGACTTCGGGCCTGAAGTGCCGGGCGAACCCACGTGAGCTGAGGAGAGTCACGTAACAATTTGATTTACCTCATTAAATATGATAATAGCAATTCGTATTATTAATTATCACAAAGGCTGGCCCGGGTCAATGGTGCCCTCGCAGCGCGCGGACTAGATCCCCCAGTCGAAGTGCATGGCCATCGGCATCGGCCCCTTCACCAGCGCGTCGAAGCGAACTCCTTCACCAGACGCTCGGTGTCGTCGAAGCCGAGGCAGGCGTCGGTGATGCTCTGGCCATAGACGAGTGGTGCGGCCGACGCGTCCCCCCGACCGCCCACCAGGTGGCTCTCCACCATCAGCGCTCGGATTCCCTTCTGGCCCTCCCGGAGCTGGTCCGCCACATCCCGCGCGACGTCCAACTGACGCTCCGCGACGCGCTGGCTGTTGCCATGGCTGCAGTCCACCATCAACACTTCGGGAAGCCCACCCACCCGGAGTGCACCGAGCGCCGCCTCTACGGACGCGGCGTCGTAGTTGGAGCGCACACCGCCTCGCAGCACCAGGTGGCAGAAGGGATTTCCCGCGGTCTCCAGGATGGCGGGCGCGCCCTCCTTGGTCAGGGATGGAAACAGGTGCTTCTCGCGCGCCGCGCGGATGGCATCGACGGCTACCTGAACGTCGCCATCGGTGCGGTTCTTGATGCCCACCGGCATCGAGAGCCCCGAGGCGAGTTCACGGTGGACCTGGCTCTCGGCCGTTCGCGCGCCGATGGCTCCCCAGGTGATGAGGTCGGTGTAGAACTGGCCAAAGGTCGTATCCAGGAACTCGGTTCCACACGGGAGACCCAGGCCGACGATGTCAGTCAGGAGACCGCGCGCCAGCCGCAGCCCCTCGTTGATGCGGTAGCTGCCATCCAGATGCGGATCGTTGATCAGTCCCTTCCAACCGACGACGGTCCGGGGCTTCTCGAAGTAGACGCGCATCACGACCAGGAGGACGGAGCGCACCTCCTCGGCGAGCACTCGGAGACGGTCTGCGTATTCGCGCGCAGCTTCCGGATCGTGGATCGAGCACGGTCCCACCACGAACAGCAGGCGCTCGTCGCGTCCCTCCAGGATCGCTTCGAGGCTGCGACGGCTGCTCGCCACCGTGGCCGCCGCCTCGACGGTGAGCGGGATCTCCTCCTCGAGGACCGCGGGGGCGATCAGCGGGCGCGTCCGGGTGATCCGAAGGTCGTCCGTCTTCATGGGTCTGGCGGCCCCCTCGGCAACGATTCGACCGCCAGGGTAACCGCGGAAAGCGCGCCCCGTCACCCCGCCATGTCGTCGGGATTCATGTGCATCACCGGGTAGCCCCAGTGCGTCCCGAGGATCACGTCGTTGATGTGGTTCATGGAGTGGATACTCCAGCGGGGGTGGCCGCTGGTCAGGCGCAGCGGGAAGTCGCCTCCGTGCTTGGGATTGTCCTTGGGTACCGGGCGCCGCCGCTCCGTGTCGCAGCCGATGGGTTCGGGCTAGGCTCTCGGTGAAGGAAGCCCCGTGATCGAAGTACTGCAACGCGTCATTCCCGAAGCCCCGGACCGATCCGCGATCGCCGGCCCGGATCACCCGATTCGCATCGCCACGCAGGAGATCGCCACGCAACCTGGGGCGTGGACGCCCGAGCGCGCCGCCGACGTGGCGAAGCTATTCGACGCCCTTGCACCCGGATGGGACAGTCGCGAAACCGCGGACCAGATGGAGCCGCTGGTCGATGCGCTCGAGCGGGGTGAGGTAAAGGGTGACCTCTGCATCGAACTTGGATCCGGAACCGGTGCCGCAACGCGAGAACTCACCGGGCGCTTCCGCCGCCTGGTGGCCGTCGACATTGCAATGGAGATGTTGCGCCGAGCACCGGCCGAGCTCGCACCGCGGGTGCGCGCCGACGGCGCGCGCCTCCCAGTCGGGGACCGCGTCGCCGACGCCCTGGTGCTGGTCAATGTCTTTCTCTTTCCAGCCGAGGTCGACCGGGTTCTCGCAGCGGACGCCGGCTGGGGACGCTGGACGGTGTTGCGAAGAGCCTGACTCGGATCGCCGTCAGCGAGGCGATCGGCCGCGACCGAGCTCGGAACCGCCTATCCGGAGAGGAATGCGCGTAGCTCTTCCAGCGCGATCCGGTGCATGGAGATGGCGTTCTTCTCCTCGGCGGTCATCTCGGCAAAGGTCCGCTCGTGTCCCTCGGGTATGAAGATCGTGTCCCAGGCGAAGCCGTTCACCCCCCGCGGCTCCGGGGGAATGACGCCTTCGAGCTCGCCGTAGCAGTGCCGGAGCGAGCTGCCGTCCCAGTAGGTCAGGGTCGTCCGGGTCGAGATGGCGGGGTCACCGAGGGCGCGGGCGATCTGGCAGATCCGCTCTGCCCCCACCTGCTCCCAGAACCACTTGATCAGCGGTCCGGGAAAGCCGCCGAGGCAGCGGATGAAGAGGGATTGGTCCCAGACCACGAGGGGCTTCTTCACGACCGAGAACGCCGCTCTGGCCTTGTGCGCTGCGATCTCGTCTCCATCCAGTGTCTGGATCTCTTCGAGCTCGATCTCCAGACCTTCGACCCCCGGACCCAGGATCTGCCTCGCCTCGCGCAGCTTGTGCCGGTTGCCGGTGATGAGCGTGAAGAGCGGAGGAGAGGCGGAATCCATCCGATCAGAAGTGGTGCGTCCAGCGCAGGTTGACCCGCGTGCCCTCCGGACGGTTCTCGGCCAGCGTCTCGAAGTAGAGGTTCAAGAACAGATGGTCGTCGGGCGAGAAATGCCACACCGCCCCGGGGCCGATGCCCAGCACCCGCTCACGAGAGCCGCGGACGTCGTGTCCATCCACCTCGGCGTCGGTGATCTGCTCGAGGAAGTAGCCGTTCAATCCGACGTGGAGCTTCTTGGGCAGGACCTCGTAAGCCGAGCTGAAGTTGACGTGGATCGCCTGACCGGCCTGGGTGTCGTCCGCGAAGGGAAACAGCGTCTCGTTCGGATCGTCGTTCTCCGAGTTCCACAGGTAGTGCAGGCGCGCGCTCGCCTTCCAACGTGGGGTGATGAAGAGCGTGGCCGCCCAGTAGGGATTGATCGAGTAGAAGTTCGAACCGGCGTTCAGCACGCGGTCGTCCTTGTACCTCCCGGTCGGGAAGACGGTCTGCAGCTCGATGCGATGCATGAAGATGGGACCGTTCGCTCCCATGATCGGATCCCATTGGATGTAGGGCCCGACGAGGACGTCGCCGATGCCCGTCCCGCTGTCGCTCAGCACTGGAATCCTGCCGGGATCCACGTCGAGGGATACCACGGGAAGGATCACGTCGATCCCCCACTTGCCGCCGAAGAGCACCGGCTGGTCCGACTGGTAGATGAGCTGGCTGAGACTCACCCACACGTCCAGATCGCCGAGCAGGGGGATCTCGTCGCCGTCGTCGTCCTTGAACTCGTTGGACGCGAAGTACTGGACGTATTGCTGGAAGTAGAGGCCGGGGCCGGCGGGAGGCCCGCCGTCTAGGAAGCTGGTGAAGCCGAGATTCACCGCCGGCAGAGACTGCGCCATCGCCGGCTCGGCTCCCAGGGCCATGGTGAGAACCGCCGCGAGCACCGCCAGCGACGCTCCGCCTGCTCCGATTCTTCTCCGCTCCGCACGCAGATTCTGCATCGTCTCCCTCCTCGGCCACATCTTTTTACATCTCCAGGGGCAGTCAGTAAAGGGCTCTTCCGGGTTTCGAGTGGGTCACCGAGGGAGCTGAGATCGGGGTGAGGGGG
>CAZTOU010000024.1:0-64615 GCA_964615365.1 uncultured Spirochaetales bacterium
TCTAGGCCGCACACACGAAGTCGATTCCCTCCCGGAAGCCCATCCGCCGCAGCTCTGCGCGGATCTCCAGGCGCGGCCCCAGTCCTGCGACCGACGTGACGATGGGCCGGTCGCGCAGCGCTCCGAGCGCTTCGGGCGGGATCACGGGCGCGTCGTGGATGCGGGTCCCCAGGCGGCCCGGGTGCAGCTCCACGATGTGAGAGGGGCGCCGGCCGTGCTCCAGCAGCGCCCGGCGGAGCGCCTTGCCGGTGGCCCCGTAGCCCCAGAGCACGTACTCGGGCAAGCGGCCCAGGAACCCCTCCGCGAGAAAGGCCGCCTTGCAGGCGGTGAAGCTCGAGGTGGCGTAGACGGGGCTGGTGCGCGACAGCCGGCCGGGCTCGTGACGCCAGCTGAGCAGCCGCCGGGGCAGCACGGCGATCTCAACTCCCGCGGCCAGCAGGCGCAGGATCAGGTCGTAGTCCTCGGGCCAACCCCGATCCCGGTAGCGCAGCCGCCTCAGAGTCTCGCTGCGGATCACCAGTGTCGGGTGTGCGACCGGACACTCGACGAAGGCCTCGGCGCGCACGCGCTCGGGGGAGTCGATGCTGCAGAGCCAGCGCTCGTAGTCGCGCATCCCCTCGGCCAGGGCCGCCCGCGGAAACAGGCGCACGTGACACCCCAGGGCCTCGAGCTCCGGGTCGGAGTCCATGGCGCGAATCTGCTCTGCGAGCCGCTCCCGGTGCATCAGGTCGTCCGCGTCCATGCGGGCGATGAGCGGCGCGCTGCACGCCTCGAGTCCGCGGTTCAGCGCGCACACCAGTCCGCGGTGGCCGCCGCGGAGGAGCACGAAGCGGGGATCGCGATCGGCGAAGCGGCCCGCGATCGCGGCGGTCTGGTCCCGGGAGCCGTCGTCGACCACGACGCACTCCCACCGGGTCTCCGTCTGCCTCTCGATGCTCCGGAGCGCTGCGGCGAGGGTCGCCTCCGCGCCGTAGGCGGGGAGCAGGATCGAGATTCGGGCCGCCAATGCTGATCGAGCCTGCCCTTGCCCCGCGGGGGTTGGGTTTCGATGAACCGGCTCGCCCCTCGATGACGCAGTGCGCTAGAGTCGAAACACGTCGCCACCCCGGAAGGCGAGCCTCCCTCCGATCCGGGCGCCCCACGCTACCCTGGGCTGGATTTCTGTCAACGAGGCCGAGGCGTAGGGTGTAGGGTTGAATGATGGCTAGCTTTGCGACCACCGTGTGGAATCGCGCCCTGCGTGGCAGGGGGTTCGTCATCGGTCTGCAGGCCGCCCTCCTGCTCGTCGCACTGCTCCCGCGCCCGGCCAGCGCGGCGGAGGAGTTCGAGGCGGAGGTGCCGGAGGCCTCCGAAGTGACGGACGTCACGGTGGAGGAGCCCGCGGGCGCCGTACTCTCGATCCCCTGGGGAGAGATGCAGATCCTGGACGCCGACATCGCGCCGGGGGAGAGGCGCCGGCTCTTCCTGCGGGCCAGCGAGTCCTTCGCCGGGGATTCGGTGGAGATCCCGGTGCTGGCGGTTCGCGGCGAGCGGGCCGGACCGGTCTACTGCATGACGGCCGGGATTCACGGAGACGAGCTCAACGGGATCGAGATCGTGCGGCAGTTCTTCGAACACGTGAACCCGAAGAAGCTCTCGGGAACCCTGCTGGGCGTTCCCGTCGCGAACCTTCACGGATTCCGGCGCGGCTCTCGCTACCTGCCGGACCGCCGCGACCTGAACCGCTTCTTTCCCGGCCACCCCGCAGGGAGCTCTGCATCGCGAATCGCCAACGCGCTGTTCGACGGCGTGGTTCGCCACTGTGATGCGCTGGTCGATTTCCACACCGGCTCCTTCTACCGGGCCAATCTTCCCCAGCTGCGAGCGAACCTGGACAATCCGCGGGTGCTGGAGCTGGCCCAGGCGTTCGGGATCGGGGTCGTGGTCCACAGCGAAGGCCTGATCGGCACGCTGCGGCGCGCCAGCACCGATGCCGGGATCCCCGCCATCACCTACGAGGCCGGAGAGCCCAAGCGCTTCCAAGACAACGAGATCACGCGCGGCGTGGAGGGGATGCGCAACCTGTTGTGCGAGATGAGCGCGATCGATGGAAAGCCTCCCGCGCCGGGCCACCAGCGCATCTACGCCAGCTCGCGCTGGGTGCGGGTGGACGATGGGGGGATCTTCATTACCGGCCGGAAGCTCGGCGAGCGGGTCCGATTCGGCGACGTGCTGGGGACCGTGACCGACCCGGTCTCCAACGAGCGCACTCGCCTGGTGGCGCCGGTCGCCGGGCGCATCCTGGGCATGGCGGTCTCCCAGGTCGTGATTCCAGGCTTCGCGGCCTTTCACATCGGTATCGATAGCGAGCCGCTCGAGGAGATGGGGGCTCCCCTTCCCGGTACGGAGGTGAGCGGGGCAGCGCCGATCCCGCCGCTACCGGGTGCGATCCTCACTCCCGACCAGCTCGAAGCCGAGGAGCATCCCGAGTAGCGCGGGTAGCCAGATGAGCCGTTCCGTAGCAGGCACAGGAGCCGTCCTGATCGCACTCGGGCTGGCGGTCTTTCTCGCCAAGACCCTGGTCTACGAGATCCCGCTGGCTCCGACCAAGAGTCTCGGCTCCTGGCAGGTCGAGCTTCGCATCAACGTTCGCGGCGAAGGCAGGCGGGGAAGCGTCCGGGCCCTGCTCCCCGCGACCGGCACGGGTCAGGCGGTCTTCGACGAGCGCTCCTCCTCGGACCGGCTGGACTTCTCGATCCGCAGCACCGAGGAGGCCCGGATCGGCGTGTGGACCGGCTGGCTCGAGGATCTGCACGAAATCGTCTACGGCTTCCGGGTCCAGATCCACAACGTGGCCATCTCCCTTCCCGCCGGCGAGATTCCCGAGCCGCCCGAGTCGGTGCGCCGCAAGTACGGCCAGCCGACACCGGACTTCCCCTCCACCACCCCCGAGGTGGCCGATCTCCTCGAGGGGCTCCGCCTGCCCAATCCGTTGGACGTGGCCGGACGGATTCGCACCGTCTATTCCTTCGTGAGCCACGAGATCGCCACCGTCCCCAGTGCCGGGAAGGACGCGCTGCTCACCCTCGCCCAGCGGGAGGGCAGCCCCGAGGGCAAGGAGCGCCTGCTCGTGACCCTGCTCCGCGCCTCCGGCGTTCCGGCCCGGAACCTCCGCGGCCTCGAGCTGCGCGACGGCATCGATCCGTACGCGCGAATCTGGAGCGAGGCCTACGCGGGCGGCAACTGGCTTCCGATGTCGACCGTCGACGACTTCTTCGCCGAGCGTCCGCCGAATCGAGTGGTTCTGGGTGAGGCCGCGAGTCCGCTGGTGGAGGCGACGGGTGTTCGCGCCGTCGGCCACCGCTACCGGAGCATGCACGAGTATCTCCGCCCCGAAGAGATCGCGGACATGCTCGCCCCCTCCAATCCGACGCTCGCCTGGCTCTCCCTCTACCGGTTGCCCCTGCCTTCGCAGTCGTCGCTGCGCGTGCTCCTGCTGCTTCCCATCGGAGCCCTGTTCATCGCCCTCTTCCGCAACGTGATCGGGATTCCCACCTACGGGACCTTCATGCCCGTCCTGATCGCTCTGGCTCTGAGCGGCTTCTCCCTGGGCTTCGGCCTGGCGCTGGTCGCCTTCGTGCTCTTCCTCGGCGTGCTGGCGCGCCTCGGCCTGGAGCGGCTGCGGCTCCTGATGGTGCCCCGGCTCTCGATCCTGCTCTGTCTCGTGGTCCTCACCGTCATGGGGCTCGCCCTGGTCGGCCGGGGGAACGAGAGCCGCGAGTGGTTCGCCGGCCTGGTCCTGCCCATCGTGATCCTCACCATGTTGGTCGAGCGCTTCTCGATCACCATCGCCGAGGAGGGCTTCCGCGAGGCGCTGGTGCGCGCGGCCTGCTCGGTTCTGGTGGCGGTGGCCATCTACCCGTTCTTCCGCAGTGAGCGAGCCGAGTACCTGATGTTCACCTTTCCCGAGATCGTCGTCTCGCTGATGGGTTTCCTGGTGCTGATCGGTGGCTACACCGGATACCGGGTCTCCGACCTCCTCCGCTTCCGTGGCTTCGCCCAGCAGTTGCTGGGCGTCGGGGGCCGATGATGCTCGACGGCCTTCGGCGTCTGGGAATCCTCGGCATCAATCGCCGCAACATCTCTTACACTATTAGGTGTAATGCGAGGCGCCACTATCCGCTGGTCGACGACAAGCTCGCCACCAAGCGCCTCTGTGAGAGGGCGGGCATTCCGGTTCCGCGGCTCCTGGCCGTGGCGCGCCACCACTTCGAGATGCGCGGCCTGCTTCCCGCCCTGGAGAGCTGCGACTCCTTCGTGCTCAAGCCGGCTCGGGGGGCGATGGGCAACGGGATTCTGGTGGTTTACGGAAGCGGGCAGAAGCGCTTCGTCTGCGCCGGCGGCCGCGAGGTCTCCCACGACGAGTTCCTGTATCACGCGTCCGGGATCATCTCCGGTCTCTACTCCCTGGCCGGGCACATGGACGCGGCGATGGTGGAGGAACGCCTGCAGGTCGACGTGTCGATGGCCGATCTGGCCCCCGCCGGGGTTCCCGACATCCGCGTGATCGTGTACCGGGGGGTCCCGGTGATGGCGATGATGCGGCTTCCGACCCGCCGCTCGGGCGGGCGCGCGAATCTCCACCAGGGTGCCATCGGCGTGGGGATCGACCTGGTCACGGGCATCAGCAACCATGCCGTGGTGCACAGCACCCCGATCCGGGAGAATCCGGACAGCGGCGAAGAGCTGGTGGCGAGGAAGATCCCCCGCTTCGGACGGGTCCTGGAGATCGCCGTCGCCGCCGCAGACGAGACCGGGCTGGGCTACCTGGGCGCCGACGTGGTGATCGACGCCCACCAGGGGCCGATGATCCTGGAGCTCAACGCGCGGCCCGGTCTGGCGATCCAGCTCGCCAACGGCGCCGGTCTGCGACCGCGCCTCGAGAGCGTCGACGCACGGCTGGGTCCGCTCCGGAAGAACGGCGAGCGGTATCTCCTGTCGGAGGACCGCCTCGCCCTGGGCCTGGAGATCGCCGATCGGGCCAAGCGAGACGCCAGACGGAGGCCGTCGCCGTGGGGCTCGGGGTCGCGGTGAGCGCTCGCGGGATCTCCTTTTCGCTGGTCGCCATCCTGGCTGCGCTCCTGGTGAACCCCTCTGCATCGGGGCAGGACGAGGCGTCGAAGACCACCACCTATTCCGTCCGTTTCGACGTGCGGGTGGTGCCCACGGAGCGCCTCACCAAGGTATCGATCCGCCTCGGCCGGGGGGCCTCCCGGGTGCGCTGGCTCCGCTTTCGCATCGACCCGGTGCGGCACTTCGGATTCCGGGGAGACGGCAAGATCGACGTCGATGGGCAATCGGTGCTGTGGACGCCACCCCCGGAGGGTGGCCGCCTGCGCTACTCCTTCTGGATCGATCACCTCCGCAACAGCTCCAGCTATGACGCGCGCTGCGCCGAGAACTGGGCCCTGTTCCGCGGAGATGACATGGTCCCGCCGGTGCGCGTGCGCACCAAGGTGGGAGCCCACTCGCAGTCGACGCTTCGGCTCCGGGTACCCGACGGCTGGTCGGCGGCCTTGCCGCACCGGCTCGTCTCCAATGCGACCTACGCCATCGAGGATCCCCATCGTCGCTTCGATCGTCCCAAGGGCTGGATGGTGGTGGGAAGGATCGGCGTCCTGCGAGAGCGCATCGCCAAGACCCGGGTGGCGGTGGCCGGTCCGGTAGGACAGCAGCTGCGCCGGCACGACACCCTCGCGCTGCTGCGCTGGACGCTCCCCACCCTGCGGAAGATCGTCGGTGAGCTCCCCGGCCGCATCCTGGTGGTGGGCGCCGGCGATCCGATGTGGCGGGGCGGGCTCTCGGGACCGAACTCGCTCTTCGTCCACGCGGATCGTCCCCTGGTCTCCACGGATTTGAGCAGCCCGATCCTTCACGAGCTGATGCACACCGTGATGGGCGCGCACTCCGCGCCGGGGGGTGACTGGGTGGTGGAAGGTCTCGCCGAGCTCTACTCGCTCGAGCTCTTGGTGCGCTCCAAGACCATGAGTCGGCGCCGTTACGCCAAAGCCCTGCGCCGCATGGAGGAGCGGAGTCGGGGTGTGACGAGCCTCGCGGGGGAGGGATCGAGCGGGGCCCGGACGGCGCGGGCGGTCGTCGTCCTCCATGAGATCGACGAGGAGATCGAGGCAGCCACCGACGGGGAGTCGAGCTTGGACGAGGTGGTGAGGCGTCTGAGCCGCGAGCGCGGCGCCATCAGCACCAAGCGCTTCTGCCGCGTCGCCGAGGAGGTTGCCGGCCGGCCGCTCTCCACCTTCGCCCGCCATGGGATCCCGCGCGCCCCAGTGACCACCAGCGCCAGCTCGGAGTAGGGATCAGCGCCAGGCGAAGACCGGCTGTTCGAAGTGGGCCACCCGCGTCTCTCGTCCCCAGATCGCCACCTCCCGGAGCTGGTAGAGGATCGCCGCGGTGGGGGCGTGGATGTTCGCGTCCAGCAAGGGGATCGAGATCACCGGGCGGTCGCTCTCGGGGATGCGCCGCAGCTGCGGGACTTCCGGGCGCTCGAGCTCGGTGACGGGTACCCGGTAGACCTCCGCGACCTCCTCCGGGTTGGGGTCGAGCTCCGCGCCGGGAGCGCACCAGACCAGCACCGGCGTGATCACGAAGCCCGATCGGGTCGGGTAGTCGTCGAGGCAGCCGAGCACCGAGGAGTCGGAGAGGGCGAGTCCGACCTCCTCCTCCAGCTCGCGCAGGGCCGCCTGCTCCGGCGACTCGCCCGGATCGACGCGCCCGCCGGGAAGCGCCCACTGGCCCGCGTGGCGGCGAAGCCGCAGGCTGCGGCGGGTGAGCACGAAGCAGGGCCGGTTCAAGTCATCGGCCAGGAGCGTGACCGCAACGGCCGCATGTCCCCGGTCTTCGAGCTCGATCTGCTGGCGGTCGTGGACGTCCAGGTGACGGTGGATGCGCCGGCGAAGGGCATCGTCGAAGCGGGCGGGGGCGTCCATCCGGGCAGGATACCCCAAGGGCCACGGTCCCCTCGCTGAGCCGCACCCCGGAGTTCTCGGGTTTTCCCCTTAACCGAAGACAGCGACGGGTCGAAGAAACCACCCGTGAGATTCCATCCCCGGGCCAGACTTGCGGTTCGATGCCGAGTGCGGGATCGCCCGGGAAGGAGAGGCTCGGCCGCCCCGCGGCTTCTGCGCGGGGCGCTCTTCGGGGTGGCGCTCGCCCTTCTGGTTGTGGCGGCGGTCCCGCTGTCGATCGCGACACTCTCGCCCGCGGCCGCCTCCGCCGAATCCGCGACGCCGACGCGGCACGGCGTGGCGGTTCCGCCGCCCCGAGCCGAGCACCTCTTCGCGCCCCTCGCCGTGGGGGCTCGGGAGTGGCTCCACGCGGTGCTGGCCCACGCCGGGGTGGAGACGGTCGGGCGCAGCCGGGTTCGGGCCGCCTCGGACCGGGTGCTGGCCGGAACGCGAAGGCATCTCCGCGGATCCGACACGCCGGCCCTGGCCGCCGCGAGCGGCGCATCGCTGGTCCTGCTCTTCGAGCTCCGATATCTGGATCTGGACGGCGGGGCCGAGGTCCGCCTCCGGCTCCACGACGGGGCGGACGGAGCGGTGGTGTCGGGAGCGGCCGCGGAGGGGAGTGCGGCCGAGCTGGGAGTCCTGCTCCGGGACGCAGCGGTCCGCCTGCTGGATCCGGTCGGCATCCCGGGTGGATCCATTGCGGCGCTGCCGCCGCCGAGCCTGGCGGATCTCGCATCCTACGGGCGAGTGCTCGAGATGATGGAGGCCTTGCAGCTGGTGCAGGCCTGGCGAGAGCTCGAGGGGGCCTCGGGTCCGACCGGCGACGCCCTCCGGAGGGAGATCGAGCGGACGGCCCTCTCGCCGGGAAAGGTGCCTCCGGCGGAGCGCTCGCGTCTTTCGAGTCTTCGCGGAGCCAAGGATCGCGACTGGCTGAAGGTGCGAGAGGCGCTGCTCACCGGCCGCGACCCCCTCATGCTGGTGGCCGGGGCCGACTCGGCACTCAGCCGGGCGAAACCCGAGCGCGCCCTGGAGCTCTACAGCGAGGCGGCCAAGCTGGATCCCGGCAACCGCGCTGCCCAGCTGGGTCGCGCCGAGCTCCTCGCCGCCACCGGACGCCACCCTGAGGCGGTACCGGCCTTCCGCGCCGCCATCGAGCTGGCACCGGAGGATCCCCGGCCCTACGAGAAGCTGGGCCGGCTGCCTGCGGTGGCGGAGGAGGAGCGGGCCCGGCTGCTGATCCAGGCGGGGGATCTCCGCGCCGAGCGACTCGAGCCGGATCTCGCCGAGACTGCCTACCAGGAGGCGGGGGAGCTCGACGCCCGCCTCACCGCCTCCACCCATCGGAAGGCGGCCGGGATGCACTCGCGCGTCGGGAACCACACCGGGGCCCTGCTCGTCTACCAGGAGGCCGTCTCGCTCGACGCCGGAGACGTCGAGGCGCTCACTGGTCTGGGTCGGGCGCGCCACCGTCTCGGGGACTACGCCGGCGCCGAGCAGGCGCTGCTCTCCGCACTGGCGTTGCGCCCCAACCACCAACCGGCGCTCGAGGGGGTGGGCAGCGTCCTGGTGGAGTCGAGCCGCCCGGCAGAGGCCGTCCCTCACCTGGAGAAGGCCGTCGCACTGGATCCCTCCGACGCCCGCTCCCGACACAGTCTGGGGTGGGCCCATCGCGCGATCGGGAATCCGGAGGCCGCCCTCCAGGCACTGGACCCCGAGGCCGTCGCACCCGCGGATCGGCCGGTCCTGCTGCGGGAGTCCTCGGAGATTCACGCTTCGGAGGGTCGCCTCGACGAGGCCGAGCGGCTGCTGGAGAAGGCGGTCGCCATCGAGCCCGAGGAGCCTTCCCTGCGGTCGGCCCTGGCCGAGATCCACGAGGCCAGGGGAGACGCAGAGGCCGCCGAAGAGCAGCGGACGCTCGCAGCGAGCCTCGGCTTCGCGATCACAGAGGCGGGATCACCCGAAGAGCTCGCCGGCTCGGAGAAGACTGGAGACGTCGAGGCTCGCTCGGACTTCGGGGATCTGATCGTCAGCTTCCCGGTCCGAGCTCCCGGCAGCGGGGCGCCCATCGGTCCGGTGATCCTGCTGAGCCTGGTCGAGGAGCTCGACTGGAAGCAGCGGCTCCAGGACTGGCTGCTGCCGCGCGTCTCCGATCACCGGGCCATCGAGTCCCTGCTGGTCCGGGGAATCGTGGGGCGCTACGAGCTCACCGACGCGCCCTCCATCCCGGAGAGCCTGCACAGCGTCCTCGCGGATCTCCGCGCCTTCTCCACCGATTCGGAGAAGATCGCCCTGGCGAACGACATGCTGGGGGTGGATGCGATCTTCCTCGCCCGGCTGATGCGGGGCTCGGACGAGGGCGCCGACTCGGTCCGCCTCGTCGAGCTGCGCCTCCTCGGCGGTCGCACCTCGAGCGGTGTCTTCATCCTCGGCAACGTACAGCGGCTACCCGGCGGGGCGGCGCTCACGCGCTGGAACTGGAAGGCGTTGGCTCCCTACGGTCTGATCCTGGTGCTGCTCTCGCTCCCGCTCCTTCGGGGCTGGGGCACGATGATCGTCAGGCTCGAGTACGAGTCGACGAACGGCACCAAGGGGTTCTTCAACATCAAGCTCTCCACCAAGCCCGAGAAGGTCAGAAAGGAGAAGGCGTCCAAGGCCCGGCGCAAGAAGGAGCAGGTCTTCGAACGGAGGGTTCGCTCCTGGTCCCGCTACGCCCGTCACATGGCGGGAAGGGAGACCCGCTTCAGGATGCTGCCGATCCGGAGCTACTACGTGGGGGTCCACGGGCTTCTCCAGGACACGGCGACCAAGGAGGTGATCGGCAACTACATCGAGGAGAAGAAGGTCCAGATCAAGCGCGGCGAGGTCCAGGAGGTGGTCTTCGACTTCCGGCGGAGCGAGGCGCCGCTCGAGGTGTGCCTCCAGCGCCCCGAAGAAGAGAGCGCACCCGTCCAGGTCGCCGTCGCCCTGCGCGGGCGCCCCGAGACGCTCCGCTACCTGCGGGAAGACTCGGTCCTGCTCTACGTCGGGAAGGGGACCCACACGGTGGTGGTGGCCTGCGGCGATCGGGTCTTCGAGAAGCAGGTCAAGGTCGAGGAGCTCGAGGGAATCGTCGTCAACTTCGCGCTTCACGATGACGAGAGCCTGCTCTTCAGCGGATGCCCCGAGGCCGTCGAGCACTACATCCACGGCGATCTGAACGCTGCCAGCAACGCCCTCGCGGCGAGTGGACAGGTCGACGTCGCGAATCTGGTTCGCGGCGAGTACCACAGGCAACGCGGCGACAAGGGCAAGGCCGCCGCCTACCTGCAGGCCGCCGGAAAGCTGACCGAGGCGGCGGAGTTGGTCGACGGCGAGCTGCACGCCGAGCGCTCGGCCAGCCTCTACGCGCAGGCCGGGGATCACCAGAAGGCTGGCGAGCGCTACGAGGCGGCTGGGGAGCATCTGAAGGCGGCCGAGGCCTACGAGGCCGCCTACGACTACCAGAGCGCCATCGAGGCCTACCGGCGCGCGGGCAGCTCCGAGAAGGTGGCCGAGCTCCTCGAGAGGACCGGGGAGTACTTCGAGGCAGCCCAGGCCGCCCTGGAGCTCGACGACGAGGAGCGGGCGATCCGCAATCTTCAGCTGCTGGACCCGCGCGACCTGGACTACGGAGACGCCTGCCGCACGCTCGCCGAGATCTTCGCCCGCCGCGGGGAGTTCGACCTCGCCGCCCAGAAGGCGGAGGAGGCGGTCGGCGTGTACGGGGAGCAATCCGCACCCCTCGAGGTCCACGAGCAGCTGGGGAACCTGTTCGAGACCGTCGGTCGGCTCGACGCGGCCATCGAGACCTTCGAGCTGATCCGCAAGCGCGACTACCAGTACCCGCACGTGGCCGAGAGGATCGAATCGCTGCGGGCCAAGCTGGGCCAGCAGGAGGAGGCCACCGAGGCGGTCGGACACCCGAGCCAGGGAGCCACGCGGGTGGCCGGAGCGCCCCAGGAGAGTCGCTACGAGATCATCGAAGAGATCGGCCGCGGGGGGATGGGCGTCGTCTACAAGGCGCGAGACCGCCGGCTGGGCCGGATGGTGGCGCTCAAGCGCCTGCCGGAGAACCTCCGGGATCACCCCACCGCCGTGGATCTGTTTCTCCGCGAGGCCCGAGCCGCCGCCGCCCTCAACCACCCGAACATCGTCACGCTCTTCGACGCCGACCAGGAGGACGACAGCTACTACATCACCATGGAGCTCCTCGAGGGGCTTCCCTTCGACGCCATCAAGAAGAGGCGGGGCCCCCTCTCCCCCCGCGACGTGGCGCGGCTCGGCGTGCAGGCGGCCACCGGCCTCCAGTACGCCCACGACCAGCGCATCGTCCATCGCGACATCAAGACCGCCAACCTCTTCTTCACCAAGGATCGGACCGTGAAGATCATGGACTTCGGCCTGGCGAAGATGATCGAGGAGGTGCGGCGGTCGACGACGGTGATCGGGGGGACTCCCTACTACATGGCGCCCGAGCAGGCGGCCGGTGAGTCCGTCGATCACCGCGCCGACCTCTACGCCTTCGGCGTGACCCTCTTCGAGCTGCTGACCGGGCGGGTTCCCTTCGGCAAGGGGGACGTGCTCTATCACCACCGCCACACCCCGCCACCGGACCCCAGGAGCCTGGCGAAGAACCTTCCCGACCCCCTGGTGGAGCTGGTCCTGGGGCTGATGGCGAAGAGCCCCGACGACCGTTACCAGACCACCGAAGAGGTCCGCACGCTCCTCTCGCAGATGGGAAAGTCGCTAGGCTGAAGGCCTGCGGGCTCAGATCGAACACGACTGGGATCTCTCCATTCCCGAGGCCCGGGCGCTACAGGAGCAGCTGCGCGGTCGGGTCGTCGAGAGGGATGTGCGGCGCGCGCCGCGGCTGGTGGCGGGGGCCGACCTCTCCTTCGACCGCAAGAGTCCAGATCTCTACGCCGCGGTGGTGGTGCTCGACGCGGAGAGCCTCCAGGTGGTGGAGGTCGCGAGCGTCCAGGCTCGGGCCGGCTTTCCCTATGTACCGGGGTACCTGTCCTTCCGGGAGATTCCTCCGCTGCTGCTGGCCTTCGCCAAGCTCGAGGCGGTGCCGGATCTGATCGTCTGCGACGGGCAGGGGAGAGCCCACCCCCGGCGCTTCGGCCTGGCCTGCCACCTGGGCGTGCTTCTCGACCTGCCGACCCTCGGCTGCGCCAAGAGCCGGCTGATCGGTGAGTATCGCGAGCCCGGGCCCCGTCGCGGCGCCCACACCCAGCTCCGCGACGGCGGCGAGGTGATCGGCGAGGTGGTGCGCACTCGATCCCTCGTCAAGCCGGTCTTCGTCTCGGTGGGGCACCGGATCTCGCTCGAGACCGCCCGTCGCACCGCGCTGCGACTGGCGCCGCGCTACCGCCTCCCGGAGCCGGTCCGCGCCGCCCATCGCGAAGTCAATCGCCTGCGGCGCCTCGGCGGATGCACCGGTCCGCGATCGGTGGTTTAATCAGCGGCCGATGGCAGAGCCACGCCGGCTCGGAACCCTCTCCGGGCGGGGAACAAGAGAGGAGTCGAGGAGTGCCCCAGTTCCTTTCGGAGAGCTGGTTCTCGGAGCTGCGGAAGATCCGCGCGGAGGTGGGAGACATCGCCGTTCCCGACGCGATCAAGGAGGTCAAGCTCAACGTAGTGGTGACCGAGCATCCCGAGGGCGAGAAGCACCTGCACATGGCGGCCGGCGAGTTCGAGCAGGGGCTGCTCGACGACGCACCCACCAAGGTCACCGTTCCCTTCCCGGTGGCGGTGGCCGTCTTCGTCCACGGCGACCAGGCCGCCGCCATGCAGGCCTTCATGTCGGGAGAGGTCAAGGTCGAGGGCGACCTGTCGGTGATGATGCGGCTGCAATCGGGAGGACCTCCCGGCCCACAGGCGGAGGTCCTTAGGAAGCGGGTCAAGGAGATCACCGAAGCCTGAGCTCCTTCGCCGCAGGCGCGGATCGAGGTCGTTGCCAAAGATGAGTATCTGGAAGCGGGTGGTCGCGGGGGTGTTCCTGGCCCTTGCCGTACTGGGTGGTGCGGTGCTGCTCTGGGCCGTGCTGCCCGAGCCAGCGGATTTCGATCCGGCTCCGCTACTGGATACAGCGCGTCGTTACCAGGTTCGCATCCTGCGCGACGAGTTCGGCGTTCCCCACATCTACGGTAGAACCGACGCCGATGTCGCCTACGGCCTGGGCTTCGCCCACTCCGAGGACGACTTTGCCACCATCCAGACCGTGCAGCTGGCTACCCGCGGCCGCCTTGCCTCGGCGCAGGGCCTCACGTCCGCTCCCATCGATTACATGGTCCAGCTGATGGGCATCCGGGAGCGGGTCGAGGCCCGCTACGAGACGGACCTCTCGCCCGAGACCCGCGCCATCGCGGAGGCCTACGCCGCCGGCGTCAACCACTACGCGGCCCTCCACCCGGAGGAGGTGGTTCCCGGTGCGGTTCCCGCGACGGGCAAGGACCTGGTCGCGGGCTTCGCCTTCCGAACGCCGATGTTCTACGGCTTCCAGCGCCACGTCCTCGCGCTCTTCGAGGAGGGACGCTCGCCCGACGCCGGGCCGCGGCAAGGGAAGCTCGCCGGCGGGGGGCCGCTCGCGACGGGCTTTCACTTCGGCTTGATCGGCTCCAACGGGATCGCGGTGAGTCCCGCGCGCTCGGCCGACGGCGCCACCCGCTTGCTGGTCAACTCCCACCAGCCCTACGCGGGACCGGTCTCCTGGTACGAGGTGCGGCTCAAGAGCGAAGAGGGATGGGACATGGCCGGCGGCGTCTTCCCGGGCTCTCCCGTGATCCTGCACGGCCACAACCGAGATCTCGGCTGGGCCAACACCGTGAACCGCCCCGACCTGGTCGACGTCTACCGGCTCGAGATCAACCCGGAAGACCCCAACCAGTATCGCTTCGACGGGGAGTGGCGGGATCTGGAGGTCGGAGAGGCAGAGATCCGCATCAGGATCTTCGGCAGGCTGCGCTGGACCGTCCGGCGCGAGCTGCTGCGGTCCGTCCACGGTCCCGTGATCCGCCGCGACCACGGCACCTACGCGCTGCGATACGCCGGCATGGATGAGATTCGCCAGCTCGAGCAGTACTACCTTCTCAACAAGGCGAGAAGCTTCGAGGAGTGGCGCGCCGCCATGGCGATGCAGGCGCTCCCCAGCATCAACTACGTCTACGCCGACCGGGAGGGCAACATCGCCTACTTCTACAACGCGAAGCTCCCGCTGCGCGCCGAGGGATACGACTGGCAGGGGGTTCTTCCGGGGGACCGCTCCGAGACGGTCTGGAGCGAGTACCTGCCCTTCGCGTCGCTTCCCCAGGTGGTGAACCCGGCATCGGGCTTCGTGGTCAACTCGAACCACACGCCCTTCCGCGCCACCGTCGGTGCCGGCAACCCGGATCCGGCCGACTTCCCAGAGAGCTTCGGCATCGAGACCGACATGACCAACCGGGGTCTGCGCGCACTGGAGCTCTTCGGCGCCGATGACTCCATCACCGCCGAGGAGTTCCGCCGCTACAAGTTCGACAAGCGCTACTCCGTGGAGAGTCACGCCGCCCGGATCCGGGCCGAAGTGCTGGCGGCGGAGCTTCCCGACGATCCGCTGCTGGCGGAGGCGCGCCGCGTGCTCGCCGAATGGGATCTGAGCGCCGATGCGGAGAATCGGGGCGCGGCGCTGGCAATCCTCACCGCCACGCCGGTGGTGCTGGCCGAGCGGAGCGGTGAGGAGCCTCCCGACGCGGTGGAGAGCTTCATCCAGGCGGCGAGAACACTGGAGCGGCACCACGGACGGGTCGACCCGCTCTGGGGCGAGATCAACCGGATGCGGCGCGGTGGTCTCGATCTCCCCATCGGCGGCGGGCCCGATACCCTGCGCGCCGTCGAGTCCTTCGAGCTGGAGTCGGACGGCACCTACACCGCGAACTCGGGCGACTGCTACTTCGTCTTCGCGGAGTGGGACGCCCGGGGGAGGCTCCGATCCGAGAGCATCCACCAGTTCGGGAGCGCCACGCTGGACGAGCGCTCTCCCCACTACGCAGATCAGACGCCGCTCTTCGTGGCGGAGCGCACCAAGAAGCTCCGCCTCGAGGAAGCGGAGCTTCGTCGCCACCTGCGTCGTGAGTACCGGCCGGGGGGGTGAAGGCCCCGATGAAGGCGCTTACTCGCGGGCGCAGCCGACGTTCCGGAGCAGCGTCATCGGGCCCTCCCGCTTGACGAAGTCGAGCTGTGCCGGGTTTCGGACCAGCAGCGATCCGGCGAAGCCCAGCGCGTTGACCTCGATGGCGCTCCAGAACCCGCGCGTTCTGGGCACGAGAAACATCCAGTCCCGGGTCACCAGGAGGTTGTAGGGACGCGGCGACTCCGCATCGATTCCGACCCGGCGCAGCATCTCCCGGTAGCTCGTCCACGCCGCCGCCGCGCTCCCGGGAGCGCCCGGCGAGGAGCGCCCCTCGAGTCGCGCCACGGTGTGGACGAAGGGGAACGCGTCGACGCTCCCCAGTGCTCCGTCGAAGCGAGCTGTGGCGAAGAGGGGATCGAAGGCGGTTCGCTCCGGGCCGACGCCGACCGGGACCGAGACCAGCTGCAGGTGCTTGTGCGGCTGACTGGCGCCGGCTTCCGCTCCCGCGTTGTAGAAGCCCAGGCTCTCGCCCTCGGTCATGCAGAGCCAGAGCGCCTCGAAGTCCGGGAGGGTGAGCAGGCTCTGCTGCTCCTCGAAGCGACGGGTGACGATCAGCAGGTGATGCTCGAGGACGTTGTACTTGTTCAAGAGACAGAGGTGCGTCTCCGACAGGTCCGCGACGAAGAGCTCGCGATTGTAGGGGAGGAAGGGGTTCTTCCCACTGCGCTGCTGCTCCTCGGCGGCCTCCCGCTTCTGCGCCAGGTGTTCGACGAAGCGCACCGTGAAATCGATCCCGGTCTCCTCGTCCCGGACCACCTCGAAGGAGGTCGGGATCGAGCGCAGCGCCCCCCCTCTCTCCGCCGAGGCGCTTCGCTCCCTCACCGCCTCGAACAGGGTCCCGCGCTGGAAACGCATGCCGTGATTATGGCGCTAAAGTCGTCGGAATGGACCCTGAATCGACGCCGGCGGGTGCTTCGGCGCGCGAGACCGAGATCGGTAGGATAGTGGCGTGGTGATCAATCCCCGGAAGTGCGTGGCCTGTGGCAACTGCGTGCCGGTCTGTCCGATGGGCGCCATCTACCTGGAGGCCGGCACCGCGCAGGTGAACCAGGACGAGTGCGTGGAGTGCAGCACCTGCTTCCGCTTCTTGCCTTCAGAAAGTCTCCCTCCCACCCTGGTTCGCCTGGCGCGCCGGGTGATCCAGGTGTTTCGGCTGCGCTTCGACCAGCCGCTCGATCGCTGTCCCACCGGTGCGCTCGAGCCGCCGGACCTCGAGTGGCCGCGTTCTCTCCGGCGCGCCTTCAGCGATCCGCTGGTGACCCACGATGAGACCGGAGTCGCGGGACGGGGCACCGAGGAGATCAAGAGCAACGACATCACCGGGCGCATCGGGGAAGGCGACGCGGGCCTGGTGATCGACCTCGGGCGCCCGGGTGTCGGCGTGCGCTTCCGCGACATCGAGAAGGTCACCATGGCCCTGGCGGCGCTGGGAGCCGAGTTCGAGGAAGAGAACCCGGTGACGCTGCTGATCGAGGACCGGGCGACGGGGCGCCTCTCGCCGGAGGTCCTCGACGAGAAGGTGCTCTCCGCGATCATCGAGATGAAGACGACGCTCGATCGGTTGCCCGAGTACCTGAAGACCATCGACCGGGTCGAAGGCGAGCTCGACACCGTGATCAGCGTCGGCGTCGCCAGTCGCTGCGCACCGGACGGCGCGATTCCGCACGAGGCGGTGTGTCGGGATGCCGGGCTTCTGTTGTCTCTGAACGGAAAGACAAACCTTGGACTTGGCAGGCCGATCGAGGCGGCCTCCGGGGACGGTCGATGACCAACACCCTGCATCGGAGAGGAGACGAGGACGAGCTGCGCCGGGACTTCGTGCTCTTCTGCATGCCGGCGCGCAACATCACCCCGGAGCTGCCCGCGAAGCTGCGCCGCTTCACGGACATCGCGCTCAGTCACGGACCGGTGAGCGCGAACCGGCTCGAAGGGCGTTCGGTGACGGCGATCGACCTCACCCGCATCGAGGAAGAGCTCGAGGAGGGCTACTGCCTTCACGCCGTCTACGACAACCTCGAGGCGGTGGCGGGCGCCGTCCGAGAGCTGGTCGAGGCGGACCTCGGCCTCCCGATCAACATCAGCGGTCCGCTGGACGAGGTGCAGACCTGTTGCCGCGAGGCCGGTATCACGCGGCACAGCGTGGAGCAGTCGCTCGGCACCCGTGGAAGGGTGGATCGCCTGCCTCGGCCCGAGGTCGTCGAGCTGAACTCGCTTTGCGGGCACGGTCTGGTGGGCTTCCAGCTCATCGAGGCGGTGATCGGCCATGTGCGGACCGCACGCATGAGCATCGAGGAGGCCGCCCGCCTGCTGGCCCGGCCCTGTCAGTGCGGCTGCTTCAACCCCACGCGCGCCGGCCAGGTTCTGGAACGTGTCCGCACCGGCGGGTGAGGCGGCCTACCGAGACCGGGAGCTTCCCGTAGAAGAACGGGTCGCCGACCTGCTCGGCCGCATGACGCTCCCGGAGAAGACGGCTCAGCTCTACTGCTTCGGCCGCGCCGTCGAGCTCGTCGACATTCTCCTGGACGAGGACGGGAAGGTACTCCCCGGCAAGCTGGCCGAGCTGTTCCCGCACGGAATCTGCCAGCTCGGGCGGCCCTCGCAGAGGAGCTCGCCGCGGGCCACGGCCGAGTTGACCCGCACCATCCAGGAGTTTCTCGTCGAGGAGACCCGCCTGGGCATCCCCGCGCTCTTCAACGAGGAGGGCGTGCATGGGCTCATGGCCACCGGCTCGACCAGCTTTCCCCAGGCGATCGCCCTGGCCAGCACCTGGGACGAGTCCCTGGTGGAGGAGATCTACACCGTCGTCGCCCGAGAGGCTCGGGTGCGCGGCAGCAACTACGTCTACGCGCCGGTGCTGGACCTGGCCCGGGATCCGCGCTGGGGCCGCGTGGAGGAGACCTTCGGCGAAGACCCCCATCTGGTCTCGCGCCTGGGGGTGGCGGCGGTTCGCGGCCTTCAGGGCCGCGTGCCCGGGATCGACGAGGAACACGTCATCGCCTGCGCCAAGCACTACGCCGTCCACGGACAGCCGGAGGGCGGCCAGAACTCCGCGCCGGCCAGCATCTCCGAACGCGTCATCCGCGAGGAGTTCCTGCCCCCCTTCGAAGCGGCGGTGACGGAGGCCGGCGTGCAGGCGGTGATGGCCTCCTACAACGAGGTGGACGGCATCCCGGTGCACGCCAACCGCTGGCTGCTCCAGACCGTGCTTCGCGACGAGTGGGGCTTCCAGGGGTTCGTGACCTCCGACGGCTTCGGGGTTCCGCAGCTGATGGTGTCTCATCGCACCGCCGCCGACACCGACGAGGCGGCGCGCAGAGCGATCGAGGCGGGCGTCGACTGTGAGGTTCCGGCGGGGATCTGCTTCAGCAGCCTCCTCGCGCAGGCGGAGTCGGGGAAGGTGTCGATGCGGGCGATCGACCGGGCCGCCGGCAACATCCTGCGCGTCAAGATCCGGCTCGGACTGTTGGACAAACTCCCCGACCCTTATCCCCACTCCTTCCCCTACCCGGACCCGGAGCGGGCGGAGCGCGTCACCAACTGCCCCGCGCACCGGGAGCTGGCGCTCCGGGCGGCCCGACAGGCCATCGTCCTGCTCAAGAACGAGGGGGAGTTCTTGCCCCTCGACTCCGCCGGGATCCGCTCCATCGCCGTGATCGGCCCCAACGCCGCAGACCTGCATCTCGGCGGCTACGCGGAGGATCCGGGGCGCGGCACCAGTGTGCTCGACGGAATCCGCCAGAAGTGGGAGGGCAGGGCGCGGGTCGACTACGCCGAGGGCTGCCGGATCACCGAGGGAGTGCAGGGCTACGCGGCGTGGCACCAGGACGAGGTCCGGCGGAGCGATCCCGCCGACGACACCCCCAGGATCGCCGAAGCCGTCGAGCTGGCTCGGCGGTCCGACGTCGCGGTCCTGGTGGTCGGCGGCAACGAGGGCACCTGCCGCGAGGGGTGGTGGTTCAACCACCGCGGCGACCGCGATGATCTCCACCTGCTGGGCCGGCAGGAAGAGCTGGTCGAGAAGGTGCTCACGACCGGCACGCCGACGGTCGCCGTCCTCATCAACGGCCGGCCGCTGACGATCCAGTTCCTGGCGGAGAACGTGCCGGCGATCCTGGAGTGCTGGTACCTGGGTCAGGAGACCGGCACCGCGGTCGCCGAGGTCTTGATGGGAGAGGTGAATCCCAGCGGCAAGCTGCCCGTCACCTTTCCACGCTCCGTCGGGCAGCTACCGGTCTACTACTACCACAAGCCCTCGGCCAAGCGCGGGTACGCCTTCGCCGAGAACGAGCCGCTCTATCCGTTCGGTCATGGACGGAGCTACACGACCTTCGCCTACAGCGATCTATGTTTATCCCCGGCGAGAATCCGCGTCGACGAGGCGACTCGGGTGACGGTCGATGTCGCCAACACCGGTGCGCGCGCCGGTGCCGAGATCGTGCAGCTCTACGTGCACGACCAGGTGGGCAGCGTGACTCGCCCGGTGAAGGCGCTCCGGGGCTTCCGCCGCATCGTCCTCGAGCCGGGAGAGACCCGCACCGTCGAGTTCGCGCTCACCCCGCGCGAGCTGGCCCTGCTCGACGCGGAGATGAAGTGGCGGGTCGAGCCCGGCCTCTTCGACGTGATGGTCGGGGGCAGCTCCGAAAGGCTGGGTGTCGTCACCCTGGAGGTGGTCGAGTAGCCCGGTCAGCTGGCCTTTCGCAGGCCGTAGAGGAGCATGCAGCAGGCCGCCAGGATGCAGCAGGCGCCTGCGCCCAGACCCGCGCCCACCAGCAGCTCCTGCCAGGGCAACGCCTGGTAGCCCTTCCCGGCAATTGCGAGGATCTCGCCCGCCCCGAACACGGCTGCCAGGAGGCAGAAGCCCCAGTTCGCGTAGGCCGCGACGAGCAGCAGCCAGATGCCCGCAGCCGCCGCACGCTCGGACAGCCGGAGCTTCTCCCAGACCACACCACCCACCAGGACCAGGAACATCCCGTTCAGCAGAGCCTCCATGTGCGCCGCCAAGGCCAGCCTGGGACTGGTCAGCTGGGGAATCAGGACCCCGGTGAGTAGCCCCACGAGAAAGAGAAACATCCCGTGCCAGATCAGTCGCCGACCGCCGTCTTCCGCTGTCATTCGAGTCTCCTCCGTCCTCCGTGTTTCCGTGTGCGGCTGGCAGGGTAACAGTCGGACGGCCGCCGGGGCTGGCTCTTCGCGAAAACTCGCCCGGAGTCGAGGTCTGATCTACACAGAGACCGGGGACGTCCCCGGGTAGGAGGTGACGAGGGTGGGACGGGAGCTGCTGGTCGGCCTCGACGTCGGCACCACCAGCGCGGGCGCACTGGTGGTGGACCTCGCGGGCGAGGTGCGCGGTCGAGCGGGACGGGTCCTCGACTGCAGCTTCCCCACCGCCGGCTGGGTCGAGCAGGACCCGAACGCCCTGTGGGAGAACTCCCTCGTGGTGCTGCGCGAAGCCCTCGCCGAGGCGGGTGCGAGCGCCCGCGAGGTGGCCGGTCTCGGCGTCACCACCCAGCGTTCGACGGTGCTGGCCTGGGACGCGCAGAGCGGCGAGCCCCTGGCACCGGCGATCGGCTGGCAGGACCAGCGCACCGCTTCGCGCGCGGCCGAGCTCCAAGCCTGCGGGGTGCCGATGCCGGTCCAGGCCTCGGCGACCAAGCTCGAGTGGCTGCTGCAGAACGATACGGGTGTGGCCGCCGCCGCCCGCGGCGGACGCCTACGGCTCGGCACCCCGGACGTCTGGCTCACCGATCGCCTCACCGGCGGATCTCGCTTCGTCACCGATCCGAGCTGTGCAAGCGCAACCGGGCTCTTCGACCCGCGCGAGGGAAGCTGGATGGAGCCCGTGGTGGCGCTCTTCGGCGTGCCCCCCGAGGCGCTGCCCGCGGTGGTCGCGACCGCGGAGGTCGTGGCCGAGACTCCGGGCGACCTGCTCGGCGCTCCGGTGCCGGTGGCGGCGCGCGTCGGGGATCAGCAGTCGGCCAGCTTCGCGCAGGGGGTGCATCGCGCCGGCGAGGCAAAGCTTACCCTCGGCACCGCGGCCATGCTCGAGGTGCACACCGGCGACGTGCTCCAGCAGGCCAGCCCCGGTGCACACGCCCTCGCCCTCTGGCGCCTTCCCGAGATCGCCACCCAGTACTGCGTCGAGTCGAGCGTCCACACCGCTGGTGCCGTGGTGGAGTGGCTGGTAGGCGTCGGGCTCCTGTCCGACGTGGCGTCGCTCGATTCCGTCGCCCGGGAGGTAGACGACGCCGACGGCGTGGTCTTCGTTCCCGCCCTCCAGGGTCTCGGGACCCCGTTCCTCGACGACGAGGCGCGCGGACTGCTCGGGGGTCTCACGCGGGGGAGCAGGGTGGCGCACGTGGTGCGCGCCGCAGTCGACGGGCTGGCGCACCGCTGCGTCGATCTCTGCGGGGCCGCGGGTCTGGGGGTGGAGCCGCTTCGGGTCGACGGGGGCCTGTCGCGAAGTGAGCTGCTGCTGCAGACGCTCGCCGACCTCGGCGGTCGCGCCGTTCACCGCGCGCGCGATCTCGACACCACGGTACTCGGTGCGGCCCAGCTCGCGGGGCTCGCGACGGGCGCATTCGGCAGCCTCGCGGACTGCCGGGCCCGGGTACCGGCGCCCCTGGTCTTCGAGCCCTCACTCGACGGCGGGGCGCGCGCCGACCGCCGCAGCCGGTGGGCCGAGGCGATCGCGCGGGTTCGAAGCTCCAGAGGCTGATATGCTCCCCTCGTGATCGGGGCGGGAGACAAGGATCTGGAGCGCGCCTCGCACGCCCTGGCGGCCCGGCTTCCCGGACCGCTGGCGGTGCTGGCCCGGCTCGCCTTCAACTACCGCTGGTCCTGGGTTCCCGGTGGCCCCGAGCTCTTCCGCGAGGTCGATCCGCACCGCTGGGGGAAGTGCGGCGAGAACCCGGTGCGCCTGCTCCAGGAGGTTCCCACCCACGCCCTGCTGCGAGCGGCCGCGGACCCGGAGCTGCTGGCCCGTGCCGCGGCCATCGAGGCGGTCGTCGCGGCAGATCGCGCGCGCCCCTTCGCGGAGGGACCTCTCTCGCCGGACCGGCCCGCCGCGTTTCTCTGTGCCGAGTACGGGGTGCACCGTTCGCTTCCGATCTACGGGGGCGGGCTCGGCGCCCTGGCGGGCGATTTTGTCAAGGCCGCCTCGGACCGCGCGCTGCCGCTGGTCGCGGTCGGTCTCCTCTACCGCAAGGGCTACTTCCTCCAGCGGATCGACCAGTCGGGATGGCAGCACGAGTACTGGATCGACACCGATCCCGAGCGGCTGCCGACCTCGCTCGTCACGGACGCCGACGATCTCCCGGTGACGATCTCCGTCTCGATTCGGGGGAGGGAGGTCATCGCGCAGATCTGGCGCATCGACCTGGGCCGGGTGCCGCTCTTCCTGCTCGACGCCGAGCGACCCGAGAACTCCCCCCTCGACCGCTGGATCACCGCGCAGCTCTACGTCCGGGACCGCAGCACACGCCAGGCGCAGTACACACTGCTCGGGATCGGCGGCATCCGCGCGCTGCACGCTCTCGGAATCGAGCCCGGGATCGTCCACCTGAACGAGGGGCACGCGTCACTGGCCTCTCTGGAGCTGGTCCGGGCCGAGGTCGCCCGCGGCGTCGACCCGGGCAAGGCTCTCGAGGAGGCGCGCTCCCGCACCGTGTTCACGACTCACACTCCCGTGGCGGCGGGCAACGAGACCTACGGAAGGGAGGAGGTCGCCGAGACCCTGGGCTCCTTTCCCGCCGAGATCGGTCTCGACCTGGAGTCCTTCCTCGACCTGGGTCGCTCCCGTCCCGGCGCCGCCGAGGAGCCCTTCGGCGTGACCCAGCTCGGTCTCCGCGTCGCCGGCTCGGCGAACGGGGTGAGCCGGCGACACGGCGAGGTCGCCCGGCAGATGTGGTCCGACCTCTACCCGGATCGCCCGGTCGAGCAGGTGCCGATCGGTCACGTCACCAACGGCGTGCACCTCGGCACCTGGCTGGCTCCGGCGATGCGGGAGCTGCTCGCCGAGTATCTGGGGGAGGACTTCGAGGCGCGCGCGGCGGACCCCGCCACCTGGGATCCCGTCGACCAGATTCCCGACGAGGAGCTCTGGGCCGCGCGCAACCGGCTTCGCGCCGAGCTGGTCGACTTCGTGCGCGAGCGCAGCGTGCTCGACCGACTGGCGCGCAACGAGCCCCACGACTACGTGGAGGCGGCTGCCCGCGCCTTCGATCCCGAGCTGCTCACCATCGGCTTCGCGCGACGCCTCGCCACCTACAAGCGCCTCCACCTGCTGGTCATCGATCCCGACCGGGCCATCCGCCTGGTCGGGGGAGACAACCCGGTCCAGGTGTTGATCGCCGGCAAGGCCCACCCCAACGACGACGAGGCCAAGCGGATCGTGCAGCAGCTCTTCGCCATCAAGCGCGCCGGGCAGGTGGGGGAGCGGGTGGCCGTGCTCCACGACTACGATCTGGGGTTGGCGGCGCACCTGGTCCGCGGCTGTGACGTCTGGCTGAACGCTCCGCGACCGCCGCTGGAGGCGAGCGGCACCAGCGGCATGAAGTCGGCCATGAACGGCGGACTCCAGCTGAGCGTCCTCGACGGCTGGTGGGCCGAGGCCTACGACGGGGGCAACGGCTGGGCGGTGAGCGGCGAGGTGGACGGGGACCACGCGGCGCAGGACGCGCGCGACGCCGAGAGCTTCTATCGGATCCTGGAGGAACAGGTGGCCCCGGAGTTCTACGCACGCGACGATCGCGGTCTGCCCCGCGTCTGGCTCGCCCGCATTCGGGCCTCGCTCCGCAGCATCGGCCCGGCGTTCAGCGCGGACCGGATGCTGGCCGACTACGTGGCCGGCTCCTATTCACCGCTGCTCACACGACCCGTGTGACGGACGAGCCGCGCCCCTCTGCTCCCTTCTGACTGACGTGCTGACGCTCTAACGCGCCGGCCTCGGGCTCAGTCGATCCCGCCGGGATCCACGCCGAGCTCCCGGACGCGCTCTCTCGCCCGGGTGCGGAGCTCGCGAACCGCTTCGAAGGTCTGATCCCGGAGCGCGTCGCGGTCGTCGTAGCCGAGGTGCTCCGCCGGGATCGGCTGCCCCACCTCGACGACGACGGGGCCGCTCCGGAGCCCGAAGCGGTCCGGCGTCCAGATGCGGCGGCAGCCGGCGTGGCCGACGGGAAGGATCGGCATCTGGTAGGCGATCGCGGTCACGAAGGCGCCCTTCTTGAACGGGTGCAGCGCTCCGTCGCGCGAGCGGGTTCCTTCGGCGTAGAACAGCATCGAGATGTCGGTCGAGCGATTCCCCATCGTCTCGCGAATCCGATCCACGTCGCTCTGGCCGCCGGTTCGCTCCACCCTCACCGATCCGGTCTGGACGATGGCCCTTCCGAAGATCGGGATGTCGGAGATCTCCCTCTTGACGATGAAGCGGAGCGGGGTCCCCGTGAGGGCCGCCATCAGAGAGAGCGGATCCCAGTTGCTCTCGTGGTTGGGCACCACCACATAGCCCTGACCCGGATGGATGTTGTCGAGCCCGTGGACCTCCAGCCGGGTGCCGAGGACCCCGAGCGCGATCCTCCCGAGGCTCCAGTACACGCTGTCGACCTTGGAGCGCGGGGAACCGCGCAGAACGCGGAAGAGGGCGCAGAGGCTCAGGGCGATGGTCACGGCCGGAATGATCAGCACGCCCAGGGTGGTACGGAAGACGGTGTCGAGCCGAGCCGAGAGCGCCATCCCCCTCATGATACTACGAACTCCGGGCGGGCCGGGAGGGTGTTCTGGGCCCGCCGGAGGGGAGGTGTGGTCAGTAGATGACCTTCTCCTCCATCAACTTCTCGATCTCCCCCGGTGACATCCCCAGCAGCTGCTCGAAGATCGGCTGGCTGTGTTCTCCCAGGGAGGGAGCGTGGCGGCGAATGCTGGCCGGCGTCTCGGAGAGTCTCCACGGAGGGGAGAGGACCCAGTCCTTCTCGAGGTGGGGGTGATCTACCTGCACGAAGGTCCCCCTCTCCTCGAGGTGGGGATCCTTGAAGAGCGCCTCGTTGCTGAGCGAGGGCGCCGCGGCAACGCCGGCCCTCTGGAGCTCGCGCATCAATTCGTAGTCGTCGCGGCTGCGGGTCCAGTCGCCGATGATCCGGTCGAGCTCCTCCTGATTCAGGGAGCGCTGCTCGGCCGCGGCGAACCGCTCGTCCTCCGCCAGCTCCGGCTTCCCCATCGCGCCGCAGAGCGCCCGCCACTCCCGATCGTTCGCCACCGCGATGCTGATCCAGTGGTCCTCCCCGCGGCAGCGATAGCAGTTGTGTGGTGCCATCCTGTCGATTTCGTCTCGGTTGCCCTTCCGCGTCTGCACCCGCTGGTTCATCAGGTAGTCCATCATCGGGCTGGCGTTGAGCATCACGATGGTCTCCTGGGAGGCCAGGTCGATGTACTGGCCCTCGCCGGTTCGCTCGCGGCAGAGCAGGGCCGCCAGAATCGCGAAGGCGGCTGCCGTCGCGCTCCGGAGATCGATGGCGCCCGAGAGAATGCTCGGCGTCCAGTCCGGGTAGCCGGTGACGGCGGAGAGCCCGGCCGCGCTGGCGAAGTTGGGCGCATAGCCGACGTGCTTCCGGTGCGGACCGGTCTGGCCGCAGGATGACGAGGAGAGATAGATGATGTCGCGCTTCACCTCCTGGAGGACCGGGTAGTCCAGGCCCAGTCTTCCGATCACGCCCGGCCGCATGTTCTCCACCACCACGTCGCTCTTCTTTGCCAGTCGCTTGGCGATCTCCACCGCCTCGGGTCGGGTGAGGTTGAGACAGACGCTCTTCTTGTTGAGGTTCAAGCTGTTGAAGACCGGTGACTGATCCGGGTTGGTGAAGTTCGCGCTCGTGGTGAAGGAGACCAGTCGGGCGTGATCGACCCTCTGCCTGCTCTCCACCTTGATGATCTCCGCCCCCAGGAAGCCCAGCAGGCAGGTCGCGTAGGGCCCTGCCCAGGCAGAGGTGAATTCCGTGACTCTCACACCCGAAAGCGGTCCGTCGCTCATTCAGCTAGTCCTCATCGATTGCAGCAGCATCTCTCGGCTCGTGAGAAGGGCCCTCTAGATCACGCCAGCGTCTTCGAGATCGCGGAGCTCGTTCCGGTCGAAGCCGAGCCTTTCGCAGTAGATGCCCTCGTTGTGCTCACCCAAGAGGGGTGCCGCGCGCCCCAGCGCCCAGGGGGTCTTCGAGAAGTGGTAGGGCGCGGAGGGAATCCTCGTCCGGCCCGCCGCCGGGTGCTCCATTTCCACGAAGATCCCCCTCTCGGTCATCTGCTCCGAGTGGGCGACATCCTCGGGGGTGTTGATGGGGGCGATGGGACAGGAGAGGGCCTGTGCCCTGCTGCAGATCTCCTCCCGGGTGTGCTTCTCCATCCAGCTCCCGATCAGCTCGATCATCGCCTCGGGATCTTCGGCGCGCTGTCCGGGCTCCCTGGAGTCTCTCTGCTCGAACCAGTCGGTGTTGCCGATCAGCTTCATCAGAGCTTCCCATTGGTGATCGAGAGGTGCGACCAGGACGATGTGGCCGTCCTTGCAGGGGAACATCAGCGTGATCAGCCTCTCCCTTCGCGGCATCCTCCTGCCCCACGCCTCACCGCCGTTGGCAAAGATGACGGCCTCCACCCGCTGCATTGCCAGGACGGCCTCCTGCATCGACACCTCGATGAGCTGTCCCTTGCCCGTCATCCCTCTCGAGTAGAGCGCGGCGAGGACGGCGACGGCAGTCGTCACGGCGGGATCGAACTCGGTGCAGTTGCCCCCGATCATGGTCGGAGCGCGCTCGAGATCGAGAGCGGGGAGGGGAAGGCCGTAGCCCTGACCTCCGATGTGGGAGATGTTGAGCGGGTAGGCCTGGTAGCTCTGGTAGGGACCGCTCCTCCCGAAGGGACTGATCGACGCCATGATCAGCCCGGGATTCCGCTCCCGAAGGGACTCGTATCCCAGGCCGAGCTCCTCCATCCGCCCGGGAGACCAGTCCTCCACCAGTACGTCCGCGTCGCTCGCGAGCCGCTCGAAGATCTCCTTGCCCCGGGGCTCTCTCGGGTCGAGCGTGATGCCCAGCTTGTTGGTGTTGAGGTAGAGAAAGAGGCCGCTCTTCTCCGGGTCGGGGACGTCCCCCGGAAACGGCGGTGACCGCCTCGTATCGTCTCCCGTCTTTGGGGGCTCGACGTGGATCACCTCTGCCCCCAGGTCGGCCATCAGCTTGGTGCAGTAGGGTCCGCTCCTGGTGCCGCAGTACTCCAGCACCCGGAACCCATCCAGGGCCTTCGATGCCATGGGATCATTCCTCTCGGTCGTGTGGTCCTGGGCGCTGTCTTAGAGAATTAGAAGACCACCTCCATGGCACTCCGGCTCTCGCTCTCGATGGCTTCGGCATGCGCACTGACCCGGGGCAGGATCTGTGTCGCGAAGAACTCCGCCGAGCAGAGCTTCCCCCAGTAGAACTTGGCCTCCTCGTCATTCTCGCAGAGGCTCTTCTTGGCTTCATCGCTGTCGGCGCCCTTCTGCTTGCAGATGGCGTCGAGCTTCTCCTGCGCGATCACCGCCTCGCCGAGCAGCAGGTGGGCCACGACGACGTCTCCGAACATCTCCAGGTAGGGGCAGGCGTGGAGCAGCGGGTAGATCATGTCGCCGCCGGCTCCCTTCTTCCCGAACTCGATGGTCACGTGGGCCAGTGTGTCCTTGGCCTTCTCCAGCCGGGCGACGTGGTCCTTCAGAGTCGGGTGGGACTTGTGGGTCTCGATGAACTCGCCGAGCATGCCGAGGAAGGCGATGAAGAGCTTCCCACCGCCCATGGAGACCTTGCGTCCCAGCAGGTCCATGGCCTGGATGCCGTTGGTTCCCTCGTAGATCGAGGTGATCTTGATGTCCCGCATGTACTGCTCGGCGGGGTAGTCGGCGCAGTAGCCGTAGCCGCCGAAGCACTGCACGGCCAGCTCGGTGACCTTGAAGCCCATGTCCGAGGGGTAGGCCTTGCAGATCGGCGTCAGCAGCTCGACCAGGCCGTGGTACTTGGCCCGCTCGGCGTCGTCCTCGGACGCGGCGGCGAGATCCGCGTACAGCGCCGTGCTGTAGAGCAGCGCCCGCATTCCCTCGGTGAGGGACTTCATCGTCAGCAGCATCCTCCGGATGTCGGGATGCTCGATGATGGCCACGCGGGGAGCTTCGGGGTTCCTCATCTCCGTGGCGGCCACGCCCTGGATGCGCTCCTTCGTGTAGGCGAGGGCGTGTTGGTAGGCGGTCCCCGCCGTACCCTGGGCCTGCTGCCCGACCATCATGCGGGCCTCGTTCATCATCTTGAACATGTAGGAGATGCCCGCACATTCTTCGCCGATCAGGTAGCCAATACAATTGTCATCGTCTCCGAAGTTGAGCGTGCAGGTGGGGGAGGCGTGGATCCCCATCTTGTGCTCGACACCGGCGGCGTGGACGTCGTTGAAGTCACCCAGGGACCCGTCCGCGTTGACGCGGACCTTGGGCACCATGAAGAGGCTGACCCCCTTGATGCCCGCCGGTGCGTCCTCGGTGCGGGCGAGCACCATGTGGATGATGTTGTCGGTGTAGTTGTGGTCACCGCTGGTGATGAAGCTCTTGGTCCCGACCATCGTGTAATGGTCGCCGTCCTTCTTGGCGCGGCACTGCGTGTCGCCCACGGCGCTCCCGGCCTGGGGCTCGGTCAGACACATGGTGCCGGCCCACTCACCCGAGTACATCCTCTCGAGGTAGAGCTGCTTCATCTCGTCGGTGCCGAAGCTGTGGATGAGGTCTGCCGCGCCGGTGGTCAGCCCGCCGGTGGAGCAGAGCGGGAAGCAGGCCCCCTGGAAGAACTCGCTCACCACCGCTCCCATCGTGAGCGGCAGGCCCTGGCCGCCGTACTCCGGATCGGCGACGCCGGCGATCCAGCCTCCCTCGGCGTACTGCTTGTAGGCTTCGACGAACTCCGGGGGAACCTCGACCTTGCCGTCCTCGAACTTCACGCCCTTCTCGTCGCCGAGGGGGCCCAGAGGCGCGGCGATCTCCTGCGCCTGCTTCAGGCCTTCCTCGATGATCATCTCGAACATCTCTTGGTTGAATTCCTGGAACTTCGGGTACTTGGTGAGCTTCTCGATGTCGAGGTACTCGAAGAGCAGAAACTGAACGTCCCGGAGATCCACCAGATATTCGCTCATGACCATCCTCCTGTTTCTTTTTCCCTGTTCCCTGCTTCCTGTTGCCATCGGCCTGTAGGAGCAGAGACCAAGCGAGGCTTCCGCGTCTTCTCGCCTGACGGGGGGTCTGCGGGCCTCTTGCACCTGGTGACTCGCGGTCGCGAAGAACGAGAATGCGACTCTGAGTCACGTTACACCCGGGTCTGCACCAGCCCGGAGGGCGCTGATTATACTTCTTCTGCGCAGCCGGTCATTCCCGTGCCCGCGGCCTCCTCCACCCGGGCGGGATCTCGCATTACTGTGTCGTGCTGCACGGTCCGGCTGTGCTACAGGGTGCTCTCGTGAACGGAGAGGTCCGCGCCGTGCTCTTCGACGTCGATGGTACGCTGTATCATCAGGCGCCTCTCCGCCTGTGCATGGGGCTGGAGCTCGCGGTGCTCCCCCTCCGAAGCTCCCCGGCATCGGCGCGGCGGACCTGGAGCGCGATCAGCGCCTTCCGCCGGGTTCGCGAAGAGCTCCGGGACCCGGGTGTGGCGGAAGCGCCCCTCGCGCGCCTCCAGTTCGAGCGCGCGGCGGAGCGCGTGGGGATGGAGGTCGACGAGGTCGAGGCCGTCGTATCGGAGTGGATCTTCCGGCGCCCGCTCCGATACTTGAGGCGCTGCCGGCGCGCCGGGATCGAGAGCCTGCTCGACGCGCTCGCGGCGCGCGGGGTTCCCGCGGGCGTCTTCTCGGACTACCCCGCGCGCGAGAAGCTCGAGGCGCTAGGGCTCTCGGACCGGATCTCGCTGGTCGCCTGCGCCACCGACGCCGAGATCAACGCATTCAAGCCGGATCCGAGGGGATTCGCCTGGTGCTGCGAGCGCTGGGGCCTCGAGCCTTCTCGGGTTCTCTACGTGGGAGATCGGGTCGAGGTGGACGCCCGGGGAGCGGCCAACGCGGGGATGCCTTGCGCGATCCTCTCCAGAAGGCTAGCCGTTGCCCCCGAGGGCATGCCGACGACTCCTGTTCCTTCTTACGCTTACCCTTTCACGAGATACTCGTCCTTCGCAGACCTGCAGCAGGCGATCGACGCGGGCGACTGAGCGAATGCAGAAGATCCGACCGTACATCCAGCTCGCGCGCATCGATCACTGGTTCAAGAACGTCTTCATGCTCTTCGGGACGCTGCTGGCGGTCTTCGTCGAGCCGTCGCTGCTCCGCCTCGATGTGCTTCCGACCCTGATCCTCGCCTTCTTCGCCACCTGCATCGTCGCCTCGAGCAACTACGTGCTGAACGAGGTGCTCGACGCACCCTTCGATCGTAAGCACCCGGTCAAGAAGAACCGGCCCGCTGCCGCCGAGCAGATCCGGAGGTCGCGCGCCCTGGCCGAGTGGCTGCTCCTGGCGGTGATTGGAATCGGGCTCAGCTACCTCGTGCATCCCTTCTTCGCCGCCTCGGCCCTGGCTCTCTGGATCATGGGGATCGTCTACAACCTCCCGCCCATCCGCACCAAGGAGGTCCCCTACCTCGACGTCCTCTCCGAGTCCGTCAACAACCCCATCCGCCTGCTCCTCGGCTGGTTCGCGCTGATCCAGACCCAGTTCCCTCCGGTGTCACTGATCCTCGCCTACTGGATGGCCGGGGCCTTCTTCATGGCCATCAAGCGTTTCGCCGAGTACCGCCAGATCGGCGACCGTCGGACGGCGCGCAAGTACCGCCGCTCCTTCCGTTACTACAACGAGGAGCGCCTGCTGATCAGTCTCTTCTTCTACGTGGTGATGGGGGCGCTCATGGGCGGCGTCTTCATCGTTCGCTACCGCCTCGAGCTGATCCTGATCCTCCCGCTGGTGGCCGGCTTCTTCGCCTACTACATGCACATCGGTCTCAAGGAGAACAGCCCCGTCCAGCACCCCGAGAAGCTCTACCGCGAGAGGGGCTTCGTGGCCTTCTCGATCGTGAGCGGCATCGTCTTCGTGCTGCTGATGTTCACCTCGATTCCGGTGTTGTACGAGCTCTTCAACGTGGAGCTCGCCCAGACGGTGCCTCTCTGGACACTGGGCCCCTAAAGAAGCGCTACCCTTCAGTTATTGAGTCATGGGTGAGAAGAAGGCCATCAACCGCAAGGAGCGCATGAAGCTGGAGCCGGTGCCGATGCGGTACCGCTCCGTCGAGGAGCGCAGCGGCGACTTCGAGGAGAACTGCGTCGGCTACACCGCCGAGGAGGCGATGGCGGAGGCGGCACGCTGTATCCACTGCCCCGAGCCGGTTGCCTGCGTGGTGGCCTGTCCCCTCGGAAACGACATCGAGGCGGCGCTCTGGTGCGTCGAGCAGGGGAATTTCCTGGGGGCGGCGAAGATCTACCGCGCCACCAATCCGATCCCTGAGATCTGCGGCCGCGTCTGCCCCGACGAGAGCTCCTGCGCCACCAAGTGCGTCCTCGCCAAGAAGGGCAGAGGCATCAACACCCAGGCCATCGAGGCCTTCGTCGCCGACTACCACCGCGAGAAGGTCGGCGTCGAGCTGCCCGAGAAGGCCCCCCCGACCGGGAAGAAGGTGGGCATCGTGGGCGCCGGGCCGGCGGGGCTCATTGTCGCCGAGTACCTCGCGGTCGCCGGTCACCGGGTGGTGGTCTACGACGCCTGGCCGGCTCCCGGCGGGCTGCTCGTCTACGGCATCCCCAACTTCAAGCTGGGCAAGGAGATCGTGCGCTGGAAGACGGACTGGCTGCGCGAGCTGGGCGTCGAGTTCGAGACCAACACTCGCGTCGGCAATACCATCACCCTCGACGGGCTGCTCGAGAAGGAGGGCTACGACGCGATCTTTCTGGGGACCGGCGCCGGCGTGGAAGGCAGGATGGAGATCCCGGGTGAGGACCTGGGGCGCATCTACGGCTCCATGCAGTACCTGGTGCAGCCGGGCAACGTCCCCGAGGATCTGCTTCCCGAGGACCGGCGCGCGCCGATCGAGGTCGGCAGGCGCGTGGCCGTGATCGGCGGGGGCGATACCGCGACCGACTGCCTGCGCACCGCGATCCGCCAGGGTGCCGAGGAGGTCGTCTGCTACTACCGCCGCACCGAGGCGGAGATGCCCGGCAACGCCACGGAGCGCCACCACGCCGAGGAGGAAGGCGCGGTGATCCACTACCTGACCGCCCCGATCGAGATGCTCGATCGGGGCGGGGACGGCAACGTGGACGCGATGCGGATGATCAAGATGGAGCTGGGCGAGCCCGACGCCTCCGGCCGGCGCCGCCCGGTTCCGGTCGAGGGGTCGGAGTACCAGGTCGAGGTGGACGACGTGATCCTCGCGGTCGGCTTCTGGCCTGACCCCCTGATGGGCGAGACCACCCCCGACCTCGAAACCCGCCGCTGGGGTCTGGTGGTGGTGGACGAGGAGACCGGCCAGACCAGCCGCCCGGAGATCTTCGCCGGCGGCGACAACGTGACCGGCCCCGCCCTGGTCAACACCGCCCTGGGGGCCGGCAAGCGCGCGGCCCAGGCGATCGACGCGTTTCTGAGCGGCGAATAGGTCAGTCTGCCCCGGGCCAACGAGGCGCATCTGACTCGCCAGTAGGTGATTCCGGCGCCGCGATGGAGCCCGGAAATCCGACTCGGGTGGTCCCCTTTCTCGCCGTATTTCGCCTACTTGGGTCCGTAAGACGCACCTTGGAGAATGCGACTCGGGGTCACCCGGTATTGCCTTGTCCCCTTCCCGATTAGTGGTAACAATCTCGCGTCCTCGAAGCGATCGGCACCGTCCGTGGAAGAGCAGATTCGGGAGCCCCCTTACCGAGGGGTGCGCCCGGCGCAGACGGCCACTTCCAAGGCAGGCCGGTCGAGACAACCAGGAGATTCCATGTTCGAAATCGTCACCCGCGAGGATTTCTCCGACGTCACCTACCTGTTGGAGGTGAAGCACCCGATGCTGGCCAAGGCGGCCCAGCCCGGACAGTTCGTCGTGGTCATCTCCCACGACAAGGGCGAGCGCATTCCCCTCACCATCGCCGACTTCGACCGGGCCAAGGGAACCATCACCCTGGTGATCCAGGCGGTCGGCAAGACCACGCTGGAGATGCAGCGGGACTGCAAGGTGGGAAGCAGCCTCCTCAGCATGGTGGGCCCGATGGGCGTCCCCACCCATATCGGCGACCACAAGAAGGTGGTCTGCGTGGGCGGCGGACTCGGTGTGGCTCCGGTGTTCCCCCAGCTACGCGCCTTCAAGGAGTCCGGGGCCTATGTAATCGGCGTGGTGGGGTTCCGGAACAAGGAGCTGCTCTTCTGGGAGGACAAGTTCGGGAAGTACTGCGACGAGTTCATCGTCTGCACCGACGACGGCTCCTACGGGATCCACGGACTGGTCACCGCCGGCCTCGAGAAGGCCATCGAAGAGCACTCCGACATCGACCAGGTTCTCGCGATCGGGCCTCCCATCATGATGAAGGCCTGCGCCGAGACCACCCGGCCCCACGGCGTCAAGACCGTGGTGAGCCTGAACCCGATCATGGTCGATGGGACCGGCATGTGCGGTGGATGCAGGGTCAACGTGGACGGCAAGATGAAGTTCGGCTGCGTCGATGGACCGGACTTCGACGCCCACAAGGTCGATTTCGACGAGCTGCTCAAGCGCTTGGCGCGCTTCCAGCCGCTGGAGAAGGAGTCCCTGGAGAAGTGGCAGCAGGAGTGCCGCGTCCAGCAGCAGGCCGGTGAGCTGATCGAACAGCAGTCCCGCCCGGACTGAGTTGGCTGAATTGGGCTGAACGTTCACCAGTCAGAAGAAAGAAGAAGAGCAACAGGAACGGGTATCCGATGGCGCAGAAACCGAAGACGATCCGAACCATTCCCCAGGAACGAACCGCGATGTCCGAGCAGGACCCGATGGCCCGCATCGGCAACTTCTCCGAGGTCGCGCTCGGCTACACCGAGGAGGAGGCGGCCAACGAGGCCGAGCGGTGCCTGATGTGCACCGACCCGACCTGCATCGCCGGATGCCCGGTGGAGATCGACATCCCGGGCTTCATCCAGAAGATCTGCGACAAGGACATCCGCGGCGCCTACGACGTGATGATGCGGGACAACCTCCTGCCCGCGATCTGCGGGAGGGTCTGCCCCCAGGAAGTCCAATGCGAGGTGGTCTGCACCGTCGCCGAGGACCTGGAGCCCGTCGCGGTGGGAAGGCTGGAGCGATGGCTCGGCGACGTCGCCGTGAAGGAAGGCTGGACCAACGTCCCCTACATCGAGCCCAACGGGTTCAAGGTCGGCATGATCGGCTCGGGCCCGGCGAGCATCACCTGCGCCGCCGACATGGCCAAGGCCGGCTGCGACGTCACCGTCTTCGAGGCGTTCCACGTCCCCGGCGGCGTGCTGCGCTACGGCATCCCCGAGTTCCGGCTCCCCAACTACGTGATCGATGCCGAGATCCAGAACCTGACGCGGCTGGGCGTGAAGATCGAGTGCAACACCCTGGTGGGACGCATCTTCACCATCGAGCAGATGCTCGACGAGCTGGGCTTCGACGCGGTCTTCATCGGCACCGGGGCCGGCTATCCGAGCTTCATGCGCATCCCCGGCGAGCACCTGAACGGCGTGCTCTCCGCCAACGAGCTGCTGACGCGGGTCAACCTGATGGGGGCGGGCCAGTTCCCCGATTTCGACACGCCTCTGGGCCTGGGGTCGAAGGTCGCCGTGATCGGCTCCGGCAACACCGCCATGGATGCGATGCGGGTCTCGCTGCGTCTCGGCGCGGAGAAGGTCTACTGCGTCTACCGCCGCACCCGCGCCGAGAGCCCGGCGAGAGCGGAAGAGGTGGAGCACGCGGAGGAAGAGGGCGTCGAGTTCCACTGGCTGACGGCGCCGGTGGAGATCCTCGGCGACGAGGACGGAAGGGTCCGCGCCATGCGCAACATCCGCATGGAGCTGGGCGAGCCCGACGACTCCGGCCGCCGTCGCCCTGTCCCCCTCGAGGGGAGCGAGTACGAGTTCGAGGCCGACATGGTGGTCTACGCGATTGGCACCAACGCGAACCCGATCATCGGCCAGACCTCGAAGATCCAGCTCAACAAGTGGGGCTACATCGAAGCGGATGAGAACCTCGCCACCTCGATCGCGGGCGTCTACGCCGGGGGTGACATCGTCACCGGCGGCGCCACTGTCATCCTGGCGATGGGCGCGGGCCGCCAGGCCGCCCGCAGCATGAAGGCATATCTGGGAATCTCGGATTCGGACACCGTGTACAAGCCCGAGGCCGAGGCCAAGAAGATGGACGGCAAGCTCTTCGGCATCGACGCGGGGCAGAAGAACTTCTCCCGCGTGCGCCTTCCGTCGTCGCACGTCTGAAGATCCTGAGAGCCAGGGCCGAGGTCGCAAGCGAGCCACAACGAGCCAGAACCAGCGAGAGACCGGGACATGTTGGAAACCAGTTCTGCTACGAAGAAGAAGGGCAAGAGCTCCAAGGGCAAGGCCAAGTCCGCCAAGGGCAAGCAGGCCGAGGAGCTCAAGGGCCACATCGTCGAGGTGGTCAGCGACTCGGGCGAGGGCGCGCAGAAGTGCGGCCAGTCGTTCGCGACCATCGGCGCCAAGATGGGCAACGGGATCTGGACCGTCGAGATCATTCCCGCCGAGATCCAGCCCCCCGCGCGGAGCATCGAGGGCGCCAGCGGCATCCGCATCCGCATGGGCTCCTACTACGTGACCAACGGCGGTGACGAGGCCGACCTGGTGGTCGCCTTCAACGAGCAGGTGCTGCTGGGGCGCGTGCGATACAAGGAGCTCAAGAAGGGCTGCATCATTCTGCTCGAGGACAAGTGGCGCAGCGACGCCGATCCGGAGATCGCAAAACAGTATCAGGAGACGTACGACCAGCTCATCTCGGATGGCTACCGGGTCTGCGAGATCCCCATGGAGGTGGAGTGCCTCAAGTACGTGGCCGACCCCACCCGCGGCAAGAACATGTTCGTGCTGGGCCTGCTCGTCAACATCTACAGCCAGGAGCTGCAGATGGCCCGGGACCAGATCTCCTTCATCTTCGCCAAGAAGAGCGCCAAGGTCATCAGCAGCAACATCCAGCTGCTGGAGGCCGGCTACGAGTGGGCGGAGGAGAACCTCGACTTCAAGTTCAATGTCCCCTCGGCCGGAATCACGGAGCCGCAGATCGTCGTCAACGGCAACACCGCCGTCGGCCTCGGCGTGATGGCCTCGGGCATGGAGATCTGCGCCATGTACCCGATCACCCCGGCGACCTCTGCATCGCACTACCTGAGCGACGTCTTCGAGTCGGTCGGCGGGATGGTGCACCAGGCGGAGGACGAGATCGCCGCCTGCTGCTTCGCAATCGGTTCCTCCTATGCGGGGAAGTGCGCGGTCACGATCACCTCGGGCCCGGGGTACTCGCTCAAGCAGGAGGGCATCGGCCTCGCGGTGATGGGCGAGGTGCCGCTGGTGGTGGTCAACGTGCAGCGCGGCGGGCCTTCCACCGGTCAGCCCACCAAGATGGAGCAGGGCGATCTGCTGGCCGCGGTCTTCGGCAGCCACGGCGACGCTCCCAAGGTGGTGTTGGCGCCCTCCAGCATGGAGGACTGCTTCTACTCGATCATCGCGGCGCGCAAGATCGCCGAGACCTACAAGACCGTGGTGGTGGTCCTCACCGATGCCAACATCGCCACCGCCCAGCAGCCCTTCACGCGGCCCAAGTTCCAGCGGGACTGGCTGGCTCCGCCGATCGACCAGAGTCCGGTTCCCGAGGGCGTGGATCCCTACGACTGGGATGCCGAGACCGGTCTCGCGCCCCGCTTCATCCCGGGGCGGCCGGGCGGCATGCACACGCTGACGGGTCTGGCCCACGACCGGGGGAGCCGCGTGGCGTACGACCCCAAGGTCAACCAGGAGGGCATCCAGCACCGCAGCCTCAAGCTGGCCACCTTCCAGAAGACCTTGAAGCCCCCCACGGTCTACGGAGACGAAGAGGGCGACCTGCTGGTGGTCGGCTGGGGGAGCACCAAGGGAGCCATCGAGGAGGCGGTCCAGCGCCTGCGCGACGAGGGCAAGAAGGTCTCCTCCCTCCACCTGCGCTTCCTGCAGCCCATGGCCACCGGCATCAAGGAGGTCCTGGAGCGCTTCGAGAAGGTCATGACCGTCGAGCTCTCCTGGTGCGACAGCTACGACGACGGAGTGATCGACGTCAACAACCGGCGCTACTCGAACCTCGCTTGGATACTGCGGGGACGGTACCTGATCGACGTCGACTGCTGGTGCGAGGTCAAGGGACAGCCCATCAAGCCGGGCTCCATCGAGAGAGTCCTGCGCGAAAAGCTTTCGAGTTAAGTTCGAGGTGTAGACAATGCTAGGTACGATCGGCGACCGCCTACCGAAGTCAGACGACGAGCTGCTGACTCTGGACGACTACCAGAGCAGCGTTCCGCGCTGGTGCACGGGCTGCGGTGACAACGGAATCCTCACGGCTCTGCAGAGGCTCTGCCGCGACGAGGACCTGCCCAGGGAGAAGACGGTCTTCGTGTCCGGGATCGGCTGCTCGAGCCGCTTCCCGCACTACATGAACACCTACGGCTTCCACAGCCTCCACGGTCGGGCGATCCCGGTCGCGGAGGGGATCAAGATCCGCCGGCCAGACCTGAACGTCTTCGTCAACACCGGCGACGGGGACTGCTGCAGCATCGGTACCGCCCACTGGATCCATGCGATTCGTTACAACATGGACATGACGGTCATGATGCACGACAACCGCATCTATGGCCTGACCAAGATGCAGGCCTCGCCGACGACGCCCAAGGGCCAGAAGAGCAACACCAGCCCCCGCGGCGCATACCTCGATCCGATGAACCCGCTGAGCGCCACGCTGGGTGTGTCGAACGTCTCGTTCGTCGCCCAGGCGGTGGATTGGATCCCGGATCTCTTCTACGAGATCATTACCCAGGCCTTCCACCACAAGGGGTTCTCCTTCATCGGAATCCTGCAGAGGTGCCCGAACTACCTGCCGACGATCTTCGATCCGTGGCTGGAAGACACCAACAAGACCCAGATCTTGACGCACAAAGACGGGATCCAGCTCGATCCAAGTCTCGCCAATATCTACAGGAACCAGCTCGAGCACGACCCCTCGGACATCAACCGGGCGCGGGAGCTGGCTTGCAACGAGGACATCGTCCCGGTGGGGATCCTCTACCGCAACGACGACGTCCCCTGCTACGAGGACGTCCGGGCTCCGGACCGCATCTACACGCCCGAGATCATCGAGCGCGAGTTCAACAAGGAGCTGGACAACTTCACCGTGGAGACGGCGGGCTGAGTTCCGACGCTCCAGGGACCAACGGCTCCAGGAATTAACGACTGAAAGACTGAGTTACTTCGGAAGCGGACATGGAAAAGACACTCTACGAGCTTCGGACCTTTCATCTGACCGGCAAGAAGATCGACGCGGAATGCGCGGACCTCGGCAAGCTCGATCTGGTGCCGGCCCTCTTGAGCCGCTATCGCGACCTGACCGAGCTTCGCTACGACTACCCACTGGTCCTGGTCGAGGGCGGCGGTGAGTGCTTCGTCAAGTCGCTCACGTCGGTCACCAACGGAATCCTCCAGGAGATCGCGCCGGAGGGGAGCGAGAGTGAGCAGATCCGCAAGAACCTCCTGAGCCAGGAGCACGAGATCCGGCAGCGAACTGCCACGGACAAGGGAGGCACGCTGTCGAAGCTCTGGGACGCCGCCGCAGGGGCGCTTCTCTCGGATTCGGATCTGTCGGGTGAAGAGAAGAAGCAGATGGAGGCGAACCTGGCCCGCGCCAAGCGAGCGCTCCGGTTCGACGGCGAGCTGATCCAGTGCAACGGCGCCGCCCCCTCGAGTCTCTTCGTTCACGCCTGGCGCGCGATCGAGAACGAGCGGGCCCGGGGCGTGCTCGAGACCATCGAGCGCCTGGTGATCGGGCTCTCCGGCATCCTTCGCGCCGATGAGCTCAAGTCGAAGGAGGGGCTCTGCGCCGACGCGCTCCGGAGCTCGATCGGCACCTCCTTCCAGGACGAGTTCGATTTCTCGGTCATGTCGAGCGACTTGGGCGCCTACTCGCGCGAGTCGCACCTTCCGAAGAAGCGCGAGAAGCGGATCCGGTTCGCCCTCGAGGTGCTGGAGTCGCAGCGCTTCTTTGCACTGCGCGGCTCGGGCGGGGCGAAGGACGCCAAAGGGCCCTATCCCTTCGTGGTGGAGAGCTGCACCGAGGCGCTCAAGACCTACCGCAAGCGGGTGCCGGCCATGGTGGACTTCGTCAAGGCCGTCCGCATCGCCGAGCTGGAGCTGGACAACGAGTACGACGAGAAGAAGCACGGTCCCGTCTTCGAGCAGCTCGACGAGGGAGCGCTCCGCCGCGACGACGTCGCCTCCTTCCCGTCATATCTCGTGTGTATGGACAACGGGAAGTACGACGACGCCAACAAGGCGGCACTGATCGAGATTCTGTCTTCGGATCTGCCGATCAAGGTGCTGGTCCAGCCGGAAGAGGTCGTCGGCGGCTCGTCGGTGAAGACCGACCGCAACTCCTTGACCGGGTGGGAGGGACAGCTCGCGAACCTCGCCATGGGTCTCGGCAGTGCCTACGTGCTGCAGGCGCCCAGCTCGAGCGCGTATCTGGTGAGCGACGCCATCGCCGACGGACTCGAGTACTCCGGTCCGGCGCTCTTCAACACCTTCTCGGGGACGCCGGAGAACTTCCCGAGCCTCGATCCGTATCTGATTTCGGCATCCGCGGCCCAGTCCCGCGCCTTCCCCTGCTTCGTGTACGATCCCGGAGCCGGGGCGGATTGGGCGGCCCGATTCCGCGTGGACGGGAATCCCCAGGCGGAGTCGGCCTGGCCGGTCGACGCCTTCCACTACGAAGACCCCGAGCTCCAGACCGTCTCCGAGGAGCTCGCCTTCAGCTTCATCGACTTCGCTGCCAGCGACAAGCGCCTGGCATCGAACTTCGTGAGCGTTCCCCCGGCCAAGTGGCGCCAGGACATGGTTCCCGCCGCCGAGTACCTGCAGCTCGGCGAGGAAGAGGCCAGCGGGAAGGTGCCCTACGTCCTGATGGTGGACGGCGAGAACGTCCTCCACCGCGTGGTGATGACCCACAACATCATCTCCGCGGCGCGCGAGTACGCGAAGGCCTGGCGCAACCTTCAGGAGCTCGGCGGAATCCAGAACTCCCACGCCCTCGCCCTGCTGGAGCGGGAGAAGAAGGCCTGGGAGGAGGAGAAGGAGCGCGAGATCGAGGAGCTCAAGAAGGAGCTCCAGGTCGAGCAGGGCGCCGCCGCCGAGGCGCCCGTCCTGGAGCCCGGCGCCGAGGCTGCCGAGGAGGTGGTCGAGGAGCGCGGGCCCATCGAGGAGGCCTGCATCGACACCCCGCGCTGCAACACCTGCGACGAGTGCACCAAGAAGAACCCCATGATGTTCGCCTACAACGAGAACAAGCAGGCCTACATCAAGGACATCGACGCGGGGACCTTCCGGGATCTGGTCGAGTCGGCCGAGGTCTGCAAGGTGGCGATCATCCATCCAGGCAAGCCGCGGAATCCCGACGAGCCGGGCCTCGAAGACCTGATCAAGCGCGCCGAGCCGTTCAACTAGTCCAGGGCAGCCAAGTCCGGTTCTTCCCACCTGCGCTGGCTTGGAGGCTTCGCCGGAGGCGTGCCTGACGGGGGAGGTGTGTCCGGAGTTGCTTTCGCTTGACATCGAGTCCGGCGAAGCGTAGGAATGGGGGTTCCTCCCTCGGAGGCAGGAGGTGCCAATCATGCGGATGGTGCGGATGCGGAAAACACGACGACTTTCACTGATTTCCTGGGTGCTGGTGCCGGCCCTGGCGCTCCTCGCGATGCAGGGAGATGCGAGCGCCGGCGGCGAGCCCCCCGAAGAGGAGGCCTACGCCAGCTACGAGTGCGCGAGCGACAAGATGCAGGCCGCCGCGCAGCGCTGCGGAAGGGTCCTCCGAGCCTGGAGCATGTCGACCAGGACAGGGAGAGATCCGCAGGGGCGGATCGATCGCGCCGATGAGTGGTTCGACAAGCGATGGACGAGAGCCGAGGAGGACGCCGCGCAGGAGAACGTCGACTGCGTCGACATGACCCTCTCCGGCGACGACATGAAGCAGCTGATGGATTCGGCGATCGAGGACATCGTGGCGGACGTCACCGCCGGCCTCAACCTCAACAAGAGGAAGCACGCGCTCTGCGGAGCGAGGCTCCTCAGGTCGACCGCGAGCATGTGCGCGAGGCTGCTCCGGTCGGAGAGCCGATACATCGGACACCTCTCGGAGGATCCGGATGGTCTCAAGCTCGATGCGATGCAGGCGAGGACCCTCCGCCGATTCGGCCGCCACTTTGACCATGTGACTCGGAGGCACTGCCCTACCGACGCGACCAAGGAGGAGATCCAGAGCGACGCCCTCGCGCTCGCCGACGAGGTGGTGACCCAGACCATCGTCTCGCCCAACGTCCCCGACGACGCCTTCATGGCGATCACCCACCCCGCCGGTGGCGAGCCCGGGAATCCCGTCAGCTACGAGGGCGATACGCTGGTCCCCCAGTGCCAGGACTCCTCGGCCTTCACCTTCTTCGCCAAGCGCGGCAGCGTGAACAAGACGCTGATGTACTACGTCGGCGGGGGTGCCTGCTGGGATACCCTGACCTGTGTCCTCGAGCAGTGTACCCAGAACGTGAATCCGACCCCGCCGGGCCTCACCTTCTACGGCGGATTTGGCGATCTCACCCACCCGGACAACCCCTTCAAGGACTGGAACATCGTGATTGTCCCCTACTGCGGCTGTGACATTCACCTGGGGGACAACGCGGTGGACTATCCGCCGTTTCCCCAGCTGTCGCTCCCGGGAAAGCACGTCGAACACCGCGGCTACGACAACGCCAAGCTGGCCGAAAAGTGGGCGCGGGAGCACTTCTTGAACCCGACCGACATGTTCGTCACCGGCTCGAGCGCGGGCTCCTACGGCGCGATGGTGCACGGCGCCCACCTGAGCGAGGCTTATGTGGCCACCAGCATCAATGTGATGGGCGACGGGGGGAACGGCGTGGCCACCCAGGAGTTCATGGACGTGAACTTCAACAACTGGGGCGCCATGGAGAACCTGCCGGACGTCCCCGGGATCATCGGCGTTCCCTCGAATGAAATGTCGATCCCTCTGATCCTCAAGGCCGCCGCGAGCCACTTCCCCGACACGAACTGGTCCAATTACACCACCGCGTTCGACGGGGGCACAGGGGGGCAGACCGGCTTCTACAACATCATGTTGAATCCCTACTTCCCGCCCGTCTGGGGGCAGTGGTGGAACGCCTCCTGCCTGTTCAACGAGGCGATGCGCGAGCAGGCGTTCGACACCTACGACACCGCGGCGCTGGAGAACGACAACTACCGCTACTACATCGCTTCGGGCTCGTACCACACCGGCTTCGGCAACCCGCGGATCTACGACGACACCACCGGCGGTGTGCCGCCGCTGGTGGACTGGGTCAACGCGATGATGGACGACGACCCGAGTTGGACGAATGTCGAGGCCGACCCCTTCAACGTGCTGTTTCCCGACGACCCGAGGCCGGATCCTCTGCAGCTTCCCTTCGAGATGGTCGGATCCGACGTGGTGATCAGCTGCGAATAGCCGTTCCGTAGCTTCCGGGGTGGGGAAGGGCTACAAATCCACCCCGCGATCGATGCCCGAGCCCAGACGGAAAATCGGCAGTCCCAGACAGCGCCGACGGAGGCAGCTCTACGAGTGCTGCTGCTGTCGCGAGAAGAGCCGCTTCTGCTGGACCTGTTCGTGCGGGCTGCAGATCTGCCAGGCTTGCATGGAGGAGAACCTCTGGGGCCTGACCTGCAACTACATCAACTGGGAGTGCCCCGACTGCGGGCGCTGGAACGGCTTCGGGAACCAGTGACCATGCGCGTGCTGATGTCGCTTCGATGGGCGGATCTCCGGGAGGCGATGGCGGGTCTCGCCTCCGTCGTCCGGACCCTGGGGATCGTCGGTGGCCTCCGGGCGATGGCCTTTGCGACCCGCCGCCACGCGGCGGCCCTGTGGAGAGGCGAGGGGTGCCATCCGGAAGCGGGGAAGCGCCGCATCTGGTTCAAGCTGCACTACCTGGCGGGGGTCTACGCGTTCCTCGAGGCTCGGTATCCGGAGCAGGCGATCGAGCTCTTCGATGCGATCGTCACTGGCCCGACCCTCGCCTTCATCAGCAACGTCATCCCCCCGGCCGATCGTCTCACCAAGGAGCTGGTGCTGGGCCAGCTCTGGCCGGAGATGATCCGGCGTGACTACAACATCGAGGCGGAGGCGGTGACGGGGAACGGGAATTCCGCATCGCTTCGAGTCCGTCGCTGCTTCATCAACGAGGTGGTTCGGGACGTCGGCCTGATGCCGGTGGCGGACCGGATCTGTGGCGGCGACTTCGTCTTCTGGGATGGCTACCACCCGAACGTCGTCTTCTCCCGTACCCGGACGCTGCTCCGCGGAGATTCAATTTGCGATCATACGCTCACGTGGAAGGATCAATGATGACGGACCGCGAAGAGCACTGGTGCGAGATGGATCGGCGCGACTTCCTCCGGGGGGCCGCGGCAGTGGGCGGCGGACTCCTGGCCGGGAGCGCGCTCTCTTCCCTCCCCGAGCCAGTGTACGCCGCCGACTGGGCCCCCGTCTCGTTCGAGAAGCTGGTGCTCTACAACTGCGCGATCTTCGACGGCAGCGGGAGCCCGCTCCAGAAGGACCGGATGGTCGTCATCGAGGACAGAAAGATCCGCGCCGTCGAGCCGCGGGGCGACCTCGCCGGCTACGCCTCCTACCAGACCGTGGACCTCGGCGGCAGGACCCTCCTCCCCGGTCTGATCGACAACCACGTCCACATCACCGTCCCCTTCATCACTCGCGTGTCCCTGGGTGCCCTCACCCAGATGAACCGGCAGATCGCCCTCAACTTCAGAAACTGCGTCATGGGCGGGGTCACCACCGTCCGGGACGTGGGAGCGTTCCCCGGCAAGATGCACAAGTTCCGGGCCATGGCGGACGCCAACGAGATCCCCGGCCCTCGCGTGATCAGCTCGCTCTCGCCGATCGCCGCGCGAGAGGGCGACGAGTTCGGCGCGCCGGGTCACGCCCCCTATTTCACGAACCCGGTCGTCAAGTGGATCCTGGGTGGCAACTACGCCGAGCGGCCTCGAAACGTGGAGGAGATCGAGGAGTGCTGCGACCGGATGATCGCGCTCGGCGCCCAGTGGCTGAAGACCCTCCACCAGGAGCACACCTACAGCTACTACCCCCGCAAGCTCCCCAATCACAGCGACGAGGGCTACCGGGCGATCCTCGCAAAGGGCAGGGAGGCCGGGATCAAGTGCGCCCTGCACGAGCCCCTGGTGAGCGGCTTCCAGAAGGGGGTCGAGCTCGGCTTCCACACCCTGGAGCACACGCCCACGGACGCGGTGATCCCCGATCGGGACATCGAGAAGTTCATGGAGCAGGGGATGGCCATCATGCCCACCATGGTGGTGCAGGGAGACGTGCTGATCACCGACGAGCTGCTCGAACTTCTGGAGACGCGAGGGGAGGAGTATCTGGTGCCGGCATCCCGCGAGCAGATCACGGCCCAGGTCAAGGAGCTCAAGGCTCTCCAGGGCAGGGAGCTCAGCGAAGACGAGCAGCGAGCCATGCACTACGAGCCGCGGTACTCCGCGGACATGTTCGTCAACGTCGCGGCGAACGTGAAGAAGCTCCACCGGATGGGCGCCGACGTGGGCATCGGTACCGACATCGGCAACCCCTCCACCCAATTCTTCGGCCGCTACACCGACGAGTTCAAACACTTCGCCGCCCTCGGCATCCCGAACGCCGACATCCTGCATCGAGCGACTTCGCTGAACGCGCGGATCATCGACATGCAGGACCGCATCGGCTCGATCGAGAAGGGGAAGGATGCCGACCTGATCGCCGTGCAGGGCGATCCGCTGGTGGACCTGGAGGCGATGGACCGCGTCGACCTGGTCATGAAGGGAGGCGTCTTCGTGAAGAGCGAGGGCGTGGAGCTGGGCTGAGCCGGTCGCACCCGTCGTAGCGGAGCAGGGCAGGCGCTCCCCGTTTCTGTCGCAGCCCCAGCTCGAAGCGCAGATGCCGCGGCGCCCGGCCGCGCAGCCGCAGCCGCGCCGGGCCCGCGTGGACCGCGCGCAGATGGTGCCAGGCGCAGAGCGTGGTGCGGTTGCTCTCGGCGTCGGTGCCCCCGGCCGAGCGGAAGCGGATGTGGTGATCGTGCAGCTCGCGGTACGAAGAGCAGCCGGGCACCGTGCACCGCCAGCCGTCGCGGGCAAAGACGCGGTGCGCAGCGCGCATCTCTTTTCCTGTGTCGGAAGTCCAAGCCTCGAATGCGTGCTCCAGCATCGCGTCCAAGGCCTCGCCCTCGCTTGGGATGCGCCCCGTGCGGCGCTCGATGTGGCGGCGCTCCGTGCGGAGGACCGCGCGAAAGAGCCGCGCCACGTCGCGCGGGCCGTTCCAGAAGATCCGGCAGGTCTCTCCGGTGTGCGTGGGTTTCGCACCCGTTTGCCGCTCGCGGCCCTCACGCCCAGACTCATCGCCGGCCTCGTCATCCGCGCCGCCCTCGCCCCCGTCCTCGTCGTCTTCTTCCTCTTCGCCGCGAGCGTCCGCGGGGAGCCCCGCCGTCTCCTCGAAGCGCTCCGGATCCGTCGCGTGAAGGACGAGTGCTCGCTCCACGTCCTCCTGGAGGCGGCGCGCCGTCACCCGACAGGCCCAGTCGATCCAGCAGCGCTGGCGCGTCGCAGCGATCGCCAGCAGCGGAACCAGGGTGTGGGCCTGAACCCAGGAGAGCCTCCCATCGCGGTAGGCATCCCGGAGCAGCCGCGCCCTCCGCCCCGCGCGCTCCAGCCGGAGGAGCGCACGCGCCTTGCGCGGCGAGATCCCGAGCCACTCGCGCGCGTACTCATCCATCGAGGCGAAGCCGGCCGTGCGGTGGAGGCGCCCCTCTGCGATGCGCAGCAGCAGCGGGCCCATCTCCGCCTCCAGTCGCTGCTCGAGCGCCACCGCGCGGCGCAGGCGTTGGTCGAGATCGAACGCATCGGCGTGCTCGAGACCGGCCACCAGCGGTGCGAGAAAGGGCGGCAGCTCCACGCCCGGTGCACGCGGTGCAGGTGTCGAATCCGAGGAGGGCCTCTCGAGAGGGGAAGGCGACCCCCGCACTCGCCCCAGCTCCGCGCACCCGTTTGCCGCTCGCTCCCGTTCGGCCGCATCCACTTGCACGCCGCTCGAAGCAAGCTCCCGAGGTGCTGCGCGCGGCGATGGCTCGGGCTCCACCTGGAGTGGCAGGGCAGAGAGCACCTCCGCGGCGATCGCCTCCATGCAGCCCCAGACCGGGAGCGCCTCCCCGGCCACCCGCCGCGCGAGCTGCCGTGCGCGCCACCACTTCGCCCGCACGGCGGGTGTGCAGCGGAGCTGAATGGTCTCGCGTTCCTCCTCGATCGCCCCGTCTTCGTCTGTGGCGGCGGCGGATTCGAGCGCCCCCGCGTCCACCGCGCGCACCTCGCGGGAGAGCTCGCGCGCCGTCTTCTCGCGCGCAAAGGAGACCCAGAGCGCCTCGTCATCGGCGCACGCGGCGCGGCAGAGAAGACGCGCCTTCGTCCAGGTGAGCTCGCCCTCCACGAGAGCCGTCTCGATACGCGGAAGCCCCGCCAGCGCGGCATCCACGCGAGCCAGATCCTGCAGCGAACGCGCCGAATGCCCGGCGCGCTCCACGGCGTAGTCGCGCAAGCGCGCGAAGCCGAGCCGCTCCCACGAGCGCGCCCTCACGAGTTGACCCGCCACCGCAGCCAGCGCCCGCCGCAGCGGCCCGCGCGCGGCGACCAGTGCTCTCAGCTCGGCGTGCGGATCAGCCCGGGCCGGACGGACTCGATCCCGCGAGCTGGCTGCGGGAGAAACCGCAGCCACGGCACCCACCAGCGCCACAAAACCGACCTCTTTCGGGACCGCGGGGCGAGGATCGATTCGACAGTAGCAGGATAGGCGAAAAAAAGACGAAAGTCAAGCGGCTTCTCCGACGAAAAGAGAGGCGCCGGCCGACGTGCCGCGCTCCCAGCCTAGTAGACGATCTCCATCGGCAAGCCGCAGGGGTCGATCGGAGGGCGTTCGGGGAGAGAACGGCTCACGCGCCGCAGGATGCGTTCAGCCGACCAGAGCGCCGCGAATGCGTCGAGGATGTCGTCGTCCCCCACATCCGTCTTCTTGGGGAACTGACTGCGAACCTGCTCGTACGCCTCCGGCCCGAAGAACTGGTTGACCAGCCGGCGGCGCTCCTCGCGCCCCTCGGGCGAACTCTTCTTGAATCGCATCGCTGCCCCATTCCACGCCTTGAAGCTGACCTCCGGGTGCACCTCGCGGACGCGTCTTCGAAGCGGAGCACGAGTTCGAAGCTCCTCGTCCACTTCTCGGATCTTGCTCACGATCCCCCACGCCTGTTTCGACATGCGCTTGCCTTCCACGCAACTCCGGATCGCGCAGGCCTCTTCCCAGCTGCGGGCCGCAAGCACTTTTCGGATCGGGGCAGGGAAGACACTGCTCGCGCGCGGTGGCCCGAGAAACCGCCTCGCTTCGCGATCGCAGGCACGGGGGCCGGAGTCGGTCAAACCAATCGGAACGTCGATGGCGATCAGGTCCGGAGAGGGCCTCTGTGAGAGAAGCGCTCGCGCGGAATCGACGCACGCACTCGCGATCTCCCGCGAGCCGAGCTCCCGCGTCACACAAACCCATCCAGCTCTGCACCCATCCACACCGGCAGCGAGCATTGCCAGGATCTTCGCGCGCCCGGTGCCGCGGGGCAAACCGGTCCATGAGCCCATTGCTCGAGCACGGCTTCCCTGCAGCGGCAGCTGCTTCTCTTGAATGGAGCGCTCCCCGCCCGAACGGCTGCAGGCCGGCCTCTGGCGCGGTATTCGGCCGTGGGTTCACACGACCCGATACCCGAGACGCGCGGCGGCGTTCACGATCGGGATGAAGAGGGGCGGCTCTGCCAGGGCTCGGTGGAATCGCAGATGCACGGGAACCGCCGACACAGCGCGCTCGAAGAGTGCAACCGCGGGGCGATTCGCGTCCATCGAAGACGGGTAGAAGAGCCCGTTGATCCCCGGATAGGCTTCGTAGATCACCCGCGCCCAGCGCCTTGCCCGCGCGCGCTGCGCCGTATTGATGGCCATCGACGCGCCAGCCCGAGTCGGCCAATTCCCCGCCAGATCCAGAAGCTCGAGTGGGGAATCGAGGGCGAACGACACCAGCCACGGATCATTCCGTCTCCTGTCCACCACGCGCGTCTCTTGGAATACCTCCGCAAGGCACGTCGGCCCACAAAGGGCTGCGTACAGAATCATCCGCTCCTGGACACGGGGCGGCGGGTCATGGTGGTCGAACCTGCCGGTGGACACGGGCCCAAAGGAACGGAACTGATTCCAGGCTGTGGAATGCGGGCCCCTGCGGAAGTAGATCCGCCAGAGCTCCGTGCCGGCCGGGAGGTGTTTGACGTCGGGGAGGACACGGGCTGCAAGACTGGCTGCGGACGGCGGCTCGGGGAACTTCGCCAAGGAAGACTCAGAGGCCCTCGGCCAGGCTGGCCACATCCTTCGGAGAATGGCCCGAAACCAGCCAGTCGCGCGGACTCACGGGCTGCCCGTCGCCCCCGTCCACGACCAGGTCAGGATTCGGGGACAGGAACCAGCGGGCCACCGCGACCGGGCTCAAGCTCGGGTCGAGGTGAGGGACGATCTGACTGATCCCGGGAACTTCGGTCTCTCCCGAAAACTGGAAGCGCGGCAGAAGCCATTCCCCACGTCGCTTGACACCGAACAGACTGCATGGGTGGCCCGTCAGACGCTGCCGGATCCGGCTGGGATCCACGCCGAGCATCGCAGCAGCCTGCTTCGTCGAGAGCGCAGTGGCGATGAGCGCGCTGAAATCCAGTGCGGAGCGGAATACCGGATCGTCGCGCCCAAGGGCCTCGCGCGTCGTCGAGAATCCTCCGCGGCGCAGCACTTCGAGCTCTTCGGGCGGCAGCTCCAGCTCCGGCTCTGCCCAGAGATCCTTCTCGGCGATCCCCTCGAAAGCCTCGCGGACGAGAGCGAGGAACTCCCCTTCGCCCATCTCGACGCCCTGCTCGTGCAGATACTCTCTCAGGAATTCCATGAATCCTCACGATAGCATATGCCGTTAGGATTCGTTAGCTCTCAGTCAATTCGACCACCCGTGAGGGCCGCTTGAGAGCAGAAGGTACGAAAACAAAGCGAAAGTCAAGAGGCTTCCGAAGAGAAGACCCCCGAAGACCCCGGTGCCAGGCACCCGATCAGAGCCGGTTACCATGCAGCGGAGCCTCTCACGAGCAGAAGGGAGATCGATCATGAACAAGAGGATCCGCGGAGCGCTCGCGATGACGATCGTCGCGGTCTTGATGATCCACGTGGCCACGGGCTGCGGAAGCTCTGGCGGCGAAGGACCCTCTCTGCAGGACATCCCCCGCTACCCCAATGCGACAGCCGGGGAGTCGATGGCGCATTCCAGCCCGGGTGGCTTCATGAGCGGGAGCCTCGAACAGTACACGACGACCGACTCCTTCGATGACGTTCTGGAGTTCTACCAGGAGGCCCTCGGCGAGCACGATCCGGAGTACATGTCCCACACGTCGGAGCTGGGCCGTCAGACTGCCATCTCCATCCGGCGGGAAGGCGGGATGACCACCGTGGCGATTCAGGAGTTCACCGCCGAAGGCACGGTGAACATCACCTTCATGGCCGTGGGGGGCTGAGACCGGCAGCCGCGTCCGCCCCGCGTCGGCGGTCGCGCTCCCGGGCGAACTCGAGGGCCGGCCGCATGACGTTCTCCGCGACGTATCTTCCGAAGGGCTTCCGGATTCTGTTGTGGAAGGGCCGCGTTGCGTTCTCGTCGTAGCCGGTGAAGACCAGACCGGAAAGGAGTGCGGAGCCGGTAAAGGTGATGGGCGCCATCCACCAGCCGGAACTCGCCCAGAACCCGCGCTCGGTATCGCAGTGCCGCATCGAGTAGGTCACGTTCAGCGGGGCGTGACCTACCACTTTTCGAGTCGCCGGATCGTGGATCAGGATGTCCGCGTGCACGTCGGCGAAGTAGAAGTAGCCATTCCAAGAGTGTGTGAAGAGCACGAACCCGGGCCAGGTGATGGGGAAATTCCAGCCCGATCCCCTGTATTTCGCACGCGTCGCGATCGAGACCACGACGTCGGGCTCGAAGCCCGGATGGTATGTATTCCAGCTCCACTCGTCCCGAAGCTCCAGGACAGCGGGATGAGCGACCAGCGCTCCGATCACATGCGCGAAGAAGGGCCTCGCATCCGCGCCCCCGTGAAACGGCAACACGGCAACGTTCAGCTTTTGGCCATCGGTCGGGGGCAGCCTGTACTGGCGGAGATTCGTCACCCTCATCGGGTGCGTGCAGCCGATCGCCAAGAGCATCGCGCAGCCAGTGAGAGCGAGCACCGGGATGCGAAGTGCAGGCATTTCGTCGGCCTCCCTTCCCTGGAGCCCGGCCCAGAAGGATCCGGCGATGCTAGGTGAGGTCACTCCCGCGGGCCAATCGAGAAGCGGGGGATCCGGGATCGAACGATCCCTCGTCACTCACCCTTGACGAGCTCGAAGAGCAGCGTCGCCCACTGCACCAGCCCACCGCGCTCCTGGTTGTGCTCCTCGTCCCATCGGTCCAGGGTGCGGAAGCCGGCTCGCTGGAAGAGCCGCTCCAGCTCCTCCGGCTGCACCCTGCTGAAGTACCGCCCGAACTCATCGCGCCCCTCTTCGTCGATGTCGCTGCGCCGGGTCGGGATCGAGGCGAGGACGCGCCCCCCGGGCCGCAGCAGGCGGCGCACCGAGACGACCGCGTCGAAGAGTTCGCCCCGGGGCAAATGCTGAAGCACCGCCGCGCAGATCGCGCCGTCGAGCGGGCTGCCGAGATCCGACAGGTCCGGCAGATCGTCGGGAAGCGAGCCCTCGAGAATGCGCCCGCGCAGCTCGGGGAAGGCGCGAACCGCCTCGGCCCGCATCTCGGCCACCGGCTCCACTCCGTACGCCTGGTAGCCCTCGGAGACCAGAAAGGCCAGATCACCCCCCGCACCCACACCGATGTCCAGGATCCGGTCACCCGGATCGAAGGCACGAGCGAAGTACTGCGTCATGCCGGCCACCAGCTCGCGCCCCCTCGCATGACGCCCGGCGATCTCGCTGGCATGGGCCGCGTACGCCCGGAGCGTGGTCTCGTCCATGGGTCAGGAGGATAACGCTCCAGCTCAGGACGCCCGAGCTCTCACAGCCCATATTCTCTGACTTCGACCTCCTCCATCGGGAGCACCAGAGCCGGGCCACCCACCCGGCCATGATTGCCCTGGCCTTCGGGGCAGATCTCGCGTTAGCGTGGATCCCCATTCGGCGTTCTCCCGTGGAGCTCTGCAATCCTGGTTCAACCCATGATCGCGAGAGGGCCCCGGACGGAACACACACCTACTGATCAGAGCCCAAGCGGAGATCGAACATGTCGGACCTCGAGCGAGCCATCGAGATCGCAGCCTCGGCGCACCGTGGCCACGTGGACAAGGCGGGGAAGCCGTACATCCTCCACCCACTGTCCCTCATGCTCCAGTTCCACGACCTCGATGCGATGATCGTGGCCGTCCTCCACGACACCGTGGAGGACTCCGCTCTGACCCTCGGCAACTTGAAGGAGGCGGGCTTCTCGGACGAAGTCGTGGCGGCCATCGACGCCCTGACAAGGCGCGAAGAGGAGTCTTACGAGGAATTCATCCAGCGCCTGAGCCCCAACCCACTCGCGCGGCGGGTAAAGCTCGCCGACCTCGAGCACAACATGGACGTGCGAAGAATCGGATCAGTCACTTCCGAGGACCTGGAACGCGTCGAGAAGTACCACCGGGCGTGGCTCGAGCTTCGCAAGGGAGGCGCTGCGTCTGCAAGCGAGGGGTAGATTCAAGCCCGTGAGCAAACTGCGAACGACTCCGGACGCGCCGCGTAAAGATCGGGCCAAAGCCGACGACCCTGCGCCCGTTGAGATCACCTTCTACCGGAGCGAGGATCTGCTCCTTGGCCTCTGTCGCCACTGGGGTATCGACGGGATCTACCACACACCCCCGTACGGCCGCGGCGCGGATTTCTCGCAGGCGGGTGACGATTCCTGCGAGATCTCGCGGCTTCTCGCGTGTGGGTGGGACGGAGAGCGAGGGAACCGCGGACCCTGGATTGGGCTGCACCTGGTTCAGGGCGACCCGACCCGCGGCGGTCTTCGGTGATAGGATACGAACGTGGGGCCACCACGAGGGGGCTGGCAGGAGGCAGCGGCAACGAGTAAGAGAATGAGCCGACGCGTCTTCGCCATCTCGGACCTGCACCTCTCCCATGCTCGGCCCAAGCCCATGGAGGTTTTCGACGAGCACTGGAAGGACCACGCAGCGAGGATCGAGCGTGCATGGAAGGAGCAGGTATCCGCCCGGGACCTGGTGCTGGTCGGAGGAGACATCTCCTGGGCGATGAAGCTCCCGAATGCCCTGCCGGATCTCCAGTGGATCGGTGCCCTTCCTGGGGAGAAAGTCCTCGTCAAGGGTAACCACGACTACTGGTGGGACCGTATCGGACAGGTGCGGAAGGCCGCCGGCGAAGGGATGCACTTCATCCAGAACGACGCGGTCGTCATCGACGGCATCGCGGTCGGCGGATCACGCCTCTGGAATTTCCCAGACGTCCTCGCGCCGGAAGCCGAATTCGGCGGCTTCGAGGCGCGCGTGGCCGGACCCGCCCGTGGAAACGAGAGTAATGGGCCGTTCGGGGGGGAGGAGAAGAGGACCTCGAATCACGAAGAGACGAAGAAGATCTGTGCACGAGAACTGGAGCGCCTGCGCACGAGCCTCTCGAAGCTGCCGGAAGAGGCTGCCCTGCGGATTGCCCTGGTGCACTTTCCCCCTCTGAGCCCGGACACCCAGTCCACGGAACTCACCCGGGTCATGGACGAGTTCCGCGTCGACATCTGCGTCTACGGACATCTCCATCCCTGGGCGCCCGGGCCGGTTCGCGGCGGAGACCGGGTGGTCGGCCGCACCCGTTACGTACTGACCTCCTGTGACACCCTGGGCTTCAAGCCCAAGTGCGTGTGGGAGCCCTGCTCGTCGACGGGGGATGCGAACGCCGACCCCTCCGCCGCCGCGTGAGTCGCACCGCGAGCAGTCCACCCAAGGCGGCAACGGCTGATCCGGAGGCACCGCGGCCGCAGCCCAAGCGGCTGACCCTCTCCAGCGCAAAGGGGTTGAAGCGCCGCTCGGCGAAGATGAGCCACGAGGTGGCGGCGACGGATCTCCACGCCCAATTCGTGGGCCACTCCTTCAGCAGAGGGATGGGATCACCACTCGGGCCGAACGAGAAATCCTCGACCCAGAGCGTCGCTTGATCGGCGTTCCCTTCATTGTTGCCGAATGAAATCCCTACGGACTCGGCCTCGGAGCGATCCGCGCCGAAGAGCGCATCCAGCGGCACGTCGAAGCGCGCCCAGCCGTCACTCGGAACCGCCAGAGGAGAAACGCTTCGCGGCGGCCAGACGCGATCCTGGGAATCGCCCACCAGGTGGCCGATCACTCGGATCCGCGCCCCCGGAAGGGCCGATTTCGCTCGAAACGACAGGATGGAATAGCTCGAGAGGTCTCTCGAGGACCGGTCGACCGGCGTCAGCCCGAGAACGAAGCTCGCCCAGCAGTGGGGATTCCAGGCCGTGAAGCTGCCATTCCAGCCTCGTTCACCGGGATGCGAGGGGTAGCCACGGTCCGAGCGATCGGTGTCGTTGATGAGCGCGAACGACTGCGCGGGACTTCGGATGAACTCGGGATCGAAGCGATCTCCCAGCTCGGACTCGGAGTAGAACCAGCTCACCAGGTGGGTGGAGCGATTCGCCCAGTCGGGCTGAGCGTCGCCATAGACACCCGGCTCACCGCCGAAGAGATTGTGGAAGTTCGAGAATACCGCCAGCGGCGCTTCATCCTCTTCGAAGTAGTCGCCCAGGTCGATGGTGTCTCCCACCGTGTAGAGGACACCGCCGTCGGACTGCTGAAAGCAGCGGATGTCTTTCACGACCTTTCCCCGCGTCAGGCCAGCCGGCGACGGCGTGCCGGCCGCGAGCCGCGCGATGGCGTACCCGCCCATCCCCTCCGTCCAGTACGATCGGAGCGGTGAGTTCGGATCAGCGCGAGAAAAGGTTCGCTTGCCGAACCCTGGGCGGTTCTCGCCGCCGCACTCGACGGCGACCAGCCAGTTCTCGTCCAGCCAGTCCAGGCCAACCCGGTCAGCCCGCAGCGAATGGCCCGTTACCTCGCCCGAGGCCGTCAACGCGAGCGCCGTCCAGGTCTGGCTGTCGACGACCTCTTCGAAGGAGCTGACGACGGGAGGGTCGAGGGACTCGTAGCCGACCGCGAAATGGCCAGGCGCCCCGTCCACCCAGAGGCCACCTTCCGCGGTCGTTCTCAGCATCCACGATTCGAGCGAATCGGCGCAACCGGCCCACCGGGCCCGGGAGCTCGGATCCGTGCTCGCCTCCTGGAGGCGCCTCAAGAAGCCGAGCATATCCGCGTTGTGCTCGGTGCTGACCCACTGAAGGGGCTCGGTGCTGCCAGGCGAGATGCCGCCGAGGAACACACAGCTCTCCGAGCCGCTGGGATCGCCATCTGCCCGCAGCGTGTCCATCAGCCAGCTCGCCATGTCTTCGGCGCGAGAGAGATAGCTGGAATCTCCCAGGACGAGGTATCCGTACAGGAAGGCCAGCCCCATCCATGCGTTGGGTCCCGTGGCCCTCGTCTCTGCACCCTGGATCTCCGAAGCATCGGTCCAGTGGTAGCCGTCGGCGAAAGCCGTCATGCCCGTCCTGCTCTGGCCTTCGGACAGCGTGACCAGCATGGCGTCGAGCAGCAATGCCGCTTCTTGGTGATGTCCGGCCTCCAGAAGCGCAATGACCGCCACCGCCTGATCGTAGGTCCACGCATTGAACTCGGCAGGGTTGTCGTAGCTCCGCAAGAGGTGCGTGTCGGGATGCATCTGGCCCACCAGCCAGGTCGCCCCCGCTCTTACCGTGGAATCCGAAACCGACGCCGCACCAGCCGCGGTTGCCACTGGCGCCAAGCCGATGCAGGACGCAAGCAGGGCCCCCCAGATCAGCCTCGCGGCCACTCTTCCTCTCATTCCTGTACCCTCCGTCTCTCGACCGGCTCCTGAAAGCCGCGGGGCGAGGCCTTTCCGCGATGCGTCGTGATCTCGACTTGGCGTACGCCCTGCCGCGGTGAAGTGCTCGACCAGCGGGCGGATCTTTTCCGAGACCGGCTGAAGGCGCTGGGAGAACGCGCAATGTCTCTCCCGTACTGCTGACCTCATACCCCAAATACGATGGAGAGAGCGGTTTTTCGCAGCCCCCGTGGAAGATTCGATCCCGAAGCAGACCAGCTACCTTACGAACTCGGCTCGACCTGGATGATGAGCCTGCGATCGAAATGCTGGTTCTCGCCCCAGCCACGCTACCCGACATCAAGACTCCGCAGCCGATGACGTCAGCGCTCCCGCACGCTGAGCAGCCTGCCCACGAACTCCCGTTGCGCGACCTGTAATCTCTCTCGCGCCTCATCTGGAGAGTCGTCTCCCGCAAGCCCCCTCGCGGACGGGTATGCTCTAGGCGTTAATCTGCGATATCCGTCCGAGCCATTGCCTCACGCGAGAATGCACCGGCTTGCGCGTATTTCGAATACAGGACCTCGAGGGGCAAGGGAGACCGCAAGAGCCGAGGCAAGAGAGCCAGAGACCCGTCTGATGAAGATCGCCTTCACGTCGGACATTCACTACGACATATCGCCACGGAATCGAGACTTCACGGCCCATTTGGCGGCTGCGTTGGAGCGGCTCCGCCCGGACGTCTTCGTGATTGCGGGGGATCTCTCACCCGAGCCGAAAGGCCTCGAAGACGCGCTCTCCCTGTTCGCGGAGCTTCCCTGCGAGAAAGTGATGGTCGCAGGCAATCACGACCTCTGGGTATCCAGGAATGCCGCCCGGAAGGGGCGAGACAGCTGGCACAAGTACACCTCCCTCATCCCAGAGATCTGCCGAAGGCACGGGTTCCTCCATCTCGCAACCGATCCCGTCGTCATCGATGGCATCGGATTCGTTGGATCGGTCGGATGGTACGACTTCTCCTTACGTGACCCGGAGCTCGACACAGTCTACTCCAGAAGGGATTACGAACGCGGCGAGTTCTTCGACAGGCGGTTCCCGACCGGTATCTGGAGCGACATGCAGTACGCGCACTGGCTGCGGAGCCCAGACGCCTCCGACTGGAGAGAGCGAAGTATCGAGCTCTCCACGCCGCAGGTCTTCGATCGCGTCTTCGAGCTCTTCCAGGAAAAGGTTGCCGAGGTTCTCGGTCGTACGCGGGAGCTTGTCGCGGTCGTCCACACCGCTCCATTCGACGCGTGCGTCTGGAAAGGCGAGACGCCGGATCCCTTCGACGCCTACGGCGGAAGCGAGAGGCTGGGAGAGTTCCTGGTGGAACTCGTCCAGGAAAGGCCGGTCACCTGCCTGAGCGGTCACCAGCACACGCCTCTCGACACGACTGTGAACGGCGTCCGCGTGCTTCGGGCACCGGTCGGGTATCTGCGCGGCCCCTCACCCGACGACGCCCGGAAGGCAGACGCGACCCTTGGCGTTCTGATCCTCCAGCCTGAGGGCGGCTCGACGACCCGTCGCGGCAAGTGAGAGGCAACGGTTGTCCATTGCTTGGATCAGCTCGTTCCGTCCGGCTGGTAACCCCAGAGGTCCGGGCAATCCTTGAACTCATCGCTGGCGGGCAGCAAGCTCGGCGGCTCACCCTCGAGAACGTATTTCGACAGTGCTTCGATATCCTCCCTGACTCGATAGTGATGCCGCGGCAGATACTCCAGAATCACGTTCCCGGACCACCTCCGTCTGAGGAGTTCATCGAGCACCAGGACACAGAAGTCATCCACTGGCAGATGGTGCTCCTCCGGTCCCACCGCCGAGAGATGAACGGTTCTGATGTTGCGATGATTCCTCTCGATGATGTCCAAGACCTGACTTCGGGAGCGAAAGTGGGCGATGTCGAGGGTCATCGGAAGGCTCTCCTCCACCAGGTTTTCCGGAGTGAATGCTCTCCTCTTCCCACCGAACGTCTCGATGGAAAAGACTTCGGATCCTCCCAGACCCTTCAGATTGCGTAGCGCACGTTCCTGGTTCTGGGCCCTCTGGCCGCGCACGAAATTGGGGTGGATGGTGATGTCATCGACGCCGAGCGCCCGCGCGATCCGTAGAGTCAGTGCACCCCATCGCAGGAATGAATCGTCCGTGATGGGTCCCTGGGTCGCGTGTATGGTCAGTATCTCGATGCCCCGCGCTCGAAAGAAATCGATGACCTGATCGATATTCTGCTCGATGGGAAGCCAAAGCTCCCGGTACTGCCATGGCAGGGCCAGCTCGATGGGAAAGTCGATAGACTGAAAGCGCTCTTCGAGCTGCTCCACCTTCGCGAATCCGACTCTCCCTCCAAGCTTCATCTAGGGGCAACCTCAGCGATCAGAGCTTCTCATCCGCTTCGGCTTTCTTGACCGTTCAGCTACCGGCCGCTTCCCGAACGAACACGGGCGGAGCCGAGCAGCCGACGTACAGCGTCAGCGCGAGCCACCACTTCCTGCTGCGCAGTCAAGCACCCTAACGTCGACCCTTCTCCATTCTGTAACCGGCCGCTTCGGCCTCCGCGACGCTCGTGAACAAGCGGACGTTCTCCGGCAACATCTCTTCGACGTGGCGACAACCGGGCCAGTGGGCGACGCGGCTCCGCCGATTGCCGGCGACGATGTGGTTCTCGTACCGAAGCGGTCGGACCGGGGACTCGTCCCCGTTTCGGCGTCTCGCACGAAAAGAACGGGGCTCCTCGCGGAGCCCGTCCGGCCCCCAGATCCCCCGGCGTTGTTCGTGTGCAGAGGCCTGGGCCGCCAGCAGATCGTCCACCCGGAGCCGGTTGGGCGGAATGACCTCGACGACTGCAAGTCCCGCCTCGACGAGCGCTTCATTCAGGGTTTCGCCATCCGCCTCGACGAGCGCGAGGAGTCGCTTGTATCGATCGCGCTCCTCCTCACCGGTCACGAGGCGAACCAAACGCCCAGTGATCCAGTTCTGCGTGTATTCCGTTGCCTTTTCACTCAGCGACTGACCGTGCTCGGGGCAATCGATCGAGACGAGACGGACCTCCACCTCGAGATCACTCGGGAAGCGGACAACGATCGAATCGCCGTCGATGGCCTTGACCCCGACGACGTCGTAGGTGGCGGCAACGGGTTCGTCCACCGCGATCGCGCAATGGACGAGAAAGCATGCCAGTGCGACCCCGATGCCTTTCGATACTTGGCTGCCGACCATGCGGGCTACCGGCCGCTTCCCCAACGGACACGGGAGGAGCCGAACCCAGTACCCACGTTGTACCCGTTGGCCCGGGCCCACTCCTTCCCCGCTTCCTCGAGCTCGTGTCGACCGCAGTTCAGGTAATCCTCGGCCAACGTCTTGTTCCCGTAACGCAGCAGCAGCTCGCGCAGCTCCGGGATGCGAGCTACATCGCCTCGGCGGATATAGTCGTGACAGGCCGCTACCACCGCGGCGGACGTGGGCCGTGGGCTTTCCACCAGTGCCGCAGCACCAAGAACATCGCCAAGCCCCCTTCTTCGCTTGTTGGCACTGGCAAAGGCCTGGTCCCAGTTCGCCTCACCACGACGGATCTTTGCAGCCAGTGAAAGTGCGGGATCTTCGGCGCGCCGCGCAAGAGCAGCCAAGGACTCCTGATCCAGCTTCCCAAAAGCGGCTTGCCGAACCTTCCACATCTCTCGGCTCCGATTCTCCCTCACGACTCTTGCCAGGACATTCTGGTCGGTCAGCCGCTTGGTGGCGGAGATGCGCAGAGAGGGATGCTGGCTCTCCGTGGCTATTTTGGCCAGCAAGCTCTGATCGACGAGCCTCTGGACGGCTGCATGCCGCACCGAACCGTCCGCGCTTTCCATGGCCACTCTTCCCAGTAGATTCTGATCGTTCAGCTTCTCGACGGCCGCAAGGCGCACCCGCGCGTTCTCGTCCTCCAGCGCGACCGTAGCCAGCACGTTCTGGTCCATGATGTCCCTGAGAGCCTTGATTCTCACATCTGGGTTCGTGCTGGTGAGGCTGGCAGCGCAGCCGAGAAGGACTCCCACGGCGAGCAGCAGGATGGCAGCGAGCCTTACGCTCGAGCTGCTCTCGAATCGGGGCCACTGTGTAATCAGAGACATGCTACGGACCCTCCCGTATGGAATCGGTATCGAGTAAGGCGCTGGAACTGGACGAAGTCTCACCGCTCGTTCCATGCAAGCAGCCGGACGGACTCCGACAGGCTCTTGCCCCCAAAGACTTCCTTCTCTTGACTCTGATCTGGATACGATCCAACACCGCGAATCTCGCAACTCGCCCGACCAGAAGGCCGATTATACGCCTGTCTGCAGCGGATCTGGTACCGGGGTTCCGGCCTCTGCTGCCGCATCGGACCTCTCCGATCGGCTCGATTCTAGCCCCCGGATACCGGGTCAATTCCAACCCAAACGCGTCACTGTCCATGGAAGCGGGTGAACTTCGAGATTATGTAGCCGGGCTCGCCGTCCGTCGTGGGCAGCATCCGAAGGGCAAACGGCTTGATCGCGTATGGCCCCCTCGAGTAGGATGACCTCTACGCGAAGGAAAAGCGCCATTGCGGCCCCACGCCCCGAAGGCTCGCTCGAAGCAGGTGGCCACGCGACGCGCCCGCATGTTCCTGTACGGCGGGCTCGGCTGGGCTCGCGGCTTCCCGAGTCCGGGCGAGCGAGCGGATCGGCTGATGTGGCTCTCGGTGCCGGCTCCCGGCACCGATGCCGAATCGCGTCTCGTCGTCGTGGATGCTTCACTCATCAGAGAGGCAACGTCAGCGGTGGCGGCATTGGATGGGTTCCCAAGAGCGCTCCCGAGAATCGTAGGTGATAGCAAGGCCTGGCGGGCTCGCACGACCACGCTACTCGAGGTGCTGAAGGGCTGCGTCCACCGCGGTGCCGAGATCCCAAAGGGTCCACCGCTGCTGGGCCTGGCCGGTTTCAGCCGCGGGTGTGCCGATTGCGCGAGTCGTCTGTCGAGTCGGTCCAAGCAGATGAGTCGCCTGGTCGAAGCCCTGGCCTGGGTGCACTTTGGCAACGAGTCGGCATTCGGCGAGGCGATTCGCGCGGCTGCATCCCGTCGAAGTCAGCTCGAGGTGGTGATCGCTCGTCAGCCTTCCGAGTCCGGTCTCCGCCTGGCCGTGCACCTCTGTGACTTGCTGCTGGAGGATGGCGAGACGCGGGTTGGCCATCTCCTGAAGCTGCTCGGCGACGAGCGCTCATACACCACTCCGTTCGAGCCGGGTCCTTACTCACGCGATATCCTTCAGCAGGCATACGACTGCTCGGCAGATATCGCGCGCTTACGAGGATGGCGGCAAGACTTGGGTCGCACCGAGATCTGGCTCCCTGGCGTACTCTGTCAGTTCGTCGAGCGGATGGTGCGCCTAGACAGAGCATCACGAAGGAAAGCCCTCACGCTGGCCACGGTGGCGCTTCCGGTCAACCTGCTGGATCGCTGGGAGAGATGGTGGAGGCGCGCCGAATCGATCCGTGGAAAGATCGAGAATGGCTTCACGGATCTGATCGGGAAGGAAGCCGCGGGGCGCGGGGCCCATTCTGACCTGCTGGCGGTGAAGGCCGCTACGACGACGACTCAGGGGGCAAGAGCTTGGCTGCGGCAGCGCACCGCCGAGGCGGAGTTTGCGCCACTCGTGCAGGCCCGCCTCGATCTCGAGGCGCTCGAGCGCAGCCGTCCGCCCCGTTGCCCGCGCAGCTTCGTGAGGACGGCAGAATCGGCAGCTCGAGGGCTCTCCGACCCACAGTACCGGGCTTTGGCGAAGGCGCTTGCGGCGCTGCCCGATTCGGACTCGGGGGTCCGGCTCCGCATGGCCCTCCTGGTTCGCTGGGCGGAAGATGGGGGCACGAAGAGTCGAACCCGGACGGAGCTCCTCTCCCGCTTTGCGGGGCACTTGGCCACGGTATCGGCACCGCTCCGGGCAACGGCCCCATGGCGTCAGGGCCTGGCCGAGATCTCGGAGGATCTCGAGAGCTTCGAAGACTACCAGGCGATGCAGTACGGCTGGCAAGAACCCAGCCTGCTTCCAGACGACTGGTTCCTATCCGGCGGCCTCCCTTCGAGTCGAATCCCGACGCTCTTCCGGACTCTGGGCGCATTGGAGGAGATGGAGTGGGAAGGGCGGCGCGGTCGCGCGTTCTGGTTCCACTTCCCAACCACCCTGCTCTTCCGGCTGCTGAGGCTCTCCCCCGATCCCGTCTTCGTAGCAGAGGCTCTCCACGCTCTCTGGCGAGGTGCTGCGCTGAAGGCGGCGCGGCAACTGGCTACTCCGTGCTTCGACGCGGCAGCTCACCTTGCCGACTCGGACCACGAGCTCTTTGCTCAGCTGGTGAGACGGCTCCGCAGGTTCGATCCAGCCGGCGACAAGGGTGAGGACGCAAGGCCCGGTTGGGGAGAGGGCCTGGCGAGTCTCGCGGCCGACGAGATGGTTCGCCCGATCCTGGTCTCAGCGATGCTGGGATCTGAGGGGAAGCGAGTGATTCAGCTCGCCTACCAGGCGTATCTCCTTCGGAGGCTTCGGCCTCCACTGGATCCGGCGCACCTGGCACGTAGCGCACTCGACGAGCCGGCCGCGCGAGCGACGGGGGGCCGTGGCTGGCTCGACCGGTATCCTGCCGAGCTTCACGAATCCCTGTTCGCACTCGCCGAAGTCGATCCCGAGGCGAGGAAGGCGGCGTCGCGCATTCTCTCCGCCACCTTTCCCGATCCCGATGCTCTCACCCGCGAGCTGGCGGCGATCCGCCGCAAGCTCGAGACGGCTCGCGGGCAGGCCCGTGAGGCGCTGAGCATACGCGAGGCCAATCTCGGAAGGCGGCAGACTCGAAGGTCCCAGCTGTCGCAGCAGCGACTCGCCAAGTATCAGGAGAAGCTCGCCCGCCGCCGCCGACACGTCCAGCTCGTTGCGCTGGAAGCATCCGTGAGATCCGCTCTCGTCGAAACGCTGAGCGAGAAGGTCGGCACCCTGCCATCCGATGCGTGGCTGTCGGATTTCGAGACCATCGAGGTGCTCGCGGGTCTGATGGATCTGGGGGAACGCCTTCGCAGGCTCGCCTTCGAACTGCTGCGGCGTCGCGATGGCTCGGATCCCACGGATCTACGCGATCATCCTCGCAATCGGTCCTTTCTCGAACGTCTTCGCCGCAGGGGAATCGATACCCGTGCGTGGCTCGACGAGAACTATCGTGTCACGGTGAAGAACGACGACGGTGGTGAGTTCACGCTCGAACTCGAAACCGATCCCCTGGAGATATTCCGGATGGGACGACCCTTCTTCACCTGTCTGCGCCCCGGAGGAGCGTGTTACGGCTCGGTGATCGTCAACGCGGCGGACGTCAACAAGCGCGTCCTCTACGCGAGGACACCAGAGGGCACGATCGTGGCGCGCTCTCTACTGGCCCTCACCAATGCCGGTCGCCTGCTTACGTTCCGGCCATACTGCAACGCCCCGGGCCTCGATTTCACCCGCCAGGTCACCGAAATCACCGAAGAGATCGCTCGTCGCATGAATACGTCGTTCGCGTTCCGAGGTGAGGTCGAGGCACTGCTGGCAGACGACTGGTGGGACGACGATCCAAGAGACCTGACCGGACGCTTTCAGTTCCTGGAGTCGGGATCCGAGTTCCGGAGCCGACTTGCGGAGATCGAGACGAAGGATTTCCTGCCAGAGCTGAGCCGGAAGTTCTCACCTCTACCCCTCGACGAGGAGACGCTGCCCTTGGTCATCGAGCTCTCCGAGCTGCGAGAGCGCCCCTCTCTCGTCCTTCCCCTGCTTCCGCTGATCGAGACCCGAAAGGCTGGTCTGCCGGAAAGGGAGCTGCTCCAGACCGCCGAGCTGGCGCTCGCAGCGGGCGCCCTCGACGCCTCCAGGCGGATTGCGCTGCATCTGGCCTCGCGGCTCGGTCGGCGGGACAGCGGCCCATCGCTCTGGAAGATCCTGGTGGAAGCAAGCGAGTTCAGCGTAGCGCTGCGGCTGATCCGCAAGGAGGGGTGGACGCGAGGAGACGACTGGGAGGGTGTCCCGAGCGACTGGCTCTACTGGGCTGGGCGCGCCAATGAAGGGCTCCGTCGAGACAAGGTGGCGTTGGATCTCTATCGCAAGGCGCTCGCGAGGGGAACACTCTCGAGAAGCAAGAAAGAGCTACATGGTAGAATCTCGGCGCTGAGCAGACGGGTTTCATGAGCAGTGCAGGCTACGCCGTCCGCACTCTCGCACCTGTTCTTCGGCAGCTTCTCATATCTGGAATAACTAGGAGGAAGCAAAGATGGCTCTGGTGGACGTCATTGCGGCATGCATTCTCGGCGCAGCGATGCTCCGGGGAGCCTTCGTAGGCGCGATTCGCGAGGTCTTTTCGATCGCAGGGCTGGTGTTGGCCTATTTCGCCATTCGCCTTGGAACCCCGGCGTTCTCCGCCTGGATCGAGACGAACGCCCCTGTGGACCTGGGTTCCATGGGGGCCCGGATCGTTGCCGTGGGAGTGATCTTTCTCGCGGTGATCGTCGCCGCGGGAGTCGCCGGGCGTCTGGTGCGCAAGGGATTTCGTGCTGCCGGGCTGGGAATGGTCGATCGCCTCGCAGGCGCGGTGCTCGCTGCTGCCGAAGGAGCGCTCGTTGTGGCCGTGCTCGTCCTCGGCATCTCGCTGGTGGGAGGGCGCACCACGCTGCTGGATGGATCTCACACCCTGAGGGTGATTGAGCTCATCGAGCCGTTCTCTCCCGACATTGCACCAGGGATCGAGGAGGTGAAGGACGCCACCGACCTGGATGGCGGCGGAGAGGACGGAACACCTCGCGAGTAGGAGGGTCGTACGTCCTCGGTGTTCTCCGTGTTGATCTGACCTGACACCCGCCCTCTCTCAGAAGAAGAGGCCCGGAGAAGCTCACCAGCTGCCCCGTTGAGGGGGGAATTGCGTAGTAAACTTCGAACTCAGGTGTCTCTAACCCGGATAATTCACGAAGCCTGAACGAACGAAGACCCAAGATGTGGTAGAAACGG
>CAZTOU010000025.1:0-45551 GCA_964615365.1 uncultured Spirochaetales bacterium
GTCGAGACGGTGCTCTCCCGTCCATTCGTGGATGCAGTGGGCGCAGGCACAGGCGAGGCGCAGATCGCGGACGTCGTATTGGCTCTCGTGGCCGTCGGCCCATACGATGACGAGCGTGCGGGGTCCGCTCTGGCGGATCTGTCTCGGCGTGGTGGCGGCGGTCGGTACGGGGTCGGACATCCCCACGAGAATAGCGAGGCGCCGCGGCAGTGGAGCGCTCACGAATCATCCTCGCTAGCCTCCGCTCCCCATGGAAGAGCCCAATTCCGATGCCATCGCCATCCTGGGGGGAACCGGGGATCAGGGTCTCGGTCTCGCGCTGCGCTTCGCCAAGGCGGGGCGACCGGTGGTGATCGGGTCCCGCGTGGAGGAGCGGGCCCTCACCGCGGCCGAGCAGGTCCGCGAGGCGGTCCCCGAGGCCGATGTGAGTGGCTTCGAGAACTCGGTCGCCACCCCCAAGGCGCGGATCGTGATCCTCTCGGTGCCCTTCGAGCACATGGCCAGCACGCTCAAGTCGATCAAGTCCTCTCTCTCGCCGGGTCAGATCGTGGTCTCGATGGGGGTTCCCCTGGCCACGGCCGTGGGCGGCGGCGCCACGCGCACCGTGGGGATCTGGCAGGGATCCTGCGCCCAGATGGTGGCCGCGGGGGTCCCGAAGGGGGTCGAGGTGGTCTCGGCCTTCCAGAACGTCTCTGCCCATCGCCTCCAGCACCTGGCGGATCCCGTCGAATGCGACGTGCTGGTCTCCGGCGCCAAGGCGGCACGGCAGACGGTGATGGCGCTCTGCGAGCTGGTTCCTGGGCTTCGGGCCGTGGACGGCGGACCTCTCGACAACGCGCGGATCGTCGAGGAGATCACCGCGCTCTTGATCGGTCTCAACATCCGCTACAAGGTCCCCGAAGGCCTGGGCATCCGGATCACCGGCCTGCCGGAGTCGTGAGCCCGAGAGCCGAGCTCGAGGCCGACCAAATCTTGGAGGACGCGAGGTGGAACTAGCGGCCGAAGCCAACGCCAACTTCACCCGGCACATCGCGCAGAACCCCTACCCGGGCCGCGGCCTGGTTCTCGGGCGTTCCTCCGACGGTGCCGCCTGGCTCCAGGTCTACTGGATCATGGGGCGCAGCCCCAACAGCCGGAACCGGATCTTCGAGGCCGAAGGGAGCACGCTGCGCACGGCACCCCACGACCCGGCGACCCTTCGCGATCCCTCGCTCGTCATCTACGAGGCGATGCTCGAGCTCCCCGGCGTCCATATCGTGAGCAACGGGGACCAGACGCAGACCATCCGCGACGCGATCGCCTCGGGCGGAAGCTTCGAGTCGGCCCTCCAGACGCGGGAGCGGGAGCCCGACGCTCCGAACTATACCCCGCGCATCAGCGGTCTGATCGATCTAAGGGAGGCAGAGCCATCCTTCGCGCTCAGCATCCTGAAGGCGAATCCCGCCGATCCGGAACGCACCGATCGCACCAGCTTCCGCCCCGCACCGCCGCCGCCGGGCCTGGGTCTCGCCCTCACCACCTACCAGGGAGACGGCGATCCTCTTCCTCCCTTCCGCGGAGAGCCCCTCTGGCTACCTCTCGACGGCGGTCCCGAGGAGCTGGCCGATCGCTACTGGGAGAGCCTCGACGCGGACAATCGCGTGGCGCTCGCGGTCAAGCGGATTCCGGCTGGCGCCGGGGCCGCGGAGATCTGGCTGCGGAATCGCTTCCCGAGCGCGTAGCCCGGGCACCAGCGCGCGAGATCGGAGGCGGCGAGGGGCGCGGTGCGCCGCGCACTCTGCCCCCCGCCGCCCCTCCCCCCGGAGCTCACTCCGCCGCCGCTCGCACCACGTACCTGAGCGGTCCTCCCGGTGCGACGGCGTCGAAGGGAAAGCAGGTGATGAGCGTGAGCATCGGCTCCGCCGCCGGCTCCAGCGGCCAGAGATCGCTCTCGTGCACCACGGATGCGCCTCGGACCCGGTAGCGGCGAACCAGGCCGCTCGGGGTCTCGAGCCACAGCGCGTCGCCGGTCGCGAGATCCCCGAGGAACCGGAAGTGGGTGTCCCGGTGTCCCGCCAGCACGCTGTTGCCGGATCCTCCCGGCGGCACGGTACCGGCGACGTGAGCGGGGCCGAAGGCGAGGTTCCGACCGCTGGCCCCGGCCAGCACGAAGAGGTCGTCTTCCCGCTCGGAGACGCGCAGCCGCGCCAGCGGCCAGGTATCCGCCCACGGCCAGGGGGCGGCCTGCTCCTCTCCTCGCTGGCTGCGCTCCCAGGCCCGCTCCAGCAGGAGCTGCGCCAGCTCGGCCTTGGCGGGAATCCAGAGGCCCTTCCCCAGCAGCGTCGCGCCCGCCAGCAGCAGGACCGACACGATCAGGCGTCTCATCGGGCTCGACTCGGGATGAGGGCCCGTGCCAGCGCCGCACCCATCAGCGCGAGGAGGCCGAGCAGCTGCAGCAGGGGTGCCGGCGTCGCCGTCCCCGGAAGCGTTCCGAACACCTTCTCATGGCTCCATCCCGCCGGGAGATTGACCGGGAGCGGACGCGTCTTCGGGATCGTCCCCGACGGTGCGGTTGGGGTCACGTCCACGGCCACGAGGCTCGTGTGCTTCGTCACCATATGGTGTCGGATGCCGAGCTCCGTCACCTCCCGCCGCACCGCATCGGCATCGGCTCCCTCGGCGAGGCCGTCCACCAGCGCCGCGATCTTCTTTCGCGCCCAGAGCTTGTCGATCCCGCTTCCCTCTGCCCCGCCCACCAGTCCGAAGCGCAGCTCCCAGAAGTCGCGGTCTCTCCGCCCGGAGATCACCACGTCGCCACCGGCCTCTCGCAGCCGGGCGATCACCAGGATCGGCTCTCCCAGGTAGAGGTCGGGGATGCGATCGGGCCACGACTCGGTGCGGGGATCCCCCCAAGCGACCTGGATGTCGTGGAGGACGGGGCTCTCGAGCTTGCCGAGCAGCTCCCCCATCTTCGCGGAGATCTCCCCGGGGCTGCCGATGTGGGTAAAGGTCCCGCGGCCGAAGCGGGCGGCCTTGCGCATGAAGTGGGAGTTGGGTGCGGACCCGATTCCCACCGTGAAGAGCCGGCTCGCGCCCAGATTTTCTCGGAGGTAGGAGAAGAGCTGGGCCCCGTTTCCGACGTTTCCATCGGTGATGAAGACGATCTGGCGGACCGCGCCGCTGGCCGGGGAGCCCCGGAGCGCCTCGCGGAGCGCGGGGAGCATCTGCGTGCCGCCCTCGGCGCCGAGTTGCGAGACATAGCGTTGCGCTTCCAGGACCGCGCCCTGGTGGGCCCTCACGCTGGCGGGAAAGAGCGTCCGGGTCGCGCTGTTGAACTGGATCACGTTGAACCAGTCGTCGGGCTGCAGCCGCGGGAGCGCCAGCAGCAGCGCACCTCGGGCCTGCTCGATGGAGGTTCCGTGCATGGATCCCGAGGTGTCGATCACGAAGATCGTCTCCCGGGAGATTCGCGAACGGGAGGCGCCCTCGCCCTGCGGCGGCATCACCATCAGGAGCGCGTAGTGATCCCCGTCGATCTCCTCGGTGAAGAGCGCTGCGCGCGGGAGCTCCGCGCCCTGGGGCTCCCACTCGAGGACGAAATCGCGGTCCGCGGCGACCGTCTCTCCTCGGAGCCCGACCGTGTATCGCGATGCTCCCCGCTTCTCGACATGGATCTCGTGAGAGGGGCTCGAGACCCGCGCGAGCGCGACGCCGGCCTCCAGATCGACCCGGATCCGAACCGGATTGATGGGTCCTCGGTCGGGAGGGAGGACCGGCGGCGTGATGCGCTCGGCATCGGGGACGTCGAGCGTGCTCTGTCCCCATCCGGTTCCGTCGAATCCCAGAGTCCCCGCGGCTCCGGGGATGAAGCGCGGTCCGACCACCATCGGGAAGCGCAGCTCGAACCTTCCCCCCTGGTAGCGCAGGTCTTCCTGGTACTCGATGACGATCTCCACGTCCTCGGACGGACCGATGTTGGCGACCGAGGTGGTGAAGATGTTGGGTCGCTCCTGCTCGACGAGAGAGGCCTTCCTGCCCTGGGCCTTGGCCTCGGTGTAGACCCGCTTGGCCGCCTCGCGCTCCTCGATCCTGCCCTCCACGATTCGCTCGCCCACCACCATGCGAAGGCCGTCGACGGCGGCGGTGTCCGGGAGCGGGAAGACGTAGACGCCCTCGAGCCACTCCTCGGTGGGATTGTGGAAGCGCTGCGTGATGGTGGCCCGGGAGATCAGCCCGGCGACGCGGATGCGCACCTCCGTCTCGAGAACCGGAGCGGGGAGGAAGACCCCTTCGCGCTCCGTCCGCAGCAGCAGACTCCCCTGCTCGGCGTCATGCAGGCGCATGGGCGGGCCGAGGTCGAACTCGGATTGCCCGGCGGCTCCTCGAGCCAGCAGGGTCAGCAGAAGGAAGTAGATCGCCACCAGCGCCGGTATGCGAAACCTCATCGACCGCCTCCGTCTCTCGGACTTCGAGAAGGCTGGCGCACCGCTCCGGCCTGGGGCGGGCGGAAATTGGGCGATCCCGTGAAAGATCGTGGCGAAATCGTGACAGCGAACATTTCGCCGCCGGGCTGGGTCATACTCTGGCGATGCCCCAGCCCGATCCGGTTCGCAGCGTCGCCATCGTCGATGACGAAGCGACGATTCGCGAGACCGTGGAGTACGCGCTGACTCGGGAGGGATTCCGGACCAGCGTGCACGCGGATGGCGTGGACGCATGGGAGTCCTTTGAGGAGGCACTCCCCGATCTGGTCGTTCTCGACATCCTGATGCCCCGCATGGACGGACTCGAGCTCTGCCGCAAGCTGCGGGGGCTCTCGGATTCACTGCCGATCATCTTTCTCACCTCCCGCGACGAGGAGTTCGACCGGGTGCTGGGCCTCGAACTCGGCGCCGACGACTACCTGTGCAAGCCCTTCTCCATGCGCGAGCTGATCGCTCGGGTGAAGGTCCTGTTCCGCCGGATGTCGCTTCGCCAGGAGGTCGCGTCCACGAGCGAGGATGCGCTTCTCAGGGTCGGCGACCTCTGTCTGGACGGGAACCGGCACCAGGCTTACTGGGGCGATGCGGAGGTCGCACTCACGGTGACGGAGTTCCGGATCCTCGCGGCCCTGGTGAAGCATCCCGGTCACGTGAAGAGCCGCGCCCAGCTGCTCGAAGAGGGTTATCCCGACGACACCTACGTCAGCGAGCGAACCATCGACAGCCACATCAAGCGGCTTCGGCGCAAGTTCGAGCGGCTGGCGCCGGGGGCGGAGCTGATCGAGACCGTCTACGGGCTCGGCTACCGCTACGGGAGCAAATAGGAGTCGCCTCGAGCGATGTCGAGTCTCGTTGCCGTCCGAAGGTTCGTCTCGCGGATCTCGGTGCGCATGCTCGCGTTCAACCTGCTTCTGGTCTTTCTCCCCGCCGCCGGCTTCCTCTACCTCGACGTCTACGAGAAGCAGCTGCTTCGCGCCCAGGAGCGCTCCATGGTCCAGCAGGGTCGAATCCTGGCCGCCGCCCTCTCCGAACGGGGAGGGTTCGGCGCGGGCGACGCGGAGGAGATCCTGATCGAGATGGGCCAGCGGATCACCGCGCGGATTCGAGTGCTCGACGGCGAGGGCCGTCTGCTGGCGGATTCGAGCCAGCTCGGGCCTCGGCGCGAGCCCGGCGAAGAGGATGACGGCGAGATGCCGAGCGCCCGTTCCCACTGGCTCTACCGGCTGGGTGCGGGGATCGTCCGTCTCCCGGGCCTGCTCTTTCGCGGGCCTCCTTCCCCAGCCGTCCGCCCCGAGCCCCGTTCGCCCGACGCGCGCGTCGGAGGCGTCGAGGTCGACGCCGCGCTGGCGGGACGCTACGGCGCCGCCACCCGGGTCAGTCCGGGACAGCGCTCCGTGACCCTCTACAGCGCGATCCCGGTGCGCAGTGAGGGCGCGGTGGTGGGCGTCGCCCTGGTCTCCCAATCGACCCTGCGCCTGCTCCAGGATCTCTACGAAGTGAGGCTCGCGATCTTCGAGGTCTTCCTGGCCTCGGTGGCGGCGGCTGCCGTGCTGAGCCTGCTGGTGTCGACGACCATCGCGCGCCCCCTGCGCCGGCTCCGGCGAGAGGCGAGCGCCGTCCTGGACCGCCGTGGGCGGCTCGTCGGGCGCTTCCGAGGCTCGGCCCGGCGCGACGAGATCGGTGATCTGGCGCGTGCCCTGGAGGAGCTGTCCCAGCGCCTGGAGCAACGCATCGGCTTCATCGAGTCCTTCGCGGCAGACCTCACGCACACCTTCAAGAACCCCCTCGCCTCGATTCGCACCGCTGCCCAGCTGCTCTCCGAGTCGGAGGATTCCGTCGAGAGGGAACGATTCCTCCAGATGGTCGAGCGCGCCGTGGCGCGCCTGGAGCGCCTGCTCTCCACGGTGCGCGAGATCAGCTTGATCGACTCCCAGATGGAGGAGGAGGGGAGAGCTCCGGTCCCGCTCGGTGGGCTTCTCTCGGAGCTGGTGGAGGGGTTCCGCCTGCGCGGAGCGGGGCTGCTGGCCTACGAGCTCGCGCTTCCGGATCAGGAGGTCCGGGTCTTCGCCTCTCCCGACCGACTGGTCCGGGTCTTCGAGAACGTCCTCGACAACGCGCGGAGCTTCTCACCCGATCACGGAACCGTGTGGGTGGGACTCGAGCAGGAGGCCGGCGAGGCCCGGGTGACGATCCGGGACCAGGGGCCGGGGATTCCCGAGCAGCACCTGCAAGGGATCTTCGCTCGCTTCTTCTCCTATCGCGAGGAAGCTCTGGCCCGGGGCGAAGTGCGGTCGACCTCGGTCGATGCCGAGCACACGGGTCTCGGCCTCGCGATCGCTCGAGCGATCGTGGAAGGCTTCGGGGGATCGATCTCGGCCCGGAATTCCCCCGAGGGAGGCGCGCTCTTCGAGATCCGCCTCGACGCGCTGCGCTAGCGCGAGGCGTCAATTACTGAGAATCCAACCGGTTAGCGATGGCTGGTGATCTGCCGGGGATCGGGGCTCCGAGCGGCCTCGCCGAGCCGGAGCGCGGCTCTTCTCAGAAGGCATTGAAACACGAGCACTTGTGATACCCCGTCTGGATGAGCCCAACATTTTGTGCTTTTCTCTTGACGAGGAATGTCTCCGCGAGTATTGGAATATTACGGGGATGAAGCTCCTTCCGGTGGCCTGGGGGGGTTCGTAAACAGGCGGTCGCCGGAGGGAAGTGGGCTTGTGGTGGGAAGGAGGACCCGCCCTGGCTCGGGGGCCCCGGGGTATCCCGGGGCCTCTCTCGTCTCTCGAATTCGCGCAGCTACGCGAAGCAACTCCTGACCGAGATGGCCCGACACAATTTTGACACGTGAGGGGGAAGCACGTGAACGGCGCCGGTGACGGCACGAGAGAGATCATCGAGACCAAGGCCGCCAGTCCTGATTCGACGCCGGGGACGCAGCCGTTGCTCGGCACGGTCGCCCGAAGCCGGAAGAAGCCGAAGCTGCCCAAGGGCATCTCGATTCCCCGGCACTTCAGCCGCGAAGGGATCGACCCGCTCGACGCCGTGGAGTGGGAGCGCCGCACCGCGATCATCAGCAACGAGAGCGGCGAGGTCATCTTCGAGCAGACCGACTGCGAGATCCCCGCGAGCTGGTCTCAGCTGGCCGCCAACGTGGTGGCATCCAAGTACTTCCGCGGACACCTGAATACACCCGAGCGCGAGTCGAGTGCCAAGCAGCTGATCGGCCGGGTGGTGGGTCGCATTCACCAGTGGGGCGTCGAGTCGGGCTACTTCCGCACGCCCGCCGATGGCGACGTCTTCAAGGCCGAGCTCACCCATCTGTTGGTGAACCAGAAGATGGCATTCAACAGCCCGGTCTGGTTCAACATCGGGGTCAAGGACGCACCCCAGCAGGCCAGCGCGTGCTTCATCAACTCGGTCTCCGACACCATGGAATCGATCATGGATCTCGCCAAGATCGAGGCGATGCTGTTCAAGGGCGGCTCGGGAACCGGCTCGAACCTGTCCCAGATCCGTTCCTCCAGGGAGACACTGGCCGGTGGCGGTACCGCCTCCGGGCCGGTCTCCTTCATGAAGGGCTTCGACTCCTTCGCCGGCGTGGTGAAATCGGGTGGCAAGACCCGCCGCGCCGCGAAGATGGTGATCCTGAACGCAGATCACCCGGATATCCGGGAGTTCATTGGCTGCAAGGCGGACGAGGAGCAGAAGGCCTGGGCGCTGATCGAGGCCGGCTATGACGGTGGCTTCAACGTGCCGGGCGGTGCCTACGATTCGGTCTTCTTCCAGAACGCCAATCACTCCGTGCGCGTGACCGACGCCTTCATGCAGGCGTCCGTGAACGACCTCCCCTGGAGCACCCGCTCCGTCACCACCGATGAGGTGCTGGACGTCTTTCAGGCGAAGGATCTGCTGGGTGAGATGGCCGAGAGCGCCCACCTGTGCGGCGATCCGGGGGTCCAGTACGACAGCACCATCAACAAGTGGAATCCCGTCAAGAAGTCGGGACGGATCAACGCGAGCAACCCCTGCTCCGAGTACATGTTCCTGGACGACACCGCCTGCAACCTGGCGAGCCTGAACCTGATGCAGTTTCTGGGGGAGGACGGGAGCTTCGACGTCGCCTCCTTCAAGCGTGCCGCCTCCCTCACCATTCTCGCTCAGGAGATCCTGGTCGATCACACCGACTACCCGACCCCGGCGATCACCAAGAACAGCCATCTGTACCGGACGCTCGGTCTCGGCTACGCGAACCTGGGTGCGCTGCTGATGGCACGGGGCCTCCCCTACGACAGCTCCGAAGGCCGCAACCTGGCGGCGGCGATCACCTCGCTCATGTGCGGTGAGGCCTACCGCACCAGTGCCGAGATCGCGGAGGCGATGGGGCCCTTTCCGCGCTTCCGGGTGAATCGGATGCCCTTCCTCGAGGTGATCGGCATGCACAAGGAGGCGGCGGCGGCGATCCCGCCCGCTGGGGTGCAGCCGGATCTCTTGGAGGCGTCGCGGCAGGTCTGGACGGATGCCCTCGGACTGGGGAGAAAGCACGGCTACAAGAACGCCCAGGTGACCGTGCTCGCTCCCACCGGAACCATCGCGTTCATGATGGACTGCGACACCACGGGCGTGGAGCCCGACATCGCGCTGGTCAAGTACAAGAAGTTGGTTGGGGGCGGGATGCTCAAGATCGTGAACAGCACGGTCCCCATGGCGCTTCGAAGGCTCGGCTACGGCGAAGACCCGATCGGCGAGATCGTCGCCTACATCGATGCGAACGAGACGATCGAGGGCGCGCCGGTGCTGAAGGACGAGCACCTGCCGATCTTCGATTGCGCCTTCCGGCCCGTGAACGGAAGCCGCTCCATCCACTGGAAGGGTCACATCCGCATGATGGGGGCGGTGCAGCCGTTCCTCTCGGGTGCGATCAGCAAGACGGTGAATCTTCCCAGCGAGGCCGCCGTCGAGGACGTGAAGGCGGCCTACCTGGAGGGCTGGAAGCTCGGGCTCAAGTCCCTGGCGATCTACCGGGATGGGAGCAAGCGGACCCAGCCGCTCAACGCCGGGAAGGAGGAGGTCGACGACAACGTCGTCGCCCTCGAGGACCGGCGCCCGATCCGGCGCAAGCTCCCCGACGAGCGCGACGCGGTCACCCACAAGTTCTCGATCGCCGGCCACGAGGGTTACCTCACGGTGGGTCTCTACGAGGAGGGAGTGCCGGGAGAGATCTTTCTCCGGATGGCCAAGGAGGGGAGCACCATCTCCGGCCTGATGGACACGATTGCCACGATGACCTCCATCGCCCTCCAGTACGGGGTGCCTCTCAAGACTTTGGTGGACAAGTTCAGCCACACGCGGTACGAGCCGGCGGGGTTCACCAACAACAGAGAGATCCCGATGGCCAAGTCGGTCACCGACTACGTCTTCCGCTACCTGGGGAATCGCTTCCTCAGGGATGAGGCAAGGGTGGAGGACGAGCAGGAGACCGAGGCCGAGCCCACCGGTCTCGCGGTGGTGTCGGGCGGGTCCGGAATGGACCACGACGTCGCCGGCGATCGGACCTTCGTGAACCAGGCCGATTCGCCGCCCTGTCCCGTGTGCGGCTCGATGACGGTCCGGAACGGTAGCTGCTACAAGTGCCCCAATTGCGGCGTCACGACCGGGTGTAGCTAGTCCGCGCCCGTCGCGACGGCGGCGCGAGGAGGAAGCCATGAAGCGATCGGTCCTGGGGTGTGCTCTGCTGGCTGTCCTGCTCCTGGTCGGGTGCATCACCATCCAGGTCGGGGCCGGTCCCAAGGACGCGCTGGTCGAGAAGGTCGTCTTCGGCGCCAAGGGCCCCAAGATCCTGCTGATCGAGGTCGACGGAATGATCTCGGAGCGGGCGGAAGCGCGGATCTTCGGTGAGTCGGAGAGCACGGTCTCCCGGGTGCGTGAGCAGCTCGACCGGGCGGAACGAGGCGGCGGCATCCGAGCGATCATCCTGCGCATCAACAGCCCCGGTGGGACAGCCACCGCCAGTGACATCATCTACAGCGAGATCCAGCGATTCAAGGAGGCTCACGATATCCCCGTCGTCGCCCAGCTCATGGGCATCGCGGCCTCCGGCGGCTACTACCTGGCCATGTCCGCAGATACGGTTCGCGCTCTGCCCACCACGATCACCGGTTCGATCGGCGTGATCTTCTCGGGCGTTGGCTTCGCGGATCTGATGGAGAAGATCGGGATCGAGAACCAGACGCTCAAATCCGGTCCCTACAAGGATGCGGGCTCGTCACTGCGGCACATGACCGAGGAGGAGAAGGCTCAGCTCGGCAGCGTTCTCGACGGTCTGTACGAGCGCTTCCTCGAAGTCGTGGATGCAGGGCGCCCGGATCTCTTCGCCGAAGAGGTCCGCGAGCTCGCCGACGGGCGGATCTTCAGCGCGGCACAGGCCGAGGAGAACGGGTTGATCGACGCCATCGGAGGTCTCCCCGGTGCGATCGAGGTCGCCGAGGAAATGGCCGGGATCGAGACCTCGCGGGTGGTGGTGTACGGCCGTCCCAACGAGTGGCGCGAGAACCTCTACTCCGTGAGCGCCGCACCGTCGCCTACCCTCGCGCCCTGGGCCCTCCTCGGCTCCAGGAGCGAGCCGGCCTTCCTCTATCTCTGGCGGCCCTAGTAGATCCAGCGTCCGTTCTGGAAGCGGAAGATCTCGGTGACGGGCACGGTCGAGGCGAGCCGGCAGCGGGTGGCGCGGGTGTCGGCGCAGGTGAAGAGCTGCTCCGAGTAGCGCAGCACGCCGACGAACGGCGCTGGCGGGTACCCGGTGTGCTTCACCTCGATCTCGAAGTCAGTTCCGTAGCCCTTGTAGGTGACCAGTGTCTGCGCGCCGAGGGGGCGGATCCGGGGCTCCGCCTGGTTGCGCATCTCGACCCGCTCCAGCTTCTCCATCCAACCCGAGGCGAAGCTCCGGAACGAGGCCAGGGTACGCTGCTGGATGTCGTCCTCGGGAATCGCAGCCGGCGGGCCGGCCGGGGCCGGGCTCGAGAGCAGCAGGAGGCAGGCGGCGGCGAGGATTCGAACCTGCATGGCAATCACTCCGGGTGCCGCGACGATCCCCCCTTCAAGGGAACCCCGCAAGCATCAGCACGAAAATGGAGACCGTCCTCGAGTCAATTGACCAGAGGCCTGGGCCCTTCGAAGGTGATCTTCGCCGCAATTGCCGATCCTACAAGGTGATGGAGGTCACAGAATCATCTGAGCTGTTGCGATTCCGCCCCAATTGATTGTACCCCAGTGAGGGGCTCGAATGAATCCCGGCGACCGGACCGAGCAGCTTCCCGAACCCCTCTTCGACCGTTAAGCTCCGCGACAGGTGAGTCCGGAGATCCCCCCCCAACGATTCGTCGAGCTGCTCGCGCCCGCGGTCCGACGCGCCGCGGTGATCACCCACGCCCTCGACGGGCGGGTGCCAAACCGGCCCAAGCGGAGCGAAGCCACCCCGACGAAGGCCGCTCTCACCGACGCGGATTCCGCCGCTCAGGAGGCGATCCTCGTCTCTCTCCTCGAGCACTTTCCCGGCGTGGGACTGCGCGCCGAGGAGGACACGCCGTGCGTGGGGCGGTTCCCGGCGAGGGAGAGCCCCGTCGTGGTGCTGGACCCGATCGACAGCACCCTGCACTCCTATCTGGAGTGCGCCGGTCCCTACAGCATCATGGTGGGGCTCTGTGTCGACGGGCGCTTCGATGCCGCCCTGGTGGCCCTGCCCAGGGAGGGGCTCCATTTCGACGCCGTGCGCGGCGTCGGGGCCCGCATGGCCCGGCCGCGGGGGGAGCCCCGACCGCAGCGCGCCCACGCGGCGGGTGCGCGGGTGCTGGTCTCCCACGAGGCCCCGCCGGCGGTTTGCGATCGCCTCCGAGAGCGGGGCTTCGAGGTGGTGTTCGGCAGCGGCGGTGCGATCTCGGTGGCGCCACTGATCCCGGGAGTGCGGGCCGGGCTGCGCCTGCCCAACTCCTCGGGCGGCATCAGCATCCGAGGCCGGATCGGTCTGCTCATCTCATCCGAGGCCGGTGCACTGATCGAGACCGAGGGGGGGGAGAGATTCCCTTCGCGAATCGATCAGCCCGCGCGGGCCCTGTTGCTCGCGGCCGACCCACGGGACATGGAACACCTACGCTACGCGCTCGAAGCTGCAGAGCTCTGAGCTCCGCGCTACATCTGGGTGTAGTCGGGTCCCTCGCCTCCCTCCGGCGGCGTCCAGGTGATGACCTGGTACGGATCGGCGATGTCGCAGGTCTTGCAGTGCACGCAGTTCTCGTGGTGGATGAAGAGCTTCTTCTTCCCCGGGTTTTCCTCGTCGGCGACCATCTCGTAGACCGCCGCCGGGCAGAAGGATTCGCAGGGGTTCCCGTACTCCTCGCTGCAGACGTCCCGGCACAGATCCGTGTCGGAAACGTGGAGATGCGGGATCTGGTCGGACTCGTGCCTCGCTCCGCTGTACTGGACCAGGGTGTCCTTGTCGAAGGTGAGCACCCGGTCGAACTCGAATTCCTCCTTCACCCGCTTGCCTTCCGGGAGCTCCGAGAGCTTCTTGGTCGCCTCGTGGCCCGCATGGAACTGAAGCTTGTCGATGAGGCCGCGTCCGTTGGTCAGATACGTGCGGAAGGGCTCGTTCAGCATGAAGAACGGGAATCCCTTGCACCACGATCCGTGGAAGTTGCGGTCCTTGAAGTGCTCCTCGTAGGCCCAGCTCTGCTTGTAGCGCTCCGCGTAGCCGCCCAGAGTGGCGGCGGTGAAGTCGTCCTTTGCGACGGCGTCGACGATCGTCTCCGCAGCCAGCATCCCCGTCTTGATGGCCAGGTGGATGCCGGCGAGCTTCACCGCGTTGCACATGCCGGCGGCGTCGCCGATCAGCATCGCGCCGTCCATGTAGAGCTTCGGCTGCGCGTAGAGACCGCCGATGGGGATGGTCTTGGCGCCGTAGCGGATCAGCTCCGCACCGTCCAGCAGGTCGCGCATGAAGGGGTGGGTCTTGAACTTCTGTGCAGCCAGGTGCGGATCGTGGAACGGACTCTCGGCTTCGAGCGCCTTCACCATCCCGTAGGAGATCAGGTTGTCCTTCATGTCGTAGAGCCACATCCCGCCGAAGGAATGCTTCAGCTCCTCGATCACCATGCCGTGGATCACCCGTCCGGGCTGGTGCTTCTCGGGCTTGACCCGCCAGATCTCCTTCACGCCGGTCTCGAAGACCTGGGGCCGCTCGCCCTGCAGATCGAACTTCTCGATGAGCTGCTTGCTGAGACTCCCGCGCACGCCCTCGCCGAGCACGGTGACCTTGGCGAGGATGTCCATCCCCGGCTGGTAGTTGCTCTTGGGCTCGCCGTTCTTGTCGATGCCCATGTCGCCCGTGCGGACACCGGTGACGCGGTTCCCCTCGGTGAGAATCTCGGCGCCGGCGAAGCCCGGGTAGATCTCGATGCCCGCGGCCTCGCACCTCTCGGCGAGCCACTTCACCACGTTCGAGATCGAGACCACGTGGTAGCCGTTCTTCTTGAAGTTCGGGAGATTCACGGGGCTCTTGATCGCGCGGTTCCGCGTGAAGATGTAGGTCATGGCATCGGTGCAGACCTGCTCGGTGGGAAAGCCCTGCTCCTCGAAGTCCGGAACCAGCTCGCGAATACCTCTCGGGTTCATCACCGCTCCGGAGAGGACGTGATCGCCGACTTCCGCACTCTTCTCGATGACCAGCACGGTCGGCGGCTCGACGGGCGAGCCTCCCTCCTTCTCGGCGCGCTCGTTGTACGCCTCCACCTGACTCATCAGGTGGAGAGCCGATGCGAGTGTCGCGGGGCCTGCACCGACGTACAGGACATCGACTTCCATGCTCTCGCGTTCGACCGGTTGGTTCATTTCGAAACCTCCACGGGTACCCATGCTCGTGCTAGCGACCCGAAGTTAGGGGACGGATGCCGCGGGTCAACCGAACCCCCCGGGGTCTGTTCGAGCCTCGCGCACCGACCTTTGCGGCCCAGAGACGGCGTTGACCCTGCTCAGGTGGTCGATTAAAATGCCGCCCCGCGATCCGGACGAAGGGGAAGTCATGGCGACGATGATCACCGACGAGTGCATCAACTGCGGCGTCTGCGAGCCGGAGTGCCCGAACGAAGCGATCAGCGAAGGGGAAGAGACCTTCGTGATCGATCCCGCACTCTGCACCGAGTGCGTGGGATTCCACGACACCGAACAGTGCGCCGAGGTGTGTCCCGTAGACTGCTGTGTTCCCGATCCCAAGAACGTGGAAAAGGAAGAGGATCTCTTCGAGCGCGCCAAGCAGATCCACCCCGACAAGGCGGCGGAGCTCGTCTTGTCCGCGGAGACGTCGCGGTTCCAGAAGGATTGAGCCCACCCTCCTTCTCGGATTCTTCCCCATCGATGCGGGCACCGGGGCGCGCCGTGCGACCCGGTGTGGAGAGCGGTCGACGCAGCGTCGGCAGGTCTCCCGCGCGGGGGCGGCGACGCACGCCTCTCCGCGGTCGAGAGCGCCAGACGGGCGCCCAGAGCGTTTCGGTGGGGCTCCGCGCCCGCGATCCAGGGTGCCGGTGTCCGAGCGGGACAGTTTGGGACTCCTCCGTCGCGTGCCCCCCGGCGAGCGTGGTCGCCTCATCGGGGCCCTCCGAGCCCACACCGCATCGCGATCGGCCCACCAGGATGCTGTAGTCCTTTCGACTGCGCGTGTATGATGCTCTCATGCGCTCGATCGAGTCGGACCTGGTCTACATCGTCCGGGACTTCCTGATCGTCCACCGTACGTTCCGCGAGCTGACGGCGCGGTACTGGTCAGGCGAGCTCCGGTTCGAGGAGGTGCAGGCGCTGGTCGGCAGCAGCGAGGAGAGCGTGCTCTTCCGCCTGAAGGAGCGCTGTCACGCCCTCTTCCGGACCGGCACCGAGGGGGACGCGGTGAAGGTTCGTCCGGAGGCCCTCTTCGATCTCGCGGTCGGCTCGCTCTTCCACGAGGCGATGAAGTTCCGAGAGAGCCTCTACCAGCGCGACGTCTACGGTCCCAAGGTCCGGGCTCTGCGCTCGGCATCGCGGGCCGAGGGGAGTCTCCTCTTCCGCGAGTTCGAGCGGATCATCGACGGGGTCCGGGCGCGGCTCGACGAGTCCTTCCAGGAGGCCGAGGCTCTCCTTCTCCAGACCGCAGGTCAGTTCTGGATCCTCCTCGAGGCCCACTCGTCGAACGGCTTCGTGACCCGCTACCTGATCGAGCACCGCGACCTGGTCGATGAGGCCTACCCCGACGGGCTGGACGCGCTGCTCGAGCAGATCCACGGCTCTTCCGGAGTCGCATTCGTGCGAGCCGCGCACTCCTATCTGGACAGCGGGTTCTTCGGCCGGGCCCACCGCGCCCTCGTCGAGGCGATGGATCGGGATGGCTCGCGTGAGCAGCTGTTGCGGCTGCTCGCCTACGCGGAAGGCATGCAGGCCTACCTGGACGAGCGCTACGGAGAGGCTCTCGACAGCCTCTCGAAGTGGGTGGACGCCGTCCCGCCTCGGGAAGAGGGACGTCTGGCCGATCTCGCCTTCGCGGTGGTCTCCCGGGTGGGACAGCTCGTCGAGAAGGAGAGCGGCGAGGCCCTTCGGGTGGCGGCGGCGGAGCTGTCCGAACGGATCCGCAAACACTGCTCGCGAAGCAGCTCCAGGGAGTCCGCCTCCGCCTAGCTCGCCCGAGTCCTTCGCGAGTGCTGCGGCCAAAGATCCATCGCGGTTGGCTCAGGCGTCGTCTGCGGTTTCCTCGCTCCGCAGGACACCCCGCAGCACCAGTCGCCGTACCTCCTCTCGCCTCCAGGTGACGGCGTTCTGCGTGAAGATGTCGTCGACCCCCAGCACCTGGGCGCCGATCTCGCCAGTCGCGTAATGGAACACGGTCGCGCCGAGCAAGCTCTGGAAGAGGTGCCGCGAGGACAGCTTGACGAATGCGCCCACGTCGACACCCTCGCGATAGAAGGCGAGCAACCGTCCCACCACCCGTTCGATCAGCGGTCCCAGCGTCAGCCCGTCGATCTCCACCCGATCGACGAGGATCCGGATCAATATCTGGGAGTAGTTTCGCTGCTCGGAGAAGAGCTCGTTCATCACGTCGATCAGCCGCCCGAGCCGTACGGCCGGTGACTCGGGTGCGTCGATCGCTCTGCTCACGGCCTGATCGAAGGCCTCGAGCACACGCACGAGGACCGCCTCGTAGAGCGCCGCCTTGCTCGGGAAGTAGTAGTAGAGAGCGGTCTTCTGAACGCCGATCTGCTCGGCGATGTGCTGGAGGTGGGCCCCGGCGAATCCATCTCGCGCGAAGGCATGCTCGGCGACATCGAGGATCTTGTTGCGCGTCTCGGTGCCTCGGCGGTTCGGTCTCACGCGGGTACCCTCCGTCCGGGGCTCGCCGAAGGCACTTGGAGCAGGGTTGTCGGGTTCCTCAGGCGACCACCGATTCGGGCTTGTTTCGAGTGTACACCCATCCCGCGATACCGAACACAACCAGCCCGATCCCAATCAGCTGCGGCTCGGTCAGGTCCAGGACCATCTTCGGGTTCTTTCGTAACCACTCGATGAAGAAGCGCCCGCATCCGTTCCAGGCCAGGTATTCCCCGAAGAGGAAGTGGCTGCGTTTCCGCCTCCGCCAGAGAATCGCGGCGCCCAGCATCAGCCAGGCGAACTCGTAGAGCTGGGTCGGGTGGACCGGATCGAGGGTGGGAGGAGTTCCCCTGGGGAATGCGATACCCCAGGGCAGATCGGTGACCTTGCCGTAGTCGTCGCCCACCAGGAAGCAGCCGATCCGTCCGCAGGCCTGACCGAGCAGCGCGGCCACCGCGACGCAGCTCGAGATGATCCGGATCGGGAGCCCGTGAATCAGGCAGCCCGCCCCGACCGCGAGCGTTCCGCCGATCAGTCCTCCATACCAGGTGATGCCGGCCCGGGCGAAGAGGAGATCGGTGAAGGGGATCCCTTCGCGGAGGCTCTCGTCGACCGCGAAGTAGAGCTTGGCACCGAGGACCCCGCCTCCGATGGCGTAGAGCAGGAGCGTCGAGGAGAGCTCCGGATCGAGGTCGTACTCGCGCAGGCGGACCGATGTGTTCCACGCCGCCACCAGGAATCCCACGGCCAGCATCACGCCGAAGGTGCTGATGGGAAAGCCGAAGGGCTCCCAGAGAATCGGGTACATGGTGCCTCCGCGAGGGTGGCCAAGCTACGCGACGCAATAGTGGGTGGCAAGCGCCGCCCGCGGCGAGCGAAGATCGAGAAAGCATGCCCGGCTCGATCGGGAGGAGTGAGGGAAGGTCGAGAGCTAGACGCAGGGGAGGGTCAGATGGAAGTGGGCGCCCTCGCCGGGGCGGCTCTCGACCCAGACGCGCCCGCCGTGGATCTCGACGATCTTCTTGACGATTGCGAGGCCCATCCCCGTGCCCCGCCGGCCCTGCTTGTGAGGACCGAGGCTCTGGAAGATCTCGAAGATCCGGTCCTGGTCGGAGGGATCGATTCCCCTGCCGTTGTCGCTCACGGTGACCTGGTGAGCGCCGGGGAGCGCCTTCACCTCCACCCGGATGACGGGCTGCTCGACCTCTCCCATGTGGTCGAGGGCGTTGCCGACGAGATTCGAGAAGAGCTGGTAGAGCCGAGTGCGATCGCACCGGAGCTGAGGAGGATTCCCGGGAAGCTCCAGCGTGACCCCGTCCTGATCGAGTCGGGGCTTGAACTCCGCGTGAAGATGAGCGAGCACGCTCCGAGGGTCGATGAAGGAGTGGCTCACCTCGCTCTGGCCGATTCGCGAGAGCTCGAGGAGGTCGTGGATCAAGCTCTCCATGGTGCGGCCGGCCTGCTCGATCCGATCCAGGAAGTGCCGGCCCTTCTCTTCGAGCCGGGCCCCGTAATCCTCGCGGAGCAGCCGCGTGAAGCCCAGCAGGGAGACCAGCGGAGAGCGCAGGTCATGAGACACGGCGTCGACGTAGTGCTCGAGCTGCGCGTTGGACCGCGCCAGGTCCTCCTCGGTATGCCGCCGCTCGGTGACGTCGCGAAGGTAGGCCACGGCGCCCAGGTCGGTTCCATCCGGTAGCCGAACCAGGCTCGCCGAGATCGAGACACAGAGGACGGTTCCGTCCCGGCGGCGCAGCTTGATGTCCTCATCCCGAACCGGACGGGACGGACGCAGCGTCTCCGCGATCCGGTTCAGCTTCTCGCAGCGCTCCACGTACTGGTCGACGGGGTGGCCGATGATCTCCGCCCGCGGGCGGTCCAGCAGCTGCTCTGCGGCCGGATTCAGGTAGGTGATCCGTCGGTTCCGGTCGACCACGACGACACCGTCGGGAGAGCTGTCCAGAATCGCCCTCAGGTAGTCCGGGGCGTCGGGCAATGGCCGATCGGTCGCGTGCGTTTCGGGACGCGCGACGGTGATGGTGGCCCAGGAGGCTCCCGCATCGCCGAGCCGCGACGCGCAGAGCTTGACGGGAATCGACTCCCCGCGCGGACCGCGCAGAGCGACGGACTCGTTCGCTAAGTAGCCGACCTGGGAGAGTGTCTCGGCGAGTCGTTTGCCCTCGCTCTGGACGAGCAGCATCTCGATCCAGCGGCGGCCCCGGAACCGCTCGGGCTCGCCGCACATCGCGGCGAGCCCATCGCTCATCCAGACCACGCGGCCGAGGTCATCGACGAGCGCCATGGAATCGTGTAGACCGGCCAACCCGCGTATCAGGGGGAGCGCAGCGCGCCGATCGAATGCGGAGGCGATTCCGTGGTGGGGGTCCATGAACTCGCGCTTCCTCGAATTCTCTAGAGGCTTCAGGGGATGTAGCAACCAACGCCTGCAAGCCGCGCTGCGGCTCCGTTTGGCGCCCGGTTCCTTGAGTCCGCCAGGAACCGCGCCCCATCCCAAACAGGCGCATGGATCCTATCACCGTCAGAAACTGGGGGTCAAACGAAACATAATCGTTCTCCGACAAAGAGAGGTCACCGATCTGGGTCCACTGGCACTCACCCGTGGGACTTTGGAGCCACCCAAGTGAGCCCCTTCGTGTCCCCGAGGGGAGCCAAGAACCATCATGTCTTTGGCAGCAGGCCATCGAATCCGATACGATTCGAGCATCCGCGCGAGCGGTACCGAGACCCCCCACTCCATCGAATCCAACCAGGTACTCGGCCCGAAGGCCCGGCATCAGCTGGGGGAGGGGTGTTCGCGGGCGGAGCTCGCCGGAAGGAGTTTTGTGTGAGCGAGACCGTGGGCAAGGCGCGCGTCTGGCTGCTGGCGCTAGTGGCAACTGCGCTGGTGATCGACGGGTCCGCCCCGGATCTCGCGGATCCGGCGAGCCAGCTCGACGTGGTCCAGGCGCTGGATGTTCCCGCGGTGGCGCTTCTCCTCTCCGGCGTGAACCCCGGCCTCTCGGAGCCGGAACTCGGGCGAATCGGCGCCGCGGTGATCCGATACAGCGGAAAGTACGGTCTCGACCCGGAGCTGGTGACTGCGGTGCTCCTGGTCGAGAGCAGCGCGCGCCCCTGGGCGCGGAGCCCGAAGGGCGCCCTGGGCCTGATGCAGGTGATGCCCAACATGGCGCGCCCCATGGGCATCGCTGGGAATCTCTCGACCATCGAGACCAACATCGAGGCGGGATGTCTGATCCTCGCCGGCAACATTCGCCGCCTCGGCGAGGAGGATGGGATCTCGGCCTATTTCTGGGGCTCCGAGATCCGCGGCGTCTCCTACCTCACCCGCGTTCAGGCGGCCCGCGCCAAGGTCCACCAGGAGCTGCGGTCCTAGGCAAGCCCGGCGTAGCCGAGCGAAGTTCAGAAGGCTGGCGCGATCCACCTGCTCATTGACGCTACGGGCTGCGGGTGGTTAGGGTCACGCGCTGTGACCGAGGCGGTATTGCGTCGAACCGAGTCCCACTTCCGGGGATTCGACGGGCTCCGGCTGTTTCGCCGGGCCTGGCTGCCGGTGGAGCCGAAGCGCGCTCTCGTGGTGGTTCACGGCTACGCGGAGCACAGCGGCCGCTATCAGGGCTTGGGATCCTGGTTCGCAGCACGAGAGTGCGCCGTCCACGCCTACGATCATCGGGGCCACGGGCGCTCCGGTGGAAGGCGCTGCCACGTGAGGGAGTTTCAGGAGTACCTGAACGATCTCGACTGCTTCCTGGAGGTCGTGCGCCGGGAACAGTTCCAGGTTCCGATCACACTGGTAGGCCACAGCATGGGAGGGCTGGTGACGGCGGCCTATCTGGTCGGCCTCCGGCCATCCATCCACAGCGCCGTCACCTCCGGGGCCGGTCTCGCCCTGGGCGAGGGAATCCCTCGCCTTCGGTTGCGGGCGGTTCGGATGCTCCGACGTTTGCTCCCCCGCCTGTCGGTGGGGAGCGGCCTCGATCCGAACGGGCTCTCCAGGGATCCAGAGGTGGTCCGGCGCTACCTCGAAGATCCGCTGGTGTTTCGCACCATGACCACCTCCCTGGCCGCGGAGCTGCTCGCCGCGGTTTCGCGGACCGCCACGAGGGCGGCGGAGGTCGCAGTACCGCTCTTGATGCTGCACGGCGAGGACGATCCGCTCTGTCCAGCCGATGGGAGCCGAGCCTTCTTCGATGAGGTAGCCATCGCCGGGAGCGACCTGCGCATCTACCCGCAGCTGCGCCACGAGATCTTCAACGAGCCCGAGCGAGAGGGGGTGTTCCAGGACATCATCAGCTGGCTCCAGGGGCTTCCGGAATGAGCGAGTGAGGAGGGGGCACCATGGCCGACGACCGACTCACCCATCTGGACGAGCGAGGGCGGGCCCGCATGGTGGACGTGGGCGAGAAGCAGATCACCGAGCGGGTCTGCGTGGCTCGCGGCGAGGTGCGAATGGCCGGCGAGACCCTGAGACGGATCGCCGACGGAGAGGTCCCCAAGGGTGACGTGCTCGCCACGGCGCGTCTCGCAGGAATCCAGGCCTGCAAGCGCACCGACGAGTGGATTCCCCTGGCCCACCCCCTTCCGGTGGATTCGGTCGACGTGGAGCTGCGTCCGGACCTCGCCGCCGAGCGGGTGCAGATCGAGGCGAGGGTTCGGGCCCATGCGCGCACGGGCGTGGAGATGGAGGCTCTGGTGGCGGTGGCCGCGGCGGGTCTCACCATCTACGACATGTGCAAGGCCGTCGATCGGGGCATGACGGTCGAGGCGATCCGGCTCGTGAGCAAGAGTGGTGGGAAGAGTGGCCCGTGGCAGCGTTCAGGAGAAGAGGCGAGCGAAAACGAATAGTTGGGTCATCGCCCGCGTCTCACCCATGATTCCCGGAAGCGCGGAACCCGCGGCTTTGCCGCGGTTTCCAACTCAGACGTGGCGGCGGTGGCACAAGAGATCCTGGAGCGAGGTCCCGTCCTGAGGAGTCGAGGCGAAGCCCTCGTCGGCGGAGTCGATCCCGACGGCGAGCTGGTCACGCGCTGGCGCGCGGGTGACGAGATCGCCTTCGAGTCCCTGGTCCGCCGCCACGAGCGAAGGGTGTTCGGGCTGGCTCTGCGGATGCTGGGTAGCCGCGAGGAGGCCGAGGATGTCGCCCAGGAGGTCTTCTTGAACCTCCACCGCAACGGCCATCGCTTCCGCGAGGAGGCTCGCTTCTCCACTTTCGTCTACCGCGTCACGGTCAACGCGGCGCTGAACCGCCGACGCAGCCTCGGCCGCCGTCGGGCGCGCCTCGAGGGTCTGATGCAGCGGCAGGCAGGGGGCGATGAGCTTCCCCACGCACCCCGGGGTCCCGAGGACACCCTCCTGGGAAACGAGCTACGCCGGCAGCTGCAGCAGCAGATTCTGGAGCTTCGCCCGGCCCTCCGCACACCGCTGGTCCTTCACGACGTCGAGGGGCTTCCGTACGCGGAGATCTCGAGCATTCTGGGGGTGGCGGAGGGCACCGTGAAATCTCGGATCCACCGGGCCCGACGGGCCTTGCGTCGCAAGCTCGGGGATCGGAGCGGCGAAGGGGAGCCCGGACGATGAACCACGAGGCGTTGCGCGAGCGGCTGAGTGCCTATTTCGAGGCAGAGCTCGAAGATGGCGAGCGAGCTCGGGTCGAGGAGCATCTCGAGAGCTGCCCCGACTGCCGTCGGGAGTACCGCGAGCTCCGGCACGTCGTCGACCTATTACGCAGGTTGCCGGCTCCCGATCCCCCCCCGGAGCTGGCGGATCGGGTCATCGCAAGACTTCGCGCGGGCGAGGGACGCCCGGGTCTGGTGGCGCGATGCCAGGCCCGGGCCTCGCGCATCGCCGACCTCTCCTGGTCGACGCCGCTGGCCGCCGTCGCGGTCGGGATGGTGGCACTGGCGATCGTGCGCGGAGTGGACGTGTCCCTGGAGTTCCCGGGCGGGAGTGACTCCGAGGCGGTTCCGGCCACCCCGGTCGCGGCGGAGAGCCCCGCGGAGCTTCCGGCGCGAGGGGTCAGCGCCTTTCGCATCGGCCCAGAGCCCGATCCCGCCGAGGTCGTCTCGCCGATGCTCGCCTGCCTCCGCGCCCGCGGTCCGTCCAGGTCCACGGTGGGTCCCGGTGATCCCTGTGCCCACTGGGATAGCTGGATGGTGGGGCTGGGCATGCGCGATGCGCCGGCCTTCGTGATCGAGTTCGAAGCTGTCCCGGCCCCTGACCGCGAGCGGGTGCTGGGGCGGATCGGGGACTTCGCGATTCGCTCGGGTTCGGCTCCACTGCTGGCCGGGACACTCCGCTCAGCGGGGGATCCCAGGGCGAAGAGGCTCGCCAATCGCATCGAGCGGGCCGGGTTCGTCTCCGCCCGCTGAGCGAAGCCGGCAGGTTGGCTAAGCTGCCTCGTGGCTTCCCTGTGCTCGGATTGGAGAAGGTGCGCCCCCTGCGGTTTCGACTCGTCCTTGCGGTCTCTGCGCTGCTGTTCGCGGCGGAGGCAGGGGCCTCGGCGGATGCGATCGAGACGGTCGTCCTGAAGCCGGACCGACCGTCGAGCTGGCGTCCCTCCCGGATGTTCGCGTTCCTGCGCCCGGGGCACAATTACAGTGAGCGCAGCGTCGAGATCGAGACGACACCCAGCGGTGCGACCATCGACCTCTTCTACATTCGCGCCAACTTCCAGAAGCGATACGAGCAGACCGAATCCCCGGCCCGGGTGATCCTGCCGAACCGGGCCGAGGCCGGACCGCGAGATGCCATCACGATTCGCGCCTTCGCCGAGGGCTATCGGCAGAAGGAAGTCAGCATTCGGGTGGCTTCGAAGCAGGACAAGGTGTCGATCGATCTCGATCCGCTTCCCAACAGCCTGGTGGCGGTGTCCCACACCTACTTCGCTGGGCGCGCCTCCCTGGCCTTTCTCACCAAGGAGCCGCTGACGGTCCGCATCCAGAATCGGGATCCGGGCTTCAACGTCATCCTCGCGGAGACGGCCAAGGGGTCCGAGCTCGGTGACAGTCTCGACGGGATCCAGAGCCCGCTCATCGACAGAGTCGAGTCGCTCCAGCTCGGGGAAGACCTCCTGGTCCAGGTGAAGAGTCCCCCCGGTCGGCCGGAAGTCCAGCTTCGCGCGCGGCAGTCCCGCGAGGAGCTTCGCGATCTCTATGTCTACTCGGTCGACATGATTCCGGCGGACGGAGGCGTCGAGGCGGTGAGGCGCGCGCGGCAGACGTTGGCCCACATCACCGCCGAAGACGTCGGCGGCTGTGCCGCCGCCTTCGATGCAAGCTTGCGCGGAAGCCTGGATCAGGCGGCTCTCTCGCGAGCGTTGGCGCCCCGGGGCGCCTTCACGGATCCCTACCTCCGCGCGGCGATGAAGCGCCTCGGCGAGGTGTCAGACGGCGGGCGCATCGCGTTGGTCGATGGCTCGGCCTTCAATGCGGCCAACCCCATCGAGCTCGCGGCTGCGATGAGTCAGCCGGCCGAAGCGCGCGGCTATCTGGCACTGCTGCGAGCCTTCGTGAGCGAGTTCGAGGGCGGGCAGCAGTGGGGCGAGACCCTGCGCAGCCTGTTGGCGCCCGAGATCGGAGCGACCCGCTTCAATGAGATCCTGAGAGAAGCGGAGGCGGCGGAGCGATCTTGTAGACGCGCGTCCCGGTAGCGATCCTCTCCCCGACGGTCCCGTCGGAGGCGGCCATGCCGCACCGCTCTTTGTCCACCCCGTCGGTCACCGACGGCCCCCGCGAACGTCTCGATGCGCTGGGTCCCGGTGCCCTCAGTGACTCGGAGCTTCTTGCCCTCCTTCTGCGTACGGGAGGGCCCGGTCGGTCCGCCCAGAGCCTCGCCTCGGATCTGCTGGCGCGACACGACGGCGTCGCGGGGCTGGCGCGGACCGGCGCCGCGGAGCTCAGACAGAATGCCGGGGTCGGCCCCGCCAAGAGCGCCTCGCTGCTGGCGGCCCTCGAACTCGGTCGCCGGCTTGCGACCCGCCGCTTGCGGACCGGAGATGCGATCCGCGGACCGGCGGACGTGCACAGGCATTTCCACGCCCGGCTTCGCGACGCGCCCCACGAGCGGTTTCTGGTGCTGCTGCTGGATGGGCGCCACCGCGTGCTGCGGGAGGTCACGGCCTCTCAGGGGACCCTGACCGCGAGCCTGGTGCACCCGCGCGAGGTGTTCCGTCCGGCTCTCCGCGAGGCGGCGGCAGCCGTCATCCTCGTGCACAACCATCCCAGCGGGGACCCCACCCCGAGCCGCGAGGACCGGGAGGTGACCGAGCGTTTGGTCCAGGTGGGCGAGATCCTGGGTGTCCCGGTCCTGGACCACGTGATCGTCGCAGAGCGCGGCTACGTGAGCCTTCGCCAGGACGGGGGGCTCCGCGAGAGCCGGCCGGCGGGGCCCGACGCGACCCAGAGGGGCTCTCTTCGGGCTAATGCCCCTACAACATCCGGTCGATAAGAGATCCGATGCCGGAAAGTGAAGCCGACGAAGTCCACACTTTCGTAGAGCGACGCCACTCCGAACGGGCGCCCGTGATGGTGCGCGTCGACTACTCGAGCGTCGATGCGATGTTCTCGGAGTTCACTCGGGACATCAACGCGGGCGGCCTGTTCATCGAGAGCGAGACTCCCCTCGCTCCGGACGAGCAGGTTCAGCTGCATTTCCGGCTACCGGGAGTCGACGATCTCTTCAAGGTCAGCGGTCGGGTCGCGTGGGTCCGAGAGCCCGGGGGCGACGAGCCCGCTGGCATGGGAGTCGAGTTCGATAGCCTGGATGCGCAGTCCCGCCGTCGGATCGACGAAATCATCCAGGGACTTCGCGTCGACATCCACCGGAGCTGACCGACGACGCCCAGATGGGCTAAAAGGGAATGTTGTCGTCTCCCGGGGGCGGGCCATCGTTGCCGGGGCCCGGTCCTTCGCCTTCGGCGCTGCCAGGACCTCCGCTCGGGCCGCCGCCAGCTCCGCTGCCGCGAGGACTGCCCAGGAACTGGACGTTCACGGCCACGATCTCGGTGGTTTTCTGCTTCTGGCCCTCGCGGTTCTCCCACTCCCGGGTCTGGAGCCGTCCTTCGATGTAGACCGTCCGTCCCTTGGAGAGGTACTGGGCGCAGAGCTCCGCGGTTCTTGCCCACGCGACGATGCGGTGCCACTCGGTCCGCTCCTCGCGCCCGCCCTCGCGCTTGTTCCAGCTCTCCGTGGTCGCGAGCGTGAAATTCGCGACCGCCTGGCCGCTCTGCGTGTAGCGCAGCTCGGGATCACGTCCGAGATTTCCGATTAGAATGACCTTGTTGACACCAGCAGCCATCAGGGGGATCTCCATCGACCTTGCGTCGAGATTCGAGGGGTGGGGTCGCCATCATCCCGCCATCCCCGCCATCCGTCAAGCTGGGATTCCGCGGCTTCGACGAGACGAAGTCGGGTTTTCCACCCCATCTGGGCTGGGCCGCTCCAGCCATCCAGGCGTTCATTCCGATTCTGCCCGGCGGGCACTCCGGGATTGACGCCCCGGGACCGGCGTCGGTACCCTCGACTCGCAGCCTGTCCCGGGGGTGAGGGACGCCGCCAAATGGCCAAGCAATCCGTCAAAGCGCGCCGCGTCGAAGCGAGGGCGTTCGCACTCGTCGACGTTGGATTCGAGATCTGTGGTCTCGCACTGATCGCACTCGGTCTGCTCGCAGCCCTCTCCTTGTTGACCTATTCACCGGACGATCCGTCCTTTCGCGTCGCGCCGGTCGACAACGGAGCCGGCGTGGTGGGCGCGAGCATCGCCTCGGTGCTGGTGGGGAGCATGGGACTCGCTGCGGTGGTGCCGGTCCTGGGGTTGCTCGCCCTCGGTGGCCACTTCTTGATGGGACGCGCGATGCCCTCGCTGGCCTCGCGCTTCTGGATCGGCATCGCGCTGCTACTGGTGACGCTGGCGACCCTCCCCGCGCTGCTCGAGGCCTTCCCTCCGGCTCGCTTCGACGTCCTGGCGGGCGGAAGCCTCGGCGCGTTCCTCGCCGAGACCGAGCGCGGCCTGCTGAGCGGTCCGGGAGCGCTGGTCCTCAATACTCTGCTCCTTCTGGTCGGCGCACTCGGGATCGTGGGGGTGGCCCCGGGGAGGGCGCTGGCGGTTCTGGGACGCAGTGCGGCGGCGGCGGGCCGGGCGACTGCCTGGTGTGCGGTGTGGGTGGGCCGGATCCTCCGCGAAGTCGTCGTCGGGCTGGTGACCGGGCTGGGTCGCGCCGGCCAGTTCCTGGTGGTCTGGCGGGAGCAGCGGGTCCGTCGCGCCCGGGTCGCGGCGATTCGCGACGCCGCCGACGACGAGATCCCCGAATCCGAGGAGATCCAGCCGTCTCCTGGACGTGCCTCCGACTCCCGGCCGCGCACCGGGCTGCGGCGCGGCGCGCCCCACATCGTCGATCACCGCGAGGAGATGAAGTCGGTCGAGCCCCAGCAGGAGTCCTTCGCCTTCTCCGAGGCCACCGCCACGGGACCCTACCTCCGACCCGACGCCAGCATCTTCCAGGAGCCACCGTCCGGGGCGCGCAGCTGGGACCGGGACAGTCTCGTCATGAACTCCCGGATCCTCGAGAAGAAGCTTCAGGACTTCGGCGTGAAGGGACGCGTGGTGACCGTCCATCCCGGGCCGGTCATCACCATGTACGAGTTCGAGCCTGCACCGGGCGTCAAGGTGAACCGGATCACCAGCCTCTCGGACGATCTCGCTCTGGCGCTTCGCGCGCTCTCGATCCGCATCATCGCTCCGATCCCCGGCAAGCCCGTCGTCGGCATCGAGGTTCCCAACCCGGAGCGCGAGATCGTCTACATCCGCGATCTGATCGAGTCCAAGTCGCTTCGATCCGGCGCGTCGATGCTCACCATCGTCCTCGGCAAGGACATCTTCGGCAACCCCGTGGAGGCGGATCTCTCGGCGATGCCCCACCTCCTGGTGGCGGGCGCCACCGGTACCGGCAAGAGCGTGTTCCTGAACTCGTTGCTCTGCTCGATCCTGGTTCGCGCGACACCCGACGAGGTCAAGCTCCTGCTGGTGGATCCCAAGCTACTCGAGCTTTCGATCTACGAGGGCATTCCACACCTGATCGCCGACGTGGTGACCAATCCGAAGCGGGCCGCGGCCGCGCTCCGGGGCGTGGTCCTCAAGATGGAGGAGCGCTACCAGATGATGGCGGCGCTCGGTGTCCGGGACATCGCCCAGTTCAACCGGCGCATCGACGAGGAGCTCGCGGCGGGGAACAAGAGCTTTCGCCTGCGGCCCCGGTCCGGTGAGGAAGAGGGCTCCGAGATCGCCTACCGACGTCTCCCCTACATCCTGGTGGTGATCGACGAGCTGGCGGACCTGATGGTGGTTTCTGCGCGGGACGTGGAGGAGTCGCTGCAGCGTCTGGCCCAGATGGCGCGGGCCGCGGGCATCCACCTCGTCCTGGCCACGCAGCGGCCGAGCGTCGACGTGCTCACCGGCATCATCAAGGCGAACTTCCCGGCGCGCATTTCCTTCCAGGTCTCGTCTCGGATCGACTCGCGAACCATTCTCGACCAGAGCGGAGCGGAGCAGCTCCTCGGCCAGGGCGACATGCTGTTCCTTCCTCCCGGTACCTCGAAGCTGCAGCGCGTCCACGGCTCCTTCGTCTCCGAGCGCGAGGTGGCCGCGCTGGCAGAGTTCCTGCGCGGTCAGGGCGCGCCGAGCTTCGACGAGGATCTGGTGCGTCTCGAGGAGGAGAGCGCAACGACGGAAGCCCGCCCGGACGACACCGACGAGCACTACGATCGGGCCCTGGCCATCGTGGCGGAGACGCAGAACGCGTCCATCTCCTACCTCCAGCGTCGCCTCAAGGTCGGCTACAACCGGGCGGCGCGGATGATCGAGCAGATGGAGGAGGAAGGAGTCGTCGGGCCCCAAGAGGGAACCAAGCCCCGCGAAGTGTACGTGCATGCCATCGGCCCCGAGGATCTCTAGCGTGCGCGCAGCGAGGCGGAGCCGAGCGAAGTTCAGAAGGACGGTCGGCCTCGCTCTCCTGCTGCTCGGAGGGTCGGCGACCGCGTCGGCAGGGGGGGAAGTGGAGCCGTCGCGCGGCTGCGCGGAGCAGGTGGCTCTTCGGGTACAGCGCCATTACGACGGAGTCCGCGACCTTCGCGCGGAATTCTCCCAGTCGACGCGGAGCGTGATGATGGGATCGGTTCCCGACGAGGGGGCGCCGGTACGAGGTCGGGTGGTCTTTGCCAAGCCGGGACGGATGCGATGGACCTACGAGAGTCCCGAGCCCAGCCTGGTGGTGAGCGATGGAGAGACGCTCTGGATCTACGATCCGACGGCGAAGGAGGTCCAGGTGCTGCCCGTCGACGCAGGCTTCCTCTCGGGCACCTCGATCCAGTTCCTCCTGGGCGAGGGCGAGATCCTCGAGTCCTTCTCCGTCGACGCGAAGTCCTGTCTGGGGGAGGAAGTCTCCCTCCGTCTGCAGCCGAAGGAGAGCTCCACCTACGAATGGCTGGAGCTGCGGGTCGACGCGGCCAGCGGCGCCATCCTCGCCACGACGGTGGTGGATCTCTTCGGCAACCGAACCGACGTGGAGTTCGAGAAGGTGCAGCGAAACAGCGATCCCAGCGACGCCCTGTTCCGCTTCGAACCGGCGGAAGACGATCGCATCCTGACGCTTCCGAGTGTTCCATGATCGGCCCCGGTTCTCCCGCTGGACTCCTCGAATGTCCCGCGGGGGAGGATTTCCGGGGTCCCTGGAGTGCCGCAAGGTTCGGCGGCGGGCCAATCTTCGTCACCGAGGTGACGCTGCTCCGCCGACGGATGCGTCAATAAAGCAGCAACGGATCGGTAGAATCGCATCGCGAAGCGGCACCCGGTACGCAGGAATTCCCACTAAGGCGTTGATTCCATACAGCCCTCTGCGGCTGCCCCTCGGGACGGCGGAGGCGCTCCTCTTCGGAGGGTCGGGAGGGTCTCCCCGCACCGGCAGACGGGGTCCAGAGCTTCGTAGAAACGTCAGCTTCGGCGGGGATTTGCGCATCCGTGGCGGTTGACATGAGAGGGCCGTCTGATAGACTCGAAGAGTCGAAAAAGATCGAAAAAACAGGGGGTTCGGCGTTCTCTTCAGTGTCGCTCGAAGTGGCCGATTGGCTCTCTCCCACGCGCCTTGGGCAACGCGGATCCAAGGTGAGGAGGTCTCGCGGAGGGGGCGAAAGGTCGGTTTGGGGCTTGGCGATGGATCCGGATCTCCTCTCCCCCACGAGCTTGAATCGCGGTCGCGTCTTGCAGTGTCCCGTAGCATCGGCCGCCACACGAAGAGGCGCAGGGAGAGGTGTTCCTTCGCGAGCCGTGATGTCGCGTGGACGCGGCATAGCCCTTGCAGGGGAATCGGTTACTCCCACGCTGAAGGTGGGAGCGTGAACCGGGAGAGGGCCTCATGAGCGAGTTCGATTCGGAGTCCGGCAGGAAGGGGTTCGTGCGGGATGTGATGCGTCGCATCTCGTCCGCGGGTCCGCAAGGGGGCGACGAGCCCGATTCGCCGAGCGACCGGGTCATGAGACGATCGATCCAGGAGGAGATCAACGATCTGCGCGAGGCAATGCGGTTCTTCGGCGGGGATTCGGCGGAGTTCCGGCGCCGGCTCGATCGGGTGCTCGCGGCGCACGAAGCGCTCCGGCGGCGCTATCACCTCACGCGCGATCAACTCGGCGATGCCGAGCGCCAGAACGAGAAGCTGGTGGGCATCCTCCAGGAGGCCAAGCAGCAGATCGAGCTCTTGAAGGAAGAGGTCGACAAGCTCTGCGCACCGCCCAACAGCTACGGCGTCTTCCAGCGGACCAACAAGGACGGAACCGCGGAGATCATCGTCGACAGCAAGCGCATGCGGGTGAACGTCCACCCGAATCTCGACACCTCTCACATCCAGGAAGGCCAACTCGTGGTCCTGAACGAGGCCTTCAATGTGATCGAGGCGTCCGGTTTCACCTCCCGCGGCGAGATCGCCTCGATCGTCGACATGCTGGGCGACGGACGTGCCGTGGTCCTCGGTCACACCGATGACGAAAAGGTGGTGAGCCTGGCATCGCCGCTGCGCGGGGAGCGACTCAAGGTCGGCGACAACGTGCTCGTCGACCCCCGCACCCAGTACGCCTTCGAGAAGATGCCGAGGTCCAGCGTGGAGGAGGTGGCTCTCGAAGAGGTCCCGGACGTCACCTACGACCGGATCGGCGGTCTCGACGAGCAGGTCGAGATCCTGCGGGACGCGATCGAGCTACCCTACAACTATCCGGACGTCTTCAGGGAGCACCAGCTCTCACCGCCCAAGGGAATCCTGCTCTACGGCCCTCCGGGCTGCGGGAAGACCCTGATCGCGAAGGCGGTGGCGAACAGCCTGGCCCGGAGCATCGAGGAGCGCACCGGCAACGAGACTCCCGCCTACTTCCTCAACGTGAAGGGGCCGGAGCTGCTCAACAAGTACGTCGGCGAGACGGAGCACAAGATCCGCGAGGTCTTCAAGCGCGCGCGTGAGAAGGCCAACGAGGACGTTCCGGTGGTGATCTTCTTCGACGAGATGGACTCCCTCTTCCGCATGCGAGGATCGGGCATCTCCTCGGACATGGAAGCCACGGTCGTCGCGCAGTTCCTGTCCGAGATCGACGGCGTCGAGTCGCTCAAGAACGTGATCGTGATCGGCGCCAGCAATCGCCAGGATCTGATCGACCCGGCGGTGCTGCGCCCCGGCCGCCTCGACCTCAAGGTCAAGGTGAACCGGCCGGATCGCGAGGCGGCCGCCGAGATCTTCACCAAGTACCTGACCGTGGGTCTGCCGTTCCACCTGGAGACCGAGCAGAAGTACGGCAGCGATCCGGTGAAGATCGTCGGCGGAATGATCTCCGACACGATCGACGAGATGTACTCGACCAGCGATGACAACAAGTTCCTCGAGGTCACTTACGCCAAGGGCGAGCGTGAGATCTTCTACTTCAAGGATTTCTCGAGCGGCGCCATGATCGAGAACATCGTCGCCCGCGCCAAGAAGAAGGCCGTGAAGCGCTTCATCGATCACGAGGAGCGCGGCATCAAGCTGGACGACCTGCGCGACGCGGTGCGCGACGAGTTCAAGGAGAACGAGGATCTCCCCAATACGACGAACGCCGACGATTGGGCGCGCATCTCCGGTCGGAAGGGCGAGCGCATCATCAACGTCAGGACCCTCATCACGGGGATCAGCCGTAAAGAGCGAACGATCGAAAACGTCGACTCCGGTCAATACCTCTAGCGGGCGATTGCGCCGCGAGAGCGAAGGAGGCAGCGGGAAGTCCTCCGCCCGGGAATGCGACATGAGCGCTCTCCAACCCGCGGAGGATTGATGGCGATTCCGAAGGTGATGGGGACGGAGATCGAGTACGGGATCACCGTCAAGAACGACCGCGATTTCGATCCCATCTCGAGCTGTGTACTTCTCGTCAACGCCTACCGCGAGGAGCACGCGGGCGAGATCCTCTGGGACTACGATCAGGAGAATCCCCTCGCAGACGCGAGAGGCTTCCAGGTCGACGGGGAGAAGTACACCCCCAACCAGCAGGAGAACATCGCCCGCAACAAGACCCTGGAGAACGGTGCGCGGTACTACGTCGATCACGCGCATCCGGAGTACTCCTGTCCCGAGGTGACCAACCCTCACGAGCTCGTGGTGCACGAGAAGGCGGGCGAGAGAATCGTGGAGTTCTCCCGCCGCGAGGCCAATACGTTGTTGCCCGGAAACGCGCAGATGCTGATCTACAAGAACAACAGCGATCGCAAGGGCAACAGCTACGGGTGCCACGAGAACTACCTGATGGACCGCCGCACCTCCTTCAAGCAGATCGCAGAGCACCTGATGCCCTTCTTCGTGACGCGTCAGGTCATCTGCGGCTCGGGGAAGATCGGCACGGAGAACCGCTCGCAGCCTTGCGACTACCAGATCTCCCAGCGCGCGGATTTCTTCGAGACGGAGATCGCGCTCGACACGATGGTCAAACGGCCGATCATCAACACCCGGGACGAGCCCCACGCCGACCGCGAGAAGTACCGCCGACTGCACGTGATCGTCGGCGACGCGAACATGAGCGAATACACCATCTACCTGCGCAATGGTGCGACGGCGATCATGCTCTCCATGATCGAAGACGGTACCATCAGCGAGGACCTGACCCTTCAGGATCCCGTCCGGGCCATCAAGGAGGTCTCGCACGATTCCACCTGCACCGCCGAGATCGAGCTCAAGAACGGCAAGCGCATGACCGCGGTGCAGATGCAGCGGCTGTTTCTCGAGATGGCGGAGAAGTACGCGGAGACCCGGGAGACCGAGAGCTGGACCCGGGACGTGCTGGACAAGTGGACGTTCGTGCTCGATGCCCTGGAGCGTGATCCGCGCGAGCTCGGCAGGGAGATCGACTGGGTCATCAAGAAGGTGATGATCGAGAACTTCATGGAGCGCAAGGGAGTCGATTGGGAGTCGCCCCGGGTTCAGATGCTGGATCTCCAGTACCATGACCTGCGCCCGGACAAGGGTTTGTACTATCTTCTGGAGAGGCAAGGGCAGGTCGAACGGATCGTGACGGATGCAGAGATCACGAAGGCGATCACCGAACCCCCGGAAGACACGCGGGCCTATTTCCGCGGTCAGTGCCTGAAACGCTATGGAGGAGAGGTGTTCGGGGTCAACTGGGATTCGATCTCGTTCGGGGTCGGTGAGGATCCGATCAAGCGGGTCCTGATGGCCGAACCTCTCAAGGGGTCGAAGGCGCATGTCGAGGAGCTGCTGGAGGAGTCGCAGACCACTGCGGATCTCGTGAAGAACCTTCGAGCTTGAGCTTCTGGACCTGGAGAAGACGAAATGATGCGAAAGACAGCGACCCCTACCAACCCTCTCGACGCCGAGCTTCTCTCCTTTGCCACGGCCGCAGAGTCGTCACAGAAGCAGAAGTCCAAGGGTGGCGGCGGTGGAGAGTCCGGGGAGACGGGGGACGGGCCCCAGAAGCTCGCGAAGAAGGGTGAAGAGCTCAAGGAAGAGATGGACGCGCTGGTGGACGAGATCGACGAGGTCCTCGAAGAGAACGCGGAAGAGTTCGTCAAGAATTACGTTCAGCGCGGGGGCGAGTGAGAACCACCGGAGTCCGTCGTGAGAGGCCAACAAGAGGAGAGGAGGTCTCGTGCGGTTCCGGGATGGCTACCAAGGCTCCAGCTTCATGGAGTTGCTGGAGGGTGAGTACCCGCATCTGTCTCCCAATTGGGAGCGGCTGTTCGCCGCGCCGGCGGGGGAGCTTCCCGCCCTGGCCCACGGCACCACGGTGATCGGCTTGTGCTTTGCGGATGGAGCCATGGTGGCCGGCGATCGGCTCGCCACCATGGATTACCGCGTCGCCTCGCGCAACATCGAGAAGGTCTTCGCCACCGATGGCTACTCGCTGATGGCGATCGCCGGCGCGGCGGGTCCGGCGATGGAGATGGCGCGGCTGCTTGGCATCCAGTTCGAGCACCACGAGAAGATCGAGGGCGAACCTCTCGAGCTCGAGGGCAAGGCCAACACCCTGGCCCATCTGGTCAAGCAGAATCTGCCCGCGGCCATGCAGGGTCTGGTGGTGGTTCCGCTCTTCGCCGGCTTCGACTGCCGCCGCCGCCTCGGTCGGCTCTGGAGATACGAGGTGACCGGGGGGAGATACGAGGAGAAGGAGTACGACAGCGTGGGCTCCGGTTCCCTCTTCGCTCGGGAGTCCCTCAAGAAGAGCTTCACGCCGGGCGCCAGTCGAGACGACGCCCTGCGCATGGTGCTCGCCGCCCTCGCGGACGCCGCCGACGAGGATCGGGGCACCGGCGGGGTGGATGCGGAGCGAGGGATCTATCCCCGGGTGAAGACCTGCACCGCCGAGGGAATCGAGCAGATCTCCGACGAGCAGATCGCCCAGATCCATCAGACCATCATCTCGGGCCGTCGGCGTCCAGTGGAGTAGTCATGGCATTCCCGTACTACGTCAATCCGGAGCAGATGACCCAGGACAAGGCCGAGTTCGCCCGCAAGGGCATCGCGCGCGGCAAGTCCCTCGTCACCTGCGAGTACGACCTCGGCATCCTCCTGCTCGCCGAGAACCCGTTCAAGCTGTCGAAGATCGGCGAGATCTACGACCGGATCGCATTCGCCGGCGTGGGCAAGTTCAGCGAGTTCGATCGCCTGCGAAAGATGGGCGTGCAGTGGGCCGACGTGGAGGGCTACCGATTCAGCCGCGACGACGTCCGCGGCAAGGCCCTCGCCAACCTCTACTCCCAGGCCATCGGGGACGAGTTCAATCGCTCCATGAAGCCCTTCGAGGTGGAGATCGTGGTGGCGGAGGTGGGGGATCCCCAGTTCGCCGGCCACGAGGCGAACGCCCTCTACCAGGTGGGCTTCGACGGCACCATCCAGGACCAGACCGGATTCTGTGTGATCGGGGGGGATGACACCGAGCTGAAGAACCACATGGCGTCCAACTTCCGGCCCGGTTTGCCCCTGGGGGAGGCCCTGCGTCTGGGCCGGGATGCCCTCCAGAGGGCCGAGAACGGCAGCCCGGAGCTGGAACCGGAGAGCCTGGAGGCCTGTCTCCTCGAGAGCGAGCGAGGAGGTCGAAAGTTCCGGCGGCTGTCTGCCGATGACGTAGGGGAGCTACTCGGGGCCTAGATCTCCGCCCGCGAGCGATCGAGAGTGTCTTGCAGAAGCGAATCTTCGGAGTCGAGACCGAGTACGGGATCATCTTCACGCCCGAGGGGCGGAAGACGCTTCCGGTCGAGAAGGCGATTCGCTTCCTCTTCGAGAAGCTGATCACCACCGAGCACTTTCTGAACGTGTTCCTCGAGAACGGGGCGCGTTTCTATCAGGACACCGGTTGCCACCCGGAGTACGCGACGCCGGAGTGCGCGTCACCCAGGCAGCTCATCGTGTTCGACAAGGCCGGTGAGCGAATTCTCGAAGACCTTCAGGTCTACGCCGAGGAGAAGATCCGCGAGGAGAGGATCGCCGGGAAGCTCTCGATCTTCAAGAACAACACCGACTTCGTCGGCAACAGCTATGGATGCCACGAGAACTACCTCGTGGACCGGGACGTCGACTTCTACTACCTGGCCGAGCAGCTCATCCCGTTCCTGGTGACTCGCCAGATCTACACCGGCGCGGGGAAGGTCTTCCAGACCCAGGACGGGGTTCACTACTGCATCAGCCAGCGGGCCCAGCACATCTACCAGAAGATCTCGGGTACCACGACGAACGATCGTTCCATCATCAACACCCGTGACGAGCCGCACGCCGACCGGGAGAAGTATCGGCGGCTCCACGTCATCGTGGGCGACTCGAACATGTCGGAGTACACGAACTTCGTGAAGATCGGCGCGTGCACGGCCGTTCTCCAGATGATCGAGGACAACTACATCAACAAGGACTTCACGCTCCGAAACCCGGTCAAGGCGATCAAGGACATCTCCTACGACACCACCTGCAAGAGAAAGCTGCGTCTCGACAGCGGCCGCGAGTACTCGCCCATCGAAATCCAGCGGGAGTACTGCGAGATGGCCCAGAAATACGTCGAGCAGTATCCGGTGAGCGACGAGATCCGCGATGCCGTCGAGATGTGGCAGCACGTGCTCGACTGTCTCGACACCGACCCGGACAAGCTCTCGGGGAAGGTCGACTGGCTCATCAAGCGGAACATGATCGAATCCTTCATCGAGAAGCGGGGTTCGCGCTGGAGCGATCCCCGGATCTTCATGCTCGACCTGCAGTATCACGACATCCGCGTGAACCGGGGTCTCTACTACCTGCTCGAGCGGAAGGGAGCGGTGGATCGGGTCTTGAACGACGAGGAGATCATCAAGGCCAAGACCGAGCCTCCGTCGGACACCCGCGCGCGGATGCGCGGCGAGTTCATCAAGCTGGCGCGGCAGAACGGCATCCAGTACGACCTCGACTGGTCGAACATCCGGCTCGGCAACCTCCTGAACGTACGGGTGATCTGCAACAACCCCTTCGAGACCGACACGGAGAAGGTGGCGGAGCTGGTCCGGACCATCCAGAAGACCAACTTGCGCAAGACCAGTCTTTCGAAGCTCGTGATACAATCCTAGCCATGCCCGACACAGGCCCTCGACTGGTGGCGCTCCCCGAGACTCCCGACGAGCCCTCGGCGCTTCCCCCCGGCGCCGGGCCGCGCGCCGCGGCGGAACGAATCGGCCGCAATCCCCTGCTCTGGATCCTGGCCGCGGCCGCGGTCCTCTGCGCCCTGGGATGGATCACCCAGGCGCGCGAGGCGCGCGAGCTCGCGGCCTCCCTGGAGGCCACCGAGATCGCTCTCGGCCGCGCGCAGAACGAGTTGCGGGCGTACGACCGGCATCTCTCCCGGGTCGGGGCCCAGGTCGGGTCGGTTCGCGAGCAGCTCGATTCTCTCCAGGCCCTGGTGGACGAGGGCCCGGGAGAGGGCCAGGGGCCGTAGCCAGTCGCGCGAGGCCCGGGGGTGATCCCGCTCACGCGGATCGGGGGCGATTTCCCCTTTCCCTCGGCCGTTCTCGCTCAACTTCTGCACCCCGCCGCCGATACGTGAGGAGAAGGCGCTTCTTGCGCCCGCTTTTCCCAAGTCAGAGGCGGCGCCATGATCTTCGATGCGATCGCAGGAATGTTCTCGAGTGACCTGGCCATCGATCTCGGGACGGCCAACACGCTGGTCTACGTGCGCGGGAAGGGGATGATCTGCTCGGAGCCGAGCGTCGTGGCCGTCGCCAAGGAGTCGAACGGGCGCGACGAGAAGGTCCTCGCCGTCGGTCACGAGGCCAAGGAGATGCTCGGCCGGACACCGACCGGCATCCGCGCCATCCGTCCCATCAAGGACGGAGTGATCGCCGACTTCGAGATCACCGAGGCGATGCTTCGCTACTTCATCCAGCGCGCTCACAACCGGCGCACGCTGGTCCGCCCGCGCATCGTGATCTGCGTGCCCCCCTGCATCACCAGCGTCGAGAAGCGCGCGGTGCGCGAGTCCGCCCTCTCGGCGGGCGCCCGCGAGGTCTTCTTGATCGAGGAGCCCATGGCCGCGGCCATCGGGGCGGGTCTCGACGTCACCGCGCCCACCGGCAACATGGTCGTCGACGTCGGCGGGGGCACCACGGATGTCGCCGTGATCTCGCTCTCGGGCATCGTGACGTCTCGCTCGATCCGCTGCGGCGGCGACGCCATGGACGAAGCGGTCATCAACTACGTGAAGCGCAAGTACAACATGCTGATCGGCGAGCGCTCCGCCGAGCAGGTGAAGATCACCATCGCCGCGGCCGCTCCCACCAGCAGGACGATCACCACGGAGATCAAGGGGCGCGATCTGGTCGCCGGGATCCCCAAGGTCGTGGTGGCGACGAGCGACGAAATCCGCGAGGCGTTGGTCGAGCCCATCGGGCAGATCGTCGAGACCGTTCACCTCACCCTCGAGCGGACTCCGCCAGAGCTCGCCGCCGACATCGTCGACCGTGGAATCATGCTGGTGGGCGGCGGATCGCTGCTCAAGGACCTCGACCGGGTGCTGCGCCGGGAGGCGAAGCTCCCGATTCTGCGCAGCGAGGATCCCTTCACCGCGGTCGTCCACGGCGCCGGGCGCGCGCTCGATAACCTCGACCTCCTGAAAGAGGTCGCCATCGCCTGAGCCCAGCTCGGGGCTCCTTCCAAAGCCTCCATCAACGCTCTCGCGCCCGGCTCCCTCGTCTTCTCTGGTAGCGGTCGACGGCCGCCGCGTGATTGGCGTAGTTGCTCGAGAACTCGTGGGTCCCGTCGTTCCGCGAGACGAAGTAGAGATAGCTGGCGTCGTCGGGCCGCACCGCGGCGCGCAGGGCGTCGGCGCCCGGATTCGCGATCGGACCCGGAGGCAGACCCGGGATCTGGTAGGTGTTGTAGGGGTTGCGGGTGTCCTCGAGATGGGCGCGGCGGAGATTCCCGTCGAAGTCGGAGATCCCGTAGATGACGGTCGGATCCGTCTCCAGCCGCATTCCTCGCCGCAACCGGTTGTGGAAGACTGCGGCGATCAGCGAGCGCTCCTCGGGCACCCCGGTCTCCTTCTCGACGATCGAGGCCAGGGTGACGGTCTCCAGCATGGAGAGGCCGTGCTCCTCGCTCCCGGGCGCGATCTCCTGCCAGATGGCGTGGAACTCGGCCACCATGGTGCGAGCGATCTCCGCCGCCGGGAGGCCCCGCGCAAGCTGGTAGGTCTCGGGAAAGAGGTAGCCTTCCAGGGATTCGCCCTCGACCTCGAACTCACTCACCAGCGCCTGCGACCGGACCGCGGCGAGGAAGTCGTCCGCATCGGCCAGGCCCTTCTCCTCGAGGCGCCGCGCGATCTCGGCCGCCGTCAAGCCTTCCGGAATCGCGACCCGGTAGGTCCGAACCCGGCCCTCGGTGATCCGCTCGAGGATCTCGCCGGTGTTCCAGTGCGGAGAGAGATCGTACTCGCCGGCCCGTAGCTCCCCCGCCAACCCTCGCCACCGCGCCAGCGATTCGAAGGCCCAGGCGCGGTGGACCAGCCGCTCGCGCTCGAGATTCCGCGCGACCGTTCCCAGGTTCGCCCCGGGCTCCACCAGAAAAGGAACGCTCTTCTCGCTGCCGGCGACCGCCGAGAGGGAGCGCAGCAGGAGGATGCCCGTCCCCGTCGTCGCTGCGGCGAGCAGGAGCGGGAGAACGAGCAGGAATCGGCGCGCGCTCACTCCCCGGCCTCGCGTTCCAGGTAGGTGCGCAAGAGCAGCGCGGCCGCGACGGAGTCGACCACGGCGCGCTTCTTCTTTCCTCTTCGCCCCGTGGCCCGCAGCGCGCGCTCCGCTTCCTTGGTCGTCCAGCGCTCGTCCAGGGTATCGACGGGGAGACCCAGCTCCCGGGCGAGGCGTTCCGCGAAGGCGCGCGCCGCCTCGGCCTGGCGGCCGGGCCTTCCGTCCATGTGGACGGGAAGGCCCACCACGATCCTCTCCACCTGCCGCGCCTCGATGACCTGGCGGATGGCGGCGAGATCACGCTCCGGCCCACGGCTCTCCAGCGTCCCCACCGGCAGAGCCACCCTCCCGTCGGGATCCGAGATCGCCAAGCCGATTCGCTTGCTGCCGTGATCGATGCCGAGAGTGCACACCACGGGCCAGATGCTAGCCGCCGGTCAGGGCTTTCGCGCGTCGGTCGAGCGCGGTCTGGGCTGCCCGGCGGAGCTGGCCGTCGCGGCTTTGAGCGGCCTGGGCCAGTGCGCCCACCGCCTCGTCACCGGGAATCCGGCCCAGCGCGCTCGCGGCGACGACCTTGATCTCGCGCAGATGCTTGCGATTCACGAGGCTCTTGCGGAGCAGGAGCTCCGCCAGCGCTTCGGTCGCCTCGGGCCGGGCGAGGCGACCCAGCCCGCGAATCGCCTCGCGGGCGAACGTCATCTCTCGCGACTCGATGGCCTCGTGCATCGCGTGGAGCAGGGGCTCCACGGCGCGCGGGCTCCCCGAGGCAGCGAGGCAGTAGGCGGCGAGCGCGGGCACGCCGGCGACACGGCTGCCGAGCGCCGAGATCAGCGCGTCGAGCGCCCTCGCGCTTCCGATCCGCACCAGCGCCTTTCCGGCCTCATCGCGGAGCACCGCGTCGTCGCCCGTCAGGATTTCCGCCAGCCGGGGGACCGCGCCGGGATTCTGGCTCTCGCCCGCGATCCGGATCGCGCTTCGCACGCGGCCCGGTTCGTCGCACGCCATGCTTTCGAGGAGCACGGGCAGGGTCTTCTCTCCCATGGCGATCAGGATTCCGTGCATCTGCCCAGATCGACCCGGATTGCGCTCCCGCTCCGCCGCATCGAGCAGCGCGGGAACCACCTGCTCTCCAAGCTGCATCAGCACCTGGGTCGCCCGGATGCTCGCCTCGGGACCCGGGGCACAGGCCCGATCGATCAGGTCCACGAGCAGGACGCCCTTGGCGAGCTCGGAGAGATACTCGGCGGCGAGCTGCGCCTGGATCGCATGCTGCTTGGCGTCGTCACCGGCGTGACGCGCCAGCTCGAGAATCACCCGGTAGCCGTCGTCGAGGCGTCCCTCCACGGAGGCCTGCTCGGCGAGGGAGGCCACGCGGCAGGCGATGTCCGCGTACTTGGCGCGATCGTCGCAGTCATCCATCTCGCGCAGCAGATCGACGAGCTCGGCGGTTCGGGCGTCCGGAATCGCGCGCTCGAGGGGCGCCTCATCCAGCTCCTCGGTTCGCGCCTGCTTCGGGCCCGTCGGATTCTCGCCCTCCTCGCCAGCGAGCGGCGAGTCGGGTGCTTCGCAGGAGGCGTCCGAAGCGCCGGGATCCCAGGCGAGCTCCTCCATCTCCAGATCGACGGTCATCACCTCGGCGTCGCTCTCGACGAACGCGGCCTCCGCCGGCCCCGTATCCTCTGCAGGGAGTTCGGGGGGCGTTCCATTGACCACGATCCCGACGGGCACACGGGCGTAGAGTGCGCGCTCGAACCCCTCGCTCCCCTCGAGGTCGGTCCGACCGTCGGCGAGCAGCTCGACGAAGGCCGCGAAGGCCTCGGCGTCGATGTCCGCCTCGAAGTGGACTCGATTCACGCCCTTGGCGGAGAACTGGGCAGCCAGGCCCGCGAGCTCGCTGCGCGAGGTCGCGGCGCCGGAACGGGTGGACCAGAGGCCGCCCTGGCCGACTTCCAGCTCGAGCTCGCCGTGGCGCGTGAGGTCGCCCTGCCAGGCCCGGTATCCGCGTCCAAACAGCGAGGCCAGCTTCGGGTGGCCCGGCTCGTAGAAGGTGCGTCCCTTGACGACCCGCCCCAGCTCCACGAGGAGGGTGACGAGATCCGACGCAGAGCGCCCACCGCCCGCCGCATCCGGTTCGAAGAGATCGGCCGAGTCCATGCAAAGCTCCGGGGGGTGCCTCTGCCCCTGATCGGCCGGAGTCCCGGCCCTCTTGAACGCAGCCAGGCGGGGATTCCGCCATGATTTCGGGGGGATTTCACTCGCACCGGAAGGTCAACCGGAGTACTGTGTCAGGAGCCGTCCGGCTCCCCCCGGTCGAGGCGGCGCGGATCCTCCGCGGTCCCGAGCAGAATCGCCATCGCAACGCTCCAACCTCCTGAAAACAGGACCGAATCGGCGCGCCCCCCGCGCTTCGCGCGCTCGCTTGCGGTGGTCCTGGCCAGTGCCGGTGGAGCCGGCTACCTGCCGGTCGCTCCGGGAACCTGGGGATCGGCTCTCGCGGTAGCGATTTTCGTGTTATTTTCGCCAGTGGGACTTTGGCAGTTCGGGCTCACCCTGGTGGCCCTGTTCTTCCTGGGGATCTGGGCTGCAGAGACGGCGGAGCGGGTGTTCGAGCAGAAGGATGACCGGCGCATCGTGATCGACGAGGTTGGGGGACAGCTCGTGACGCTGGCACCGCTGCTGGCTCTGGGATCCTCGCGATCTCCCGCCGCTCTTGTGACCGGATTCGTCCTGTTCCGGTGCTTCGATATCTGGAAGCCGGGTCCGGTCGGGTGGGCGGAACGGCGCTTCGAGGGCGGAGTGGGCGTGATGATGGACGACTTCGTGGGAGGCATTCTCGCGGCAGCAGTGCTGGCGATGCTGGTGGTGGTGTTCTCGTGAAGGCCGAGATTCTCACCATTGGCGACGAGCTGTTGCGCGGCGAGATCGTCGACTCCAACAAATCCTTTCTCTCCGACCGGCTCTTCAGCCTCGACATCGAGACCCGCTTCCACGTCTCCGTCGGCGACGATCCGGCGGACATGGAAGACGCCTTCCGTCGCGCCGCGGGACGGAGCGACATCGTCCTCGTCTCCGGGGGGCTCGGACCGACGCGCGACGATCTCACCGTCCTGGTTCTCGCCAGGACCTTCGGGCGCGAGCTCCAGCTGGATCAGACCTCCCTCGAGGAGATCCGGGCCTTCTTCGCGCGCTTCGGTCGGGAGATGGCGCCGAACAACGCAAAGCAGGCGCACTTTCCGGAGGGTGCCGAGGTGCTCTCCAACCCGATCGGGACTGCGCCCGGATGTCTGCTCGAGGAGTCCGGAACCCTGTTCTTCTGCATGCCGGGCGTGCCGCGCGAGCTGCACCGCATGATGGACGAGCAGGTCCTGCCGCGCGTCGCCGAGCGGCTGGCGGGCGTCCCGGGTCGTCCGGTGGTCCGCACCGCCCTGCTGCGCACCTTCGGCATCGGCGAATCGAATCTCGACGAGGAGGTCGCCGACCTCGCCCAGGAGGAGGGCGTAAGCCTCGGCTTCCGCACGGCGTTTCCCGACAACTTCCTCCGCCCGGTGGCCCGCGGCGCCACGGCCGCGGAAGCCGAGGCGACGCTGGCGCGGGTCTGCGATGCGATTCGCGAGCGGCTCGGTCCCATGGTCTACGGCAGCGACGACGCGACCATGGAGGAGGTGGTGGGCGGGCTCCTGCGCGAGCGCGAGAAGACCCTCGCCGTGGCCGAGTCGTGCACGGGGGGCCTCGTCGGCGAGCGCATCACCGCCGTGCCCGGCGCCTCCGACTACTTTCTCGGCGGCGTGGTCGCCTACTCGGACCGGATGAAGATCGCGCTGCTGGGCGTTCCCGAGCCGCTCCTGCTGAAGCACGGCGCGGTCTCCGAGCCCGTGGCCATCGCCATGGCGGAAGGAGCCCGCGAGCGGTTCGGTGCGGATCTGGCCGTCTCCACCACCGGCATCGCGGGGCCCGGCGGGGGCACCGCTACCAAGCCGGTGGGGCTGGTGTACGTGGGCTTTTCCGACGGTGACGGGAGCGTCGCCCAGGTGTTCGAGCTGCCCCTGGATCGCTCCCGTCACCGGATGGCGACGGCTCAGATCGCACTCGACTGGGTTCGTCGATCCCTGCTCGGCGAAGCGCCGGTCGCGCTCCGCTACCTCCGGAGGTCGGGATGAACGAGCAGGTGCGCGCGTTCTTCGCCGTGGCGCTGCCGGAAGAGGCCCGCCAGGCCGCTCTGGAGCTGGCGAGACGCCTCCGCGAAGCGGAGCGGGGGCAGGGCGTTCGCTGGGTGCGACCCGAGAGCTATCACCTGACCCTGCGCTTTCTCGGCAACGTCGCGCGCGAGGCCATCGCCGAGCTCAGGGAGCGCGTCGCTCTCGAGGTCTCGTCGCTGGCCCCCTTCGAGGTGCGCCTCGGCGGTGCACGGGTCTTCCCCTCTCCGCGGAGCCCCCGGGTCATCGCGGTGGCCGTCGAGCCGGAGGCGCCCCTCGCCTCCCTGGCCGCCGGGGTCGAGCAGGGCGTCGTGGCCGCGGGCCAGAAGCCGGAGCGGCGCCGCTTTCGGGCACACCTCACCCTGGGACGAGTCCGCAATCGGCGCTTCCCGTCCGTCGGCGAAGCGGCCGCCATCGACGGCCCGGTGTTCACCGTCGAGGAGATCGTCCTCTACCAGAGCGAGCTGCATCGAAGCGGCGCCGTCTACACGCCCCTGGAGCGCATCGCACTGCGAGGACAGAGCCCCGGAGAGGGCCCTCGCAGCCAGACCGAGACGAGCCAAGGCGAGCTCCCGCTACGGGACTCCGCCCAGTCGGATTCACCCTGAATTCAATCATTCCAAGGAGAACTCATGGCGACCTTCGAACGAGACAAGAATGGCAGAGACGGGAGGAAGAAGGCCATCCAGATGGCGGTCTCGACCATCGAGAAGCAGTTCGGGAAGGGAGCCATCCTCACCATGGACGAGGATGCCATCAACCGGGACGTCGGTGCCTTCTCGAGCGGCTCGGTGAGCCTGGATCTGGCCCTCGGCATCGGTGGCTATCCGCGGGGGCGCGTGGTGGAGATCTTCGGCCCCGAGGCCAGCGGCAAGACCACCCTCACCCTGCACGGCGTGGCAGAAGTCCAGAAGCTGGGCGGCGTGGCGGCCTTCGTCGACGCCGAGCACGCCCTGGACGTCAATTACGCTCGCAGGCTCGGCGTGAAGGTGGAGGAGCTGCTGGTCTCCCAGCCCGACACGGGAGAGCAGGCCCTGGAGATCGTCGACGTGTTGCTCCGCTCTGGAGCCGTCGACCTGGTGGTGGTCGACTCGGTGGCGGCGCTGGTGCCTCGGGCCGAGATCGAGGGAGAGATGGGCGACACCCACGTGGGACTCCAGGCGCGGCTCATGAGCCAGGCGCTTCGCAAGCTCACGGGAACGGTGTCCAAGTCGAACTCGACGGTGATGTTCATCAATCAGATCCGCATGAAGATCGGCGTCATGTTCGGCAACCCGGAGACGACCAGCGGCGGAAATGCCCTCAAGTTCTACGCCTCGATGCGTCTCGACGTGCGTCGCATCGCCGCCATCAAGGACAGTGACGAGGTGGTGGGCAACCGCACCCGCGTGAAGGTGGTGAAGAACAAGGTGGCGCCTCCCTTCCGGCAGGCGGAGTTCGACATCCTCTACAACCAGGGGATCTCCCGGGAAGGCGATCTCATTGATCTCGGCGTCGCCTGCGGCGTCGTGGAGAAGAGCGGCTCCTGGTACTCGTACGAAGGCGAACGCATCGGCCAGGGCCGCGAGAACGCACGGCGCTTCCTGATCGAGAGTCCGGACATCCGGGAGCGGATCGCCGACGCGGTGTACGCTGCGAAGGGGCTGAAGCGGCAGGTGCCCGCGCACGAGGACGCCGAGGAGACCCCCGCCGAGTCCTAGCCCGCATTTCCACCCGCGCGCCGGCTCGGTGGCCCCTGAGAGGGCGCCCCCCTGGGGCGCCCACAGACGGGGCCCGACCGCATCCCCACGGGTGTCACAAGCGTACC
>CAZTOU010000025.1:45561-63715 GCA_964615365.1 uncultured Spirochaetales bacterium
GCGCGGGGGCGGGGCCCCCTCGGCGGGCGCCCCCGGGGGCCGCCCTCTCTGGGGCCCGTACAGCTTCCCAAGGGGTCTCTCAAGGTAACCCCTCAATCGGTCGAAACGCCTCCAGACGCCATGTGGGACCAGATCACCGAAAGGGGACCGGTGCGATGGAGCTGAACGAGATCCTGAAGATCGCTCTCAAGGGCGGGGCTTCGGACATCCACCTGAAGAGCGGCCTTCCCACCATGTTTCGCGTGGACGGAGCTCTGGTTCCGCTCAAGAACGGCGAGCGCCTCCTCCCCGAAGAGATGCAGCAGACCGCGTTCTCCCTGATGAATCCGGCGCAGAAGGCGCGCTTCGAAGAGGACCGGGAGTGCGACCTGGCCTACGGGATCCCCGGCCTCGGGCGCTTCCGCGTGAACGTCTTCCAGCAGCGCGGCACCATCGGCGTCGTCTTCCGCGTCATCCCCTTCGGCGTCAAGTCGATCGACCAGCTCCTGCTGCCCCGTGTGATCGAGCGAATCTCGATGGAGAACCGCGGGCTCGTCCTGGTCACCGGCACCACCGGCTCCGGTAAGTCGACCACCCTCGCGGCGATGATCGATCACATCAACTCGAACCGGACCTGTCACATCATGACGATCGAGGATCCGATCGAGTTCCTGATCCGCGACCGCCGTTCCCTGGTGAACCAGCGCGAGATCGGCGTGGACACCCAGAGCTTCGCCAACGCCCTGCGCGCAGCGCTCCGCCAGGATCCCGACGTGATCCTGGTCGGTGAGATGCGCGACTTCGAGACCATCGAGACCGCCATCACCGCCGCCGAGACCGGCCACCTGGTGATGAGCACCCTCCACACCCTCGACGCCACCGAGACCATCAACCGCATCATCTCCGTGTTCCCGCCCTACCAGCAGAAGCAGGTGCGCCTCCAGCTCTCCACGATCCTGAAGGCGGTGATCTCCCAGCGCCTGGTGCCCCGGGCCGACGGCAGGGGACGAGTTCCCGCTCTCGAGGTGATGGTCTCCACGGCCCGCATCCGCGAGTGCATCTCCGACAAGGAGCGCACCAAGGAGCTGCCGGATGCCATCTCCAAGGGCTTCACGACCTACGGCATGCAGACCTTCGACCAGAGCCTGATGCACCTGGTGAAGCAGGAGCTGGTGACCTACGAGGAGGCGCTCAAGCACGTCTCCAACCCGGACGACTTCGCGCTCCGCTTCCGCGGCATCGCCTCCACCTCCGACGGCACCTGGGACGACTTCGAGGGCAAGGAAGAAGAGGCCAAGGCCGAGGAGGAGCTGGTCGAGAGCTCCGCCGACGCCGACGCGGACTTCATCGAGCGCTTCTAGCCCGGGCTCCCTCCCCATCGACCGCCCCGCCGGGGTTTCGGCACCCAGGTCCTTTTCGGCCTAGAATCTTCCTGTATCTTCGGGCACTTACCTGTGCAGGGAGTTCTCTCGATGGCCACCGTTCCGCGCTCGGCGAAGGAGGTTCGCGAAGCCTTCCTGAGCTTCTTCGAGGCGAAGGCGCACCGGCGCCTGCCCAGTGCGTCTCTCGTCCCCGAAGGCGACGCGACGCTGCTCTTCGTGAACGCGGGGATGGTTCCCTTCAAGCGGCTCTTTCTCGGGGAGGAGACCCGGGACTACGTCCGGGCCACCACCTCCCAGAAGTCGATGCGCGTCTCCGGAAAGCACAACGACCTGGAGGAGGTCGGGCGGAGCCCGCGACACCACACCTTCTTCGAGATGCTCGGGAACTTCTCCTTCGGCGACTACTTCAAGGTCGAGGCCATCCAGTACGCCTGGGAGCTGGTCACCGAGGTCTACGGCCTCAGGAAGGAGCAGCTGGTGGCGAGCGTCTTCCGCGAGGACGACGAGGCTGCCGAGATCTGGGAGAAGGAGATCGGGCTGCCCCCCGACAAGGTCTTTCGCCTCGACGAGGACGAGAACTTCTGGGCGATGGGCGACACCGGGCCCTGTGGCCCCTGCTCCGAGATCCACGTGGATCGCGGCCCCACCGGGAGGTGTCAGCGCACGGTCTGCGACCCGTCCTGCGAGTGCGGGCGCTGGCTCGAGATCTGGAACCTGGTGTTCATGCAGTTCAGCCGCGATGACACCGGGGAGATGACGCCGCTCCCCAAGCCCTCCGTCGACACCGGGGCGGGCCTGGAGAGGGTCGTCTCGATCCTGCAGGGGGTGTCCAGCAACTACGAGACCGACCTCTTCTCCGGCATCCTCGCCCGGGCCCAGGACCTCTCGGGGGTCGCTCTGGGAGAGGATCCGGAGAAGGACGTCTCCTTGCGGGTGGTCGCCGACCACGCCCGCGCGGTGGCGTTCCTGATCGGCGACGGCCTGCTCCCGGGAAACGAGGGGCGGGGCTACGTGCTGCGCCGGATCCTGCGCCGGGCGGCGCGTCACGGGGTGCTGCTCGGTGTGGATCGGCCCTTCCTGCACTCGGTGGCCGACGCGGTGATCGACGAGATGGGCGGAGCCTTTCCGGAGCTGGCGGAGCGCCGCGCCTACGTCACCGACCGGGTCCGGCGCGAGGAGGAGCGCTTCCTCGAGACGCTCTCCAAGGGGCTCGCGCTGCTGGAGGACGAGATCCGCCTGGTGAAGCAGCGGAAGGGCCAGGTGCTCCCCGGCACCGTCGTCTTCAAGCTCTTCGACACCTACGGGTTCCCGGTGGATCTCACTCAGGACATCCTGAAGAGCCACGGACTCGGGACCGACGACGAGGGCTTCGAGGCGGCCATGGCCGAGCAGCGCGCGCGTTCCCGCGAGGCCTGGAAGGGAACCGGCGACGCCGCCGTCGAGGAGGCGCACGGGCGGGTCGCCGCCGAGGTGGAGACCTGCTTCTGCGGCTACGACCGCCTGGAGGCGAGCTCGGAGATACGCGCGCTGCTGGTCGGTGGCCAGAGCGTGGAGAGCGCCGAGGAGGGGAGCGAGGTCGAAGTGGTGGTCGCGGAGACGCCCTTCTATGCCGAGAGCGGCGGGCAGATGGGAGACTGCGGCAGCATCTCCACACCGGGTGGACGGGTCGAGATCACGGACGCCCAGAAGCCGGTGGGCGACCTGATCGTGCACCTCGGAAAGGTGACCTTGGGCGCGGTACGGGTCGGCGAGACGGCGGAGCTCTCGGTCGACGAAGAGGCGCGCTCGGCGACGGTGCGCAATCACTCCGGCACACACCTGCTGCACGCGGCGCTCCGCCAGGTGATCGGACCCCAGGCCATGCAGAAGGGCTCCCTGGTGGCGCCGAACCGCCTGCGCTTCGACTTCACTCACGACACGCCCCTCTCCGAGGAGGAGATCGAGCGCATCGAGGCGCTGGCGAACGGCTGGATCCAGTCGAACGCCGCGGCCGAGATCCGCGAGCTCTCCTACCAGGAGGCGATCGACGCCGGTGCCGTCGCCATCTTCGAGGAGAAGTACGGGGAGCGGGTGCGGGTCGTCTCGTTCGGAGACGTCTCGACGGAGCTCTGCGGTGGCACCCACGCCCGCGCCTCCGGTGACATCGGGCTCCTCAAGGTCCTCTCCGAGACCGGCATCGCCGCCGGGGTGCGGCGAATCGAGGCGCTCACCGGTCTGGGAGCGCTGCAGTACCTGCGCGAGCAGGAGCGCACCCTGCGTCAGATCGGAGAGATGCTCAAGGTGCCGGCGGAGGAGGCGGTGCGGCGCGTCGAGAGGCTCTTGGAGGAACGCAAGGCCGCAGATCGCGAGATCGCGGCACTCCGCAGGGGCCAGCGCGGCGCGGCGGCGACGGACCTGGTCTCCCAGGCGAGGGACGTGAACGGAACCAAGGTGCTGGCCACCCGGGCGGAAGGGGTGAGCGGCAAGGACCTCCGCACCATGGTCGACGACCTGCGCGACAAGCTCCGGAGTGGCGTGGTGCTGCTGGCCTCCGAAGCCGACGGAAAGGTCTCCCTGGCCCTCGGCGTGACGCCGGATCTGAAGGACCGGCTCAAGGCCGGAGACCTGGTCCGCGAGGTCGCCGCGGTGGTCGGTGGCAAGGGCGGCGGGCGCGCCGACTTCGCGCAGGCCGGCGGCAACGATCCCGGCAAGATCGACGAGGCGTTCGAGAAGCTCTTCTCGCTGGTGGAAGCGAGCCCTTCGTGACGCAGGGCTTCGTCTCGAACCCCTTCGCACCGGCGAGACGGTGCACCCGGGAGGTTCGGGTCGGAGAGGTGGGGATCGGCGGCGTCAATCCGATCCGCATCCAGTCCATGACCAACACCGACCCCGCCGACGCCGAGGCCACCGCCGCCCAGATCGAGGCCCTGGCGCGGGCGGGCTGCGAGATCGTCCGGGTCGCGATTCCCTCGGTGCGCGATGCGGAGATGCTCGGCGAGGTCCGCAGAATGCTCACTCGGCGCGGCGTCGCGGTTCCGCTGGTGGCGGACATCCACTTCACACCGAACGCTGCGATGATCGCAGCCGAGCACGTCGAGAAGGTCCGCGTCAACCCGGGCAACTACGCCGACAAGAAGCGCTTCGAGATCCGCGAGTACAGCGACGCGCAGTACCGGGAGGAGGTCGAGCGGGTGGCGGAGCGCTTCCGTCCCCTGGTCCGGCGATGCAAGCAGCTCGGAAGGGCGATGCGCATCGGGACCAATCACGGCTCGCTCTCGGACCGGATCATGAATCGCTACGGCGACACACCTCGGGGAATGGTCGAGAGCGCCCTCGAGTTCCTGACCGTCTGTGAAGACGAGGGCTTCTTCGACGTGGTCTTCAGCATGAAGGCGAGCAATCCCCAGGTGACCATCCACGCCTACCGGCTGCTCGTCGCACGGCTCGAGGAGCGCGCGCCCGGCGAGGCCAGCTATCCCATCCACCTCGGCGTGACCGAGGCGGGCGATGGCGAAGCGGGCCGCGTGAAGAGCGCGATGGGCATCGGGGCGCTCCTCGAGGACGGGATCGGCGACACCATCCGCGTCTCCCTGACCGAGGACCCGGTGAAGGAGGTCCCCGTCGCGCAGCATCTGGCGCGGCGGTGCCAGGACCGGAGCGCGAGTCGGCTCTCGGTCCCGGATCCGGGTGCACCCTTCGTCATCGATCCCTACCGGTACGAGCGCCGATCGACGGCTGCGGTCGGATCGGTGGGAGACACCAACCCCGTGCGGGTCGAGGTGGATCTGGGTGCCGTTTCCGAAGACGTGGAGGCGGCGGTCCTGGAGATCGAGCGCAGCCTGGGGCGGCTCGGCGATCTCGCATGCGAAGGACTGCTGGTGGAGGTCGCCGACGCCGCAGGGGCAAGCGGGGCGAAGGCTCTCGCAGATCTCTTGAGCGCTGCGTCCATCGACGTCCCGCTGGCGGTTCGCGTTCCGCCGACCCTGGTCTCGGCCGTGGCCGGCGCCGCCGCGCGCGCAGTGGTGCGGATCGAGGCACCCCTCGCCGCCGAGCGGCTTCGCGAGATCGGAGCAATCGACCGCCCGGTGGAGTGGAACTTCCACCTGGAGGGTGCGCCGCTTCTGGAAGCGCTGGACCAGGCCTTCGACAGCGGCTGCGACAAGGGTCTCGTCTCCGTGGAGTCCTCGCTCCCAGTGCATGCGGCGCGGCTGCTGGCGGCTCGGCTCGGGGCGCGATCGGCCGGGCGCCCTCCCATCGTGCTCCGCCACCGCGCCGATCCCTCGCTGGAGCCGGAGGCGGCCCTGCTGCACGCGGCCGCCGATCTGGGAGCGCTCCTCTGTGATGGAATCGGTGACATGGTCTCGCTGGGGGGCTTCGGCACGCTCGACCAGAGCGTCTCGCTGGCCTACCGCATCCTCCAGAGCGCGCGCCTTCGTACCTCGTGGACGGAGTTCATCTCCTGCCCCTCCTGTGGCCGCACCCTGTTCGATCTCGAGGAGACCACCGCCCGCGTGAAGGAGCGCACCGCACACCTCCCGGGCGTCAAGATCGCGGTGATGGGCTGCATCGTGAACGGCCTCGGAGAGATGGCCGATGCGGACTTCGGCTACGTCGGCTCCGGTCCCGGAAAGGTGAACCTCTTCGTGGGCCAGAAGTGCGTGGTCCGCAACGTCGGCGAGGCGGAGGCTCCCGACCGCCTGGTCGAGCTGATCCGCGAGCACGGGAGGTGGGTGGATCCCTAGCGCGTACGAACCCCCCTGCGCCCGCGGAGCCAGATCAGCAGCGGTAGGAGCAGAGTCAGCTCCACCCCGAGGCCACAGCTCCAGGGAGGCATCGTCGTGCTCACGGCATCGCAGCCCTCGAAGGGGATGCCGTCGAGTGTCTCCCCGGTGAGGCATGCCTCCGTATCCCCCATGGCGATTCCCGTCTCCGCGGTGCGGTAGGACGACAACAGGTCATCTCTGCCATCGCCGTTCACATCCCAGTGACTCAGCCAGTAGACGAAGGGGTTGGTGAGATCGAAGGCAGGCGCCGCTCCCTCAGGGCCGAAGGTCAGCGTGGTCACGTCCACCTCGGCCACGTCGAAGCTGTCGGAGCCGAGGATGGCCACGGGGATCACGCCGCGGCTGAAGGGGTTGACCGGGTTGGTCTCGCTCCAGGGCTTGATGTCGATGGACACCTCGAGGGTCAGGTTGCACACCAGCGGCTCTGGGTCGAGGGAGTCGAGCACGCCGTCTCCGAGAAGCGGAGAGAGGCCACACGCCGGTGCGTCGCGGTCCCAGTCGGCGGTGAGGAAACCGGTGACCTCGCCCGAAACGTACTGCTCCCCCTCCAGCGCCGTCCAGCCGCTCGGGTTCTCGGCCACGAAGGCGTTCAAGAAGGAGAGTGCGTTCTCCAGCAGGATCTCCTCGGCCTTGGCCCGGTCACCCGCGAGCTGCGTGCACTCCGCCACGCCAAGGCTCGCCTCGGTGGCCGCACCGAGACAGTGGCACGGCTGTGTCGGGTCGTCCGGGCAAGAGATTTGGAACGCGGCCACCTCCTCGTCTGAGAACGTCACGTGACCGGCCGTATCCAGGCGGGTCGAGCACCCCTGTGCGACTGTCCCACGCGTCGGCCCAGGGCCACTGGCCGCTCTGGTTCCAGCCACCGCCCGGCGGCGGCATGCTGCGAAGGCCTTGGCCGTCGAAGAGCTCCCCCCCGAAGAAGTACGTCATGACGTCGCTGAGGTCGCGTCCCCGCTCGCGCCGAATCAGCATGGCAGCCGGTCCGGTTAGCGTTCCCGGGTCCGCGTCGCAGCCGGTCGCATCATCCCACACACCACAGCTGTTCGCGAAGCATTCCTCCTTCGTCGCGAACCCGCTGAAGTTGTCGGCGTTCGGATGGCCCCAACCAGGGGCGTATTGCTGGACGATCGCGGCCGTCGTCGCGTTGCAGTAGGGATTCTGCTCCAGAAGCGGGATCTCCGGCATGAAGCTGTGCACCCACGCGAACAGCCCTTGATACGAACTTCCTTCGCTGAACGGATATCCCGAATAGGATCCGTAATCGAACCACTGGCCGCCGGGATGAGAGACGCTGACGACGACGTAGCCGGACTCCGCCAGCTTTGCGGCCAGGTGCCCGTGGTCCCTAGGGCCGGCCGGGCCCCCGTGCGACAGGAACAGGACGGGCAGCGGACGGTCGGAGGCCGCCGACACCAGCGGTGCGTTGACCGCGGCCTCCGCCGCGAGGCAGCGAAGGTCAAGCGGGCCTCCGAAGTAGCCGGGGAAGTAGTCGTTGGACCAGACGCAGCCCCGGGCCTCGCACGAGTCCTTGGTTCCGCCTGTCTCGCAGACGGAATAGGACGGCCCGACCGGCGTCCCTCCGGTGGCCGGATACCACACAGTGATGTCGAGCTTCCGACACCACTCGTCGGACGTAGCAGGATCGCCGTCGAGGTCACACACCCGGTGACAGCCGGGAGTCACCTCGCCGTCCGCAAACCCAGGGACGCTCGTGTCGCAGGCCCGCACCAGGCCGAGATGCGACACTGCACCGACCGGGTAGTGGGCAGCTCTGCTGCCAGGGCATCCGAGCCCCGCGCACTCCAGAGGGCATTCGGGACAGGAGACCTGCGCGTTCCCGGCCGAAACCTCCCATGGAGGGAGGTCGAGATCGCAGACGTCACCCAGCCCGTCGCCATCGCTGTCGAGCTGCCCGCCCGTCGTGGTCATCGAAGTCGGATCGAAATTCGTGACGACGGGGTTTCCACAGTCGAGGGGCTCGGCGCACAGGCTCGGCGGGCAGTTGTCACACGGATCGACGACGCCGTCCAAGTCCAGGTCCGCCTGGCTCGGGTCGCAGTCCGTCGCCCGAATCGGTCCGGCGAAGCCGATCGCCATGCTGAGAGCCACACCGAGAAGGCTGGCTCGCGCGAGCTTCCAGGCCATCGCGCCCTCCTTTCCTTTCGAGAGCTTTCCGGCGCCGATGCGCTCCCCGGCATCGGGCTCAGGCCGGCTCCTCCCATAAAGCCACATCAGAGGCAGCAGAAGCAAGGCCAGCTCGGTGCCAAGGCCGCAGGATCGTTGCCTAAACTCATTGTTCTTCCACGGTTTTCCGATGCACTGCGGGTCCGGGTCGGCGGCCAGGTAACCGAGCGCCGAGAGGCCTCCATCGAAGTCGATCAGGCCGTCCTGCGCAGGATCGTTGTTGACGCCGTCCTGGCACTGGGGGTCCTCTCGGACCGACGCGGCGTCTCGGCAGCCGGGATCTTCCGGGAAGTCGACGAGGCCGTCATCGTCGTTGTCGAGGCCGTCCGCGCATGCGGTCAACTCGTACGCCCCGATGTCGCAGCCATCGCTCTGAGGTCGCGCTACATCACGCTGGTCCTCGCTCAGCGGGACTTCGGTTGTCCCGGCATCACCGTCGTGGTCATAGGTGCAATCGCCCAGCGGTATCGCGTGGATGGCGGGGCTGCCGGGCAGCAGGGCGTGGGTCGGGGTGGGGCCGCCGTTGTCGAGCAGGGGGCCGAGCATCGGGTCGGTGTTGGGAAGATCGGTGGGATCGGTGAGGTTGCAGGTTCCGTCGCTGGCGAGGTTGTGCCCCTCGGATGAGAGGGCTGCGGAGCAAGAGTCAGCAAAAATGGTGCCCGCACTGACGACAGCCCCAGCGTCGGAGATACTGTAACCTCGCCGATCTCGCGAATGTCCACGTTCTTCCCCTTGAACGCGAACGCCGAGGTCCGGGCGACCACCCGGAGATCCTCGATCTTCGACAGACGGTTGATCAGCTCCTCACTCATCCCGTCCGCGAAGTACTCCTGATCTCCACCGAGGCTCATGTCCACGAACGGGAGGACGGCAATGGATCGGATGGTCTCGGGAGACCCAGCGGTCTCGCCCTTGAGCAGGAGCCAGCCAGCGGCAGCGATCCCGCTGAGTCCGAACACCAGCGCCCCGGCGAGTACGACGTTCCGCCAGGTCAGAGCGAGATGCAGTCCGGCACCACCGGGTAATGTGGTCGCCTGCCCAGCTTCGGACGCTGCCGCGGCTCCAACCCCCTCCTGCACGAACGCCGTGGCCAGGACGATGGGAAGCCCCAGGATCAGCACCACCACCGCGAAGCCCGGAACCCACTCTGGCATGGCCAACCCATCGGCGAGGGCCTCGATGCCCTGAAAGGCCACCCACGCACCGACCAGGTAGATGCCCAGCACCTGCCAGAGAGAGCGCCGGTGGATCTCTTGGATGAAGAGCCTGGGTCGCGACACAGGCCCCCGCGCCGGTTCGCTCGTTGGTGGCGCGGTCGCCGGATGCTCCTCAACCGTCGCGATCAGGCGGTATCCCTGGCCTCGCAGAGTCTGGATCACGCGCTGCTGCGAGCCGGTGTCGCCGAGGGCGCTGCGGATCTCCTTGAGCGCGGTGGAGCGCGCCCCCTCGCTCACCGCCGTCTCGGACCACACCCGGTCGAGCAGCTCGTCTTTGGAGATGACGCGATCCCGATTCCGAAGCAGGTACAGGAGCAGGCGCAGGGGCGTGGCCTGGAGCTCGACAGGGCGCCCCTCCCTGCGGAGCTCTCGCAGGGCTTCGTCCGCCTCGAAATCCCCGAACGCGAAGACGACCGGCCGCTCTTCCATGGGGCTCCCGATGCAGCTTGCCCGATTGTCGCATATCCATGTCGCCTTCCGGCCTGGATTCGACTCCGAGGTCCGCCGGGTCGCAGAGCGCGTGGAGGTCTTCACGCTGCCGCTGTTGCATTCGCCGCTCGCGTGGATGTACCCGAGGCGCGGAACACGGCGGAAGAGGTGTTGACTTTCGCTTTATTTTCGCTATCTTGAATCCTGTGACGTGATCCTCACTCCTCGGTCCCGGATGAGGTCGCTCAGGTGGCAGTCGCCGCTGCTGCGGTTCCTTCCGCAGCCGATTCGCAGGATCGAGCTCTCCCGACCCGCGCCAGCCCGGACTCCGAGCTCCGAGCGCTGGTCGCAACGCGTGGCCCGCTGCGGCGAGCGCTAGCGGCCGTGGCGGGCGCCCTGGTGGCCAGGCGCGCCTGGGAGCGGCTCGGCTTTGCGCGCCTGAGCGACTACGCCGTCGAGCGCGCCGGGCACTCGGCGCGTTCGCTGCAGGATCTCGCCCGGGTGGACGCCGCGCTGTCCCGTCTTCCGCGCGTCGAGGCGGGGCTGGTCGAGGGCGAACTCAGCTGGACCAAGGCACGGCTGCTGTGTCGCGTGGCGTGTGCCGAAGACGAGGCGCTCTGGGTCGAATTCGCAGGCGAGAGGACGGCCCGCGCCCTTGCGCGCGAGGTGCGCGCGGTGGACGTCGGCGCCCTCGAGTCGGCGGCCACCGACGAAGACGGCGCCCTCGAAGAGGAGCGCGAGACCGTGCAGCTCCGCTGCACGCCCGCCGTTCGCGCCAAGTGGTGGCGTGCGCGGCAGCTCGCGCGGCGCGTCGCCGGCGAGGCGCTCCCCGCCTGGGGATGCATGGAGGCGGTCGCCGCCGAGGTGCTCTCCGCGCTGCCGCTCGATCGGGAGATCGAGCCCACGCCGCCTGCGCCCGTCGCGGCGCCCGCACCGCAAGCCGCACCAGCCGCTCCCACGCCAGGGGGCGCTCCGGTGCGAGCGGCAGACGGGTGCGCGAGCCAGGGGCCTTGCGCGGATTCCGAGCAGGAGCCACAACCGGACCAGGGATGCGAAGCAGCCTCCCCCTTCGGAACGGTTTCCCGGTCCGCAACACCTATGCCGTCCGTCGGGCTCCCTCCCTTCCTCGCAACTCTGGTCGACGGTCTGGAGGAAGCCGACGCCTTCGAACTCGACGCCCGCCTGCGTCGCGCCGTAGTGCTCGAGCAGCGCCTGGAGGCAGAGATGGGGCCGTTGCTGCTGCGCATCGCAGAGGGTCGGCTCTACCGCGCCACCGGCTTCGACACCTTCAACAACACTTTCAACAGTATTGACCACTACGCCCGCGAGCGGCTCGGCATCTCGCCGCGCAAGGCGCGAGCTCTCCTCCGGCTGGAGCGCGCGGGGAGGCGCTCGGGACTGCTCCGCGATGCCTACCGCGACGGGCAGCTCTCATGGGTCCAGGCCCATGCACTGGTTCCGGTGCTGACAATTGCCTCCCGACACCAGCGTGCCTGGATCGACCACGCCTGCGGCGTGACGGTGCGCCGCCTGCGAGAGGACGTGGAGCAGGCGCTCGTCGTCCACGAGACGGATCCGGCGCGCTTCGAGGAAACGGCGGGCCTCCCCGAGGCGCTGAAAGCCGTCGGGGAAGCTACCACCGGTCGTGATCGGCAGCACTGTCACGATCGGCAGCACCTTCACGATCGGCATCAGAATGGGGACGTGCAAACGGGTGCGAAACCCACGCGCGCCGGAGAGACCTGCCGGATCTTCTGGAACGGCCCTCGCGACGCCGCCCGGCTCTTCCGCGCGGTGCTCTGCACGGTTCGCCGCCACATCGAGCGCCGCACCGGCCACCTTCCCACCGAGGGCGAGGCTCTGGACGCGATGCTGGAGCACGCCTTGGAGTCCTGGACCTCGGGTGCGGGAGAGGTGCGCGCGGCGCATCGCGTCTTCGACCGCGACGGCTGGCGCTGCACCGTTCCCGGCTGCTCCTCCTACCGCGAGCTGCACGATCACCACATCCGCTTCCGCTCCGCCGGCGGCTCGGACGACGAGAGCAACCGCACCACACTCTGCGCCTGGCACCATTTGCGCGGGGTCCATGCGGGACCGGCGCGCCTTCGACTCCTCGGAAGGGCTCCGCGCCGCCTGCACTTCGAGCTGGGTCTGCACCGCGGCGCACCTCCCCTGCTCCGCTACGACGCGCGCGACCGGCTCAGCTCGGCTTGAGCGCCTCGGTCTTCACGCGGATCCGGCGTCGCTGGGGGGCGGCGTCTGCTCCGTGCCCAGCACCAGGCGCTCGGCGCTCTCGAGGATGGCGAGGGCTCGGGAATCGGCCAGGGCCGGGAAGTCTCGGCCCACCACGGCGATTCCGAGCATCATCAGGACCACGACCACCATCGCCCCCTCGGCCGCCCCGAGCGCTCCCCCGGCCAGTCGGTCGACGAAGCCCAGCCCCGCCCAGCGGGCGCCCTTCCGAACCATGCGTCCCACGATCGCCACGATCACGATGACGGCGACGGCGATGGCCACGCCGGCGGCGATCCGTGCAGCGAGCGGGCTCAGCTCCACGGGCAGGGCGACCATCAGCCAGTCGGCGGCCGGCGCGGTACCGAACCGCACGGCAATGGCGGCGGACGCGAGGCCGGCCAGTGAGAAGACCTCGCGGATCAGGCCGATCCAGAGGCCGCGCAGCACCGCGAGCGCCAGGATTGCGAGCGCGGCCATGTCGACGGCAGTGATTGCCTCCACCGGGTTTCCCCCGGCGCCATTCTAACCGACACTTCGCGCGATGCTGGACGCCGTCGTGATCGGAGGCGGGCACAACGGCCTCGCCGCCGCCGCCTATCTCGCCAGGGCGGGGAAGAAGACCGCGCTCTTCGAGCGCCGCGAGCTGGTGGGTGGGGCCTGCGTCACGGAGGAGCTATGGCCCGGCTTCCGGGTCTCGCGCGCCGCCTACGTGGCGGGGCTCCTGCGACCCGCGCTGCTGCGGGAGCTTCGGCTCGCCGAGCGGGGGCTCCGGCTGCTGGCGCGCGATCCCTCCTCCTTCACGCCGATCCCGGGCGCGCGCGGTCTCCTGTTGGGAGGGGATCCTGAGGCCTGCCGCGCCGAGATCCGCCGCTTCTCCGAGCGCGATGCGAATCGCTTCGGCGAGTACGAGAGGATGCTGGACCGCGCCGCTCGGGTGGTCGAACCGCTGCTCGACGTGTCACCCCCGGATCCGTCTCGTCTCCATCTGCGGGACGTTTCGCCGCTGCTGCGCCTGCTGCAGGGGGCGATCTCGCTGCGTCGCGATCTCCCGCGGGTTCTGGCACTTCTCCTGGGACCGGCGCGCTCGACGCTGGAGAGCTGGTTCGAGAGCGAGCCGCTTCGCTCCACCCTCGCGACCGATGCGATCATCGGCGCTTGGGCCTCTCCGTCCACCCCCGGAACGGGCTACGTGCTCTTCCATCACGTGATGGGCGAGACCCACGGGCGTCGGGGCGTCTGGGCCTACGTCGAGGGGGGCATGGGAAGGCTCTCCGATCTCCTGGCCGACGCGGCACGCGAAGCGGGTGCCGAGATCCGCACCGGAATCCGCATCGCCTCGGTGATCGTCGAGGGAGGCCGCGCGGGTGGCGTGATCCTCGAGGATGGAACCGTCGTCGAGGCGCGGGCGGTGCTCTCCGGCGTCGATCCCCATCACACCTTCGTCGACCTGATCGCCCCCGAGCATCTTCCGGAGGATCTGTTGCAGGGGATCCAGTCCCTCGACTTCCGGAGCCCGGTCGCCAAGATCAACCTGGCGCTGGATCGCCTGCCCGTCTTCGCCGGCGGAACGGGAGACGCCGCCGGGCCGGAGCACACCGGCACCATTCACGCCGGGGCCGCCAACCTCGACGAGCTGGACCGGTCCTTCGAGGCCGCCTGCCGCGGCGAGATCCCCGAGCGTCCCATGATCGAGCTCACCCTTCCCTCGGTGCTGGACCGCACGCTGGCGCCAGAGGGCAAGCACGTGGCATCGATGTTCGTTCAGCACGTCCCCTACGAGCTGGTGGCATCGAGCTGGGACGTGGAGCGGGACCGCCTCGCCGATCGCGTCTTCAAACTCCTCGATGAGGTGGCGCCGGGCTTCTCCGAGAGCGTTCTGCACCGCGAGGTGCTCTCCCCTCCGGACCTGGAGCGAATCTTCTCACTCCGCGGCGGCAACATCTTCCACGGCGCGATGACGCTGGACCGCCTCGGCTTCATGCGTCCGCTGCCCGGATGCGCCCGTTACCAGACCCCGATCCGGAACCTCTACCTCTGCGGCGCGGGGACCCACCCGGGAGGCGGCGTGATGGGCGCCTGCGGCCGCAACGCCGCCCTGGAGGCGCTCCGAGAGCTCACCTAACGGGGACGCTACAGCTCCGCGGTGGACTTTCCGGTCTGCACCATGCGGAGGTACATCTGTGCGTCGTTCCGCTCTGGATCTCGCTCGAGGACCGACTCCCATTCCTCCACGGCCTGGGGGGTTCGGCCGAGCGTGTAGTAGGTCAATCCGAGCTGCACCGCGGAGTCGAGATAGGCCGGCTGGGTTCGGAGGACCCGCCTGAACTCGGTGATGGCGCGATTCGGGAGGCCTGCCTCGCGCAGCGCGATTCCGAGCTTGTGGCGGATGTCGTGGAATCCCGGGCAGCGATCCAGTGCCTTGCGGTAGGACTCGATGGCTTCGCGGAGATCTCCCGCCTCGCGGTGGGCGTCTCCCAGCGCGGCGTGCAGGTTCGCCAGCTTGCCACGGGTGGTGGCATCGACCTCGCCCGGGGCCGCTCCGACCGAGGGAATCAGCTGCTCTGCGAGCTCCCGGCTGCGATCGAAGAGCCCCCGCCGCTCGTAGATGCTGACCAGAGCGGCCACGGCTTCGGCGTAGCTCGGATTGATCTCCAGAGCGCGCTCGAGGCTGGTGCTGGCCGCTTCGAGGTCGCCTCCCCGCTCGTGCACGAGTCCCACCATGTAGTGCACATCCGCGAAGCGGGGCCGGATCGAGAGCAGCTGGCCGAAGGTCTCGAGCGCGCCGTGATCGTCACCCGCCTCGAAGAGCTGACGGCCGAGGAGATACGATTCCCGCTCTTCCCGTGTCATATGACCGTGGTGCTGCACGGAGAATTCAGTTCGACGCAGGAACGAAATCCTGAGCGGCCGCTGCTACCTCACTCCCCTGGTAGTTGTCCAGGATCACCTGGAAGATGCGGGCGGCCTCGTCGCCCAGGTTCATCTCTCGGTAGCAGAGGCCGAGCTTGAAGAGTGCCTCCGCGTCCAGTCCGAGCCCGGGGTACTCGTTCAGCACCGAGCGGTAGCGATCGGCTGCGCTCCGGTATTCGGACCGCTCCATGTAGAAGTCGCCGATGTTCATGACGCTGGCGCCGAGTCGGGTGCGGAGCTCGCGCCAGAGCTGGTCGGCTTCGGCGCTCTCGGGAGCCCGGGGGTAGTCGTCGCGCAGGCGCTCGAGCTGCGCGATGGCCTGCTTGGTCGCCGACTGGTCGCGGTTGGCCGGGAGGGACTGATGGTAGTAGCAGCGAGCCGCGCGAAGGATCGTGTACGGAACCTTCAGGTGGTCCGGATGAAGCTCGGAGAAGTCGCGATAGTAGGAGAGGGCCTCTTCCCAGTACTCCTGGTCGTAGTAGGCATCCGCGATGCGAAGCTCCGCCAGGGTCGCGTAGTCGCTGTACGGGTAGTTGTCGATGATGTCCTGAAAGATGTCGATGGCGCCCTGGTAGTCGCGCGTATCGATGAACCAGAAGCGGACGCCACCTTCCTCGAGCTCGGCGAGCCCCTCCGCATAGAGGTCTTCGGCGGAGGGCACTTCGCCGAATTCCTCGGCCTCGGGCCCGCTTCCGGCACAGGCCACGACGAAGCCCAGCGCGAGAACGAAAACCACTCGGATGAGTGTACGCATGACTATCCCCCCGGATGCTCCAAGACAGATCCGAACGCCAAACCAGGACTTCCAGGCAGGCTACCGGAACCTTGAAGTCGGTGTCAATTTGCTACGGTCGCAGCTCGCAAAACGCGAGGGAACCTGGATGATTCACGATCACACTCGCAGCCTGAAGCTCGACCGTAGGCTGCTGCGCCGGCGCGGATGGGTCGATCCGGAGGAGTTGGAGAAGGAGCTGGCCGACCTCCCCGACGTGTCCCACAAGGCAAAGAGCCCGGATGAGCCAGACGAGCCCTCCCCGGAGCCGGCGGAGCCGCCCCCCGTAGACGAGTAACTCCCTGGATTCACTCGGTTTCTTCGATAGGAGAGCGTGGTGATCAAGGCCACCTTCGGGAGGAGTCTGGACTCCGCGGTCCAGAAGGCCTTCCCCTTCCTCTTCCGGCGTCCCCTGAACCCCAACCTGCTCTCGGTGCTCGGTGTCCTGGTCTCGCTCGGCGGCGCCGTGAGCTTTGCGGCCGGGGCCCTTCCACTGGGCGGGATCCTGCTCTTCGCGGGGGGGTTCTTCGACCTGGTCGATGGGGCGGTGGCGCGCCACAATGCCGCCAGCACCTCCTTCGGGGCATTCCTCGACTCGACTCTCGACCGGGTCGTCGACATGGCGATCCTGCTGGGGATCCTGATGCACTACGCCAAGGTGGGCGACCTCCACCTGGCGCTCCTGGCCGGCATCGCCTCCATCGCCACGGTCATGGTCTCCTACACCAAGGCCCGGGCCGAGTCGATCGTTTCGGACTTCAACAGCGGCCTCATGGAGCGGGCGGAGCGGGTCCTGCTCCTGGTGGCCGGCGCTCTCACCGGCTATCTGCCGCTAAGCTTGGGGATCGTGGCTGCCGGCTCGGCGATCACGGCGATCCAGCGCGTGGCGATGGCCTACCGAGAGATGGCGCAGCTCGATGCAGCCGCCCAGGGGGAGAAGACCTGATGGGAAGCGACGGAGAGACGAAGGGCCCGGGCTTCACGATCGTCGACAAGCGGGGCGAGGAGGAAGAGCCCAGCGCTCCGGAGCCGGAGGCCCACGAGCGGCCGGAGCAGCGGAAGCTGCCCAAGGTCGACTTCAGCACCTTCGTCATCTCCCTCGGAACCTCGGCTTTCTATCACATGGGACTGGTCGCGGATCCCGAGACCGGAAAGCCCGCGCAGCCGAACCTTCCAGTTGCCCGGCAGACCATCGACACGGTGGAGATGCTGCAGGAGAAGACCCAGGGGAACCTGAGCGAGGAGGAGTCCACCCTGATCAAGAACCTCCTCACCGAGCTCCGGATGCGCTTCGTGGAGACGACGGGCTAGTCCAGTGCAGCTCTTGGCTCCGGCCAAGATCAACCTCGGCCTGCGAATCGTGGGGCGCCGGGAGGACGGCTATCACCTCCTGGAGAGCCTGTTCGTTCCCATCGATCTCGCCGATCGGATCGCGATCGAGCCGAGCGACACCGGCGACCTGGAGTTCCATCTCGAGAGCGACGCTCCCGGGGTGCCCGGGGACGGCTCCAATCTCGTGGTCCGGGCGGCGCGCGCATTCCTGGAAGCGGCGGGCATCGAGGCGGGGCTCCGGCTGGTCCTGGAGAAGCAGATCCCGGCGGCTGCCGGCTTGGGTGGCGGCTCCAGCGATGCCGCCGCGGTTCTCCTCGGTCTGGCCCGGATCTACCCCGACGCCCTCTCTCCACAGGGGCTCCGGGATCTGGCCCTGCGCCTCGGTGCCGATGTCCCCTACTTCCTGGACCCGAAGCCAGCCCTGGTGACGGGGATCGGCGAGGAGATCGAGCCGCTCCCCGGGATTCCCGCCATCTCGCTGCTCCTCGTCCACCCCGGGGTTCCACTGGCAACTTCCGACGTCTATGCGGCCCACCGGGCCTCCGGGGCTTCGTTGACGCCGGTTCCGGCAGTCTCTACGATGCGCTCGATTAGAGCGCTACGGGAAGGCGGCGTTCGCGCGCTGGCGGAGCTGCTCGAGAACGACCTCGAGCCGACGGCGGTTCGGCTCTGCCCCCGCATCCGTGAGCTCCGGGAGGTCATCGAAGGCAACGGCGCCCTCGCAGTCGGGATGTCGGGGAGCGGCCCAACGGTTTTCGGACTCTTCCGCGATACAATCACCGCAAGTCAGGCCCGGGATCGGTTGCACCTCGCCCCACCGGTCCGGACCTGGCTCGCGAATAGCAGGGGATCTCGCTAAGCGAGCGGAGGTCCGGCACAAAGTGTGGCGGTTTCTGGGGCGTCGCCAAATGGTAAGGCAGCGGCCTTTGGAGCCGCCATTTGCAGGTTCGA